>JBJEJA010000020.1:0-129116 GCA_051877575.1 Lachnospiraceae bacterium | reverse complement strand
AATAGTCATTGATGATTGCATTCACAAAATCATTGGTGCATTCGCAATATTGCATCAAATCTCCATTTTCATTAGGAATAAATGCTTCCATAGGTATCTTGTAGCCGCTGGCTAGCACTTTGAGAAAGCTCTCTGTTACAGGTTTCTTACCGTTCTCAACGTTGCAGTAATGTGTTCTGGAAATTCCAAAGTCTTTTGCTAATTGGTTCTGTGATAACCCCCTTTCTTTTCGGATTTGAATGATCCGTTCCCGGATTTCATCTTGATTTGTCAGCATTTTTTCATGTACTCCTTTCATTTACACATCATATTTGCTCGTACCATATAAGAAACAGAATTGTTTACATGTACTATATAGTACATAATTAGTATAGACAACAACAGCAACAATGTCAACAAAAATATGGAGGAGAAACAAGTGAAAAAAGAAGAAGTAAAACGGCTGATGAAGCAAAAACAGGTAAAGCAGTGGGAAGTGGCGGAAGCAATGGGAATTTCCGAATTTACGCTTTGCAGATGGCTAAGGAAGGACTTGAAGGGGAAACAGCTTGAACGGCTGAATTCGGCGATTAGGAAGGTCAGAAGCGGCAAAGAGGAGACACATGGAGAGGAGGAACGCTAATGGAACGAGTTACGACAAAAGAGGCAGCAAAACTGCTTAACATGGATGTTGTGACCTTACAGTTTTTGATGAGGCAGGAGCGGCTTCCAATCGGCTATGCCATCAAAAAGGATGGCAAGAGCCGCTATCATTACATCATTTACAGAAGTATGCTGGATGCTTTTATCCAGAGCGGAGGGAAATGCTAAATGGCAGGGAAACGATATTACTGGTTGAAATTGCAGGTAGGGTTCTTTCAGGAACTGATTATCAAGCAACTGCGAACTTTGCCGGAGGGAGATAGTATCGTCTTGCTTTATTTGAAACTGCTGTTAAAGGCAATTAACACAGAAGGGATTATTTTCTATCAAAACATTTTACCGTCCTTAGATGAAGAAATAGCATTGGATACGGGAGAGAAACCGGCACTTGTGAAGCTGACGATTTCTGCTTTGTGTAAATATCATGCGGCTGTGTTTTTGGACGATCAATCATTACAGTTATTGTACTTGGAGGATATGGTTGGCAGTGAGAGCGCTTCAGCAGCCAGAGTCAGAAATCACAGGGCAAATCAAAAGCTCCTAAAGGAAAAAGAGCAGGTGGCGTTACTATGTAATGAAACTGTAACGGAGGGTAACATCACAGAAATTTCAGGTAGCGCAGAGATAGAGAATAGTAAAAAGGAAGAGAAGAAGCCAAAGGAAGAGGGAGAACCAGAGATAGAGGAAATTCCGTCTTACTTTGCTGATACGGTGCTGAATAGTATGTTTCTTTCTTATCTGGAATATCGAAAAGAAAATGGCAAGGAAGTGAAGGGGAAAGCAATCGGTTATTGCATTGATAAGCTGGAAAGTTTATCAAATTCTCCTGCTGAACAAGTGGCAATTATTAAGCAGACAATTCAGAATGGATGGACGGATTTCTTTCCACTGAAAAGGAACAAAGAAAAGGGAAGCGGGAACAATGTGAGTTCGTGGCTGGAGCGTGAAAAGATGCAAAGTACAGGAGGTGTTTTTGGTGACTAAACAGGAATTTGCGACATTGGTTGTAGCCATGCAGGCAATGTATGGAGAAGATTTTATTGGGACAGAACAAGCGTTGGATGTGTGGTACGCCTTGTTACATGATCTGGACTATCAGATATTATCAAAGGCACTTCAACAATATATGCTGACAAATAAATTCAAGCCGACCGTCGCGGAACTGCGGGAGATTTATGCAGAGTTGGTTAGCCCAGTGATTTCTGATTGGAGTGAAGGCTGGGAGAAAGTCAGCAGGGCAATCGGGCATTACGGAATGTATCAGGAGCAAGCTGCAATGGAAAGCTTTGATGAAGTTACCAGAGAAGTCGTAAAGCGCCTGGGCTTTCAGAATATCTGCCTGTCAGAAAATATCGTTGCGGATCGGGCAAGATTTGCAGAAATTTACCAAGCCATTCAAAGGCGGAAAAGAACAGAAATGAACATAGGAAGTGCATTGCCAAACTTACGGGAAATGGTGCAGAATCGCTTGGCTGAACTGGCACAGAAAAGGCGAAAGTCAATAGAACAGGAAAAGGATAAAAACTAACTTAGCAAGCACTGCCTGTGTTCCCTCACAGGCGATAAAATGAGCGATTTCTCTTAAAGAAGAAATGCTCAAATTTATCATTCAGGGAGAATTCCCTAACCCTTAAAATCATTTGAAAGGATGGAGCGATATGGCAAAGGATAGAGCCAATAGAACGAGGAAAAATGAACTGAAAATTTATTTGAGCGATAATGAAAAATATATTCTGGACAGGAAGGTGGAACTGTCTAAGCGGAAGAGTGCTTCGGATTATATCAGGACATTGATACTCTTTGGATTTGTTTATGATGTGGATTATTCTTATCTAAGGCAATACAACGAAACACTTGGAAAAATCAGTGGGAATCTGAATCAGATTGCTAAGAGAATTAACAGTACCGGGAATGTTTATGAAGAGGATATGGCAGAAGTGAAGGCGATTATGGACGAGGTGTGGAAGACGCAGAAGGCGATGCTGAAAAAGCAGCCGTTGGTACATAATGGGTAAATTTATTAAATGTATTGATTACTTTTAGGATGTAGTAAGTTAAAATGTATATAGATAAATGAAAAGGTGTCGGCTTATAAAGAAATGCAGTAAACATTGAAGAAGTTGAGAGATTTTTGAGATTTGCATGAGATAATATACACTTGCGAAAGGAGGCGGTATACATGAATGAAAAAATAATGTTGGTTGATGATGAAAAAGGCGTTGTTACCCTTATGAAAAACTATTTTGAAATGTCGGGCTATCAAGTAATCACAGCTTACAGCGGGCAGGAAGCATTAAAGAAAATGTCCTATTTGCCGGATATTGTCCTACTTGATATAAATATGCCGGATATGGACGGGCTTACGGTTTGTCAGAATATTCGCGAGTATATCACTTGTCCTATTCTGTTTTTGACTGCCCGTATTGAAACAACGGATAAAATCAAAGGTTTTTCTGTGGGTGCTGATGATTATATCGTAAAACCTTTTGACCTTGACGAATTGGGCGCAAGAGTGGCGGCACATCTGCGCCGCGAGAACAGGAAACAGGAACAGTCTACCTTGCGATTTTTTAATGATATGGTTATCGACTATGCGAAACGGGAAATTTCCATAAGCGGGACACTCGTTACTTTGTCGAAAAAAGAATTTGATATTGTGGAACTGCTCTCTATCAATGAGGGACAAGTCTTTGACCGCGAAAGAATTTATGATACGGTTTGGGGATTGGAGGGCGACGGTAACAGCGATACAATCATGGAGCATATACGAAAGATACGAGCAAAGTTTTCCACTCTGTCGCTCCACAATTATATAGAAACTGTTTGGGGGGTGGGCTATAAATGGGTAGGATAAAAAACATGAGTTTGAAAAAATCCTTTTTGGCAATTATCACAGCTTCTCTAATTGCAGCTATCGTATTAAGTGTTCTGTTCAGCGGTTTATGTAATACTCTGATAGACCACTTCGATTTATATGTTACTGTTCCTGTCGAAGAAAGCAACCTTGATAACTCAGAAACTATTGTCCCAGATAATTCTGCGGTAGTAATCACGGGCGAGGATGGAACACAGACAACTTATTACTATACTTACAAAGTTGAGCCGGGGTATAGTATTCTTTCCTCATTACAGATAGCAATGCCTGTTGTTTTGGTAATTGTGGCACTTATTTGTGCTGATATTATCTTTTATCGGTTAAAGCTGAAACGTCCTATTGCTATTCTGCTGTATAGTGCGGAACGCATACAAAAGCAGGATTTGGATTTTGAAATAACAGGCTATGCGTCAGACGAATTAGGCGAACTCTGCTTGGCATTTGAAAGCATGCGTAAAACCTTACTTTCAAATAATCGGGAGCTATGGCGGCAAGCGGAGGAACGCAAACGGCTAAATGCTGCTTTTTCTCACGATTTGCGAAATCCTGTTACTGTATTGAAAGGCTCTGCAAAGTTACTCCAGAAAGGTATAGAGAACGGAAATCTTAATGCGGATAATGGTAAGGAACCTGTCGAACTGATCTGTCAATATGCAGGGCGAATTGAGCATTATGTTGAGATTATGACAAGCGCACAGAAATTAGAGGAATTAGAGTGCAAACGGCATATCTATGACAAAGAGAATATTCAATCGGAATTGCAAAGCAGCCTTACCATACTTGCTGAAGCGTCAGGCAAAGAAATTGATATAAGCCACTCCGGGACAGCGGCGCAAGTGCATATTGATAAGCAGTTTGTTTATAACACAGCGGAAAATCTTATCAGTAACGCACTGAGGTATGCCGAAAATAAAGTTACCGTTAAAATAGCTTATCAAGAAAAGCAAATGATTTTAATTGTTTGTGACGATGGCAACGGTTTTCCTGCCACCATATTAAGAAAAGGTGTTTCACCATTCGCTCGCAATGAAATATCCGATAGTGAACATTTTGGAATGGGGCTATATATCTGCAAGCTGCTATGTGAAAAGCATGGCGGCAGCTTAACAATAGAAAATATGGAACACGGAGCAAAGACAACAGCAGTTTTTAATTTTTGAAACCTTGAGCAATTTTTGAGATTTACTCGATATACTCTCCCTATCACACGTGATTTGTCACGAGATAAGGAGAGTTTTTTATGGACATTCAAGTACAGGATATTTCAAAAATCTATGGTGTGGGGGAAAGTCAGGTAACCGCGCTCAACCACGCCAGCATGACTATTCATTCGGGCGACTTCATTTCTATTATCGGACCTTCCGGCAGCGGAAAAAGTACACTGCTCCATATTGTCAGCGGATTAGACACGCCGACTTCTGGCTCTGTCTACTATGGCGATACCGATATTCACAACGGCAGCGATAAACAGCTTTCCACATTTCGCCGCCAGAAGATAGGCTTTATCTTTCAGCAATTCAACCTTTTGCCAGTTCTCACAGCAAGGGAAAACATTATCATGACCCTGCTGTTGGATAAAAAGCAGCCTGACGAAAAATATTTGAAGCAGCTTACGGAACTTTTGGGCTTGAAAGAACGCTTATCACATCTGCCGCATGAATTATCCGGCGGTCAGCAACAGCGTGTGGCGATTGCCCGTGCTTTGATTGCACAGCCCGATATTATTTTTGCAGACGAACCAACTGGAAATCTTGACAGCAAAAGCGGTGGCGAGGTAATGAAAATGCTCTGCGATATTCGGGAGAAGTTAGGAAAAACGCTTGTCATTATCACGCATGACAGCCGTATTGCAAAAATGGCAGACCGTCAGTTTTCTATCATAGACGGAGAACTTACGGAGGTGACTGTAAAATGAAATCCTATTTATCCCTTGCATGGAAAGAGCTGAAAGCCCAAAGAGTCACTTCCATACTCATTTTGATTGCCGTTATTTTATCTACTGTTATGACTACGGTAGTTGGTCAGTCTATCGGTATTTTGCAGTCTATGCGTGTAAGCCAAGCGGCAAGCCTGAACGGTAATCGCTATGTGACCTTTCATCAATTATCACAGAAACAGGCACAGACACTTTCAGAAGATAGCAGGCTTACCAACGTGGGCAGCCTTATCAATGTTGGCTATACGGATTTGAAGAACAGCGGATTAACGCTCTATCTCCGTGAGTATTGCGGGGACGCATTGAACGCTTATCCGTCGATCAGCACGGTAAAAGAGGGACATTTGCCGGAGCGTGAGAATGAAATCGCTTTGCCGGAAAATGTGCTGCAATATTTGGAGTTTGATGGTAAGGTTGGCGATACAATCAGTATTCCGCTTGAAGTTTCTTTGAGAAATGACACGGAAGCTGCGTATGAGTACACTGCCGATTTTACACTTTGCGGTATCTTGGAAAACAGCTATCTTGGTTACAGCAGCGGCGTTGTTGAGGGCGTTGTTGGCGAGGGGACAGCGAACGCTTTACTGCCCGAAAGATATTTGCTTTATTCTACGGACTTCAAAACGAAAAGTACGGAGCAATTTCAATCCATTGTAAATGAGCTTCAGGAAGAACTGTCTATTGACGAAGCAAATATACAGTACAACAGTATCTTGTTAGAAACGCTTGGTATTGCTTACGAAAAAGCAGGAACAACAGATACCGAAAGTACAGGATTTTCCTTTATGACGGTTGCTTGCGTTATGGTGGGTATCCTTGTTCTGCTTGCGGCAGGGCTTGTCATTTATAACATTCTGAAAATCGCAGTATCAAAGCGTGCCAGGGAATACGGTACGCTCCGTGCCATTGGCGGCGAGAAGAAACAGCTTTATAGATTGGTGGCGATACAACTCTTTTTACTCTGTGGCATTGGTATTCCGGTGGGTGTTATTTTGGGACTTCTATCTTCACAGGGCATATTAACCGCAACCATGAGCTTCCTAAACCCCGATTTGTTTATGGCAAGCACGACACAGGAATTGACCGCAACCATTCACGCAAATAGTAGCAGTAAAATTCTGCCTTTGGTAGCAAGCGTAGGTATCACGCTGATTTTTGCGGGTATTGCATCATTTCCCGCAGCCTGCTACGCTTCCTGCGTTTCTCCTACGGTGGCTATGTCAGGGCAGTCTGCAAAAGTGAAACGTCGCCACCGCAAAGCAAAAAAGATAAGAAATTTTGAAGCATTTTACGCCCGTCTGAACTTAAAAAGAAATCGGGGACGCACCGCTATTACAATTTTGTCTATGGTAATGAGTATTACGGTATTTGTTGCCCTGCAATCATTCAGCGGACTTTTGGACGCAAGTACGGCGCTAAAGGATAGTTATTTGGGCGATTATTCTGTTACGAATGAAACAATCGGTATTGCCGCTGCTTCTGTAAATGAGTTGCGCGAGAATGAAATGGTAGACAACCTTTCCACAACAATGTTGACCGTCTATCAGTTTGACGAAAGCGGGACAATGCCCGTAGATACGGATATTCCCTTGCAGGCTTGGGAAGCCCTGCATATCGCCGCATTTGATGATGAACGCCTGACCTCTGCCATTTCCACATTGAGCGAGAATGATAAAGCGGATTTGCTGAATGGAACAGCTTGCCTTGTGAAAAATCCTATTCCTTTCTCTGTCGCAGGACAGGAAATAGAGAATACGGAATTGTCTGTAAATGATGAAATACAAGTCGGAAATCAGATCTTGCGTGTCGCCGGAATTGTAGACGAGCCGGTTACGATCAACAACGAGGGCTTTGTAAACGGCGTACAGATTATCGTATGTGACGCTGCCTATACCGCTATCACGGGACAGGAGGAA
Organism: Lachnospiraceae bacterium; assembly: GCA_051877575.1. GTDB lineage: Bacteria > Bacillota > Clostridia > Lachnospirales > Lachnospiraceae > UBA2882. Next base: position 121,747 of record JBJEJA010000020.1, on the reverse strand, counting down.
TATGCGGAAGTATACCCTGCTTTGACCGGGGACGCAGATACAGAACAGTTTGAAACATGGTTAGACGAATGGTGCAGCCGGAACACAGGCAGCCATTGGCTATCCTATCTGCAATCGGACGCAGAACTTGTAGAAAGTTTTGCACAGATCAATATGCTTTGTTGGGGACTGATTTTGTTCATTGGATTTATCGGTGTGCTGAATATCATCAACACGGTTTATACAAATATTCACACCCGCGTTTCTGAAATCGGTATGCAGCGAGCCATTGGTATGAGCAAGACAAGCCTTTACAAGACTTTTTTGTGGGAGGGTACATATTACGGGCTGATCGCTTCCGTTGTCGGTGGTCTGCTTGGCTATATCTGTTCTGTCTTTGTTGAAGCAGCAGTTAATAATACTCTGCAATTTGGAACAGCACCGATTATTTCCATTTTGGAAGCGGCTGTGGTTTCTGTCATTGCTTGTTTGATTGCAACTGCTATCCCTCTGCGCTCTATTGCAAGAACGGATATTGTAAAGTCGATAGTTATGATTGAGTAAACGTTAGGAGGTGGTAGCATAGGAAAGATATTATTATTATCTTTTGAAGATGATGAAGATGAAATGTTAGATTCTGTGTTATCAGCTTTGGATGTTGGAAGGAAAACTTATAGAATAGAGGAAACAAAGCTGCTATCAGAATTATATTTTGATAATATGTCAATTTCTCCAGATAAAAGAGAAGTAACTCGTAATAACAGACAGATAAAGTTGACTTTTACAGAATTTGAAATTTTATATTTGCTGGCTCAAAATCCAGGAAAAGTGTTCAGTAAAGAACAGATTTATGATATTGTATGGAAAGAGCCCTATTCCGGGGATTACAACATTGTGATGAGCCATATCCGCAACATAAGGGAAAAGATAGAGGACGATGCTAGCAAGCCTGTTTATATACAGACGGTTTGGGGTGTTGGATATCGATTTAATGAAAAACTAACGAAATAATGATTTGATTTGTATGGATTAAGTATTTATATTAAAGAAAGCTGTAAAACTCTTCGTTGAATTTTACAGCTTTCTTTTGTATAATATACATGTAAATAAAGAAACTATATCTAAGAAAGGAAGTTGATTTTATGCCGAATATATTACCTGTATCAGATTTAAGAAATTATAATGAAGTACTGAAAAATTGCCAGGTTGGAGAACCTGTGTTTTTGACAAAAAATGGTAGAGGCAAGTTTGTGGTTATGGATATGGAGGATTATGAACGTGAAAAGGCTGAGAAGAAGCTGCTGATGAAGTTACAGGAAGCAGAAGAAGCAGTTAAGGATGAAAGTTCCTGGATGAACTTGGATGAACTGAAGAAATCTGTCGGGGTATAACTTATGATGAAATTGCGGATTAACCCTATTGTGGCAGAGGACTTGAAGAACATTAGAGAGTATATTGCCGAAGATAATGAAGAAATGGCAGTAAAGACCATTCAGGAGATATATGCTCGAATTGAGAATATACTGCAATTTCCGTATATGGGAGCTGATCTTGCTAAAAGGGTTAGCTTCCGAACGGATTATAAATATGTGATTTGTGGGAATTATGTTGTGCTATATAAGATTGGAAAAGAGTATGTGGAGATTTACCGGGTGGTGAATCGGTATCAGGATATTACGAAGATATTTGATTAATTTTGATAAATACTACAAAATGAAGAAAGCTTGTAAATAAGAGAATTAGTACACTTAAGACAATAAAATTCGTTGGAGGTGTATTAATGGAGTATTCTATTCTTTACTATACAGAAGAAGAAATTGAAAAACTTTTCAGTTTGCATATGGAAAAACAAGGTGAATTAGTAGTTGTTGAAAATGAAGCAAAACTTGTGTTAACATATTTACAAACTTTGAATTCAGAAAGAAACTTAATTAGAAGTTATATTGTGAATGCAAACTTGATTGGACTGAGCAGTGTCGAAATATTTTGTAGGTATAATTATAATAATATAAAAAAAATAAAGGAGAAGAAAAAGATGGGATTGACAAAGGAAAAAAATATGATTGATGAAATCAAAGAAGAAACTACTAGTTATTCAGATGATTCATTGTTTAACATTACGTCTTTTGGTACAGATATGTCTTTCCGAGAATTAATTACAATGTATGAAGAGGGCGATTTGGAAAAACCCGAAATGCAAAGAAATTATGTATGGAATAAAAATGAAGCAAGTCGTTTTATTGATTCTGTTTTATTAGGACTTCCGGTGCCAAGTATCTTCTTGGCAAAGACGGATGATGAAAAACGATTAATTGTAGATGGTTATCAAAGAATTATGACAGTGTATGATTATGTTAAAAGAGGTGTGTTCGGAGGAGATGGAAAATCATTTGCATTGTCAAATTCAGAAAATATAAATGAAAAGTGGAGAGGAAAAACATTTCAGGAATTACAGCCAGAAGAACAAAGAAAGATTAGAAATTCACCGATTCATGCCATTGTATTTGAACAAAAAGAGCCAAAAGATGATACTGGGATGTATCAGATTTTTGAAAGAATTAATACGAGTGGAAGAAGCTTGAAACCTCAGGAAATAAGGAATTGCGTCTATCATGGTGCATTTAACAAGCTATTAATAGAACTTAATAAAAATCAATATTGGAGAAAAATATATAATGATACAATACCAGATGCAAGAATGACAGACATAGAGTTGATTTTAAGATTGTTTGCATTTGCATACTTTTCTAAACAAAAAGAAGTTCAAATTAATCAAATTAATTTGGTGAAATATTTAAACCAATTTATGAAAAGAAATAGTTCATTTGAAATTGTAGGGATGGAAGAATCAAAAGCAGAATTTATAGAAATAGTACAATTTCTTTTTGAATCATGTGGTACTATTATTTTTAGAAATGGAAAATATGATGGGGAAAAAGTAGAATTTGCTAAGAAAATCAACCCAGCAATTGCAGATTCAGTTTATGCAGCAACACAGTTTGTTAGAAAGAAAACTGGGTTAGATAAATTTGTTTCTCGCGATTTAAGCAATAGGTATGATATTTTAATTAGGAATGAAGATTACCAAGATGCAGTATCCAAAAGAACTACTAATACGGAAAAAATAAAAAAGCGTATTAATTTAGCAACAGAAATACTCTATGGAGAAAAATATGAATGGTAATTACCGACAGACTTTGAGGGATTGTGAGGTAGAGCTTAATAGTATTCAGCAGTGGATTGATAGCAATAGACTGGATTCGAATGTGCGATTTTTAACTTCATATTCTGTTATTAAAGCGTGTGGTACGGTGGAATATGTTTTTAAACAAATTGTATATGATTATTTGTCAAGTGGTGCAAATGAAGAAGCTAAAACATATTTGAATAAAAGTATTATTGAAGCATCGTTTAATCCTTCAACGGGACAGATGTATAGGATATTAGAAAAAATTAATTCGGATTGGCGAGTGGGTTTTGAAAATCTTATAAAAGGAAGTTCACAAATGGGACAATTAAATTCATTGGTGAAATTAAGAAATAGTTTTGCGCATGGCTCTGCTATTACGGCATCTATTAACGATGTGAAAAGCTATTATAATGCCGGTATATGGATATTAGAAAAGCTATGTGAAGTTATGGCTTAATATCATGAGTTAATACATATGGCAATTTAGTTAAATGTAAATTTATGTGTCTGAAAATATGATAATCCGCAGATTATAGGAAAACTGGAGGATTATTTTTAGTACTAGAGTAACTCATTCAATAGCAATTGCTTCCGTAGAGATTTGGACACTACTTATAGCATGAATTCAAGCCATCTGATTACGAGTTGCGAATGTTTCATCAATATGTTGTTGCTTATGCATTGGGAGATGAAAAAAGGTGCGGGCAGCAGTAGTTTTGTCAATTTGGTTTAAATCTCAGAAAACTTTCCGCAAGTCTTGAAGAGCAGGATAATATATGCCATCAAATGATAAGGTATAGCTAATCTTATTCCCTTCAATAATTATCTGCATATAGTACTTTTTAAAATAGGTGTTAATCGAAATTGTCCGACAATCACTCTATACACGTGATATACAACCGACCTCAAAACCCCAGTAACTCTGCGGACACCTTAGAAACTGCTATGAAAGCGCAGGGTATTGTTTAATAGTGAAAATGCACAAATACATGAGAAAATAATGAAATGCCGGATGGGTCAGAAATGGCTTAAATCCGGCATTTTCTATTTTGCGAGATTTGAGAAATTTGTGCAAGTTTTACAATGCATTTAGATGATTAAAACCGATAATATACGTGTAATATACATAAAAGTTACACGTAATATACAGTAAGGTTTTCATATCGCAGGAAAGAAAATGTAAAAGAGTAAATAATTTGAATAAATATTTAGAAAAGGTGTATGAGTCGTGTGATTGCAGGATTTGTAGTGAAAGAAATGTTTCTTATCTTTTATAAAAAGTGTTTGACTAAAATATAGAAATTGCATATACTATAGGTGAACAAAGAGATTTGTTCAGCGCGAATAACGCTTCGAATTTTATTCACTTGTATGTTTGGTCTCCGCGAATGACGGGACTTGAATTTAGAATATCATTCACTTGAAGAGTTTAAGGCCACCTTTTTGGTGGCTTTAACTATTTCTGAAAATAATAGAGGAAGCAATTTAAGGAGATACATAGGTGCAATTAGTAAAAGTAGGGGAACAGTTTTATCAGGAATGTAAAAAGCATGGGACAGACAAAGAATTACTATTTAACAAAAGTGGCAGACCATGTGTTTTAATAGTGAAATTAAAATACAAAGGACAAAACCATAAATTTGTAGTACCACTTCGCTCTAATATTGCGGCTAATACTCCTAAGAACCAATATTTTGCACTTCCACCAAATTCTGCAACAAAGTCTGGAAACAGACATGGCGTGCATTATATAAAATTATTTCCGATAGATAGTAAGTACATACAGAAATACAGAATTGAAAATAATGCTTATATGCAGCAAGTCAAATCCATTCTGGATAAAAACGAGAAGGATATTATAACAGCCTGTCAGAATTACCTATATGAATGCGAGCAAGGAAAGAAAAATCCAATGACACCGGATATAGATGGTATAATGTCATGGTTGTAGAAGAGAAAGCTCATAAAATATTAACGTGGTAAAGTTTGAAAGTTGGTATAAGCAGATGGAAATACATGATCGTAATATACTTATAATATACAAAAAGGTCTGAAAGGCGCATAAATACTGAATCCTTGTGCTACTGCTATGAAAGTGCAGGGTATTGTATAAGATACGCATAAGGAAAAACAAGTGATGAGTAAGCGATAAACAGAAATCCCGCACGTTGCCGGAGAAGGCAGGTGCGGGACTTTTTTTTATGTAATCAAAGACAAATATTCCAGGGTTCCGGCCGGTACGCCGGTGCCTTTTTCTAATAGTGAAATCAAACCTTTTAATGTATCCTTTGTTTCTTCCGGGGTAGAAGGAACAAGGAAATTGTTGAGCTTCACGGTAATGACGATTAATGCAATTTCAGCCAGTGCATCCGGGTAATCGAAATGTATCTCGCCGCAGGCAATGCCCTGGGTAATGATCTCGGTCAAGGCAGGCTTCAGTTCGGAAATCAGGTAATTTAAGTGCTTTTGGTGCAGAAAAGCAAGTTCCTGTGCACTTGTGGAAGGATCCCGTTTGTGAGTCAGAAAAATTGCAGATGAATTCTGACATGCCTGAAAAAGCATTGCCATTCTCGTAAATGAAGAGACATTGGTTTGCGCGGACAGGGTCTTGGCAGTCTGCAGGGGCTGCTCGTAGTTGCGCTTGATCAGTGCATCAACAATGGCGTCTTTAGAAGGATAATAATAATAGATACTGCCTTTTCCGATTCCTGCCTTGGCAGCAATATCACTTACGGAAATGTTCTGTATATTCTTTTCCTCCAGCAGCTGCTGCAGGGCATCTAAAATTCTTTGGGATTTATCCGGTTCCGGCATCTGAAAAAGCCACCTTTCCATTCAGTATCAAACATTATGTAAATAATTGTAACATAAGAGAAAAATTGTAACAAGTTTTATCTTGTCCGTAATTGACCGACGGTCGAAATGGGTGCTATAATGATTTTATAAAGAATCGACTAATGGTCGATATTGTGAAAGGAGAATGGAATGACATATGCAGATTTCTTTTATGAAATGAAGAACAGGTTTATGGGTACGGATGTAAGCGATATTCATGAACACCTTGCATTTCAGTTCAACATTGAAGATGAAGAGGCCGGCGGCATATTTTATGTAGAAGTAAAGGACGGAAAGCTTTCGGTCGAGCCTTATGAGTATCATGACAGAGATGCCATGTTCACTTCGGATCCGGATACGATTCAGAAAATAGCGGAAGGAAAGCTGGATCCCATATGGGCATTTACCGTGCAGAAGCTGAAGGTAGAAGGAAATATTGAAAAGGCTCTCAGATTAAAGGAAATTATTGACTCGAAAAAAAAGCAGAAATGAACAGTCAGCATTGAAACAGTGGATTAGGAGGAAAAATGGGAATTATAAAAAAAGGAATTGCAGTTATCGGAGCGCTTGCTGCGGCAGGCGTGGCAGAAACGTTCTATTTTTACGGAAGAACCATGAAACGGCAGAAAGTGGATGTGGAGCGTACCATTAAAATGGCAGGTACGGATTGGTCGCAGTATGCGGATGTTCTGGCAGAAAGAAAGGCTTTTATGTTGGAACAACCTCACGAGGATGTATATCAGACATCCTTTGACGGGTTAAAACTTCATGCTACATATTTTCCGGCAATCAAAGAAAATGCGGGAAAAAAGAGAGTTGTTATTTGCTTTCACGGATATACCAGCAAAGGGATGGCAGATTTTACGGGGTTGACAGACTATTATTTCCGCCATGGCTATGCCATGTTGCATCCCGATGCCAGAGCCCATGGAGACAGTGAGGGCGAGTATATCGGTTTCGGATGTCTGGACAGAAAGGATGCATTGGGCTGGATTGACTGGGTGCTTCAGAAATGCGGACCGGATATTGAAATTTTTCTGCATGGGATTTCCATGGGCGGATCGACGGTATTGATGGCAAGCGGCATGGAACTGCCGCCTCAGGTAAAGGGCATGATATCGGATTGCGGTTTTACCTCTCCCAAAGAGGTCTTTACCCATGTGTTGAATACCATGTATCATCTGCCGGCTTTTCCTGCCATACAGGGGGCGGAAATCATCAACAAGAGGCTGGCAGGATATGGTATGGATGAGTGTAATGCCAAGAGAGAAGTTGCCAAGGCGAAAATCCCGATTCTGTTTATCCATGGTTCCAAGGATACGTTTGTACCGACCGCAATGTGTCGGGAAATGTATGACTGTTGTGCATCTGCCAAGAGGATATTGATTGTAGAAGAAGCTGCCCACGGAGAAAGCTATTACAAGAATATGGAGCTATATGAGAGGACGTTGGATGAGTTTGTAGAAATGTGTGAAAAGGAAGGGGAGGAAACTGCATGAAAACAAGAAAAGGTTATAAGACCTATCCGTTGACGGTTGCACAGAAATTCCATTTTTATTATTTGGATTACTGCCCTAAAAAAGAGGTTGTGAATGTGGGGACCAGCCTAACCATTGAATATGAGCTGGACATTGATGTGCTGCGGAAGGCAATTTATAAAGCATATGAACGCTGTGAGTCAATGCGCCTGCGTTTTGCCTATGATAAAAAAGAGAAGCAGTGGTATCAGTATGTGGTTGAGAAAGAGGAACGGGAAATCGAATATGTCGATTTTACCGGGAAAACCATGGAAGAAGCGGAAGAGATTATGAAGGCATGGACAAGAGTTCCTTTTCAAAGAGAGGACTCCCCCATGAACCGGATTGTCATCATTAAAACGCCGGATGGAAACCAGGGTGTCTATCTTCTGGGAGATCATTTGACGCTGGATGCACAGTCACTGATCCTGTTTTTGAAAGATATCATCGAGATTTACAGCAATGCCATGTTTGAAGGAGTGGAATATCCCAAAGACATGCGTTCTTATATTGAGCAGTTGCAAAAGGATCTGGAATATGAAGCCGGAAGCAAGGCGCAGCAGAGGGATCGGGAATATTTCCGCAAATTGATCGGGGAATCGGAACCGATCTATAACGGAATCGACGGACCGAAAGCGCTGGAAGAGGAGAGAAAGAAAAATCCAAATGCCAGGGCAGCATTATTTATATCCCAAAACGTAGATTCGGCATTGGATATTTTTCATCTGGAAGAGGAACCGACAACGCGCCTGATGAACTTTTGTGAGCAACAGCATATATCGTTACAGTGTCTGTTGATCATGGGTATTCGGACCTATTTGCAGAAAATGAACGGAAACGATGATGTATCTATCAATGTGGCTTATGCAAGAAGAGCAACTCTGGCAGAGAAAAAGTCCGGCGGGACCAGGATCCATTCATTCCCGTTCCGTACGATCATTTCGGAGGATGCGACTTTCCTGGAAGGGATTCATATGATCCGGGATGCCCAGAATGAAACTTTCCGGCATACGAATTTTGATCCCGTGGAATATTTTGCATATCGAAGGGAATTGTATCCGATAGAGCCGGGGAGAACCTATGAGCCGATGTCACTGACCTATCAGCCAATGACATTAAAGGACAAGGGACTGAGTAAGCTTGGGGATATCAAATATAAGACCAAATGGTATCCCAACGGTGCAACGACTCAGGCAATGTATCTGACGGTTATGCACAGAGCTGACGATAACGGATTGGATTTTAATTTTGAACATCAGACGGCGGCGGTGACCAAAGAAACTTTAGAGTATTTCTATTATTACATGTGCAAGATCATGTTCAAGGGGATTGAAAGTCCGAACTTAAAGATCGGTGAGATCATCAAGCTGATATAGGATGCGGTTTTCCCAAAAGGATACATATAAAACTTGTAAATGAAAGAGAATGGAGAGAGGGAAATTATGTTTGAAAAATTAGTCAATATCATTGTGAATTATGTGGAAGTGGAAAAGGAGGATATCAAACCGGAATCCCGTTTTATGGAGGATCTGGGATTTACTTCCTTTGATTTTATGAGCATGCTGGGCGAGATCGAGGATGAGTTTGATCTGGAAATTGTGCAGGAAGAGGCTGCGGATATCCGTACAGTGCAGGAAGCGGTTGACTATTTGGAAAAGATCAGTAAATAACGGGAGGGGAACGATATGGATGTTCAAAGCAGTACAATTCGTGAACTTCTGGTAAAATCAGAAGCGGCTCACGGCTCCTGGGATGCATTCCGTTACAAGGTAAAGCGGGCTGATGCCGAAGGAAAAAAGGCTGTTGCGGTTGAAAGCAAAACTTATACCACATTCAAAAACGATTCGGAATGTTTTTCTGCGGTACTGGAATCCCTTGGAGAGCAGAAAGGGCATATTGCTATTCTGGGAACCACTTCCTATGCGTGGGTTGTGGCTTATATGGGAATTGTGAACAGCGGTAGTGTTGCGGTTCCTTTGGATGCCCAACTGCCTGCTGAGGATTTATGTGATCTGCTGAATCGTGCGGAGGTTACAACCCTTGTCTATGATGAAAGCAAGGCACAGGTGGCAGCGGAAGCTTTGAAGGCATGCCCGGGATTAAAACATGTGATTTCCATGGCTGAGGAAAGCGCGGTCGACGGTGCTTTGGCATTCCGGAAACTGATCGGGGAGCAGAAGCCGGGATATGGCTACCAGCCGAAACCGGAAGAGTTGGCCACAATTATGTTTACATCGGGAACAACGGGCAAAAGTAAAGGAGTCATGCTGACTCATCGCAATCTGGCAGAGAATGCAACCTGTCTGGACATGCGGATTGAACCGGGAACCGTTATTATGTCTGTGCTTCCCATTCATCATGCCTATTGCCTGAGTATGGATATTTTAAAAGCACTTTCTTTGGGAAGTGTCATCTGCATCAATGATTCCTTAATGCGGGTTGCCAAGAATATCAAGCTGTTTGAGCCCAACATGATATTGATGGTTCCGCTTATGATCGAGACGCTTGCCAAAAAACTGGAGGATGCTGCATGGATGCCGGCCCCTATTGTCAAGGCCAAGGTATTCGGAAAGCAGTTTCACACCATATGCAGCGGCGGTGCCTATCTGAACCCTGCATACATAGAAACCTTTAAGCGTTATGGCATTACCATTCTGCAAGGCTACGGTATGACGGAGTGTTCACCGGTCATCAGTACTAATTTAAGCTGGCATAATAAAGAGGGCTCTGTAGGTAAGCTGATGCCAAACTGCGAGGCGAAGGTAGTGGATGATGAATTGTGGGTCAAAGGTTCCAGCGTGATGCAGGGATATTATCATATGCCGGAGGAAACCGCCGAAAGTCTGGAAGACGGCTGGTTGAAAACGGGCGATCTGGGTTATGTGGACGAAGAAGGATTTGTATTCCTGACAGGGCGCAAGAAAAATCTGATCATTACTGCCAACGGGGAAAATATTTCTCCGGAAGAAATTGAGAATAAACTGGGAGAAAGCCGTCTGGTACAGGAGGTACTGGTGCGTGACAGCGAAGGTGTCATAGAAGCTGAGATTTTCCCGGATTATGAATATGCGGCGAAAAAGAAGATCAAAAATCTCCGGGATGAAATACAGGGCATCATTGACGCATATAATCAGAACGCACCGGTGTACAAGAGAGTTTTTAAACTAAAGATCCGTGAAACGGAATTTGAAAAAAATACCACCAAAAAAATCAAACGATTTTAATTAACTCAAAATGATTTTTGTGAAAGCGCAACAATCCGTCATCACGCATTTTGCACAACTCCTTTGACAGTGCACTGCGGTCAACGGACAGAAAATCTGCCAGCTGCTGGCGGTTAAAGGGAATATCAAAAGACGAAGTCCCTTTTTCCATGGATTGGTCTGAAAGATAGGAAAGTAATTTGTCTCTTATCGTACGCTGAGCCATATAGTTGAGTTTTTGTGCCAGTTTTCGGTTCTTTTCGGATAGAGTGAAAAACAGGTTTTGGATCAATTTGATCTGATATTTGCAGTCGGAAGGGCAGCGGGTTAGGATTTTTTGGACATGAAAAAAGATCACTATGCTGTCCTCGGCCGCGACAATATCATGGAGCAGTGCACCGCCGCCGGGGGCAATGTAAGCACCTCCAAACAGCTCTCCGGTTTCCAACAGATACAGAAGGCTTTGGTTGCCCCAATAATCATTTCTTTGAATCAGTAATTTCCCATCGGCTAAAACGGCAATACAAGTTATCGTTTCTCCTTCATGAAATATATATTCTCCTTTATGAAATAAGCGGCTTTCGGCGTGAAGGCAATGCAGGGCTGCCGCGATTTCATCAGGTTCCATGCCGGCAAATAGTCCCATTTTTTTCAGAACAGATATATATTGCATTTTTTTCCATCCTCTTTGTTGCAAATGCAACAGACACATTTTACTTTTTTTATTATGATTATCCCGAAAAGTAAAAATAACATTCCAAAAATTTCTTAGTCAATAGAGGAGGATAAAATGATGATCAGAAAAATCATTCGGATCGATGAAGAAAAATGTAACGGATGCGGTATTTGCGTCAGTGCATGTCATGAAGGTGCCATTGGCATGGTAGACGGTAAAGCCGGATTGTTAAGGGAGGATTATTGTGACGGACTTGGAGACTGTCTGCCGGCCTGCCCTGTCGATGCAATCAGCTTTGAAGAAAGAGAGGCACCTGCCTATAACGAGGAAGCGGTAAGGGCAGCACAGGCGGAAAAATCAATCAGACTTTCCCAATGGCCCATTCAGTTGAAACTTGTACCGGTAAAGGCACCTTATTTTAACGGGGCAAATCTGTTAGTCGCTGCTGACTGTACAGCGTATGCCTATAGCAGGTTTCATCAGGAGTTTATAAAAAATAAAGTGACATTGATCGGTTGTCCCAAGCTGGATGCTGTGGATTATACGGAGAAGCTTTCGCAGATTATTATGGCTCATGATGTCGTGAGCATCACTGTAGTGCGGATGGAAGTGCCTTGTTGCGGCGGTATCGAGCGGGCTGTCAGACAGGCTTTGGAGCAAAGCGGGAAATTCATTCCGTGGAATGTTGTGACAATTTCCACCGAAGGAGATATGTTACGATAGATGCTTATGTTTTGTCGCACCGTAAGCAGTTTATGAGGACATCCGAAAAGAGTTGACGCGACCTGACGAGTTTTTTATACTGATAGGAGAAAAAGTAAAGATACGGCATTTTGCTTTGATTTTGAAGGACGGATGTACTATGAAAAAGCCGGTAGTCGGCATTTTAGCCCATGTGGATGCGGGAAAAACAACTTTATCGGAGGCGCTGCTTTATTGTGGCGGAACTATTCGGAATATGGGAAGGGTAGATCATCAGGATGCTTATCTGGATACGTTTGCATTGGAGCGGCAGAGAGGCATCACAATCTTTTCCAAGCAGGCAAGAATTGTAGCGGAAGAGTTGGAAATGACTTTGTTGGATACCCCGGGACATGTGGATTTTTCCATGGAGATGGAGCGCACGCTGCAGGTGCTGGATTATGCTATACTGGTCATCAGCGGGACAGACGGTGTTCAGGCGCATACGGAGACGTTATGGAGACTGCTGGAACAGTATCATATTCCGACTTTTGTGTTTGTCAATAAAGTGGATTTGCTGGGTGAAGATTTCGGCGTGCAGAGAAAGCGGGCATTTCTTTCGGAAATGGGTAAAAGACTGAAGGGAGAATTTCTGGATTTTTCCGACGGAAACGACTTCATGGAAGAAGCGGCCATGACTTCGGAAAGTGCCGTGGAGGAGTTTTTGGAAAGCGGCAGCTTAAGTAAGGATACCGTAGCTCTTCTGATTGCGGAGAGAAAATTATTTCCCTGCTATTTCGGATCTGCCTTAAAATTTACGGGCATAGAGCAGTTTTTAGAGGGGATCGGAGATTACTGCTGTGAGCTGCGTTATCCGGAAGAATTCGGCGCAAAGGTCTATAAGATTGCCAGGGATGAGCAGGGAAACCGTCTGACTTATTTAAAGATCACAGGCGGGAGTCTGCCGGTGAAAGGAATGCTGGAAGGGGAAAAAGTTGACCAGATCAGGTTGTATTCCGGCACGAAATATGAATTACGAATGGAAGCAGAGGCGGGCTGTGTCTGTGCGGTTACCGGTCCGGTAAAAACTTATCCGGGACAGGGAATCGGCATAGAGGAAGAGACGGAAGAACCGGTGCTTTCTCCTGTTATGACCTATCAGGTTGTTTTGCCGGAAGAGGAAGATCCGGTTACGATGCTTTCAAAGCTTCGCCGGCTGGAAGAGGAAGATCCGGGACTGCATGTGGTATGGAATGAAGCGTTGCAGGAAATTCATGTCCGTATTATGGGAAAGGTGCAGTTGGAAATATTAAAAGCCGTGATACGGGAACGCTTTGGTGCGTCGGTTGATTTTGGCGCAGGCAGTATTGTGTATAAAGAAACGATTGCACATGCAGTGGAAGGTGTGGGGCATTTCGAACCGTTAAAACATTATGCGGAAGTACATCTTTTGATGGAACCGCTTCCGGAAGGGAGCGGATTGATCTTTGATACGGAAGTTAGCGAGGATGAACTGGATTTGAACTGGCAGCGTTTGATTCTGACGCATCTTGCCGAAAGGGAGCATCCCGGAGTTTTGACCGGATCGCCGATCACGGATATGCGGATTACGTTGGTTGCCGGAAGAGCACATCTGAAGCATACGGAGGGCGGAGATTTCAGACAGGCAACCTACCGGGCGGTCCGACAGGGATTAAAGAGCGCAGAGAGTGTGCTTTTGGAACCCTATTATACTTTTGAACTGGAAGTTCCTACAGAGCAGATCGGCAGAGCCATGGGTGATGTCCAACGGATGAACGGAAACTTCCGGCCGCCGCATACGGAAGGAGAAATGTCCGTTTTGACGGGAAAAGTGCCGGTTGCAACGGCGGTGGATTATATGAGTGAGGTCCATGCCTATACGAAGGGCAGGGGCAGGTTACAATTGCAGGCTGCCGGATACGGTCCGTGCCACAATGCAGAAGAAGTAGTGGCGCAGATCGGATATGACAGCGAAGAGGATGCGGAGCATCCCACAGGCTCAGTATTTTGCGCCCACGGTTCCGGTTTTTATGTGAAATGGGATGAAGTGCGTGAGTATATGCATATGGACAGCCATAGATTGGAAAGCACGGATACATCGGAAACGCTGGATGATAAAATACGAAAAAAGATTGAACGGGAAAAGCAGAAACAGGAATATAAGGAAAGTGCCCGGCAGGATAAAGAACTGGAAGAAATCATGCTGCGGGAATTCGGACAGGCAAAGCGCAGGGAATATGGCAGCAGGAATACCCGTTACGTATCCGGCGGGAAAAGTGTGGATGCGGGAGAATATTATCGGAAATATCAGAATAAAAATACGGTACCGGTAGAAGATTATTTACTGGTGGACGGTTATAATATTATTTTTGCATGGGATGAGCTGAAAGAACTGGCCAAAATGAATCTGGATGCCGCCCGCGGAAAGCTGATGGATATTCTCTGTGATTATCAGGGTTTTACCAAATGCCATCTGATATTGGTGTTTGACGCCTATAAGGTAAAGGGCAATATGGGAGAAGTGGGAAAATATCACAATATCCATGTGGTTTATACCAAAGAGGCGGAAACGGCAGATATGTATATTGAAAAAGTAACCAGAGACATCGGCTCAAAGCATCGTGTCAGAGTGGCAACTTCGGATGGGCTGGAGCAGCTCATTATTATGGGACACGGAGCCATGAGGATTTCGGCGAAGGAATTTGAACGGGAAGTGGCGGATGTCAAAGAAAAAGTACGTGCACTGCTCAACGGATGACGGATGCGGTGTACCTGCAATGGAAGAAATCAGAAAGGGAATTTTGCGGTTATGAAACTGATCAAAAGGGAAGAGCAGAGAAAAGAGGATACCTGGGCACTGGAGGATCTGTATATTAACGATGATGCATGGAAGACAGATGGTGTCAGGCTGCAGTTTGAGATTGAAAAGATCAAAGAATATGACGGTTGTCTGCAGGAAAGTGCGGGAAAGTTTCTGGAGTGTCTGCAGGCATATGAAAATGTAAACCGTGTGATGGAAACCTATTATGTATATGCGAACGAGCGATATCATCAGGATATGGCAAATGCTTATTATCAGGGCTTTGCAGGAGAAGCAGAGATCAAGTCGAATTTGCTGCAGGCGGCGGTGGCATACATGGTGCCGCAGATTTTGGAGATTTCGGAAGAAAAGCTTCGGGAGTTTTATCAAGAAGAGCCGCAGCTTCTCGGATATCAGCTGTTTATCGAAAATATCCGGAGACAGAAAGCGCATACGCTTGACGAAAAAGGAGAGGAAATGTTAGCTTCTGCTAACGAAATGGCAAAAGGTGCTTCCAACATATATGCCATGTTTAACAATGCGGATATCCGGTTTGCGGATATTACGGACGAAAAAGGTGAAAAGGTTCCGTTGACCCAGGGCAGATACATTTCTTTTATGGAGAGCGGAAACAGGGAGGTCAGAAAAGAGGCATTTACTTCTCTCTATGCGACTTATCGGCAAAATATCAATACCGTTGCCGCAATGTACGATGCCAATGCGAGGGCATCTGCTTTTTTTGCGAAACAAAGGCATTATGCAAGTGCGCTGGAGGCTTCTCTGGATGATGCGGAAATCCCGGTAGAAGTTTATTACAAGCTGATTGAAACCGTACATGCCAATCTGCAGCCCATGTATGATTATGTGGCGCTCCGCAAAAAGCTGTTGGGCGTGGAAGAACTGCATATGTATGATGTCTATGTGCCCATGGTTGCCGGAGTGGAGAAAAAATATTCTTTCGAGGAAGCGAAGGAACTGGTATTAAAAGGGCTGGCACCTTTGGGAGAAGATTATCTGGAACTTTTACGGGAAGGTTTTGAGAAACGCTGGATTGATGTATATGAAAATGAAGGTAAGCGTACGGGTGCTTATTCGTGGGGCGCATATGGTGTGCATCCATATGTACTTTTGAATTATCAGGGAACCTTAAACCATGTGTTTACACTGGCACATGAAATGGGTCATGCGCTGCATTCCCATTATTCCGATGCCAATCAGCCGTATTTGTATGCCGGATACAAGATTTTTGTGGCAGAGGTGGCATCCACCTGTAATGAGGCTCTGTTGATCCATTATCTGCTTGAAAATACGGAAGATAAAAAGGAAAAAGCGTACCTGATCAACTATTTTCTGGATCAGTTTAAAGGAACGCTGTATCGTCAGACGATGTTTGCGGAATTTGAGAAGATGACGCATGACATGGTGGGAGAGGGAAAGAAACTGACGGCAGAGGTTTTGTGTAATATGTATCGGGATCTGAATAAGACTTATTTCGGACCGGATATGGTTATTGATGATGAGATTGCTTATGAGTGGGCGCGTATTCCTCATTTTTACACACCCTTTTATGTTTATCAATACGCTACCGGGTTTGCTGCGGCAATTGCAATCAGCACTCGGATCCTGAGCGGGGAAGACGGTGCGGTGGAGGATTATAAAAAATTCTTGAGCGGCGGCAGCAGTAAGGATCCGATTTCTCTGCTCAAGTTGTGTAAAGTGGATATGACAAGCGGTGAGCCTGTGCAGAAAGCATTGGATGTCTTCCGTGAGTATTTAGAAATGATGGAACGGGTTTGAGCAATATAGAACTAAATTGTACTTTTTTGGATTCAAATGATTTCCCATATATACATTTGCGAAACGGTGTGATAATATGACCGCGATATGTGAAAAAGGAGATCTTGAATCATGACAAAGGATTTGACAAAAGGATCGCCCATGAAGCTGATTCTTGGGTTTGGAGTACCATTATTGTTCGGCTTGCTTTTCCAGCAGTTCTATAATATGGTGGACACGATCATCGTAGGAAGAATGTTGGGTGTTGAAGCTTTGGCCGCAGTCGGTTCCACCGGTTCCGTCAATTTTATGATACTGGGTTTTTGTATAGGACTTTGCAACGGTTTTGCGATTCCCATAGCTCAGAAGTTTGGAGCGAAGGATGATCACGGACTTCGCAAGTTTGTGGCAGGCTGTGCATGGGCTTCTGTGATTTTTGCCGTTGTAATCACAGTGGCGGTTTGCTTTTTGTGCAGAAATATTTTGATCTGGATGCGGACACCGGATAATATCATGGAAGATGCATACAATTACATATTTATTATATTTGCAGGTATTCCGGCAACAATTTTATACAACATGGTATCGGGTATCATCAGATCCCTTGGAGATAGTAAGAGCCCGTTGGTTTTTCTGATCATATCATCCCTGTCCAATATTGTGCTGGATGTCATATTGATTTTACCTTTGGGAGTGGCAGGTGCCGCATTGGCAACTGTCATTGCACAGGGGGCCTCCGGTATTCTGAGTCTGGTTTATTTGATTAAAAAATATGATATTCTAAAAATGACAAAAGAGGAAATGCAGTTTGATCCGGAATGCATCAGGACTCTTTGCGGAATGGGTGTGCCTATGGGATTGCAATATTCCATAACGGCAATCGGCAGTGTTATTCTCCAGGCGGCAGTCAATACACTTGGTTCCGATGCTGTGGCGGCGGTTACTGCGGGAAGCAAGATTTGTATGTTTTTGTGTTGTCCTTTTGATGCCATGGGATCAACGATGGCTACTTACGGTGGTCAGAATGTTGGAGCGGGATATCTGGACAGAATTGACGAAGGAATTAAGGACTGTTCCAAACTGGGAATTATTTATGCCGTCCTATGTCTGGTGTTTGTCCTCCTTTTCGGAAAAAGTCTGTCCCTGCTGTTTGTTTCTGCCGACGAAACAGCGATTATCGGACAGATACATTATTTCATGATTGCCAATGTGGCATTTTATATTCCGTTGGCTTTTGTCAACATTGTGAGATTTATGATACAGGGGCTGGGATATTCCACATTTGCAATTCTGGCGGGAGTCTGTGAGATGGTAGCGCGAAGTGTTGTGGGTTTTGTGTTTGTGCCGATTTTTGGATTTGCGGCTGCCAGTGTGGCAAGTCCGGTTGCATGGGTATGTGCGGATTGTTTCTTGATTCCTGCATATTTCCATGTAATGAAAAAGCTGAGAGGACATTTTGAAGGAAGTCCGGAGATTGTGAGACTGGAACAGTAAAACCAAAACTCTGACATTATAGGAGAGATATGATGAAAGAATTAAAAGTATTGGTGGTTTTCACAGGCGGAACAATCGGAAGCGCGCAAAGGTCCGGCTTTCTCTCACCCGGGGGAGCGGAACCGCGCAGGCTGCTTCTGGAGCGGTTTTCGGCAGAAAAGCAATCTTATTATGAGGAGCGTTTCCGGACAAAGGTAAGCTTTGAAACGGTATGTCCTTATGAAATATTGAGCGAGAACCTGAACGGAAGATATCTGGAACTGCTTTGGCAGACGGTCAGACAAGGCGCGAAGAGGGACTATGATGGCATTATCATTACCACGGGAACGGACAGTCTGGCTTATTCGGCGGCTGCCATGGGTTATTTGTTTGCGAATGTGAATATTCCCATCGTGATGGTGTCGGCGAATTACCCTTTGACAGATGCAAGGAGCAACGGAGCTTCCAATTTTGAGGGAGCGCTTCTTCTGATCCTCGAGAAAAAACATAAGGGTGTATTCTGTTCCTATCAAAATACAGAAGGTCACTATATGCATTTTGCCACCAGATTGTTACCGCAGGATAATTACAGCGACCGGGTGCTGAGTGTGAAAGACGGTTTTTATGCAGAACTGCGGGATGGCAGCGACGGATCTGAGTGGGTATTGAATGAAAGTCAAAAAGAGAAACCCTCGCCAAACGGCAGGATGATCTCCGGCGAGGTTTCCGGTGAGGAAGAATGGAACCCTCTGCGCTGTGAAAATATGGCAGATATTTCGGTTGCTTTTCAAAAGCCTTATCCCGGAATGCAGTTTTTGATACCGGATTCCTGTCATGCGATTTTACTGGATACGTATCATTCCGGGACGCTGCCGGTAAAAGAGAGTGGTTTTGGAAAATTTATGAGAGAGGCGCAGAAAAAGAAAATCCCTGTGTTTGTTGCAGGGGTTCCGGAAGGACTGACTTATGAGACGGTTGCAGCTTATGAAGAGGAAGGGGCGTATGTCTGTCCTCCTGCATCACCGGCTGCAATGTATATAAAGCTGTGGCTTTTACTGGCAAATGAGTTGGATCCGGTTGTATATATGCAGGTTCCCATGGGACACGATATCCTATGATGAGAGAGATTTTGGGACCGAGCTGTGAATAGTAACTGTTGATTTTTTCAAAAAAGGGATTGACAGATTTTAGAAATTGTTTTATGCTTTACTCAATTAAAGAGATAAACTATGATTGAAACCAATGAGCAAGAGAAGTAGGCTATGGAGTACATCACAGAGAGCTGCGGCAGGTGGGATGCAGTATGGAGGAAATAGTTGAATGGACTTGCGAGGGTGGCTTGAAACCGATAACCGGGAGTAGACGCCGACGGGTTCCCTACCCGTTATCAGGAGGGTGCATATTGTGAGTATGCAGAACGAGTGGATAGATATACTATCAATCAGGGTGGTACCGCAGAAGGTTTTAAGCTTTTGTCCCTACGGGGACAGAAGCTTTTTTTGCGTGTGCAATGAGCCACGCAGTTTCAAAAACTTTTCGCTTTCCTGCTCAAGAAAAAGCGAAGATTTTTCTTGGAGCAGAAAGTGAAAGTTTTTGAAATTATGCGGCGAATGCCGCGACAGGGCGTGAAGGAACTTCACGCCCCTGCGTGATACATGATCGAAAGGAAGTGTTTCACGCCCCTGCGTGATACATGATCGAAAGGAAGTGTTTCACGCCCCTGCGTGATACATGAGCAATCCCCACCTCTCACAAATATAAAGAAAAGGAGTAAACAAAATGTATTATCCGGATTACGAACAGGCAAGACAGTATGAAAAAGACTACAATATCATTCCGGTATGCCGGGAAATCTACGCCGATGTCGTGACACCGATTACGCTGCTTCGGAAACTCGCGCAGGTAGACAGCCGTTTCTTTCTGCTGGAAAGTGTAGAGGGCGGAAGCCGGTGGGGAAGATATTCGTTCCTGGGAGCCAATCCACTGATGCAGATTTCCTGCAAGGATGGTGTAGTAACGCTAAAAAGCGGAGCCATTGAGCAGAGGGAGAAAAAAGATCCCATGCAGGCATTGAGAGAACAACTTGCAAAATTCAGAACACCGAAAATAGAAGGGATGCCTTCTTTTACCGGCGGTTTTGTGGGACATTTTTCATATGAGATGATTGGTTATGCGGAGCCCAAGCTTCATCTGAAAGAAAGCGAATTTGACGATTACAATCTGATGCTGTTTGACAAGGTCATTGCCTATGATCATTTGAAACAAAAGATCATTGTTATCGTTAATTACAGAAGTGAACAGGGGGAAACGGGATACAACGCAGCGACTCTGGAAATCGAAAAAATCATTCATATGATTTACGATACGGCTCCGTTAAAGCCGGAAACGGCACAGGAGGAAGTGCATTTTACCTGCAATACTTCCAAAGAGGAATATTGTGGGATGGTGGAAAAAACCAAACATTACATCCGTGAAGGAGATATTTTCCAGGGGGTGATCTCCAGAAGGTTTGAGGCGGATTATCACAGCAGCCTGCTGAATACTTACCGGGTGCTAAGGACGACCAATCCTTCTCCTTATATGTATTTTATCCAGTGCGGCGATCTGCAGATTGCGGGAACCTCTCCCGAGACCATGGTGAAACTGGAGCAGGGGAAACTTACAACCTTTCCGGTGGCAGGAACCAGAAAGAGAGGGGCCGATACAGAAGAGGACGAAGCGCTGGAACGGGAACTTCTGGCGGACGAAAAAGAATGTGCCGAACACAATATGCTGGTGGATCTGGCGAGAAATGACATCGGCAGGATTGCGGAATATGGCAGTGTCGCTGTTGAGGAATATATGAAGATCCATCGCTTTTCCAAGGTTATGCACATTGCATCGGTTGTCTGCGGCAAACTGAGAAAAGACAAAGACGGATGTGATACCATTTCAACCATGCTTCCGGCAGGAACCCTGTCCGGGGCACCGAAGTTCCGGGCCTGCGAAATCATCGATGAACTGGAAAAGGACAGCAGGGGTGTCTATGGCGGAGCAATCGGATACCTGGATTTTTCGGGAAATCTGGATGTATGTATCGCCATCAGGACAGCAGTGAAAAAAGGAGATAAGGTTTACATTCAGGCGGGAGCCGGTATTGTGGCCGACAGCGTACCGGAAAGTGAATATCAGGAATGTGCCAACAAAGCAGGCGCAGTCATCGAAGCAGTAAAACGTGCAAGCGAGGTGAACGGATCATGATACTTTTAATTGATAATTATGACAGTTTTTCTTATAACCTGGTGCAGCTGATCGGCACCATTGCAAAAGAAGAAATTAAGGTTATCCGAAACGATGAAATGACAGTGGACGATGTGGAAGCACTGGCACCGGAATATATCATTTTATCACCGGGACCGGGAAGACCCCGGGATGCCGGAATTTGTGAAGATGTGGTAAGGCAGATGCAGGGAAAAAGCAGAATCATAGGTGTCTGTCTGGGACATCAGAGTATTTGTGAGGTCTATGGTGCGACGATTACTTATGCAAAGGAATTGATGCATGGGAAACAGAGCCTTGCCGATATTGATCAGGCGGAAGAAATCTTTGCGGGATTGCCAAAGCAGATATCGGTTGCCAGGTACCATTCACTGGCGGCAGATCCTGAGACTATGCCGGAATGTCTGAAGGTCATTGCGACTACGGCAGACGGAGAGGTTATGGCAATCAGGCACAAAGATTATGAAATATACGGGCTGCAGTTTCACCCCGAGAGCGTGCTGACACCCGATGGAGAAACGATATTAAGAAATTTCCTTGGAGGAAATAAGTAAAAATAATGAAAGATCAGGAGGAAAATATGATGATTAAAGAAGCAATCGCACAATTGGTAGAAGGAAACGATTTAAGCTATGAGATGGCAGAAGGATGTATGGATGAGATTATGAGCGGAGAAGCTAGCCAGATGCATATGGCGGCATATCTGACGGCACTTCGTATAAAAGGCGAATCCATTGACGAAATAGTAGCTTCTGCTAACGGAATGAGAAACCATGCGACCAGATTAAACCATGATATGGATGTATTGGAGATCGTAGGCACGGGCGGGGATGAAGCTTACAGCTTTAATATTTCCACAACGGCGGGAATCGTAGCTGCCGCAGCGGGAATACCCATTGCAAAACACGGCAACCGCAGCGTATCCAGCAAATGCGGTGCGGCAGATGTATTGGAAGCATTGGGTGTCAATATCACCATTGAACCGGAAAAAATGGAAAAAGTATTAAAAGAAGAAAATATTGCCTTTATGTTTGCACAGATCTATCACAAAGCAATGCGTTTTGTGGCACCTGTCAGAAAAGAACTGGGAATCCGTACCATTTTCAATATCTTGGGACCGTTATCCAATCCGGCATTTGCCAATATGCAGTTGATGGGTGTCTATGATGAAAACCTTGTAAAGCCCATGGCAGAGGTATTGAAGAAGCTTGGTGTAAAGCGCGGTATGGTAGTATACGGCACGGACAGACTGGATGAGATCAGTGTCAGCGCACCAACCGTTGTCTGCGAGATCAAAGACGGTACATTGAAGAACTATGAGATTACACCCGAACAGTTTGGTCTGGCAACAGCAAAGAAAGAAGATATGGTGGGCGGAGATCCCCAAGAGAATGCAAGGATTACCAGAGCAATCCTCGCCGGAGAAAAAGGTGCAAAGCGCGATGCGGTAGTGCTCAATGCCGGTGCATGTATCTATATTGCAGGAAAAGCGGCAACATTGGATGAGGGGATCAAAATGGCACAGGAAGTCATCGACAACGGCAAGGCGGCAGAAAAATTGGATGCATTTGTCAAGGCGACCAATGCATAAAATGATGCCGGATAAATGAGCAAGTGATGTTAGATCAATGAACGGAGGAAATTATGGCAGAGACAATTTTGGATATTCTGGCGAATACGGCGCGGGAAAGAGTGGCAGAGGATCAAAAGAGAATATCCCCGGAAGAAATGAAGTCCCTTGCGCTATCAATGGAATGTATCACAGACCCGGAAAAAGGGTTTCCGGTGGAACAGGATCTGCGGCAGCCGGGTATTTCCTTTATCTGTGAGGTCAAAAAAGCCTCACCCTCCAAAGGGCTCATTGCCGAGGATTTTCCCTATGTGGAGATAGCAAAGGCATACGAGCAGGCGGGTGCGGCATGTATATCGGTTCTGACGGAGCCAAGCAAATTCCTCGGAAGTGATGCATACCTGAAAGAAATTACAGAGAACGTGAAGACACCTGTTCTGAGGAAGGATTTTACCGTAGATGCCTATCAGATTTATCAGGCAAAGGTGTTGGGAGCCTCTATGGTATTGTTGATCTGTTCCCTTTTGGATGAGGAGACGATCAGAGCGTATATCGGGATCTGTGACAGCCTGGGCTTATCGGCACTGGTAGAAGCCCATGATGATGAAGAGATTGCCATGGCAGTCAGGGCGGGAGCCAGAATTATCGGTGTCAATAATCGGAATCTGAAAGATTTTACCGTAGATGTGAATAACAGCCGGCGGTTGAGAAAGCTGGTGCCGTCTCATGTATTGTTTATCGCGGAGAGCGGCATCAAAAATGCGGACGATATCAGAGTGCTGTATGAGGCCGGCGTGAATGGAGTCCTGATCGGTGAAACATTGATGAGAAGCGCCGATAAAAAGGCGATGTTGGATGAATTGCGAAAGGGCTGCGAGTAAGCAGAAGGTGATGCCATGAGTCGGATTAAGATCTGCGGATTAAAACGCATGGAGGATATTGATGCAGTCAATGCCTATAGGCCGGAATATATCGGATTTGTCTTTGCCGATACCAGGAGATTTGTCTCCGACGAGACGGCGGCGGCATTAAAGGACGCGTTAGATCCGGCTATCCGGGCTGTGGGAGTATTTGTAAATGAGCCGGTTGCACACGTGGTAAAGCTGGTAAAGGAAGAAACCATCGATATGGTCCAGCTCCACGGTCAGGAAGATATAAATTATGTAAACCAATTAAAGAAAGAGTTGGCAGAAGTAAAGAAAACCAATATTCCGATCATCAAAGCGGTACGCATCGATGCGTCTTTGGAAGTGACCGAGGAGCGGGAACAGGAAATCCTGGATGCCAATCAAAAGCTGATTGACGAGGCGAAGGCGTTGGATGTAGATTTTCTGCTCTTTGACGCAAAAGTAAAAGGAATTCCCGGCGGAAGCGGGCAGACCTTTGACATTGCGGGACTTCCGCCGGATGATGCAATCGGAATGCCTTACTTCCTTGCCGGAGGAATAGGCTTGTCAAATGCGGCAGAACTGATACAATTAAGAAGGCCCTTTGCCATTGATGTCAGCAGTGCCGTGGAGACGGACGGCTTCAAAGATAAAGAAAAAATAAAAGAAATGATAGATACGGTCAGAAAGGAGTCAAAATGAGTAAAGGAAGATTTGGCAATTACGGCGGACAGTATGTGCCGGAAACACTGATGAATGCCATACATGAATTAGAGGAGGCTTACGAACATTATAAAAATGATCCGGAGTTTGTCAAAGAACTGGATGACCTGAACCGGAATTATGCCGGAAGGCCTTCTTTGTTATATTATGCGGAAAAGATGACAAGAGATCTGGGCGGACCCAAGATCTATCTGAAAAGAGAAGATCTGAATCATACCGGTTCTCATAAGATCAATAATGTATTGGGCCAGGTGCTTTTGGCAAAGAAAATGGGCAAGACCAGAGTCATTGCGGAGACCGGGGCGGGACAGCACGGCGTAGCGACGGCGACAGCAGCTGCTTTGATGGATATGGAATGTGAAATCTTCATGGGCAAGGAAGATACCATCCGTCAGGCATTGAATGTATACCGTATGGAGCTTTTGGGTGCGAAGGTACATCCGGTTACCAGCGGTACCATGACCTTAAAGGATGCCGTTAATGAGACCATGAGAGAGTGGAGCAACAGAGTGGATGATACCCTTTATGTATTAGGCTCTGTTATGGGACCGCATCCGTTTCCGACGATCGTCAGGGATTTCCAGAGCGTAATCAGCAGGGAAACCAAGGCCCAGATACTGGAAAGAGAAGGCAGATTGCCCGATGCGGTTGTAGCCTGTGTGGGCGGCGGCAGCAATGCCATGGGCAGCTTTTATGAATTTATTGAGAATAAAGAAGTCGCTTTGATCGGCTGCGAGGCAGCAGGGTTAGGTGTGGATAATCCAAAGAATGCAGCAACTATCGCCAACGGAAGCGAGGGTATTTTCCACGGAATGAAATCTTTGTTCTGTCAGAATGAATACGGACAAATCGCACCGGTTTATTCCATTTCCGCAGGATTGGATTATCCGGGTATCGGACCGGAACATGCAATGCTCCATGAGACAGGCAGAGCGCAGTATGTACCGATTACCGATGAGGAAGCGGTACAGGCCTTTGAATACTTATCGCGCACGGAAGGCATCATTCCGGCAATTGAAAGTGCACATGCGGTTGCACAGGTAATGAAAATGGCAAAGACCATGGATCAGAATCAGATTATCGTATGCACCATCTCCGGACGTGGAGATAAAGATGTGGCAGCCATTGCCAGATATCGGGGGGTAGAATTATATGAGTAAGATTGGAAAAGCATTTGAAAACGGAAAAGCATTTATTGCCTTTGTAACCGGTGGAGATCCCGATCTGGATACCACGGAGCAGATTTTATATGCTATGGAAGAGGCGGGAGCGGATCTGATTGAGATCGGCATTCCCTTTTCGGATCCCATTGCGGAAGGACCGGTGATTCAGGAAGCAAACGAAAGAGCACTGGCAGCAGGCTGTACAACGGATAAATTATTTGATATGGTTAAGAAAGCAAGAGGAAAGGTAACGGTTCCCATCGTATACCTGACTTATGCCAATGCGGTGGTAAAATACGGAAAAGAAAAGTTTATGAAACGGTGCTTGGAATGCGGTATTGACGGCCTGATCGTTCCGGATATCCCATATGAGGAAAAGGAGGAACTATCCGGCGTATGTGAAGAATACGGTGTGGATCTGATCTCCATGATTGCACCGACTTCCCACGAACGCATTAAAATGATTGCAAAAGAGGCAAAAGGCTTTGTATACTGCGTCTCTTCCATGGGCGTAACCGGAGTCAGAACAGAGATTAAAACGGATATCGGCTCAATGGTAAAGCTTGTGAAAGAAGTGACCGATACGCCCTGTGCAATCGGTTTTGGTATTGCCACACCGGAACAGGCAGAAAAGATGGCATCCCTTTCCGACGGAGCCATTGTGGGAAGTGCCATTGTCAAACTGGTGGCAAAATACGGCAAGGATGCACCGAAGTATGTGGGCGAATATGTGAAATCCATGAAAGATGCGGTTAAAAGAGCGGATTAGTTCTAACATGGTTGATCTCGATGCATACGTCTTTGTGCTGGGTCTGGGGTTGGTCTTGATCATATACGGTAAACGGACATACGACTTATACTCCTGCTTTTGATTTTGATTTTGAAGGCAAACATTATTCCAATACCAGCGGAGAGACATTTTCCGGCAGAAAAATACAGAGAAAGTTTCAGGAAGGAAAGCAATACGATATTTACGTTGATCCCCGAAATCCCAACAGCTTTTGTGTCAGCAGGAGTATAGAAAAATCCTGTGTTTTACTGATCGTTTTGGGAATCCTGTTTATGTGTGTTCCGATTTGGGCCATGCTGGGATAGAAGGGAAAATATAATATGATGACAAAGCAAAAGACAAAGCAGATATTGGACAAACTGGACGAAGTATACGGAACCACAAAAGAAGGGTTCTTGCATACATATGACTGGCAGCTCCTGATTGCAATCATGCTCAGCGCTCAAAGTACCGATAAGCAGGTGGATGAAACACTGCCGTCTTTGTGGGCACGGTTTCCCACATTGGAGGCAATGGCAGGTGCTCCCATAGAGGAGATCGAGCAGGCGGTCAAGCGTATCGGTTTGTACAAAATGAAAGCCAAAAACATCAAAAACTGTTGCGAGAAGCTTTTAAAGGAGCATGCGGGAAAAGTTCCGGTCAGCATTGAACAACTGGTGGAACTGCCGGGCGTGGGCAGAAAAACAGCCACTTTATTTTTGGCAGATGCATACGGCATACCGGGAGTAACGGTGGATACCCACGTGTTTCGCATTTCGAAGCGACTGGGCCTTGCAGAAGGCAAAAATCCGGTTCAGGTAGAGCGGGAACTGATGAAAGTACTTCCCAAGGAGCATTGGAACCGTATCAATTTTCAGTTGATCTATCATGGAAGAAGCGTTTGTACCGCAAGAAAAGCACATTGTGAAAAATGCGTGTTGGAGAAATGGTGTGAAAAGAAGTTGTAAAAAAATCCCTGCTCCCTGAATAAGGAAAATATTCATGGAGCGGGGATTTTCTATATTTTCGGATTTACAATGCTTCTATTCCATATCCATCAATTCCTGCATGAGTTTGCAGTAGTCGGTTCTGCCTTCTTTGATAAACTTGATGGCAGTGGAAGGATGGCTGTTTAAAATACCGGTCAGAAGGTACGGGATGTCATAACCCCATACAGCACCTTCTTCTTTTAACTTGAGCATATGCTTTTCCACAAAACGGATAATCGGTACCACATCATATTTGGGATTTTTCAGAAAGCTCAACAAAGATTCGGAATAGCAGTTGCCGGCCCCTCGTCCCATGCCGCTGACAGTGGCATCCAGGAGACATACGCCGTTGCGGAGCGCTTCAATTGTGTTAGCAAATGCTAACTGCTGATTGTTATGAGCATGGATACCTACAATTTTACCGGAAGCATTTGCAATCTCCACATACTTCTGAGATAATCTGGTGATCTGTTCCGGATAGAAGGAACCAAAGCTGTCTACCAGATAGATAACATCCACATTGCTTTTGGCAAGCAACTTCAGACCGGCATCCAGGTCATCGGAGTTGACCTTGGATACAGCCATGATATTGACGGTTACTTCATAACCCTTCTTTTTGAAATCTTCAATCATTTCAATGGCCGTGGGAATCTGGTGGATATAGGTGGCAACGCGGATCAGATCGATGACACTGTCTTTTTTGGGCAGAATGTCTTTCTTGTAATCGCATCGGCCTACATCGGCCATAACGGAGATTTTCAGGGGAGAGTCATTTTCTCCCACAATGGCGCGGATATCCTCTTCGGTACAGAATTTCCATTTGCCGAAATCCTTGGGGTCGAATAATTCCCGGGAGGCTTTATAGCCAAATTCCATATAGTCAACGCCGGCCTTGATATTAGCCTCGTATAAGTCTTTTACAAACTCGTCGGTAAATGCAAAATTATTTACCAGTCCGCCATCCCTCATGGTACAGTCTACGACCTTGATATCAGGGCAGTAGTCCATTAATGTTCTTTCATTACAATTTGCTGTATTCATTTTTCTTTCCTCCATATGTCTGCAGCGATTCGAATTGTCGCACTTTAAATCGCTAAAGCGTATCTATCATACAAAAAAATAAAGCGTTTGTCAATGGATACAGAGGATAAAATATAAACGGACAACAGGCGCAAGGCTCTGTCATCCGCTTTTTCTCGCAGGTAAGCTCTATGAAGTTAGAGATGGGGTCAGGTTTCGTTTGATCCAAGGGTGGTGTAAAAGCTGATTAAATAAAGTCCGCCGAGACCTACCAGAGCATAGATGATTCGTGAAATCCACGACATGCTTCCAAAGATCATTGCGACAAGATTAAAGTCGAAAAAGCCGATTAACCCCCAGTTAATTGCACCGATAATAACGATTGTCAAAACGATGCAGTCAAAGGTTCTGTTTCTCATGTGAATGCCTCCTTTCAAAAAAAGATGCCTACATCCATACTATGACCGAAAAGACAAGTATTTATGCTGGAAAAAAATATCAATTTAAAGTATGATAGAGAAGAAATGTAATAAAATATATATGCAATGCATGTTTTGGATTGATATAACAGAAATGTGGAAAAATAAATGAGTGGCAGAAAACAGTTTCAGGAAAAAGAAAAAGAAATTCGTTTAAATAAATATCTGGCGCAGGCGGGCATCTGTTCCCGCAGGGATGCGGATAAGCTGATTGAAACCGGACAGGTTACCGTAAATGACAGGATTGCTCAGCCGGGAACAAAGGTGCAGCGCGGTGACAAAGTATGTTTTCAGGGCAGGGTCATCGGCGGCAGACAGGATGTGGCAGTGCTTGCATATTATAAGCCCGTGGGTGTTATCTGCTCCGAGCGCGACAAACATGCGGACAAACTGCTGACCGATGAATTGCATTATCCGGTCAGGGTCACCTATGCGGGAAGGTTGGATAAAGATTCGGAAGGCTTGCTGATTTTGACCAATGACGGGGATCTGATCGATGCCCTGATGCGTGGAGCAAACCGCCATGAGAAGGAATATGTGGTCAAAGTCAAAAGTGAGATTACGGATGAATTTTTGCAGGCGATGTCACAAGGCGTGTATTTATCGGAGCTGGATAAAACGACCAGACCTTGTCAGGTGGAACAATCGGGGAAATTTACATTTCGTATCATTTTGACACAGGGATTAAACCGGCAGATCAGGAGGATGTGTCGGGAACTGGGATATGAGGTTCATTCTTTAAAGCGTGTCCGGGTTGCCAATGTGACCCTCAGCGGACTGAAACCGGGAGAATACCGCATCTTAAAGGGCAAAGAGCTGGAAGAACTCTATGATATTGCGGCAATGTGAACGGATGATGCATGAAACAACGATAAATGAATCGCAAAGCGGATATGAAAAAAGAAAGCGGATACGAGAAGGAAACGGGAGATTGTCATGAATAAAACCGAGAGAATGAAAGAATTGATCGTAAAGCTGAATGAAGCTGCGAAAGCATATTATGCCGAGGACAGAGAAATCATGAGTAATTTTGAATATGATGCGCTCTATGATGAACTGGTGGCGTTAGAAGAGGAAACGGGGATGACCCTTTCGGGAAGTCCTACGGTAAGCGTTGGCTACGAAGCCGTTGACGAACTGCCCAAAGAGCGCCACGAAAAGCCCATGTTGTCTTTGGCAAAGACCAAGAGCCGGGAAGAGCTTAGAAACTGGCTGAACGGAAAAGAAGGGCTGTTATCATGGAAACTGGACGGTCTGACCATTGTTCTGACCTATGAAAACGGCGTGTTGGAAAAAGCCGTTACAAGGGGCAACGGCGAAGTCGGAGAGGTCATTACCAACAATGCAAAAGTGTTTAAAAACATTCCCCATAAAATTGCTTTCAAAGGCAGGCTGATCTTAAGAGGGGAAGCGGTCATTACCTATTCGGATTTTGAAAAAGTAAATGCGGAAATCGCCGAGGCGGATGCAAAATATAAAAATCCGAGAAATCTGTGCAGCGGTTCCGTCAGACAGTTAAACAATGAGATCACGGCCAAGAGAAATGTGCGCCTGTTTGCATTTTCATTGGTAAGTGCCACGGAAAACGGTGCGGAGACGGACTTTGACAACGACAGGGAAAATCAGTTCCGTTTTCTGAAGGAACAGGGCTTTGATGTAGTAGAGTACACCAGGGTGACAACCGATACCATATTGGATGCCATTGAAAGTTTTGCTCAGAAAATCGTAGACTATGATGTGCCTTCGGACGGTCTGGTGCTGACCTACTGCGATATGGCTTACGGGGCATCCCTGGGGCGGACCGCAAAATTCCCCAGAGATTCCATTGCTTTTAAATGGGCGGACGAAACGGCGGAAACGACGTTAAAGGAAATCGAATGGAGTCCCAGCAGGACCGGTCTGATCAATCCTGTGGCTGTTTTTGAGCCAGTGGAACTGGAGGGAACCACCGTATCCCGTGCCAGCGTTCACAATCTCAGTATCATGAAAGCCCTGAAGCTTGGTATCGGGGATCGAATCAAAGTGTATAAAGCCAATATGATCATTCCGCAGATTGCGGAAAACATGACGGGCAGCGGCAATCTGGAAATCCCGGAGCAGTGTCCCGTCTGTGGTGCGAAGACGCAGATCAGCAAAATGAATGATGCAGAGACGCTCATCTGTCCCAATCGGGAGTGTGAAGCAAAGAAGATCAAAGCTTTCACCCTGCTGGTCAGCAGAGATGCATTGAACATTGACGGATTATCCGAAGCGACGCTGGAGAAATTCATCGGAAAAGGATTTATCCATGACTTTGCGGATATTTTTTATCTGGACCGATACCGTGAAGAAATCACGACAATGGAAGGCTTTGGAGAGAAGTCTTATCAGAACCTGATCGATTCTGTTGAAAGAGCAAAGGATACGACGTTGGCAAAATTTTTATATGGGCTGGGCATTAACGGCATCGGTGTGGCAAATGCAAAAATGCTTTGCAAAGCCTTTCGCGATGACTATGACTCGATAAAGTCTGCCACAATGGAAGAGTTATCAGAGGTTGAAGGGATTGGGGAAGTTCTGGCAGAAGGTATTTACAGCTTCTTCCGGGATGAGAAAAAACAGGCCTCTGTAGAAAATCTTTTACGGGAACTGCGGATTGCAAAGCCGGTGCAAAGTACCGAAGAACAGATATTTGCCGGAAAAACCTTTGTAATCACCGGAAGCGTGGAGCATTTTGCCAACCGGAACGAAGTGAAAGAACTGATTGAGAGCAAAGGCGGCAAGGTGGCCGGAAGTGTTTCAAGCAAGACGGATTACCTGATCAACAATGATGTGACCTCTGCTTCCGGTAAAAATAAAAAAGCAAAAGAACTGGGAATTCCCATTATCTCCGAAGAAATGTTTTTGGAAATGCTCTAAGCGGATGTGGGTTTACGTTTGCTCCAAAAGATGTTAGTATAATGTAGCAGTCGGAAACAGGCGGCTGACATCATCATAATCACAGGAATAAAGAAGGAATAGAAATGCCGATTAAGACACAAAGTGATCTCCCCGCAAAGGAGATCCTGGAAAATGAAAATATATTTGTAATGGATGAATACAGGGCACTGCATCAGAATATCAGACCGTTGCAGATCTGCATTTTGAATCTGATGCCCGTAAAACAGGATACGGAGTTGCAGCTTCTGCGCGCGCTTTCCAATACACCCTTACAGGTGGATGTGACTTTTTTAAATATGAAGAGCCATATTTCCCTGAATACATCAGCCAATCACCTGAATAAATTTTATGTATCTTTTGATGATATCAAACACAGAAAGTTTGACGGGTTGATTATTACCGGTGCGCCGGTAGAACATATGGAATATGAAGAAGTGGATTATTGGGAAGAGCTGGTAGAAGTGATGGAGTGGTCCAAAACAAATGTGACTTCCACGTTTCATATCTGCTGGGGAGCACAGGCCGGACTATATTATCATTTCGGATTGCAAAAACGGTTGCTGCCGGAAAAGGTTTTCGGCGTATTCGAGCATAAGGTTATGAACCGTAAAATCCCCATTGTCAGAGGATTTGACGATTACTTTATGGCACCGCACAGCCGACATACGGAAGTGGCGGCAGAGGATATTCACAACTGCAAAGAGTTGACGGTTTTGGCAGAATCTGAGGAAGTCGGGGTTTATCTTGTCATGGCGGGAGAAGGAAAGCAGTTCTTTGTCATGGGACATTCCGAATATGACAGGATGACTTTGCGCGATGAGTATTTCAGAGATGTCAATAAGGGTCTGGATATTGCGGTACCGAAAAATTATTTTCCCAATGATGATCCAAGCCAGAGACCGCGCCTGCAGTGGAGGAGCCACAGCAACAACCTTTACAGCAACTGGCTCAATTACTATGTTTATCAGATCACACCCTATGATTTGGAAGAAATTAATCCTGCAATGTGGATTTAAGATCGGAGCCGTAAGAGTAAGCGGCTGTATCAGTTTTCGGCGATTGCATGCTGCAAGGATGTAATGATTTCTTCTTCAATTTTCATGGAGAAACCGTCTACGCCTACAATATGCTCTTTCGTTACGCCGTCTACACTGCCCAGATCAACCGTCATTTTGATATAATCACGGACTTTCTGAAAAGTGGGAAATACATCCTGCCCCGTCAGAATAGCCAGATAGGCAGTGATGGCATATGCGCCCCAATTGGAAACGGTTGCAATAACCAACTGGTCCACACAGACCTTACAGGGGACAAGTGCAAGCCGTTCGGTAATAAGTGTAGCCATATTGCCCATGCCGATTTCGTTCCCGCCGTCGCCGATGCCGATTGTGGGAATGTTGCCAAGAGCCAGCTCAAACAGGCAGTCGATGGGGGCAGTATGATCGGCAATGGAGATGCCTCTCATATTGGCGTAATCGTTGTTTATATTTTTCCCGCATCTTTCAATGGAGATTAAGCCTACGGGGCTGTAATCTTGCAGTAAATTTTCACAATATTTCCGGTCTGTGCTAAGATCCATATAGATCACATCAAAATGTTCCGGTTCAAAAAAACCCTTACAAAAAATGTCGGTAATGATAACAGGATGATAGCCCAGTGTTTTTAGGGCGGAGGCCAGGGTTACCGTTCCCACCGGACCGTCTGTTTCGGCAAAGCCGCCCACAAAAAAACCTGTGGTCAGAAAGACAGTCCCTTTGGGCCAGCATAAGATCATTTCAGCCGCTTCCTTACAATAATCGTTTGGCATGGTATTTCTTAAAATATTCATGCCTCTTTTGGAATATCTTAATACGATATCTTCGATTTTCTCTGCGTTCATGATTCTACTTCCTTCTTTTGAATTAGTGTGAAATGACTTCCCGGATAGGAGCAATTTCAATGCCTTCCAAAGTCAGGCGTTCTCTGATTTTTTTGACAAATTCCACAGCTTTGATGCCGTCTCCGTGAACACAAATAGAATCTGCCGTTACGGATATCTCTTTTCCGGTGATGGCAGTTACTTTTCCGTATTTTACCATAGAAACAACGCGATCGATAGCAATATTTTCATCTGTGATTACGGCACCGTCTTTTGAACGTGCAACCAAAGAGCCATCTTCTTCATAGGCGCGATCCGCAAAAACTTCCCGGGCAGATTTTAAACCGATCTTATCTGCGGCCGAAAGCAACCGGCTGCCGGATAAGCCAAGTAAAATTAAATTGGGATCAATTTCATAGATACCCTCGCAGATAGCCATTGCTAACTCATCGTCCTTTCCGGCCATGTTGTACATTGCACCGTGAGGCTTGACATGCTCCAGCGATACACCGTTGGCGCGGCAGAAAGCTGTCAGGGCACCAATCTGATATTGAACCATTGCCTTTACTTCTTTAGGAGAGACGTCCATGTTGCGCCTCCCGAAACCGACCAGATCCGGATAGCCCGGATGTGCTCCGACGCTGACGTGGTTTTCTTTGGCCATTGCAACGGTTTTAGCCATGACCAGAGGGTCCGAAGCATGGAAGCCGCAGGCGATATTTGCGGAAGAAATATATGTGATGACTGTTTCGTCCAATCCCAGTTTATAATTTCCGAAGCTTTCTCCCAAGTCGCAGTTTAAATCCACTTTTTTCATTAACGAACCCTCCTTTAATATTTCAGACTGACATTTTTTATATCTGTGATCAACATATGGCCCGGGGCATGGGTAATGACAAAATCCGGTTTTGTATTCATGACGACAGCCTGAGGAGTGACACCGCAGGGCCAGAATACGGGAACCTCACCGGGGCGAATGGTAACCATATCGCCAAAATCGGGCTTGTTGATATCCCGAATGCCGATGACAGATGGATCGCCGATGTGAATGGGAGCTCCATGAACCTTTGGCATGGCTCCCGTTACCAGAACGGATTTGACGATCTGATCATAGGGCAGAGGTCTCATGCTGACTACCATATTGCCGGAAAAAACTCCGGCAGGCGTACAGGGGATATTCGTTAAATACATGGGGACATTGCAACCTTCCTCAATATGTCTGACGGGAATATCCGTTTCCAGTAATTCAGACTCAAAGGAGAAACTGCATCCGATCAAAAAGCTGACCAGATCTTCTCGCCAAAATTCGGAAACGTCGGTATATTCCCCCGTCATCACACCATGTTCGTAGATGCGGTATTTGGGAATGTCCGTTGCAATATCTGCATCTTTGGCGATCTCATGTAATTTGCGGCTCCCCACATCACTGACTTCCAAAACAGGGCAGGAGCGGGGATTTCTCTGCGTAAATAATAAAAAATCATAGGCCAGATCTTTAGGCATAATTGCAAGATTTGCCTGTGCATAGCCGGCGCACATGCCGGCAGTGGGACCTGTTATTTTTCCTTCTCTGATAAGTTGCCGGACAACTGCCGGGCTTTCATGTGTATAATCCATTTTTTTACCTCCCGGATATGAATTTATAATGTTTTTAATCAACTTAAATTTTGCGCTTCTTCAACTGTGATTTTTTGAAATCTTATATGATCGCCGGGTTTAAGCTGGGCAAGTTTTGGAAGATCTTTTGAAATGACAGTGGCAATTTTGGCATAACCGCCTGTTGTCTGTCTGTCGGATAAAAGAATGATTGGCTTGCCGTTGGACGGTACCTGAATGGACCCTGACGCGATGCCGTCGGAGACGATATCAACGCCGTTTCTGTTTTCAATGGCAGGCCCTTCCAGGCGATATCCCATCCGGTCGCTTTCGGGAGTCACTTCATAATGCCCGTGATAAAATTCGTACTTTCCCTTTTCCGTAAAATAACTGTCCTGAGGTCCTTCGATAACGCGAATGGTCACATCGGTATCAAAGCGGACTTCCGGTGCGAATTTTGACAATATCGGTGAATGCTCGGAAATGGTACGGGCAATATCCGGATCATCCGAAAACAGAGAAATGCTATCGCCGTTTTGCAATGCGCGTCCTTGAAAGCCTCCCATATGACATTTTAAATTTGTTGATCGGCTGTTCATCAATATGGGAACATTGATTCCGCCTTTGAATGCAATATAGCTCCGGCATCCGTTTACAGCCATTGCGGTGGTTAATGTCTGACCGGCTTTGATATAAAACGGATGGTACATTTTTATGGGAAGATCATCCAGTAAAGGGCGGATATCCGCACCGGTAATCACACAGATACATGGAGCATCAAAGGTCAGTGTGGGTCCAAACAAAGTGGTTTCTATGACGGCTTCGTTTCCCTGATTTTCCAACAATTGATTTGCCGTCTGATAGGCATCCTGATCCATGACACCGTTTGTGCCGATGCCGAATTGCTGATAACCAAAACGTCCTTTATCCTGTATCGTGCTGAGAGGACCGGCCGTTATTACCTGAAAACTCATAGTCCGCTTCCTCCTTTGTTTGTGTCGTGAGCCGAACCCGCCTCTGCGATCACTTCCGGGGTATATGACTTTCGAATGACCGAATGACGAATATCGTAGTAGTCATCTATCGTAATCGGGACAAAGCGGATATATTCACCGGCTTTGCATAGGATGGGGTCTTCCCTGTCAGGATCGTAAAAATCCACGGGAGTACCGCCGATCAGTCTCCAGCCTCCGGGGGAAGCCAGCGGATATACACCTGTCTGATTTCCGCCGATTCCCACGCTGCCGGGATTGATCTTAACCCGGGGAGTTTGTAATCGCGGAGCTTCAATCCGCTTATCAAGTCCGCCCAGATATACGAATCCCGGAAGAAATCCCAACATGTAGATTTTATAATCCACGCTGCTGTGAATAGAAATGATTTCTTCTCTCGTCAGGCCTGTAAGCGCTTCCATATCATGTAGATCAACACCGAATCTCGCCCCATAACAGCAGGGAATCAGATGAATGATTTTTTGACTGCCCATGCCTGTATCCGTATCCGGATGTAAGTTTTCCAGAATGGATTTTAATTTGCCGTATGTGACAACCGATGCATCATAATACACCATCAGGGAGCGAAAAGTAGGCAATAATTCCGTTACGCCTCTGATATCCGATGCCGTGATCAAAGCAGCAAGGTTATGAACTTTTTGATTGATTGCTTCATCAATGATGCTGCCGAATTCGATGACCAGTGCATTGTCTCCGGCAGGGTAAAATTGCATTTCTGGCATAAAGATCGCTCCCAAATGTCCGTTTAATTTGTTGCTTCCATAAATTCATCCATCAAAGCTTTCCGGATTTTTTCCAGCATTTCGGGCTGCTTGCCGCCCACCGGTTTTCCGTCGATCTCGCATGCATGGAGACATAAGTTGCTGGAACTTGTGACCAGAACTTCTTCGGCTGTAAACAGATCATTTAATGAATATGGTGTTTCGCTGACTGCAATGCCTAATTCCTTGCATTTTTTGATCAAATGTGCTCTGGCGATACCGGGTAAGATCAGGTTATCTGTGGGAGCGGTATATAGCTTTCCGTCTTTGATAATATGTACATTGCTGTGGGCGCATTCTGTTACTCGTCCGCCCGGTCTGTATAATACAGCTTCCTGACATCCGGCGCGTTTGGCTTTTTCTGTTGCCAAAACAGAAGGGATCAGGTTTAATGTCTTGATGTTGCAGTGGTAAAACCGTGTATCCTCCACAGTGATCAGCTTGATCGGTTCAATACCGTCGGAAATGGTTTCCGGTTTCAACATTACCCAGAGATTTCCGGGACCTTCCGTGTAGGCGTGATTCCGGATTCCGGTTCCTCTTGTAACCTGGAAATAAACGAATAAATCACCCGTATCGACTTTTTTGACAAGATCATTTAACAGATCTTTTAATTCCTGTTTTGTAACAGGCATTACGATATCCAAAAGAGCAGCGCTGTTAAAAAAACGGTCAATGTGCTCATCAATGGCAAAAATATGATAATTTCTGCATGGACCTGCATCATATACACCGTCGCCAAACCAATGAACCCTGTCATTCATTGGAATAGTCATTTCATCCAAAGGACCGAATTTTCCGTTGTAGTAACCAAGATTTTCCATAATGTTTTCTCCTTTTTCTGTTTTGGCTGTCAACATTTTCATCTGTGACATTGATTAATAGAAATAAAAAAACAGTCTGCAAGACAAAGAAGACATCTTTGTCTGACAAACTGTTTCATTTGAAATGAATTTTACGCCAAATTGAAAAAAATGCAATATCCAAAAAGAAAAAATGCAATTTTTTTTATAAAAGAACAAAAAAGCAATAAAAAATTCGAAAAAAAGAAAAGAGGAGCCGGTTAAACCGTATTTTTTCCGGTTAATTCGGAACAATATATGTTTTTGACTTCTTTCAAAACGAAATGCGTTTTGGTGGATGAAACTCCGCTTAAGCTTTTGATCGTGCGATGAACCTCTTCCAGCTGAGAGGAAGAAGCACAGCAGATTTTTAAATTAAAATCGTAATCACCCGTTAAATAATAGCAATCCACAATATTAGGGTGTCGGGAAACGGCTTGCGTGAATGAATCGTAATATTTTGGATGCTCCAGCGTCACTTCCATTAGAGCAGTAACATCATTTCCAAGGGCTTTTTCGTTTAAAATAGCGGTGTACCCCATAATAGTGCCTGAATTCTCCAATTTTTTGATACGATCGAGAACAGAAGATACAGACATATTGATTTGGGAACTGATAGAAGAAGCTTTTGTCCGTGCGTTTTTCTTTAACAACTTTAGTATTTCATAATCATTTTTATCCATGGTCATCACCTTTCGTTTGGTCGGATTGCATTATACACTTTTTCGTCCGCTTGGGCAAGTATAACGGTGGAATAAGTCTGTATGTGACAGGGATAGTTCGTTTTTTACAATACGACTTTGAGAAAAAACTATATTATAAAAGCAAACAAGGCACACAAAGAGGTATAAATACGCTTTATGTGCCATTTTGCATTATAGAGGAGAGAGGGAATATTATGACAGAAAAGTATACTGTTACCATTACACGTGAGTTCGGGAGTATGGGAAGACCCATTGCAAGAAAGCTTTCCGAAATATTAAACATAGAATTTTATGACAGAGATATTGTGGAAGAAACAGCAAAGAAGATGGATCTTCCACTTTCTGTTATCAGTAAAGCCGAAGAAAATCAAGGTGGTGCATATTCCAAAATGAAATTCCCGCTTGGGAGGTTTTCGAAGGACAGGCAGGATGAGATTTTTAAAGTACAGTCGGAGCTGATTCGAAATCTGGCGGAAAAGGAATCCTGTGTGATTGTCGGCAGGTGCGCTGATTATGTTTTAAAGGATTTTGATCGATGTCTGAACATTTATATATATGCACCCTTTGAAAGTCGTATCGAAAACTGTGTCAAATATCTGGGCATGGATAAGGATGTGGCTATGAAGATGATCATTGAGATTGATAAAGCCAGAAAGCAGTATCATAAAAAATATGCCAATTATTATCCGGCGGATGTGAATAACAAAAATCTGATGATCGACAGTAGTTTCTTCGGAGTGGAAAAAACGGCGGATCTGATAGCAATGATTGTGAAGGATAAGTTTATCGGCAAATAAGTAAAAAGTAAAGAGAAGTGTTTATATGCAGGAATTATTAAAAGCGGATTTTGTGAAAAAAGAGATGGACTATTGGAATATCCCGGGTTTTTCAATTGCCGTATGTTACCAGGGAGAAATAGCCTTTGAAAAGGGATATGGATACCGGAATTTAACGACAAAGAAACCGATGACACCGGAAACCCTGGGTGGGATTGCCTCCTGCTCAAAATCCTTTACATCTGCAGTATTGGCATCCTTGGTAGATGAAGGGACATTGGATTTTGACAGGCCGGTCATAGAATATATTCCGGATTTTGCTTTGATGGATGAGGTGGCAACGAGCCAGGTTACTGTCAGGGATATGCTCTATCACAGAACGGGACTAGCGGGACATGATGCCATGTGGCCGGATCCCTCTATTGACCGAGATGAGTTTATGCATAGACTGCGTTATCTGGAAACGAATAAGCCGTTTCGAAGCGCAACGCAATATAGCAATGTCATTTACGCTTTGCTGGGTCATATCGCAGAGAAGATCAGCGGAAAGACGTGGGAGGAACTGGTTCAGACCAGAATCTTTGATCCTCTGGGAATGAAAAGAAGCTGCCTAACGGTTGGGGATATGCGTAAAGATGGTAACTTTGCAACCGGATATATTGAAAGGATCCGAGGAAAAGATGTGATAGAGATGCCCGGATGGGAAATGGATGTGGGAGCGCCTGCAGCGGGAGTCAATTCCTGTGTGGATGAGATGATGAAATGGTTGCAATTGCATCTGGATAAAGGTGTATATCAAGGCAAAAGATTGTTTTCCGAAAAAGTTATGGAAGAGATGCATCAAGGTGTGGCGGATATGGATATCTGTCCGTGGAATTTCGAAGAAACACCTCAATACGGATTCTACGGTATGGGATGGAAGACGTTTTTCTACCGGGGGCTACCGGTTGTTTTTCACAGCGGAGAGATTGAGGGATATTGTTCTATTGAAATTATGATTCCCGAAAAAAATCTCGGAATGATGCTTTTGGTCAATAAACACAGACCAAGTACTCCGTTTTTATATGAAATGGTATATACCGTTATAGATACGGCTTTGGGATATCCTCACATTGACTGGGCAGAAAGAATCCACCCGTATGACGATTACTTTAATCGTCCCGTCCATAACTGGGAAGTGAACCTGATGCCTGAAGAAGCGGTAAAAGGAACCGCGTTATCCCACTCACATGATGAGTATGCAGGTATTTTTCATAATGAAGCTTATGGAAAGATGGAAGTTATCAAAGAAACCGATCAATTTTACTTATTATATAAACAGTGGAAACTTCCGATGGAACATTTTCATTATGATACTTTCAAAATAAGCGGATTAAAAGAAGATACCTTATTTATTACAATGCCGCTGACATATCACTATCATGAATTATCAGGGGAAATAGATGGTTTCTATCTTAAAATAGAGCCGGAAGTTTCCTCTGTATGGTTTCAAAAAATGCATTGACTGTTTTATGGGGTGGAAGGAAGGGGTGACAGGTATGTACGTAAAAACATTTTGTATGAACAAAAAGATTCGGTATCAGGAAATGATTCTTGAAAAACTGGGCTATTATGATCAGGCACATTTTATAGTATAGACCGGAAAAGATAATTAAGGAAAAATATAATTTTAATGAAAAGAGGAAAAGGATATGAAGAATTTAGGATATTACAACGGGGAATATGGTCCTTTGGAAGAAATGAAAATACCTATGAATGACAGAGTCTGTTTTTTTGGAGACGGGGTATATGATGCTACCAGTGCCGGAAATCATCATATTTTTTTATTAGATGAGCATGTGGATCGTTTCTTCAGAAGTGCAGAAATGCTTCGTATACCTCTTCCGTTTGATAAAGAGGAGCTGAAGCAAGAATTGAATCGCATGGTGAATTTGGTGGAGGGAGAGCGGCTGAGTGTATATTGGCAGCAAACCAGAGGAACCGCTAACCGTGATCATGCATTTCCCGATACCAAATCTAACCTATGGATTATGATCAGGCAGGCAAAATTCCGCAATTTAAGAGAACGTATTGATCTGACATCTATCGAAGACACCAGATTTTTGCATTGTAATATTAAGACTTTGAATCTAATTCCAAGCGTTATGGCAGCGGAAAAGGCAAAAGAGGAAGGCTGTACGGAATGTGTGTTCCATCGGGGAGATATTGTCACAGAGGGCGCACACAGCAATATTTCCATTTTGAAGAACGGGGTATTTAAAACACATCCCAATGATCGATATATTCTGCCGGGAATATCAAAGCATCACCTGATTCTTGCCTGCAATGCATTGGGCATTCCGGTGGACGAGACACCGTTTACGCTGGATGAATTAAGGGAAGCGGATGAGATTATCGTGTCCAGTTCCTCAAACTTCTGTATGATTGCAAAATCGTTTGAGAGGCAGGCTGTAGGCGGAAAGGATACAGAGAGAGTAAATGCGATCCAGCAGTATGTAATTGATGAATACAATACATATTGCGGAGGCGTTTTTTATGAATAAAATCTTTACACTTGAAAACTGAAAATGGCGTTTATTTACAATATTTTTTGGAGACGGGATGATAGATTTTTTATAAATTGAAACGCGAACAAAGGCGCCGGTAGCAATCCGACGGAAGTGTATATCAAAAATAAAATAGGGGTGTGGGAAGGTGAGGAACGATGAAAGAGATTATTTTTTCAAAATTATGAGTATCCGGAGTTCAATTTTGATAATGTATTCGGAAATCCGAATCTTCCGGAAAAGCTGAATACGGTTTTAGTGGCTATCCCATGAAAGGGTCTACAGCTGTCAATCCCATTAAGATCAGTGAGGAAAATATGAAAAGATTTGTTAATTGTGTTTATTACGGAAGGAAAGTTGATTTTTAGGAGGAAAAGAAAATGATTACGTATGAAGAATATAAAGAGTATCTGAGTCCGGCACTCAGTAAGTCCACCGACCTTGTGGCAGAAACCGGACAAGGCTGTTATATCACGGACTCCAAAGGAGACAAGTATCTGGATTTTGTACAGGGCATTGCAGTCAATGCCATGGGACATTGTTATCCGCCTATCGTAGATGCAATTTGTGAGCAGGCAAAGAAATTAGTCAATGCATCTTTTAATATGGTAAATTATGAACCGACTTTAAAACTGGCAAAACGAATTGCAGAGACAACTCCGGGGGAATTAAACAGTATTTTTTTCTCCAATGGGGGAGCGGAGGCAACAGATGGCGCATTAAAGCTTGCAAAAGTATATACAAAGCGTCCGGCGATCATTGCATTTATGGGTTCCTTTCACGGAAGAAGCATAGGAGCTTCCACGATTACGGGCTCTAATTCAAAATACAGAAAATATCTGGAGCCATTGATGGGCAGTGTGTATTTTGCACCTTATCCAAGTCGGGATCTGTGTCCGAAGGGATTGGATGAAGAGGGAAGAAGTTCCTATTGTCTGGGTGAAATCAGGAAGCTGTTCCGATATATCGTAGCACCGGAAACGGTAGCAGCAATTTATATGGAACCGGTGCAGGGCGAAGGTGGTTATGTAGTGCCACCTAAAAGCTTTGTAAAAGGCGTGCGGGAGCTTTGTGATGAATATGGCATTTTATTGATATTTGATGAGATACAGTCCGGTTACGGCAGAACCGGTAAAATGTGGGCAAGTCAGAATTTTGATGTGGTTCCGGATATTATGACATGTGGAAAAGCCATTGCGGGCGGACTGCCCATGAGTGCAGTAATCAGTACAAGGGAAATCATGGCAGAATGGCATGCGGGCATGCATGGAACTACTTTTGGAGGAAATCCGGTTGCGGCAGCGGCAGCAAATGTGGTATTGGATCAGTTTGAAGACGGAAAACTCCTTGAAAATGTCATTGAAAAGGGAAGATATCTGAAAGAAA
The DNA here is from genome assembly GCA_051877575.1 of Lachnospiraceae bacterium. Lineage (GTDB taxonomy): Bacteria > Bacillota > Clostridia > Lachnospirales > Lachnospiraceae > UBA2882. The sequence continues at coordinate 78,337 of JBJEJA010000020.1, read as the reverse complement.
AATTATATGATCTGCAGAAGAAATATCCTATCATCTACGATATCAGAGGATTGGGGTTAATGGTCGCCATAGAATTCTCTCACGAAGACGGGACACCTGCTCCCGAGGTTTGGGAGAAGATACGTATGAATTGCCTGAAAAGAAAACTTTTGACATTAAATTGCGGTGTCTATGGAAACGGAATGCGTTTTGCAACACCTTTGAATATTAGAAAAGAAGAGATTGATCAGGGAATAGAAATCTTGGATTCGGCATTAAAAGAATATTATGAATAGTTAGAAATTATCTTGACAAATTTTTAGCAGGGCGATATAAATAAAAAAAGCGAAGTTGCTTGGCAACTTCGTTTTTTTGTTTGCATATTAAAATGGTCAAGGGAGAGATGATTTATGAATTTGAGAACTTTTTACATAGATTATCAAATAGACTACGAAGAACTGTTGTGTGAGGATGAGATTATCCAGAAATTTTATCTGATCCGCAATAAAAATCATAATCCTTTCGTGACAATTCCGGACGGATGTACTGATGTTCAGTTTTTGTTTGAAAAAAACAAAAAGGATGCATGTATCAGCGGTAGTGTGGAGATACCACACATTTCTCACCATATAGGAAAGGACTGGATTTTTGGTGTTAAATTGAACCCGGGAATCATACCTGTGATGGTATCGGAGAAAGATGCTAAGATATTGGACCGGCATATTGATATTTCAGGGCAGGAGGATATTGCAGAGATATTGAACAGGCTGGAGAAGACGGATAGTCTTTCTTCCATGGCTGCTATTGTGAAGAAACCGGTAGAAAATATGATCTCAGGAAGGATCAATCCGGTAGCAGGATATGCACTTCAGGAAATCATTGAGCAGGAAGGCTGTGTGAAGATGGCACAGATTGCAGACGGAATGAAATATAGTCAGCATTACATCAATAGGGAGTTTAAGAAAAATACGGGATTTTCCCTGAAACAGTACGCCGAGATCATACGTTTGCAAAGTGCAATTACCTATCTTGAAACATCAAAAACGGATATGGTTTATGAGCAGCTGGGGTATTATGATCAGGCACATTTTATCAAGGAATTTAAAAAGTATACATTATTGACTCCTCAAAATTATATGAAAAGAAGTCTACAGAAGATACTTGTATAAATCATAAAATCAAACAGAAAAAGAGAGAGTGGGTATGAAAGTATTTATTAGTGCAGATATTGAAGGTACATGCGGAATCGCTGATTGGAATGAAACTCATAAGGAACATCCGGATTATTCTTATTTCTGCCGGGAAATGTCGGAGGAAACGGCTATTGTATGTCAGGCAGCTTTTGACAGCGGAACGGTAGAAGAGATAATTGTGCGGGATGCCCACGGAACGGCAAGGAATATCATACCGGATATGCTTCCCAAAGGAACAAAAATTTTGCGGGGCTGGGAAGGCACACCGGGAAATATGATGACAGGGGTGGAGACATGTGATGCAGTGGTGATGATCGGATACCACAGCGGTGCAGGGATGGCAGGGACTCCGCTGGCACATACCAAGAACAGAGAGAATTATCAGATCAGAATAAACGGAGAAATAGCGAGCGAATTTATGATCAATGCATATCATGCGGCTTATTATCATATCCCGGTTTTGATGATCAGTGGGGATGAAATGATCTGCAGGGAAGCCGGAAGGTGGATTCCATCCATCGGGCAGGTAGCGGTGAACAAAGGTATGGGAGGTGCGGTCCTTTCCTTGAATCCGAAAGATGCCAAAGAGCTGCTGTATGAAGAGACGGAGAAAGCGTTGAAACGAAAACCGGAAGAATGTCTGTTAAAGCTTCCGGAGACATTTGATGTTGAGATAGAGTTTATGGAGCAGGATAAAGCTGTGAGGGGCGGGTACTATCCGGGTGCAAAACAAACGGGGGTACGTACGATCGTTTATTCGGCGACAGATTATATGGAAGTCTTAAAGTTTATCATGTTTGTATTATAAGACGATGAAAGGGAACAAAATGGGAATCAGAGAATATGGTTATCGGATAGGAAGCGGCATGCCGGGGAAAAACAATGATATTACAGATATTCCGGGCGTAACCGTAGGGCATAAAACGATTGTGGATGAGAAGCATCGGACCGGCGTGACGGTGGTGCTTCCCTGTGAAGGAAATGTTTTTTTCAGAAAGCCGGTTGCCGCAGCATATGCATTAAACGGTTATGGAAAGACAATGGGAACCATCCAGCTGGATGAACTTGGAATATTGGAGACGCCTATTGCATTGACCAACACATTGAATGTGGGAAAAGTTGCCGATGCATTGGTCTCTTATACCATAGACCGGTGCAGACAATCCGGCAAAGAAGTATCCAGTGTCAATCCCGTTGTTGGTGAGACCAATGATTGCAGGATTAATACAATCACGGATCGTGTGGTAGGAGAAGGGGATGTGTTGGAAGCAATAGCCCATGCGGGGAAAAAGATTGAGCAGGGAGATATTGGAGCCGGGGCGGGAACGGTCTGCTTCGGTTTAAAAGGCGGTATCGGATCCGCATCGAGAGTATTTGCTTTCGGCGGGACAGAATATACCCTGGGGGTTCTGGTTCAGTCCAATTACGGAAGAATGGGAGATCTGGTTGTGGCATATGAACCTCTCGGCAGGAAGATAGAGAAAGAGATACATGGGGAACTGTCGGAGGACAGGGGATCTATTATGATAGTGGTGGGTACGGATCTGCCGCTGACGGCAAGGCAACTGAAGAGAGTGATCAAAAGAGCTGCGGTAGGGATGATTCGCTGTGGTTCCTATATGGGACATGGCAGCGGAGATGTTTTTATCGGGTTTACAAACGGAAATTGTACAGGAGATCGGGACAATCACCGGATGATTGATATTTCGGCCTTTCCGGAAGATAAAATGGATCTTGTTTTTCGGCTGGTGGGTGAGGCTTCTGAAGAAGCCATTTTAAATTCTATGATCTGTGCAAATGCCGTTATAGGCCAGAAAGGAGAAATGTTTCATAGTCTGAAGGAATTCCTGAAGGCGAATGAATAGGTCCGAAATTTACAATACAGACCGATCCAAAAGAAATAAAATGCATATATACAAAAAAGATAAATATCCGTAATTTACGAGGCAATGATGTTTCCGAAGCATCATTGCCCTTTTTTTGTAACCGGATATGATCTTTATTTGATAAAGGAGGAGACGTTATGAAAAGAAAAACAGCAGCAAAATTTTTGGCTGTACTGATGACTGCTGCTTTTGTTCTGACAGGCTGCGGCAGTAATGCGGCATCAACGGGAACGGAAACGACAGAAGAAACGGTCGAAAGCAGTGAAGGAACAGAGAGTACGGATGCGGCAGCGGGTGGTGTTGTTACTTTGGCACGAAACCTTGATTCCGGTAATCTGGATCCTGTTATGACAGCGGATAACAATGATATCTGGGTGTTGAACATGATGGTAGAAGGGCTTGTCACAAGTTCCGATGACGGACAGGAAATCATTCCTGCGGTAGCAGATACATGGGAAGTTTCCGAGGATGGATTGACTTATACATTCCATATCAGAGACGGCATTAAATTCTCAAACGGTGAAGATGTAACAATTGAAGATTGTATTTACAGTATCACAAGAGCAAAAGAGGCTGATGGCCCGTGGCTGGGCATGTTAGATATGATTGACACAATGGAAGATGGCGGAGACAACAACTTGGTAATTACATTAAATGAGGCATCTCCCATGTTCTTATCCACTCTGGCAATGTTCAGCTCAGGCATCATGCCTAAAGCATATTGCGAAGAAGTCGGCGAGGAAGGCATTGCAGAATGTCCTGTGGGTACCGGACCTTTTATCTTAAGCGAATGGAATAAAGGTGAAAAAATGGTATTTACGGCAAACCCTTATTATTGGGAAGAGGGATGTCCTAAGGTCGACGAGATTGATATGGTGGTAGTCGCAGATGATACTACACGTATCATGCAGTTGGAGAGCGGACAGATTGATATTGCAACAGATATTCCCTACAGCCGTATTGATGAATTAAAGGCAGTCGGAAATCTGACCGTCAACCTGTTTGAATCTACAGACGTTAAATTTATCATTATCAATTGCCAGAATGAATATCTCTCCAATAAGAGCGTTCGTCAGGCACTGAACCTTGCAACGGATAAAGAAGCAATCAATGCAGCAGTTTACTTCGGCTATGGTGAAATCGCAACGACATTTCTTTCACCTTCGGCACCTCATTTCAATGAAGAGCTGACACCTGTTGCACATGATGCAGAGGCAGCAAAAGCTTTACTGGCAGAGGCAGGTTATCCGGACGGATTTGATCTGACAATGGAAGTGGGAAGCGGTAACTCGGCATACCTTGAGATCGCTACAATCCTTCAGGAAAACTGGGCTGAGATCGGTGTTAATCTGGATATTCAGCAGATTGATACTGCAACAGCGAGATCCAACTGGAAAGAGGGCAATTATGATGTATACATTTCCAATATGACATCCGATATGACAGATACTTCCGAGCTTGCAGGCCTGTGGGCAATTTCCGATCAGACCAACTGTTGGAGAACTTACTGGGATGGTGAGGAACAGGCTAAAGCAGAGGAACTGTGTGTCAGGGCCAATACAGAAATGGATGAGAGTGCAAGAATGGCAGATTACGGAGAGATGCAGTCCGTTATGGCGGATGCAACACCGTTTATCCCGCTGGTATATACACCTTATACATTTGTAACAACAGATAAAGTGACTGGATACGCTCAGACACCTCTTGGAATTTACAATTTCAAATATATGACAATTTCTGAGTAAGAAAAATAAAAAACATCATTTGCAGATTGACGGGGAAGGCAGATATTTACATTTCTGCCTTTCTCTGTTAATGGCATACGGAGTGGAAGGAACATCAGAACATATGGAAGAACTTACTTATATTTTAAAAAGAATAATGCAAATGATTCCGGTCCTGCTGATCATCACACTGATCATTTTCTTTGGTATGCGCTTGATTCCCGGAGATCCGGCACTTCTGCTGGTAGGAAACAGGGCCAGTGATGAAGCGATTGCGGCAATGAGAGCCAAAATGGGATTGGATGAACCGCTGATCATGCAGTATCTATTGTTTTTAAAGCAATGCCTTACTTTTGATTTCGGCGATTCCCTGACATTGAAAAGTCCGGTAGTAGACCTGTTCAAGCAGAAAGCTGTAATCACAGCATCCCTGACGCTTATGACAATTCTCTTTTCCGTTATTATCAGCTTTCCGTTGGGATATCTGGCAGGAGTAAAACACAATAAAAAAATAGGAAGTTTTATCGACTCTCTTTCTCTTACTTTTATTTCGGTACCGGAATTTCTGATCGGTTTGATCATTATGTTGATTTTCTCCTTAAAGCTGGGTTGGTTTCCCGTGGGTGGCTGGGGAACTACGGTAGGAGAACATATCCATGCCCTGATCCTTCCGGCATTTACCGGAGCACTGGGTACTTCCGCATTGGTACTGAGGAATATCAGAGGGAATGTCATAGAAGTATTGAAAATGGATTATGTGGATTTTGCATACAGTAAGGGCATATCTCCATGGAAGATCAAAACAAAATATATTCTCAAAAATGTTCTGATCTCTACGGTTACTTTGCTGGCCATGCGGATGACTTACATGCTGGCAGGCAGTATTGTGATCGAAAATATTTTTGCACTTCCGGGACTTGGTCAGCTGCTTTTAAATGCCATTCTTTCCCGTGATTATACGGTGGTGCAGGGAACTGTATTTTTGTTCAGTATTATTGTGCTTGTGATGAACCTGATCACGGATGTTTCATATTCGTTATTGGATCCTCGCGTCAAATTAGATTAAGGAAGGGAGCAGATGAATATGAAAAAAGGAATATTGAGAAAACATTCTGTTTTCTTCTGGATTGCATGTGTGTTTTTGATTTTAATATTTGCCATGGCACTTTTCCCGGGATTGTTTACAAGTTATGATCCCATCAAACAGGATATGTCCTCACTTTTACAGAAACCATCCGCGGCTCACTGGTTTGGGACAGACAATCTGGGCAGGGATGTTTTTTCAAGAGTGGTATATAGCGCCAGACTGGATCTGGCAATCGGTTTCTTTGCCATGTTGATACCTGCCTTGATCGGAACCTTTGTGGGACTGCTGTCGGGATACTGCGGGGGAAAGGTTGATGCCGTCATCATGCGTATTCTGGATATTTTCACAGCATTTCCGCTGATGATTCTGGTTATTGCCATTGTAGCAATCCTTGGCTCCGGTATTAAAAATTTGTTTATCGCTATCTGGCTGGTTGGATGGCGTGAATATGCGAAGCTGGTAAGAAGTGAAGTGCTGGTCGTAAAAAACAGTGAATACATATTGTCCGCAAAAACATTGGGTTATTCCAATTTGAGAGTTATGTTCCGCCATGTTCTTCCCAATGTAGTCAACAGCGCATTTGTATATGCGATTTCCGATATCATGCTTTGTATGCTGATGGGAGCATCTTTAAGCTTCTTGGGACTCGGCGTACCTACGCCTACTCCTGAATGGGGTGCGATTATCTCGGAAGGCAAATCCTTCATGATGACAGCCTGGTGGATTGTTACATTCCCGGGTATCATGCTTGCCCTGACCGGAATTTCCATCAGCCTGGTCGGAGAGGAAGTTTCAAAGAAACTGCAGAAATCAAAATAAGGAAACGTTCGGAGAGGAGATAAACAGATGGCAGATCAGACAGACGAAGTTTTATTGGAAGTAAGAAATCTGCATACAGATTTTATTTCGGAGGAAAAAACGGTCCGAGCCGTTCATGATGTGAGCTTTCGGATCATGCGTGGCGAAACTTTCGGCCTTATCGGTGAAAGTGGCTGCGGAAAAAGTGTTACCTGCAGATCACTGATCAGACTGGTGAAAGATCCCGGAAAGATAACGGGTGGAGAGATCATTTATAAAGGTCAAAATTTGTTGGATTTAAAAGAAAAAGAGATGCAGAAAATCCGGGGAGGAGAAATCGGAATGATATTTCAGGATCCGATGACAACCCTGAATCCGGTTTTGACGATTAAAGAGCAGATTGTTGAATCCATCAAAGAGCCGGGTATGACAAAAAAACAGAAGGAAGAACGTGCACTGGAGCTGTTGAAATTAGTTGGTATCCCTTCTGCAAAAGAACGGTTAAACTGCTATGCACATCAGTTTTCGGGAGGTATGAGACAGCGTGCCATGATTGCCATTGCACTGGCATCCAATCCGCAGCTGCTCCTTGCGGATGAACCTACAACAGCATTGGATGTGACCATTCAGGATCAGATCATCAAATTACTGAAAAAGTTAAGAGAAGAATTGAATATGAGCCTTGTACTGGTTACCCATGATCTGGGCGTGGCTTCACAGATGTGTGACCATATTGCAGTTATGTATGCCGGAAGAATCATGGAAATGGCCAAAGCGGAGGATATTTTTGAAAAGCCCAGAAATCCCTACACCTATGGATTGATGAGGGCCATTCCCTCCATTGACAAAAAAGGAGAAGGCTTATATTCCATCGACGGAATGCCACCAAATCTGGATGATATGCCTACGGGATGTCCGTTTTCACCCAGATGTGAGTTTTGTGAAGAGATTTGTAAAAAAGAAGTTCCGGAATTAAAGGAGCTGGAGCCCGGACATTTTTCCAGATGTCATTGTCTGGAAAAAATGATGAATATCAAAGGGAGACTGGAGAAAGAGGAAGGAGGCATGTCAGATGACTGATCAGACAAAAAAACCTCTGTTAGAAGTTACTTATTTATCAAAGACTTTTCCGATCAGGCAGAATATCGGAGAAATCATTGCAAGAAAGGAACAGAACTATGTCAGGGCGGTAGAGGATGTGTCCTTTTCCATTTACCCCGGTGAGACGTTGGGACTGGTAGGAGAAAGCGGCTGCGGCAAAAGTACTCTTTCCAAAACCTTGATCCGCTTATATAAACCCGATGACGGGAAAATCATGTTCGGCGATTACGGAGACCTTGCCATGAAGGAAGGTGCTTCGTTGAAAGAAGCCAGAAAAGATATTCAAATGGTCTTTCAGGACCCGTATTCATCTTTAAATCCTAAAATGACCATCAGACAAATGTTTTATGAAATCTTATCCGTTCATAACATCTGTCCCAGAGAAGAATATGAACAGAAAACCATAGAAATCCTGGATATGGTTGGGATGCCCTCTTATGCACTGGACCGTTATCCTTCGGCTTTCTCCGGAGGACAGAGACAGAGGATCGGTATTGCCAGAGCCCTGATCATGAAACCGGCATTTTTGATTGCCGATGAACCTGTGTCAGCTTTGGATATGTCCATTCAGGCACAGATTATTAATTTGCTCATGGATCTAAAAAAGAAATTGAATCTGACCATGCTTTTTATCTCTCATGATCTGAGGGTGGTGCAATATTTATCGGATCGGGTCATGGTCATGTATCTGGGAAGAATTGTTGAGATGGGAAAAGCGGAGGATATTTTCCGACGTCCGGCACATCCTTATACACAGATTTTGATTCAGGCAGCACCGGTGATCGATCCCCATCACAAAGAAAGAAAATATGAGATACAGGGAGAGACCCCCAGTCCAATCAATATGCCAAAAGGATGTGCCTTTCATACACGTTGCCCTTATGCAACAGAAAGGTGCAAAGAAGTTGAGCCGGTTATGACAGAGGATGAAACCGGGAGAATGGTAAAATGCCATTATCCGCTGGTAGACGGATTTTCCATGAAACCGGTTCAGATTCCATAGAGAAAAAAACAGAAAGAGAAGTGGTCATTATGCAGGAAATACTAAAGGATTCGTTTGTGGAAAAAGAAATGGAATACTGGAACATTCCCGGGTTTGCCGTTGCAGTTTGTCATAACGGCAAAGTAATTTTTGAGAAAGGGTATGGTTACCGCAATCTGACAACAAAGGAACCGATGACGCCGGAAACGTTAGGTGGCATTGCGTCCTGTTCTAAGTCTTTCACATCTGCTGTATTAGCGTCTTTGGTGGATGATGGAGTGTTGGATTTTGATAGACCGGTCATAGAATATATTCCTGATTTTGCGCTCATGGATGAGACTGCGACAAAACAGGTAACTGTCAGAGATATGCTTTATCACAGGACAGGGCTGGCAGGTCATGATGCCATGTGGCCGGATCCTTCTATTGACAGAGACGAGTTTATGCATAGACTGCGTTATCTGGAACCCAATAAGCCTTTCAGGAGCACGACACAGTATAGCAATGTCATATATTCTTTATTAGGACATATTGCAGAGAGAATCACAGGACAGACATGGGAGGAACTGGTTCAGACCAGGATTTTTGACCCTTTGGGAATGACAAGGAGCTGTCTGACGGTTGCGGATATGAGAAAAGATGATAATTATGCGCTTGGGTATTTCGAGAGGTCCAGAGATAAAGAGGTTACAGAGATGCCGCCGTGGGAAATGGATGTGGGAGCACCTGCGGCAGCAGTCAACTCCTGCGTGGATGAAATGATGAAATGGCTGCAGATGCATCTGGATAAAGGCGTATATCAAGGGAAAAGACTGTTTTCCGAAAAGGTAATGGAAGAGATGCACCGCGGAGTAGCTGATATGGATATCTTCCCATGGCACAGTGAAGAAATTCCCGCATACGGCTTTTATGGAATGGCTTGGAAGACAATTTTTTATCGTGGATTGCCTTTTATCTTTCACAGCGGAGAAATTGAAGGCTATTGTACCATGGAGATTATTATTCCGGAGAAAAATATCGGTATGATGCTTTTTGTGAATAAGCATAAACCCAGTGCTCCGTTTTTAAATGAAATGGCATATACCGTTGTTGATCACATTTTAAATCTGCCGGAAATCGATTGGGCAGAGCGTCTTCATAAATTTGATGGCGTGTTCGGCGGAGCCCATTATGACTGGAAGGTAGATCTCATGCCGGGGAAACCGGTAAAAGGGACAAGTCTCTCACATGCGTCGGATGAATATACGGGCGTTTTTCAAAGTAAGGCATACGGAAAGATGGAGGTAATAGAAGAAGCAGGGCAGTTTTACCTGCTATATAAAAATTGGAAACTTCCGATGACGCATTTCCACTATGACACATTTCAGATTACCGAGCTGAAAGAGGATACTATTTTTATAACGATGCCGATGACCTATCATTATGATGAGTTGACGGGTAAAATAGATGGCTATTATCTAAAACTTGAGCCGGAAGTGAAATCTGTGTGGTTTGCAAAACAGGAATGATCATGACTATTGTATACCGTAAAACAATGTCAAAATATGATTGCACTCTAAGTTGATTAGTACTCCCGAAAAGTATATAATAATGGTAAAAATTGGCATAAAAATGTTGAATACCATTGTAATGCAATGCCATTTTTAATATGTGCTTTGTGGGGGATGCAAATGGACATTACAAAAGAATTGGGGGAAATCCTGTTAACCGGCACGGAAAAGTACGTTTTATTATGGAGCGTGGAAAACGGCTGGACTGTGGCAGCCGATGGTTGTCCGGGGTTATACAAGGAACTCCTGAAAAAAGAAGGGATTGAAGGAATCCGCAAAATGGTCGCTGACTCGGAACGGGAATTGTGCCATAAATTTTTGGACAGGCTGAAATCCGGTTGTTTGGAAGCTGCGTATTACAGACCTATCGAAGAGCCGCGCACGGAGGTTTTCCTGCATTTGCAGATGGATGACGGACAATACCGTTATGTAAAGATAACCTGTTATCTGCATAGAAATGAGGCAGGAGCGGTGGATAAGTATGCTGCAACATTCCGGGAGGTCAGCGCGGAGGAAAATTATCGCCTGGAGCTTGCCGAAAATATCACCAATGACAAAAATCCGGCTTATTTTGTGACAGGAGCCAATCGTCTCATGCAGATGCATCCGGATTGGGATTATGCGGTGATCCAGTTTGATGTGGCAAAATTTAAGATCATCAATGAGCAGTACGGAGAAGCTGTCGGAGATGAAATCCTTCGCTTTTTTATCCATACCCTGTCACTGATCTGTGATGAAAACCAGCTTTATGTCCGCCTGACGGCAGATGTGTTTATGATACTGACTCCGTATCTGATAGAGGAAGATATCTATGCCCTGATCATGAAACTGGATCAGAATCTGCTGGGGTATAAGGATATTCCCTATACCTTGTTTTACGGTGTGTGCTATGTGAAGGATAAAAGTGAGAATCTGCGGAAATACGGGGACGGTGCGGCCTTTGCGAGACAGTATGTAAAAGGAGATGCTCTGCAGCATGTGGGCTTTTACCGGGATGATATGAAGGAAAAAGCAAAGATACGCAAGTTTGTAGAGGACCACATGGGAAAGGCACTGAAGAATCGGGAATTTGCCATGTATCTGCAGCCCAAATACAGCATTTCGCAAAATAAGATGATCGGTGCGGAGGCATTGGCGCGCTGGGTCAATCCAAAGCGTGGGCTTATTTCACCGGCAGATTTTATTCCGGTCTTTGAAGAAAACGGTTTTGTTGTGAAACTGGATTATTTCATATGGGAAGAGGCTTGCAGTCTGATCCGCTCCCGGATGGATCGGGGACTTTCCCTGTTTCCGATTTCGGTCAATGTATCCCGCAGACATCTGAACAATGACGATTTTATCCGGGTGTTAAACAACTTAATTGAAAAATACGGCATTGACAAGGCGTATCTGGAACTTGAGATTACGGAAACGCTTGATCATGCCAATATATATAAGAGTGTTTTGCTGTTGAAGGAAAACGGTTATACGCTGTTGATGGACGATTTCGGCTCGGGGTATTCCTCATTAAATACATTGAAAAATACCCGGTTTGACATGATCAAGATTGATCGAGGCTTTTTGCAGGATTCCATCAGTTCCGACCGGGGAAAGAAGATCGTAGCCCATACGATTCAGATGACAAAAGATATCGGGCTTGATATGATAGCCGAGGGTGTGGAGACAAAGGAACAGGCGGATTTTCTAAAAGAGTGCGGCTGTGACAAGGCGCAGGGCTTTTATTATGCGAAGCCGATGTGCCTGGAAGAATTTAACCGAATGTTTTCGACATAATGGAGAATAAAAACGATATACAGCGGTTGCGGATCAAGCCATGTAATGGTAGAATTTCTTTGGAACAAAATACAGACATAAAAGCAAACACCGGAGGTAGAAAAATGTTTATCAGTAATGCAGTGAAATACATCGGAGCAGATGATCATGATATCGATTTATTTGAAAGCCAGTATGTGGTACCAAACGGAATTTCTTACAATTCCTATTTGATCTTGGATGAAAAGATTGCCGTTATGGATACGGCAGACAGGAGAGTGGAAGCACAGTGGTTTGCCAACCTGGAAAGGGAACTGGGAGGCAGGATGCCGGATTATCTGATCGTTTCCCATATGGAGCCGGATCATGCATCTCTGATCGGCAAATTCATCAGCAAATATCCCGATGCCAAAATCGTGGGAAACGCCAAGACCTTTCCGATGATTTCACAATTCTTTGATGTGGATTTTGAGGATAAAAAGGTTGTTGTGGCAGAAGGCGAAGAACTGTCTCTGGGTGAACATACATTAGTATTTTATATGGCTCCCATGGTACATTGGCCCGAGGTTATGGTTACATATGAAAAGAAAGAAAAAATTCTGTTTTCCGCTGACGGTTTCGGTAAATTCGGTGCTCTGGATACGGATGAAGATTGGGCCTGCGAAGCAAGGAGATATTACTTTAATATTGTGGGTAAATACGGCGCACAGGTACAGATGCTGTTAAAGAAAGCGGCAGGTTTGGATATTCGGATGATTTGTCCGCTGCACGGACCGGTTTTAAAAGATAATCTAGCTTATTATATTAATAAATATCAGGTGTGGAGCAGTTATGAGCCGGAAGATAAAGGCGTGTTTATCGCCTACGCTTCCATACACGGCAATACCGCAGAGGCGGCAAAGCTTCTGGCAGAAGAGTTGGAGAAGGCGGGCGCGGAAAAAGTATCTGTCTGCGATCTTGCCCGCGAGGATATGGCAGAGGCGGTGGAAGATGCTTTCCGTTATGACCGGATTGTGTTAGCGGCGGCTACCTATGATGGCGGCATCTTTACCGGGATGGATGAGTTCTTACATCATTTAAAATCTAAGAATTATCAGAAACGCAAGGTGGCTTTGATAGAAAACGGCAGTTGGGCTCCCATGGCGGCAAAGCAGATGCGTGCCGTTTTGGAGACCATGAAGGAAATCGAAATTGTGGAGCCGGTTATTTCCATCAGATCTGCGTTAAGTGATGCGAACAGAGAAGAAATGAAGAAGCTGGCGGAAGTATTGTGCCGGCTGTAAAAGAAGGTTTATATTGTATTATTGATAAGGCAGTCTCCTGATGACTGCCTTTGTCTTTGGTAGCCAGAACTGTACCAGAGGTCCGGTCAAAAATGCGGCAACCACGGTACCGATGCCGACTATGCCGCCCAGAAGAAAACCGATGACGATGAAAAATATATCACAGGCGATACGGACGAAGCGGAACTGGACTTTGGGAAGCTTATCGGAGATCACAATGGCAATCAGGTCATTGGGACCGGTTCCGGCTTCACTGTTGATGACAACGGACATTCCCACAGACAGGATCACACAGCCAAGCACCATGACAACGGCACGGACAGCCAAAGGGCTTCCTTCGTTGACAAAGGGCGAGATGAGCCAGTTGAAAAAATCAATGATCGGCCCGCCGCAGAATGCACAGATGACGGTTCCGGGTTTGATATAGCCCTTTGTTGTAAACAGCATAATGACCATGATCAGGCACAGGATAATCACATGTACTGTTCCGACGGTGGGGAATCCCGTGCCTGTGATTTTCTGACAGGTCAGGGCGAGCCCCTGGATAAATACGGTAAAGGTATCTGTACCCATGGCGGATACCAAAAACATGGATACGCCAAGATGGGCGATGACAAGTCCCGTGAATAAAACGATCAGGGCGATTGCCCAATCCTTTTTGCTTCTGTTTGAAGTGTCCTTTGCAAAGGTGTCTGACATTGTTATGTAAACCTCCTGCCGCTGTAATAAGTATAACTTGAACATAATCATATCATAGTTTCGGTTGAAGAAGAAGGCATAATTTGTTAAAATAAAAAACAGGTAAAACGTATTTGGAGGAAACAGACGTGTCAAAATTTGCGGTAAAGAACATGGAATGTAATATTTGCGGCAGGAGCAACGAGGTAACAATCCTTGCCATGGCTTCCAGCCAGGGGACTGCCGATTTGGATTTCAGACCGCCGGAGGTGCGTAGAAGCGCTATGCCTTTATGGGTTCATAAATGTGATTATTGCAGAAATGTTTTTTCCACATCCGATCCCATGCCGGAGTATGAGGAAAAATATATTGATTCCAAAGAATACGTCAATTGTGCGGGCATTGCGGGTCTGCCGGAGTTGGGAAAGCGTTTTGTGAAACTGGCGCTGATCTATCAGCACTGCAAAGAGTATAAAAAGGCGGGAGATGCTTTCCTTTGTGCGGCATGGGCATGTGATGACGAGAAATTGGATGTGACGGCTATTATTTGCCGTAAGAGGGCGCTTGCCTGTTATAATGAAGTGGATGTATCCAGAATATCCAAGCGTGAACTGCCGGAACTGAAACTGCGGATTGTGGATATGCTCAGGAGAGCCGGCATGTATGATGAGGCCGTATCCTTTGCGGGACACCTCAAATTCAGGACCGAACAGTACATCCGTATTCAGCAGTTTCAGATCGACAGGGCAAAAGCCGGTGATAAAAAATGTTACAAGCTGGAAGATGTCTAGAACGTCTTACCAGATCCCCATAATATGCTGCAGCAGCAGGCTGACTCCGGTTATGCCGACCCAGCAGCAAAGTCCCATCAGGATCGGCTTTCCGCCGGTCTTGATCAGTTTTATCACATTGGTATTGATGCCGATAGCGGCCATGGCAAGTACGATAAAGAACTTGCTTAACTCCTTAACGGGATGAAATACGGTCGCCGGGACACCGGCGCTTGTAGCAATCGTAGTGATTACAGATGCCAGAACGAAATAGAGGATGAAAAAAGGAAAGATTTTTTTCATATCCACTTTTCCGTTTTCGGCATTTTTTTCTTTTTTGGTACGGATCAATGCAAGGACAAGTGTGATCGGGATAATGGCAAGGGTACGGGTCAGTTTGACGGTAACGGCCTTATCCAGAGTCTGAGAGCCCAGATTGTACATGGCATCCCATGTGGAAGCGGCTGCAGTCACGGAAGATGTATCGTTGACCGCAGTTCCGGCAAAAATACCAAAGGCTTCGCCGGATGTGGTATCAAAGCCGATCAGTGTCCCGAAATTGGGAAAGATCAGTGCGGCAAGCACGTTAAAGAAGAAAATTACGCTGATAGCCTGTGCCACTTCTTCATCATCCGCATCGATAACCGGTGCGGTGGCAGCAATGGCAGAGCCGCCGCAGATGGAAGAGCCCACGCCCACAAGAGTAGAGATCTTTCCGGGAATATGCATTGTCTTGCAAAGCACAAAGGAAATGATCAGGGAAGTACTGATTGTCGCAATAATGATCGGCAGAGACTGGGCTCCGGTTTTCAGAATCACATTCAGATTGAGCCCAAAGCCGAGCAGAATGACTGCCCATTGCAGGATCTTTTTGGATGTAAATTTGATTCCGCTTTCAAATAAGGTTTTGTCTTTTAAGAACAATGTAATGATCATACCGGCGATAATGGCAATGACCGGACCGCCGATAATGGGGAATTTTTTGCCCAGAAACCAGGAGGGAACCGCAATGGCAAGGCAGAGCAGCAACCCGGGGCATTTTTCTTTCAATGCTTTCATATGAATCCTCTTTTCTTTTTATTCTTTCCGATTATTCTTTCGTTTTATTCCAAATATGAATATTAAAGGAAAAGTATCATATTGTAAATACCCAAATTTTGCAAATGCCTGCCGAATACAGGCTTTTCAGAAAAAGAAAATTGATGTATGATAAATATGGTTTTATAATAAAAGAAATCAGTGTCGGCAAACTAAGAATCAGTCTGACCGGGAAAGGAATTGAACTATGAAAATTTTGGTAACGGGCGGTACCGGTTATATCGGTTCCCATACCTGTGTGGAATTGTTGAATAAAGGACATGAAGTGGTTGTGTTTGATAATCTTTACAATTCGCAGATAGATGTGGTAGATAAGATCAAGCAGATTGCCGGAAAAGAAATCAGTTTTTATAAGGCGGATATGTTGGACAAGGAATCCATGCGCCCGATCTTTGAAGAGCACAAGATTGATGCAGTCATTCACTTTGCGGGATTGAAAGCAGTAGGCGAATCGGTGCAGAAACCGTTGTTATATTATCACAATAATATTACGGGTACTTTGCAATTGTGTGAGCTGATGAATGAATATAATTGTAAAAAGATTATTTTCAGCTCTTCGGCAACAGTATACGGTGCGCCAAAGACCGTGCCGATCAAAGAGGATTTTCCGTTGAGTACGACCAATCCTTACGGAACGACAAAGTTGATGCTGGAGCGTATTTTATCCGATTTTTGTGTGGCAGATCCGGAGTGGAGCGTGGTGTTGTTGCGTTATTTCAATCCCATCGGAGCCCATGAAAGCGGCTTGATCGGAGAGCGTCCCAACGGTATCCCCAACAACCTGATGCCTTATATTACACAGGTTGCCATCGGCAAACTGCCTTGTCTGGGTGTCTTCGGCAATGACTATGATACACCGGACGGAACGGGAGTACGCGATTATATCCATGTGGTGGATCTGGCAAAAGGACATGTGAACGCCATCGATAAAGTGACCTCATCAACAGGTGTAAATATTTACAATCTGGGTACCGGTAACGGATATTCCGTACTGGACATCGTCAAAGCATTCGAGGCGGCTAACGGAGTCCATATCCCCTATGAGATCAAGCCGCGTCGTGCCGGAGATATTGCTACCTGCTATGCGGATGCGACCAAAGCAAAAGAGGAACTTGGATGGAAAGCGGAATACGATCTGCAGAAGATGTGCCGGGATTCCTGGAGATTTACGCAGATGGCATTCGGAAAGGAGAAGTATGAAGAAGAGTAGAAAAATTTTGGGGTGTATTTTTGCTGTCGGAGCAGCTTGCTGCCTGATGATGCAGCCCATGAAGGTTTATGCACAGCAATCGGTTGCAAGAGATTTTATTGCAAAGCAAAAAAAGGTAATTGTACAGCAGATGAAGGTGGAGCCGATCAAAGAGGAAATCCAATCGACTTTTGATCTGTTAAAATTATGCGGAGTATGGGAGACAACAATAGACCTCAGCGATTTGCTGGATCTGGGAGAGGAATTTGGAGATTTTAATGAGCCTTTTGAGGTAAAATTGGTCATGGAGTTTGAAGGCAGCGGAGAGTTCCATATTTATATGGATGAAGAAGCCTTTATGCAGACGGTAGATGAGTGGATGTCGGAATTGGTCGCTGTTATGGTGGAAGACATGTATGAAGAATATGCACAACAAGGTATATCGCGTGCACTGGTTGATAAAGCTGTAAAGCAGCAATACGGGATGGATCTGAACAGTTATCTGCTTAAAAATATCCGGGAAGAATTGTCTATGGAAGATATTACAGGGGAGAACCGGGTAGACGGCACATATGAAGTGAAAGACGATCAATTGTATCTGTATGAAGGATCCGGTTGGAACATCTCAAAAGAATGCTTTGATTTGGAAGGCAACACGCTGACGTTTTTGGAAAGCGAAGGAGCGGACTCCGAATATGCAAATATATATCCGATTGTTTTCACACGGATGTCGGAAGATGGGAAGCAATGATACCGTATCACTTTTTCAAGTTGACATTTTAACGTTATAGGGTTACAATTTTTTCTGAGAAAAACAGCAAGATAAACTTGCGGCTTGGAGGAAAAAATGAAAAAGGGAAAAAGAATTTTAGCATTGGTCATGATGATGGTGCTTGCTATCTCATTATGCGGATGCGGAGACACATCGAAAAAGCTGTATGGAACATGGGAAACAACACTTGATTATGCATCTGTGCTGGAAGAAGAGTTGGGTTCAGGCTATGAGGATTTTCACGAACCGTTTGAACTGAAATTGATGGTAGAGTTCAAGGAAGACGGTACATATTCTATGTATGCCGATGAAGAGTATGCAATTGAAACTGTAGATCAATGGGTACAGGCTTTGGCTGCTTATGATACGGAAGTTGCATATAATGAGTATGAGGGAAGCGGAATGTCCCGTGAAGAAGTGGACGAAGCATTCCAGCAGCAGTTCGGTTGCAGTCTGGAAGAGTATGTACTGGAAGCATATCAGGATACTTTTGATGTAGACGAGCTGGTATCAGAAATGTATACAGAGGGTGTATATCAGGCAAAGGGAAACAAATTATACATGGATGAGGTTGAAGTTTCTCCCGATACTTATGATATATTTACCGTAGAAGGCGATACTTTGACAATTGACATACCGGAAGGTGCAGAAGTTGACGAAGATGAAATGATAGAAGGAATTGACTATCCTTTAACATTTACAAAAGTTGCAGCTGAATAAGAAATATCATCAGAGATGAAGATGAGAAAGCGGGAAGTTTTGCTTCCCGCTTTTTTTTCCGAAAATCTATCCAAAATATAAACTTTCTTAAGAAAAAATGAAATTAGCACTCACCTATTGACAGTGCTAATAATTGGGTATATAACATAGTCGTAAGAACAAAAAAGAAGTTCTTACAGGACATTGAAAATCATATATGGAAACAGATAAGGAGGAGTTATTATGATGTCAACGAAGCATTATCCAATGAAGAGTGATATCAGAGAAAAGAAAGACAATTACCTTCTTGAGATTGATTTACCTGGATGCCGCAAGGAAGACATTAAGGCATACGTCGACAAAGGTTATCTGCATATCACTGCTTCCATGAATGAGGAAAGAGAGAAAGGTCACGGGAAATACCTGAAAAGAGAATGCTGCTACGGGCGGTATGAGAGAACCTTCTTTATAGGATCGGAGATTTCTCAGGATGACCTTGAGGCAACCTACAAACATGGTGTCTTACGGGTAAGGATCCCAAAAGCACCGCAAACAAAAAACAACAAAACAATTGCCATCGAAGGATAATGGCACATGTATTTTAAGGAGGAATTATTATGTTAGTACCCAGTATTTTTGAAAACAATTTTGTTGATGACATTTTCGATGATGTATTTGCTATTCCCTTTGGTTTTTCCAAAACGGGAGCAAAAGCAACCGTCAGCAGCATGAATGCCGATGTACAGGAATTTGAAGACAGATATCAGTTGGATCTGGAACTTCCCGGATATCAGAAAGAAGATATTCAGGCGGAATTGAAAGAAGGATATCTGACGATCAATGCAGAGCATACGGACAGCAAAGAAGAAAAAGAGGAAGGTAAATATATCCGCCGCGAACGTTTCTACGGCAAATGCCAGAGAAGCTTCTATGTAGGAGAAGAGATTACCCAGGAAGATATTCAGGCAAAATTCGAGAATGGTGTTCTGGAAGTCATTATTCCGAAGAAAGAAGCCAAACCGGCAGTGGAAGAGCATAAATATATTGCCATCGGTTAAATAATAAAGGATATGCCCACAAAATAATATGTCTCACAGAAACACGTTTCCACTTGAATAAAAACGTAACGGCACATAAATCTGCAAAAAACACAGATTAAGTGCCGACGTTTTTATAATAGTTTCTGTGAGACATATTATTTTTCAGGCAATATATATTATTTGTTTCGGGAAACAGCCCTTTTATATTGCTTGCGGATAATTTATTTTTCCAGATTTTTGAATGCCGTGGACAGCATCAGCTTGATACGGTTCAACTGGTTTACTTCGCTGGCACCGGGATCATAATCGATGGCAACGATATTGCTGTCGGGATACTGGCGGCGCAGCTCCTTGATAACACCCTTACCTACCACATGGTTGGGCAGACATCCAAAGGGCTGTGTACATACGATATTGGGAGTGCCGGAGTGAATCAGTTCCAGCATTTCTCCTGTCAGAAACCAGCCTTCACCGGTCTGGTTACCGATGGAAACCACGGTCTTGGCATATTCTACCAGATCGTAGATATTTGCCGGAGGATCAAAATGTTCACTTTCTTTCAGTGCCTTTGCCGCAGTGGAACGGAAAAGGTTGATCGCCCAAATACCGAGCCTGCTGATGCGGGCAGTCTTCTTGGACATACCCAGCTGATCCGCTTTGTAAATCTGGTTATAGAAGCAGTACATCATAAAATCAATCAGATCGGGGCAGACTGCTTCGGCGCCTTCAGCTTCCAGAAGCTCTGCCAGATGGTTGTTTGCTTCCGGAAGGAATTTGACCAGAATCTCTCCTACAATGCCGACACGGGGTTTCTTTTCGTCCGTAATGGGGAGATGGTCAAAATCGTATACAATCTGTTTGCACATCTTACAGAATTTGAAATAGGAAGGATGTTTGGAGGATACAAAATCCTGACATTCCTTCAACCATTTCTGATGCAGGGCGTTTGCGGAGCCCTTTTCCTTTTCATAAGGTCTCATGCGATACAGACAGCGCATGAAAATGTCGCCGAAAATAGCACCGTATACTGCGCGTAAAAGCATATTGGCATCCAGCTTAAAGCCCGGATTGGTTTCAAGACCGCCCATATTTAAGGAGATAACGGGGATGTGTTCCAATCCTGCTTTTGCCAGCGCACGGCGGATAAAGCCGATGTAGTTGGTGGCACGGCAGCCGCCTCCCGTCTGGGTAATGATAACGGCAACTTTGTTCAGATCATATCTGCCGGAATTCAGGGCATTCATAATCTGCCCCACTACGATCAAAGAAGGATAGCAGGCATCGTTATTGACATATTTTAAGCCGGTATCCACCGCATGACGGTTGTTTTCCGGTATTACTTCAAAGTTATAGCCGCAGGCTTTAAAAGCTGGCTGTAATACCTCAAAATGGATCGGTGACATCTGCGGGCAGAGAATGGTATATTCCTTTCTCATTTCTTCCGTAAAGATGACACGGTTCATTGCGGTAGAGTGTACGACACGTTCCTCTTTTTTCTGTTCCTTAACGCGCAATGCGGCGATCAGGGAGCGGACGCGGATGCGTGCGGCACCTAAGTTGTTGACTTCGTCGATCTTCAGACAGGTATAGATCTTGCCGGAGCCGGAGAGGATATCGTTTACCTGATCCGTCGTAACGGCATCCAGACCACAGCCGAAGGAATTTAACTGGATCATATCCAGATTGTCTGTGGTGCGGACAAAAGCCGCAGCAGCATAAAGTCTGGAGTGATACATCCATTGATCGGACACGATCAGCGGTCTTTCCGGTTTGCCCAGATGGGAAATGCTGTCCTCGGTCAAAACGGCAATATCATAGGAATTGATCAATTCGGGGATACCATGGTTGATCTCCGGATCGATGTGATAAGGTCGACCGGCCAGAACAATTCCGCGCCGTCCCGTTTCCTCCAGATATTTTAAGGTTTCTTCGCCCTTCTTTCGCATATCTTCCCTTGCACATTCCAGCTCATCCCATGCCGCGGCAATGGCTTCGCGTACTTCGGAAGCGGGAATGTCGGGGAATTCCTTGACCAGTACGTCACCGATGGTTTTCTTGTCGCGGAAGTTTAAAAACGGATTTTGAAATTTGATGTCGCCCCGTCCGATTTCTTCCACATTGTTTTTGATGTTTTCGGAATAAGAAGTAACAATCGGGCAGTTGTAATGGTTATTAGCCCCCTCTACTTCATCGCGCTCATAAAACAGCGCCGGATAGAATATGTATTTTACGCCCTGCCGGATCAGCCATGTGACATGACCGTGGGCAAGCTTGGCGGGATAGCATTCGGATTCACTTGGAATGGACTCGATACCCAGCTCATAGATCTTATGAGTAGAAGCGGGGGAGAGTACCACCTGATATTTCAATTTCGTAAAGAAAGTAAACCAGAACGGATAGTTCTCGTACATATTCAATACTCTCGGAATGCCGACCTGTCCGCGTACCGCCTGATCGATCGGAAGCGGTTCGTAGCCGAAAATCCTCTGATTTTTGTATTCAAACAGGTTCGGCAGATGGTTGGCGTTCTTTTCCTTGCCGATACCGCGTTCGCAGCGGTTGCCGGAAATGTACTGGCGGCCGCCCGTAAACTGGTTGATGGTCAGACGGCAGTTGTTGGTACAGCCTTTACACTTTGCCATGCGGGTGGTAAATTCCAGGGTTTCGATTTTTTCAATGGGCAACATGGTTGTTTCCGTAACGGGTTCACAACTGTCACATTGTTTGTTCATTTTTTCGTGATAACGTTCTTTGGCGATCAATGCCGCACCGAAAGCGCCCATGATACCGGCAATGTCGGGACGGACTGCTTCACATCCGGCGATTTTTTCAAAGCTCCGCAGTACCGCATCGTTATAAAAGGTTCCGCCCTGTACGACGATTTTCCTGCCAAGCTCGGAAGCATCGGAAACTTTGATAACTTTAAATAAGGCGTTCTTAATAACGGAATAAGCGAGTCCGGCGGAAATATCCGCAACGCTGGCCCCCTCTTTCTGTGCCTGCTTCACTTTGGAGTTCATAAATACGGTGCAGCGGGTTCCCAGATCGATGGGATGCTCCGCAAACAGGGCTTCCGAAGCGAAATCCTGTACACTGTAGTTTAATGACTGGGCAAAAGTCTCAATGAAAGAGCCGCAGCCGGAAGAGCAGGCTTCATTTAACTGTACGCTGTCAACGGTCTGGTTTTTAATCTTGATGCATTTCATATCCTGACCGCCGATGTCCAGAATACAATCCACGTCGGGAGAGAAGAAAGCTGCCGCATAATAGTGGGCAACGGTTTCCACTTCGCCTTCATCCAACAGGAAAGCTGCTTTCATCAGTGCTTCACCGTAGCCGGTAGAGCAGGAATGAACAATTTTTGCCCCTTCGGGCAGTTTCTTATAAATATCACAAATAGCGGAAATCGCAGTTTTCAGCGGACTTCCGTTGTTGTTGCTGTAGAAGGAATAAAGGAGACGGCCGTCTTCGCCGATCAAAGCCACTTTGGTCGTGGTGGAACCGGCATCGATGCCCAGATAACAGTTTCCGGTATATTCTTCCAGTTTCCCGGTGCTGACTTTATTGCTGTCATGGCGGGTCTTGAATAATTCATATTCGGTTTTGGAAGCGAAGAGAGGCTCCAGACGTTCTACCTCGAATTCCATTTTGATGCCGTTGGATAACTTGTCAGCCATTTCCATCAAAGAAAAAGATGCATCTGCCTTTGCATTCAGAGCCGAACCGATTGCTGCGAATAAATGGGAATGCTCCGGCGCAATAATATGTTCGTCATCCAGCTTCAGGGTACGGATAAAGGCAGCCTTCAATTCCGATAGGAAGTGGAGCGGTCCGCCTAAGAAAGCAACATGTCCGCGAATCGGTTTGCCGCAGGCAAGTCCCGAAATGGTCTGGTTAACAACTGCCTGAAAAATGGAAGCGGCAAGGTCTTCCTTGGTGGCACCTTCATTGATCAGCGGCTGGATATCCGTTTTGGCAAATACGCCGCAACGGGCCGCAATCGTATAAAGGGACTGATAGCTTTTGGCATATTCGTTCAGACCCGATGCATCCGTCTGCAACAGGGATGCCATCTGGTCGATAAAGGAACCTGTACCGCCTGCACAGATGCCGTTCATTCTCTGTTCTACGTTGCCGCCTTCAAAATAAATGATTTTGGCATCTTCGCCGCCAAGTTCTATGGCCACATCCGTCTGTGGCGCATAATCCGTCAATGCCGTGGATACGGCAATGACTTCCTGTACAAACGGAACACCCAGATGATTTGCCAGGGTCAGTCCGCCCGAACCGGTAATCATCGGACTGACTTTT
Organism: Lachnospiraceae bacterium; assembly: GCA_051877575.1. Taxonomy (GTDB): domain Bacteria; phylum Bacillota; class Clostridia; order Lachnospirales; family Lachnospiraceae; genus UBA2882. The sequence continues at coordinate 54,445 of JBJEJA010000020.1, read as the reverse complement.
AAATCCCCGAGTTCGGTAACGGCCTCCTTTAATAAATCGGAAAGGGTTTCCTGTATATTGGCAAAATGCCTGCGATAATCGGAAAATAAAACTGTATGTTCATCGTTTAAGATTGCAATTTTTACAGTCGTGGAACCGATATCGATTCCCAAAGTGTATCGTTGCTCACTCATATTGGTTCGCTCCTTTAATTTGCTTTTTGCATACCAGCCTACATTATACGACAAGGTTTTCAAAAGTGCAATTGTCTAAAACGTTAAGAATTTGGTAAGTTTATGAAAGAAAAATGAATTTTTTGCTCATTTATTTACAGCGACAAGCCCGCATGATAAAATATTATGGATTGTTTGGCAAATTTATGATTCGGATTACAGCCATAGACTAAGAGGTGTAAAATAAGATGATTTGGTTTTATAAAATGGAACAAAAATACGGCAAATATGCCATTAAAAATCTGACCTGGTATCTGATTATCTGTTATGCGATCGGATATGTGCTGGAGATTTCCGCCGGCATGGGAAACACGGTGACGGCAAATCTGCTGTCTTATATGACGCTCGACATTCATGCCGTTTTGCATGGACAGATATGGAGACTGGTGACATGGCTTTTGATCCCGCCGGGATCCTTTGATATTTTTACGCTGGTCATGTTGTATTGCTATTTTAACATCGGCAATCTGCTGGAACGGACATGGGGAACTTTTAAATATAATGTATTTATGTTTTCGGGAGTGATCTTTACCGTAATCGGTGCGTTTCTGCTCTATGGCATTCTGGCAGTGGTATGTTCGGGGATGCCGGGCGGTATGGAAGAGAGTCTGGCGGTTATGTCCAATGCCATATCCTATATGTTCAGCACCTATTATGTCAGTATGTCTATTTTCCTGGCATTTGCGATTACCTATCCGGATGCACAGATGCTGTTTATGTTTGTGATTCCCATTAAGACAAAGGTATTGGGTGTTATTTACGTACTTTTAATGATATATGAGATCTGCATGGCGTTTTCGCAGTTCTGGCTGTACGGACTGGCAACGGCAGTGGTAATCGGCTTTTCCTTATTAAATGTATTGTTGTTTTTCATTGTTACGCGAAAGAGTTTCCGCACACCGACCCAGATGAAACGGCAAAAAGATTTCCAACGTCATGTGGTTAAGATGAAAAAGGTAACCAGACATAAATGTGCGATCTGCGGCAGAACGGAAGAGACGGATCCCGATGAACAGTTCCGGTTCTGCTCCAAATGTGAAGGAAGTTATGAATACTGCTCCAAACATATTTACACACATACACATATAAAGAGCGGACAGCAATAAAAGGAAACGGAGACATTATGGGACAGGAAGAAATTTTCAGAAAAGAGCTGGCGGAGCTTGTCAGGCTTGGAAAAAGTCAGGGAAATCAGCTTTCGGAGCAGCAGGTAAAAGAAGCGTTTCCCGGTTCGGGAATTGACGAAAATAAAATATCCTTTATCTATGAATATCTGACCACAAACAAAATCGCGGTGGAAGAGGCTTTTGATCCCGAAGAGGCTATGAGCGGGGAAGACAAGGATTTTCTTGCCATGTTTATGGAGGAGCTGGAGGCGCTTCCAACTATATCCGAGGCGGAGAAAGAAGCTGTGATACTGTCCGCCATGGAGGATGATGCGGATGCACAGAGCAGGCTGCTGGAGGTTTTTCTGCCAAAGGTGGTGGAAATTGCAAAACTCTATGCAGGTCAGGGCGTGCTGATAGAAGATCTGATCGGCGAGGGAAATGTGGCATTGGCGGCAGCGGTTTCCATGGCGGGCTGTGTGGAAAAGCCGGAGGATGCGGAGGGCTTTTTTGCCGGTATGATCATGGATGCCATGGAAGTGCTGGTTTCTGCGGAAGCGGATGAAAAAGAAATCGATGACAAGATTTTAGAACATGTTAACCGTGTTGCGCTGGCGGCCGAGGAACTGTATCGCGATCTGCGAAGAAAGGTTACACCGGAAGAACTGGCGGAGGAAACGGATCTGACCGTGGCAGAAATAGAAGAAGCGTACAAACTGAGCGGCAATCAGATCGATACTCTGGAAATCAATGCAGAATAGGAGCAGAGAGAAAAGATGATGGAGTTAAACGAAAATGACTATAAATATGTGATACAGGATTTTTCCAATATTTATATAGGAGCCAGATTTTCCTATGCGGAACTGGCAGAAAGCGATGACACACCCAGCCGCTTTAAAGATGCGGTTTATCGGGTGTTTTATAAAGAAGTGAATCCCGAAATGACCGTAAGCGATCATCTTCTTTGTTTAAAAGAGGACAGTATGTGCTATCTGGCTTTTTCCCAGCTGCGGATTATGATCAAGGTAAGTTCTCTGGTAAAAAAAGGGGAAAGCAAAGGAAAGTCCGGGAAAGAATATGTGACAAGGGACTATTCTTTGGAAGAATTTATGAAAGAAGAATGTATCCGGGAGAATCCGGAACAATATCTGATACAGGAGATCTGCTTTAAAAAGAGACATTTGATGATGATGCATGTATAAGCGGCAGAAAGAGAATAATGATATTATCAGGAGGGAAAATGATGGATTTGGAACGCTGTAAAGCATATGAAATAAAGGAAATGAGAGATGTGCCGGATTTAAATTCCAAGGGCGCACTTCTTGTGCACAAAAAAAGCGGGGCAAAAGTTGTGGTACTGGAAAACGATGATCCCAATAAGGTATTTTATATCGGTTTCCGGACAACGCCGTCCGACAGTACCGGAGTCGCACACATTATGGAGCATACGGTCCTGTGCGGTTCCCGCAAATTTCCCGTCAAGGATCCGTTTGTGGAGCTGGTCAAGGGTTCGTTAAATACATTTCTGAATGCGATGACCTATCCGGACAAGACCGTTTATCCGGTGGCAAGCTGCAACGACACCGATTTCCAAAATCTGATGGATGTCTATCTGGATGCCGTTTTCTATCCCAATATTTTCAAAGAAAAGAAAATTTTTATGCAGGAAGGCTGGCATTATGAATTGGAAAACGCAGATGCCGATCTTAAGATCAACGGTGTGGTCTACAATGAGATGAAAGGGGCGTTTTCTTCTCCGGACGATGTGCTGGACCGCGCTGTTTTGAATACGCTGTTTCCCGATAATACCTATGCCTGTGAATCCGGCGGGGACCCGGATGATATCCCGAATCTGACATATGAGGAATATTTGGAATTCCACAAGAAGTATTATCATCCTTCCAACAGCTATCTGTATCTTTACGGAGATATGGATATGGAGGAAAAACTGAACTGGATAGATGAAAATTATCTTTCCGCTTTTGATTATCAGGAAGTGGATTCCGAAATCCGGGCTCAGAAACCTTTTGAAAAACCGGTGGAGGTTGTCCGGGAATATTCCATTACCAGTGATGAATCTGAAGAAAACAACACCTATCTTTCCTATAATGCGGTAGTGGGAAATGTTCTGGATAGGGAAAAATATATTGCTTTCCAGATTCTGGATTATGCGCTCTGTTCTGCGCCGGGGGCACCGCTGAAGCAAGTGCTGACCGATAAAGGGATCGGGACGGAAATTTACAGCATCTATGATAACGGTGTTTATCAGCCCTATTTTTCCATTGTGGCAAAAAATGCAGAGCTGGAGCAGAAGGAAACGTTTCTGGAAACGATCGAGCAGGAATTGAGGCGTCTGGTCAAAGAAGGCATTCCCAAAAAATCTTTGCAGGCAGGATTAAATTATTTTGAATTCAAATACCGGGAGGCGGATTTCGGTTCTTATCCCAAGGGACTGATGTACGGCTTACAGATGTTTGACAGCTGGCTTTATGATGTGAACAGCCCGTTTATGCATGTGGAGGCCAATGAAACATTCGCACTTTTAAGAAAAAGAATTGAAACGGATTATTTTGAAAGACTGATTCAGACCTATCTTTTGGATAATCCTCATAAATCCTATGTCTGTGTCGTACCCAGGCCGGGACTGAATGTGAAAAAGGAGAAAGCGCTGGCAGAAAAGCTTGCCGATCTGAAAGCACAGATGACAGAGAGTCAGATCGCAAAACTGGTGGAAGAAACGAAGGCGCTGCAGGAGTATCAGGAATCCGAGGATGCACCTGAGGATCAGGCGAAAATCCCGATGCTGAAACGCGAAGATATGAAAAAGGAAGCCGAGCCTTTTGTCAATGAAGTGTTGGAGCGGGACGGAGTAAAAATTCTGTTCCATGATATTTTTACAAACGGTGTTTCCTATATCAGACTGGTATTTCCGGTTGAGGATATCTCCGAAAAGGATTTGTTTACTTTGGGTGTGTTGAAGGCTGTCTGGGGACTGATGGATACCGGACATTACAGTTACGGCGATTTCTTCCATGAAATCTATATGAATACCGGCGGGATTGCGCCCGTGATCAACACCTATTCCAATGCAAGGGAAGAGGGAAAATTCCGTCTTCATGTGGAATGTAAGGCAAAAGCGTTGTACGGTCAGGCGGACAAAGCGTTTGAATTGATGGAAGAACTGCTGCTGGAAACGGATTTTTCAGATAAAAAGCGTCTGCTGGAAATATTGGAAGAAACCAAATCCAAAATAGAAGCGAACCTGCAGGAGTCGGGACATGCGGCAGCCCAGCTGCGCGCGGAATCCTATTTCAGCAAAACGGCTTATATCGAGGAGCAGATCAGAGGCATTGCTTTTTATAAGCAACTGGATGAATTGATCCGGAATTATGACGCAAAGGCGGACGAGCTGATAGAAAAATTACAGAAACTGGTACACAAAATATGCAGACCGGAGCAATTTTGTGTGGATTATACGGGAACGAAAGAGGGCTTATCCGAGGTGGCAGCACGGGTCGGTGCATGCAGGGATAAACTGTTTACGGAACCGGTGGAAAAAGAAACATTGCAGATTGAACCAAAGGCATATAACGAAGGGTTTAAGACATCCGGGCAGGTGCAGTTTGTATGCAGATGCGGTAACTTTAAGGAAAAAGGACTGCCGTATCACGGTGCTTTGCGGGTGTTAAAGGTCATGATGGGATATGATTATCTCTGGCTGAATGTGCGTGTTAAGGGCGGAGCCTATGGCTGTATGAGCAATTTCCGGAAAACGGGAGAAAGCTATTTTGTTTCTTACCGGGATCCCAACCTGAAGGAAACGCTTGGAGTATATGGGCAGGCGGCGGATTATATCAGAAATTTCAAGGCGGATGAGCGCACCATGACAAAATATATCATTGGTGCCATCAGCAATCTGGATATGCCGTTGACTCCCCAGGCCAAAGGAACCAGATCCATGGCTGCTTATTTCACGGATTATGATTTTGCGATGGAGCAGAAGGAAAGGGACGAATTGCTGCAGGCCGACGAGGCAGTCATCCGCAGCCTTGCGGATTACATCAGCGCCTTTATGGAGCAGGATTATATCTGCGTGATCGGTAGCGAGGAAAAAATAAAAGAGAACCGGGATTTGTTTGCACACACGGAAAATCTCATCGGAACGGCAAACAATGATTAGTCGGACGGACATAAGAGAAACGGAGATCATATGGAAGAACAGAAAAAAACGGGATTTGCGACTTTGATCGGCAGACCCAATGTGGGAAAATCTACTTTGATGAACAGATTGATCGGGCAAAAGATCGCGATCACGTCCAGTAAGCCTCAGACAACCAGGAACCGCATCCAGACAGTGTATACGGACGAAAGAGGTCAGATTGTCTTTCTGGATACGCCCGGTATCCATAAGGCAAAAAATAAGCTGGGGAATTATATGGTAAATGTTGCGGAGCATACCTTGAAGGAAGTGGATGTAATCTTATTTCTGGTAGAACCGTCTACCTTTATAGGAGCCGGTGAAAAGCATATCCTGGAACAGTTAAAAAAGGTAAATACGCCGGTCATTTTGCTGATCAATAAGATTGATACCATACAAAAGAAAGAAGAGATCCTGCTGTTTATCGATGCTTACCGCAAGGAGATGGAGTTCGCCCAGATCATTCCGGTATCGGCAAAGACCGGGGACGGAACGGAAGATGTGCTGAATGCGGTATTTTCCTATCTGCCTTACGGACCCATGTTTTATGATGAGGATACCGTTACCGATCAGCCGGAAAGACAGATCGTGGCGGAACTGATCCGGGAGCAGGCACTGCGGCTTCTGGAAGATGAAATTCCTCATGGGATAGCGGTTTCCATTGAGCGGATGAAGAGCAGAAAGCATATTGTGGATATCGATGCCACCATTATCTGTGAAAGGGAATCCCATAAGGGAATCATCATCGGCAAAGGCGGGAACATGTTAAAGAAAATCGGCACCGATGCCAGGAGAGAAATCGAGGATTTGCTGGAGTGTCAGGTCAATCTGAAACTCTGGGTAAAGGTAAAGAAAGATTGGCGGGACAGCGATTTTCTGTTAAAGAATTTCGGATACAACGCAAAAGAAATTGAGTTGTAAAAACTTCCAGTTTTATCTGCTGTTTTTACCGCATAGAAATGTGGAAATGGAAGACCCTACTTTTTAGAAAACAAAGGAGGGAATTTACATGGAAACAAAAGAGTGGCAGCAGTTTTGTAAAACGGGAAGCATAGAGGATTATCTGACATACAGAGAAGCCGCGGCGAATTCCGTGAAGGAAGAACAATGCAAAATACAGGATGGGAAGGGAGAGAATACTGTAGGACATGCAGGATTTTGTAATAGTGACAGGGATGATTTTACAGGCGCTTCCCATGGGAGAATATGACAGAAGGGTATTGGTCTTGACAAAAGAACGGGGAAAAATATCTGCTTTTGCCAAAGGAGCCAGAAGGCAGAACAGCAAGCTGATGGCAAGGACCAATCCGTTTTGCTTCGGCACGTTCAAGTTATATGAGGGCAGAAGTGCCTACAGTCTGGCAGATGCGGAAATCTCCAATTATTTTGACTGCTTCCGGGAGGACTTTGAAGGTGCCATGTATGGCATGTACTTTCTGGATGTGGCAGATTATTATACCCGTGAAAATAATGACGAAAAGGATATGTTGAAGCTTTTGTATCAATCTTTGAGGGCACTGTCCGTGCCGGCAATCCCCAATGAGCTGGTCAGATACATATTTGAAATGAAAGCGCTTGTGGTAAACGGAGAATTTCCCGGGGCACCTGCTGACCGGCAGCTTCTTGCGGATACCAGATATACCATTGACTATATTGAAACGGCCGGACTGGATAAGCTGTATACTTTTGTGGTATCGGATGAAGTATTGCGGGAATTGTCTTTGTGTGCCGCAGAATATCGCAAGAGATTTACGGGCAAAAAGTTTAAAAGTTTGGAGATATTGGAAGAGATGCTGTCCCTTCCTACATAAAACGTTGTAAACATTTGTGGGTTGAAAATATAAGAAGTGTCCGCTATAATATTATAGCAGTATGCAGGAGGTAGATTATGAAAAAGAGAAGACTGCTTTTGGCAGCAGTGGGTTTGGCGGTATTGCTTGGCGGCTGTGCCTTGAACAAACAGGTAGATACAACAACGATTATTGTAGATAAGGACGGTACGGTTGTGGAGGCAATCGTGGAGGACTTTGACAAAGATTATTATCGTGCCGATGAGCTTGAGCAGATGGTGACGGAAGAAATCAGTGCTTATAACACAACGGCCGGAGGAGAGAAAGCAAAGCTGGATTCTCTTGAACAGGAAGAAGACAGTAAGATCATCCGTTTGAATATCGAATATGCTTCGGCTTCCGATTATATGCAGATGAACGAAAAAGAATTGTTCTGCGGAACCGTTTCCGATGCATATCAGGCCGGATATTCGTTTGTTTCTATGGTTGATCAGAAGACGGGAAATGTTGTTTCCGAAGCCGATATTCTGGAAATGGGTGACAAAAAGATTGTAATCTCGGAGGAGACATTGGATATTCGGGTACCCGGTAAGATTACTTATGCCAGTGACGGAGTGGCGGTAACGGATAAGACAGCCACGCTTCCGGACAACGGAGAAAAACTTTCCTATATTATTTACGAATAGAGCAGGTACATAGCAGCCTGTTAATAATAAGAATGCGAGGAGAAAATAATGGAAAAATCATTGGAAAAAATCGTAGCATTGGCGAAGTCCAGAGGGTTTGTATATCCCGGCAGTGAGATCTACGGCGGTCTTGCAAATACATGGGATTACGGTAATCTGGGTGTCGAATTGAAAAACAATGTGAAAAAAGCATGGTGGCAGAAATTTGTAATGGAAAACCCTTATAATGTGGGTGTTGACTGTGCGATTCTGATGAACCCCCAGACATGGGTAGCCAGCGGACATCTGGCAGGTTTTTCCGATCCTTTGATGGATTGTAAAGAATGTCATGAGCGTTTCCGTGCCGATAAGATTATTGAAGATTTTTGTGCGGAGAAAGGAATTACACTGGAAAAGCCCATTGATGCATTCAGCAAAGAAGAGATGCAGGATTTCATTGAGGAAAAACAGATTCCCTGTCCTACCTGCGGTAAGCACAATTTTACAGAGCTGCGAGAGTTCAATCTGATGTTCAAGACCTTTCAGGGTGTTACCGAGGATGCCAAGAACACCGTTTATTTAAGACCTGAAACGGCACAGGGTATCTTTGTAAACTTTAAAAATGTACAGAGAACCTCCCGTAAAAAGATTCCGTTCGGTATCGGACAGATCGGTAAATCCTTCCGTAATGAGATTACACCCGGTAACTTTACTTTCCGTACCAGAGAGTTTGAACAGATGGAGCTGGAGTTCTTCTGTGAGCCCGGCACCGATTTAGAGTGGTTCCAGTACTGGAGACAGTTCTGTATCGACTGGCTGAAATCTCTCGGTATGAAAGATGAAGAGATGCGTGCAAGAGATCATGCGCCGGAAGAATTATGTTTCTATTCCAAAGGAACCACCGATATCGAATTTTTATTCCCCTTCGGCTGGGGCGAGCTTTGGGGTATTGCCGACAGAACAGATTATGATCTGACCCAGCACCAGAATACATCCGGTCAGGATATGAGCTATTTTGATGATACAAAGGGAGAAAAATACATCCCTTATGTCATTGAGCCCTCTTTGGGAGCAGACCGTGTGGTACTGGCTTTCCTTTGTGCGGCATATGATGAGGAAGAGATCGGAGAAGGAGATGTACGTACCGTGCTTCATTTCCATCCCGTTCTGGCACCTGTCAAGATCGGTGTGCTTCCTTTGTCCAAGAAATTAAACGAGGGTGCCGAAAAGATTTATATGCAGCTCTCCAAGAAATATAACTGTGAATTTGATGACAGAGGCAATATCGGTAAAAGATATCGCCGCCAGGATGAGATTGGGACACCATTCTGTATTACCTATGACTTTGATTCTGAAACGGACGGCTGCGTAACCGTCCGCGACCGCGACACCATGGAGCAGGAAAGAGTAGCGATCGCAGATCTGGACGCATATTTTGCGGATAAATTTACATTCTAGGCAGAATAACAAAATATGATTCTAAGGGGATATGTGGGGATCCGTGTATCCCCTTTCCCTATGAAAAGCGGAATGAAGGAAAATATATGAAACAGAAATATGAGAAGTTTCTGGAAGGGCTTACGGAAGATAAGAGAAAAAAAGTGGAAGCCTTTGTCCAGTTTGTAAAATTCGGTATGGTCGGAGCATTTAATACGGTGTTTTCTTATGTCATTGTAAATGCGATGTTCTATATTTGGAATATCAATGAACAGATCGGAAATATTACGGCATTCGTGATCACCGTTTTTATTTCTTACATGGCAAACAGCCGGTTTGTATTTCGGGATACGGCAAAAGAACAATCCTTTCTGGCAGGACTGGTCAAAGTATATATTTCCTATTCGGTAACGGGATTGTTTTTGACGGCGCTGCTTCTATATATAGAAAGTGACATTTTGCATATTCCGTTATATATTGGGAGCTTTGCCAATATTTTTATTACGGTTCCCATTAATTTTGTATTGAATAAATTTTGGGCATATCGGAAGAAGTCATAATTTTTTTGACATATGAAGAAAAAAATTTTATAATTTACGCTAGTATGAATATTGGGTGGAAACACACATGAAAGATTGTGAGGAGAAAAAATAGATGAGACAATTCACTTCAGATGAACTGAGAAAAACCTGGAAACAATTTTATATCGACCGCGGACACGTGGATGTAGGAGCGGTTTCCCTTGTATCCGACGGCTCCACGGGAGTACTTTTTAACGTGGCCGGCATGCAGCCTCTGATGCCGTATCTGCTGGGTCAGAAGCATCCTTTGGGAACGAGACTCTGCAACGTGCAGGGATGTGTCCGTACCAACGATATAGATTCCGTCGGTGATAAGAGCCATGTGACTTTCTTTGAAATGATGGGAAGCTGGAGCCTCGGAGATTATTTCAAAAAGGAACGCTGCCAGTGGAGTTTTGAGCTGCTGACACAGGTGTTCGGTTTTGATGCAGATCATCTTGCGGCAACGGTGTTTGAGGGAGATGAGAATGCTCCCAGAGATGAAGAAGGCGCACAGTACCGTATTGCTTCCGGTTTTAAAAAGGAAAATATATATTATCTGCCCGCAGAGGATAACTGGTGGGGATTGGAATATGGTCCCTGCGGTCCCGACAGCGAGATGTTTTATGTGGCTGACAGACCGGATTGCGGTCCGAACTGCGGTCCCGGCTGCCATTGCGGAAAATACACCGAGTTGGGCAATGATGTATTTATGCAGTATGAAAAACATCATGACGGAAGTCTGACTCCTTTAAAGCAGAAAAATGTGGATACCGGATGGGGACTTGAGCGTATTCTGGCATTTTTAAACGGAACCAGGGATGTTTATCAGACCGATTTGTTTGCTCCTGTGATCGCATATATTGAGAAAGCTTCCGGAGCGAAGTATGAACAGGATGAGAAGCAGACAAGATCCATGAGAATCCTGGCAGACCATATCCGTACCGGTGTGATGCTGATCGGTGATGAAGCGAAGCTTCTTCCTTCCAACGTGGGAGCGGGATATGTGCTTCGCCGTCTGATCCGCCGTGCGGTAAGACATGGACGCGTACTTGGTTTAAAAGTGGAAAATCTGTTGGAAATCGCAGAGATTTATATTGATGATATTTATGCGGAAAGTTATCCGCTTTTGAAACAGAACAGGGAATTTGTGATCAATGAGCTTAAGAAGGAGATCAACCGTTTTGAAAGTACTGTTGAAAACGGCATGAAGGAATTCCGTAAGATTCTGGAACAGAAGAAAAAAGCCGGCTCGGATGAAATTGACGGTAAATCTGCATTCTATTTGTATGATACCTTTGGTTTCCCCATTGAGCTGACTGTGGAAATGGCAGGCGAAGAAGGCATTCATGTGGATGAGGCCGGTTTTGCACAGGCTATGGAGGAGCAAAAGCAGAAGGCAAGAGACAACCAGAATTTCTCGGCAAAACTCAGTACCGAGGATGCGGGATTGTATGAGAGTCTGGATGCTTCCGTTGTCAGTGAGTTTGTCGGATATGATACATTGACTGCCGAAAGCAGCATCGCTGCCATGAACGACGGAAACGAATGGAAAGATATATTAAATGAGGGTGAAGAGGGAACCGTGATTACTCCTCAGACACCTTTTTATGCAACCATGGGCGGACAGAAAGGCGACTTTGGTGTCATCCGTACCGGAAAGGGTACGTTTGAAGTTCAGGATACGATCAAACTGCCCGGCGGAAGGATCGGACATATCGGTAAAGTGGTATCCGGTACCGTTGCAAAAGGAGAAACAGCTTCCCTTTCCGTTTCGGCATTGAATCGTGGCAATACTTGTAAAAACCATACTGCAACTCATCTTTTGCAGGAGGCACTTCGTGAAGTGCTGGGAGACCATGTGGAGCAGTCCGGTTCTTATCAGGACGGGGAGAGAACCCGTTTTGACTTCAGCCATGGACAGGCAATGACAGCTGAGGAAATTAAAAAGGTTGAAGAAATCGTAAATGAGAAGATTGCGGAAGATCTTCCTGTTGAGACGAAGATCATGAGTCTTGAAGAGGCGAAGAAAACAGGAGCCATGGCGCTTTTTGGCGAGAAATACGGAGACACTGTCCGGGTAGTAATGGTAGGAGATTTTTCCAGGGAATTGTGTGGCGGTACTCATGTAGGACATACAGGAGAAATCGCTTCCTTCAAGATCCTTTCTGAATCCGGTGTGGCTGCGGGCATTCGCCGTATTGAAGCAATCACAGGCAGAAATGTAACCGCATATTATCAGGATATGGAAGAAAAGATGCATGCGGTAGCCAAAGTGTTAAAGACTACCCCTGCTTCCCTTTTGGAGCGTTCGGAGCATCTGATGGCTGAAATGAAAGCGCTTCAGAGTGAGAATGAATCATTAAAGAGCAAAGCAGCAAAAGATGCGCTGGGAGATGTTTCCAACCAGGTAACGGAAGTGAAGGGAGTGAAACTTTTGGCAGCTTCGGTAGCCGGTGTGGATATGAACGGACTTCGCGATCTGGGAGACCAGTTGAAAACGAAGATCGGCGAGGGTGTCATCGTTTTGATCTCCGATTGTGACGGCAAGGTAAATATGGTAGCCATGGCAACAGAGGAAGCAATCGGCAAAGGTGCCCATGCCGGAAACCTGATCAAAGGAATTGCCGCATTGGTAGGCGGCGGTGGCGGAGGCCGTCCGAATATGGCGCAGGCAGGGGGCAAAAATCCTGCGGGAATCGAGTCGGCAATTGTCGAGGCAAAGAATGTGCTGGAAGGACAAATTCGTTAAAAAACAGTTGACGGATATGATTTTTGTGCTATAATGTTAGTTGTGCATATGTGAATATGTATAATAAATACCCAGCAGTCGTGATACTTGAAGGGACTGAAGGGAGGTCAGGTGTGATTTATGTCAAACGTAATCGTAAAAGAGAACGAGACTTTAGATAGCGCTTTACGCCGTTTTAAAAGAAGCTGTGCAAAAGCCGGTATTCAGCAGGAGATTCGTAAAAGAGAACATTACGAAAAACCAAGCGTAAAACGTAAGAAAAAATCTGAAGCAGCAAGAAAACGTAAATATAACTAATCAGGATTCCCCGGCTATGCGTCGGGGAATTTTTTGATGATGTATCTTTGTTGTGGATTGCGGAACAGCAGGCGGAAAAAGCAGGCTGTCGGGGAAACGTGCAATGCGGAGGAATTTTTATGTGGACACGGGAAGTTATGGGAACAGAACTCATTTATCTTGTGGAATGCTTTATTTTGTATAGTTTTATCGGCTGGGTGGTAGAGTCCCTGTATATGTCATTCTGTAACAGGAAGTGGACCAACCGGGGATTTACATTCGGACCGTTTTGTCCGATCTATGGTTTCGGCGGAGTCGTGGGATACCTGATCATGCATCCTTTCAGCGGACATCCGTTCTGGCTGTACCTGATCGGCGCGGTGCTGGCAACGGCATTTGAATATCTGGTAGGAATCCTGATGCAGAAGGTTCTTCACGAGGTCTGGTGGGATTATAATGAAAAACCCTTTAATTACAAGGGAATCATCTGCCTGGAAAGTACCATCGCATGGGGGTTTTATGCGGTTATCATTGTAAAGTTTTTAAACAGCCGGATGATGAACTTGGTCAGCAGAGTGCCTTTTGACATCGGAAGAAGACTTTGCTGGTGTGTCATTTTTGTCTACTTTTTTGATTTTATCTATCATTTGCTGCAGGCTCTCGGATATGATTTCAAGGACCAGGAAGAAAAGGTCAGGGAGATGTATCATGATTTTCGCGCAAGGTGGAACTGATCCGGTTTGAGGTGCAGGAGATATCGCATATTTTGTTTTTTGTGATTGACAAATGGAAATACATACTTTATTATGCTTTTAAAGCAACGACGAAGTGGCTTCTTGAACAGAGAAGTCATTTTTGTTTATTGCTATACTGTAGTGATACAGTGATAAAAGGAGGAGAATGATTATGAAAAAGAAATTGTTAAGCGTTCTTCTGAGCGTGGCAATGGTAGCTTCTCTGTTGGTTGGATGCGGCAATTCAGCGGCAGAAAGCACAGGTAGCGAAGCACCCGCAGAAGAAACCGGAACAGCTGCAGAAGGTGAAACTGCAGAAAGCACTGAAGCGTCAGGCGACTTTGCCGGCACGATTAAGATCGGCGGTATCGGACCTACAACAGGCGGAGCTGCTGTTTACGGAAATGCAGTAAAAAATGCAGCACAGATTGCCGTTGATGAGATCAATACGGCAGGTGGCGTGAACGGATATGAGTTAGAACTCAATTTCCAGGATGATGAATGCGACGCAGAGAAATCTGTCAATGCATACAACACATTAAAAGACTGGGATATGCAGATCCTGATGGGAACAGTAACAAGCGGCTGCTGTATCGCAGTAGAAGATGTTGCTTCTCAGGATAACATGTTCCTGCTGACACCTTCGGGTTCCGCAGTAGAATGTATTACCGGCGACAATGCTTTCCGTGTATGCTTCTCTGATCCTAACCAGGGTGCAGCTTCCGCTAAATACATCGGAGAAAACGGTCTTGCAACAAAAGTGGCTGTTATCTATGACAGCTCCGATATTTATTCTTCCGGTATTTACGAGAAATTCGCTGCAGAAGCAGCAAATCAGCCTTTTGAAATCGTAGCTGCAGAAGCATTTACCGCAGATAACAAAACAGACTTTAATACGCAGTTACAGAAGGCACAGGAATCCGGCGCTGATCTGGTATTCCTTCCGATTTACTATACAGAGGCTTCTTTGATCCTCGCACAGGCAGACAAAATGGGATTTGATGTAGCATTCTTTGGATGTGACGGTCTGGACGGTATTTTACAGGTTGAGAACTTTGATGCTTCTTTAGCAGAGGGCGTTATGCTTCTGACACCTTTTGCAGCTGATGCGGAAGACGAAAAGACACAGAACTTTGTATCCGCATACAAAGCAGCATACGGAGAGACTCCGAACCAGTTCGCAGCCGATGCTTATGATGCAATCTATATCATCAAAGCAGCATGTGAAGAAGCCGGTGTAACCGGTGATATGGATGCTTCCGCTATCTGTGATGCATTAAAAGCGGTTATGCCTACGATCACTGTTGATGGTTTAACAGGCGCAGGTATCACATGGACAGCAGACGGTGAGCCCGATAAAGCACCGAAAGCCGTTAAGATTGAAAACGGCGCTTATGTTTCCATGGACTAATCGGATCAGAATAAAATGAGATGACCTAAAAGGGGGCCTGCCGAACGGAAGGCTCCCTTTTGTTATATCTGCGCCTGCATCGTACTATCGGGGATAGGGATGTGTTGCTTGTGCAATGGCGGGATTTATGTTATTCTTTTAACGTATAATTTTAAAAGTTATGTTAAAAAAACGGAAGGGATGAGGTGTTTACAATGAGTTTTGTTTCCTATTTGGTAAACGGTATCAGCCTCGGCAGTGTTTATGCATTGATCGCACTGGGTTATACAATGGTTTACGGAATTGCCAAAATGTTAAATTTTGCCCATGGCGATATCATTATGATTGGAGGATATACGGTATTCGTGACCTTTTCACAAATGGGCATGAATCCGTTTTTGAGCCTTTTGATTTCGATCGTGGTATGTACGATTTTAGGTGTCGTGATCGAAAGGCTTGCATATAGACCGCTCCGTGCGGCATCGCCGCTGGCGGTTCTGATTACGGCAATCGGTGTCAGCTACTTACTGCAAAATCTGGCGCTTTTGTTTTTCGGAGCGGATACAAAGGCATTTACATCTGTGGTAAATGTGCCGGCTCTGTCTCTGTTTGACGGAAAGCTTACCATATCGGGCGAGACAATCGTAACGGTTATTGTCTGTATCGTAATTATGATTGCACTGACTTCCTTTATTAAATATACCAAGGCCGGGCGTGCAATGGTAGCGGTTTCCGAGGATAAAGGTGCGGCACAGCTGATGGGCATTAATGTAAACGGAACCATTGCGCTGACCTTTGCCATAGGTTCGGCATTGGCGGCAGTGGCAGGTGTCCTGCTTTGTTCCGCTTATCCGTCCCTGACTCCTTATACCGGTTCCATGCCGGGTATCAAAGCATTTGTGGCAGCGGTTTTCGGAGGGATCGGATCCATTCCGGGAGCTTTCATCGGAGGCATTTTGCTGGGAGTCATCGAGAGTCTGAGTAAAGCATATATTTCTTCACAGCTGTCAGACGCTATTGTATTCGGTGTTCTGATTGTGGTTCTGCTTGTTCGTCCCACCGGTATACTGGGCAAGAACATTCAGGAGAAAGTGTAGGTGTCACATATGAAAAAAATAAAAATGAAAAAGACAACTATGTCAAATTTGCTGACTTATGCGGCAATCATTCTGGTATATATTGTGGTAACCGTTGCGGTAAACGCCGGAGCGGTATCCAATTTGCTGCAGGGATTATTGGTTCCTATTTGTACATATGTGATTTTGGCGGTTTCCCTAAATCTGACAGTCGGTATTTTAGGAGAATTGAGTCTCGGGCACGCAGGCTTTATGTGTGTCGGTGCATTTTCATCCGCATTGTTCAGCCTTTGCATGGAGGATACCATTACTTTTGCACCCCTGCGCTTTACGCTTGCCATTCTGGTCAGTGCGGCGGTTGCGGCACTGTTCGGATTTTTGATCGGTATTCCCGTTTTACGCCTGAAAGGCGATTATCTGGCAATCGTTACGCTGGCGTTCGGCGAGATCATTAAAAACGTGATCAATGCAGTTTACCTGGGTAGAGACTCCAATGGTTTTCATATTTCTTTAAAGGATTCCATGTCTTTGAATATGGAACCTGACGGGCAGATTTTGATCAAGGGCGCACAGGGTATTACGGGGACCCCGCATGATTCCAGTTTTACCATCGGCATTATCCTGATCCTGATCACATTTTTCATTGTGACAAATCTGGTAAATTCCAGGACGGGACGGGCGATCATGTCTATCAGGGATAACCGGATTGCGGCAGAGAGTATCGGAATCAATGTAACAAAATACAAGCTGATCGCATTTACCGTTTCCGCATCCCTGGCAGGTGTGGGCGGCGCACTGTATGCACATAATCTGAATACTTTGACGGCGCTTCCCAAAAACTTCGGATACAACATGTCCATTATGATTTTGGTATTTGTTGTGCTGGGCGGTATCGGCAATATGCGCGGCTCCATTATTGCGGCGGTCATTCTTACGCTGTTGCCGGAATTGCTGCGCGGACTGAATGATTACCGTATGTTGATCTATGCGGTTGTGCTCATTGCCATGATGTTGTTTAACTGGAGCCCCAAGGCAAGAGAGATGAGAGAAAAAATATCTGCACGTTTTGGCAGACATAAAAAAGCAAAAGAAGGGGAGGCGTAAGATATGGCATTGTTGGAAGTAAAAAACTTAGGCATTTCCTTCGGCGGTTTAAAGGCGGTAAATGCATTTGAAGTTACCATAGAAAAGGGGCAGTTGTATGGCCTGATCGGTCCCAACGGGGCGGGGAAGACTACCGTGTTCAATCTGTTGACGGGAGTTTACAAGCCTGATGAGGGAACCGTGATACTGGACGGTGTAAACATTACAGGGAAAAAGTCGATTGAGATCAGCAAAGACGGCATTGCCAGAACTTTTCAGAACATCCGGCTGTTTAAGGATATGAGCGTTTTGGACAACGTAAAAGTTGCACTGCATAATCATTACCATTATTCCACGTTGGAGGGAATACTCAGGCTTCCCAGATATTATAAAGTGGAAAAAGAAATGGATGAAAAGGCGTTGGAACTGTTAAAGGTCTTTGAACTGGACGGATATGCGGGATATATGGCGGCGAACCTGCCTTATGGCCAGCAGAGAAAACTGGAGATTGCAAGAGCGTTAGCCACGGAACCCAAACTTTTGCTGCTGGATGAACCTGCGGCGGGCATGAACCCCAATGAGACGAAAGAACTGATGGATACGATCCGCTTCGTCAGAGATCATTTTGATATGACAATCCTGCTGATCGAGCATGATATGAAACTGGTATCCGGTATCTGTGAAAAACTGACCGTGCTGAATTTCGGTGAAGTGCTGGCGCAGGGTGATACCTCGGAAGTGCTGAATAATCATGAGGTTATTACAGCATATCTGGGAGAGTAGGAGGCAAGTGTCATGGCAATGTTGGAAGTAAAAGATCTGCATGTGCATTATGGTGTGATAGAGGCCATAAAGGGCATCAGTTTTGAAGTGAATAAAGGTGAAGTCATCGCATTGATCGGTGCAAACGGAGCGGGAAAGACAACGACGCTGCATACCATATCCGGCTTGTTAAAACCTTCGTCGGGAACGGTTGTGTTTGAAGGAAAAGATATTACCAAAATTCCCGGACACAAGATCGTGTCCCTGGGGATGGCACATGTACCGGAGGGCAGAAGAGTGTTTGCACAGCTTTCGGTATATGAAAATCTTTTAATGGGAGCCTATACCCGAAAAGATAAGGAAGAGATACAGAATTCTCTCCAGACGGTTTATGATCGTTTCCCAAGACTGGAGGAGAGGAAAAACCAGATGGCGGGAACTTTAAGCGGCGGCGAGCAGCAGATGCTTGCCATGGGAAGGGCATTGATGAGCAACCCCGGCATTATCCTGATGGATGAGCCGTCCATGGGCTTATCGCCGATTTTTGTAAATGAGATTTTTGATATTATCCAGAAGGTCAGTGAAGCGGGGACTACGGTGTTACTGGTAGAGCAGAATGCCAAAAAAGCACTTTCCATTGCGGACAGGGCCTATGTACTGGAGACGGGGAAAATCGTTCTGGAAGGAAAAGCGGAAGAACTGATGAATGATGATTCTATCAAGAAGGCGTATCTGGGTGAATAGCAAAAAGGGGGTTAGGTAAATGGAAAAGGTGATTATTACAATCGCAAGACAGTACGGCAGCGGCGGAAAAACATTGGGAAAAGCGCTTGCCGAGAATATGGGCATCAGCTGTTATGACCGGGAACTGATGAGGCTGGCATCCGATGAAAGCGGTATTTCCGAGGGAATGTTTGGCAAAGTGGATGAAAAATTGAAAAAAAGCCCCATCTTCCGGATCACGAAAAATGTTTATCAGGGGCAGCTGATACCGCCGGATGATGATGATTTTACATCCAATGATAATTTGTTTAATTATCAGGCAAAGATCATCAAACAGCTGGCAGAAACAGAATCCTGTGTGATTATCGGGCGTTGTGCAGATTATGTCCTGAAGGATATGAAAAATGTGGTCAGTGTTTTTGTTCATGCACCGAAGGATTATTGTATGATGCGTGCCAAAGAACGTTTGGGATATCCCGATAAAGAAGTGGAAAAGTATATTGCCAAGACCGATAAATACAGGGCGGAGTATTATAAATACCATACGGGAAATACATGGTATGATGCCAGAAATTATGATCTTTGTCTGGACAGCTCCAAACTGACACAGGATGAATGCATAGAAGTCATTAAGGATTATATCAAAATCAGATTTCATTAATCTCTCAATTTCTTTTGGCTGTAACAGGCATAATTTGCCGTCTCTTTTATTATGATAGTAGTAATAAAAGTTAGATGGTTTCGGCATGAAGAAATTGTTTATGATGTTTTTAAGCTTCCAGATCTGTTTTATGGTGTTGGTAACATCGGTGGGCGGAGCGGTAATGCCCACTGAAACGGAAACGTCCGGGCAGGAACAGAGCGGACAGAATGCTGCGGTATTGGATATTGCGGCTCCTTCGGCCATCCTGATGGAAGCATCAACGGGAACTGTCATTTATGAAAAAGATCCGGATGCTCCTTTAAAACCGGCGAGTATTACCAAGATTATGACGCTGCTTCTGACCTTTGAGGCATTGGAAAAAGGGCAGATTCACCTGGATGATCAGGTAATGACCAGCGCCCATGCAAAATCCATGGGAGGTTCCCAGGTGTTTTTGGAAGAAGGAGAAATCCAGACCGTGGATACGCTGATCAAATGCATTGCGGTTGCCAGCGGAAACGATGCGGCGGTAGCCATAGCAGAGCATATTGCGGGCAGCGAAGAGGCATTTGTGCAAATGATGAACGAAGAGGCGGCAAGGCTCAATATGACGGCGACGCATTTTGAAGACTGCTGCGGCCTGACGGATTCAGATACCCATATTACCAGTGCCAGGGATGTGGCGGTTATGTCCAGGGAATTGATCACCAGATATCCGCAGGTTTATGACTATACCATGATATGGATGGAAGATATTACGCATACAACGGCAAGGGGGAGCTCGACCTTTACTCTGAGCAGCACCAATAAGCTGTTAAAACAGTATCCTTATACCACGGGATTAAAGACAGGTTCCACCAGCTCCGCAAAATACTGCCTTTCCGCAACTGCCAACAAGGACGGCATTGATATGATCGCAGTCGTGATGGCGGCACCGGATTATAAAGTACGTTTCGAGGATGCCATGAAGCTTTTGCAATACGGGTTTTCCGTCAGCCGGATCTATCAGGATCCCCATCAGGACGATCTGCTTCCGGCTAAAGTAATGGGCGGTGTGGAAGAAGAGGTCGGTTTGGAATACGAGGAACAGTTTTCCTATCTGGATGTTGCGGGCAGAGACCTGGACCGGATTACCAAGGAAATCCGGCTGAAGGATGAGCATCAGGCACCCATAACGGCAGGAGAAGTTGCAGGGGAAGCCATTTATTTTTTGGACGGAAATAAGATCGGCAGTGTCAATATACTTTACAGTGAGGATATCAAAGAAGCAAAATACATAGACTATCTGAAAATGATTTGGAGAATTTATCTGATCTGATGAAAGCGTCGGATGATAAAAAGGGTATATGATATGAAAATATTAATGTTTTTGATCATAATAATCTGTGTGATAGCGGTGGTTGTCATTTG
This sequence comes from Lachnospiraceae bacterium, assembly GCA_051877575.1. Classification (GTDB taxonomy): domain Bacteria; phylum Bacillota; class Clostridia; order Lachnospirales; family Lachnospiraceae; genus UBA2882. The sequence goes on along the minus strand of JBJEJA010000020.1, from coordinate 33,628 downwards.
TGATGTCCACCGCTTTGTGGTCAGAAAATATGCGCTGACCGGAGAGAAACTAAAAAAAGACTGTCGTTTTATCCTGTTGTCGGATCTTCACGGAAAGAGCTTTGGCAGAGACAATGAAAAACTGCTTCGCAAAATAGAAGAGCTGAACCCGGACGGGATTTTGATCGCGGGAGATATGATAACGGCAAAACCGGGGAAAAACTTCGATGAAACGGTTTCTTTTATCAGGAAACTGGCCGATCGTTACCCGGTGTATTACGGAAGCGGCAATCATGAATACCGTATGGCAATCTATCCGGAAAAATACAAGGATATGTCAGAGCGGTTTGAAAATGCCATAACACATCCGAATCTGATCCGCCTTCACAACGACCGGATTCTGCTGAAAGAAGAAAACGTTGTGATTTGCGGTTTGGAAATTGACCGGGAATACTATAAAAAGTTTCATGCGCCGCGGATGACAAAAGACTATCTGGAACAAAAACTGGGAACACCGGACCGGGAAAAGTATCACATTTTCATTGCCCACAATCCGGCATACTTTCCCGTGTATGCCGAATACGGACCGGATCTGGTGGTTTCGGGACATGTTCATGGGGGAATTGCCAGACTGCCGTTTTTGGGTGGGGTTATTTCACCGACGCTCCGGCTGTTTCCCAAATATGACGGAGGCCTGTTCAGACAGAACCGGACTACAATGATTTTGAGCAGAGGCCTCGGAACGCACACCCTGCCTCTGCGTTTCCTCAATCCGGGAGAACTGATTGAAATCACCCTGACTCCGGAGCGGAAAGCATAATCACAGATAGAAATGCAAACAATATCTAGTTAACCTCTTGCAATTAAACCCAAGATGTAGTATTATGAACTGGCACGAAAAGAGTGAGAGGGATAACAATGTCTTTAGAGGTTAAGTTACAGGTGTTTGAAGGTCCGCTGGATCTGTTGCTTCACCTGATCGAAAAGAATAAAGTGGATATTTATGACATTCCTATCGTGGATATTACCGACCAGTATCTGGATTATATCCGGCAGATGCACAGGGAAGATATGAACGTGATGAGCGAATTCCTTGTGATGGCGGCAACCTTGATTGATATTAAATGCAGAATGTTATTGCCGAAGGAAGTCAACGAAGACGGAGAAGAAGAAGACCCGAGGGCAGAACTTGTGGAAAAACTGCTGGAATATAAGATGTATAAATATATGTCTTATGAATTAAAGGACCGGCAGATGGATGCGGACAAGGTCTGGTTTAAACATAAAACAATGCCAAAGGAAGTGGCTGAATACACGCCGCCCGTGGATTATGAGCAGCTGATCGGCGAGGTGAATCTGGCCGGACTGAGAGAAATATTCGAGTCCGTGATGAAGCGCCGCGAGGACAAGATCGATCCCATCAGATCCAATTTCGGCAAGATTGAAAAAGATGAAGTGGATATGGATGCCAAGATGATTTATGTCCATGACTATATCCGTCTCCAAAGAAAGTGCAGTTTCCGAAATCTGCTGGAAAAGCAGCATTCCAAGATGGAAGTGATCGTGACTTTTATGGTGATTCTGGAGCTGATGAAGGTCGGGGAAATCCTGATCGAACAGGAAGAGGCATTCGGAGATATTTATATTACCTCAAAGGAGGCAGCATAGGTGGAAAAAGAAAAAATGAAGGCCGTTTTGGAATCGGTATTGTTTACCATGGGCGAGTCCGTGGAGATAGCAAGGCTTTCACAGGTTTTGGATGTGCCTGCCAAAGAGGTAAAAGCATTGCTTGAGGAAATGAAAGCGGAATATGATAATGCCGAAGACCGCGGCATTACCCTGATGGAACTGGATGGGGCTTATCAGATGTGCAGCAAGGCGGAAATGTACGAATGGCTGATCAAAATTGCTTCCGCACCGAGGAAATATACGTTGACAGATTCTTTGCTGGAAACCTTATCGATTATTGCATATAAGCAGCCGGTAACGAAAATCGAAATTGAAAAAATTCGCGGCGTCAGCTGCGACCATGCGGTAAACAGACTGTTGGATTTTGATCTCATCATGGAAGTCGGCCGTCTGGATGCACCGGGAAGACCGTTGCTTTTCGGAACGACAGAGCAGTTTTTGAGAAGCTTTGGTGTGACCAGTTTGGAGGAACTCCCGCAGATGAATACCGACAGAATGGAAGAGTTTCGGGAGCAGGCAGAAAAAGAGGTACAACTTAAGTTGGATATTTAAAGAAAAATGCGAATATACTGTTAAAAAGCGGTGCGAGGAAAAGCATATGCGGAACAGACAATGGAAAAGCACAAGAAGAAAGGGGATCTTTTTTCTGTGCTTTTTTTTGCTGCATTTTACGACTGTGAATTTGACGGAACGGCAGGTTGTCCCCGTCAGGGCGCAGACACAGGAAACAACGGAAGAAGAGACGGGAATTGAGCGGGAAGAACTGAGACTTTATGCCAAGGCGGCATTGTTGATGGATGCCACCAACGACCGTGTCCTGTATGAAAAAAACGGTTATGAAGTGCTGCCCATGGCATCCACGACCAAGATCATGACCGCTATTCTGGCTTTGGAGTACGGAAATCTGGAGGACAGGGTAACCGTTTCCGCTTATGCGGCATCCATGCCCAAGGTGCGTCTGGGAATGAAAGAGGGAGAAACCTATAAATTAAAAGATCTGCTGTTTTCACTGATGCTGGAATCCCACAACGATTCCGCTGTCGCCATCGCGGAGCATATCGGAGGCAGCGTAGAGGGGTTTGCCGAAATGATGAATCAGAAAGCAAGGGATCTTGGCTGCGAGAATACATATTTTATTACGCCCAACGGGCTGGATGCCGTAAAAGGGGATAAAGTGCACTCCACGACGGCATACGATCTGGCAAAAATAGCAGCCTACGCCATTCGGAATGGCCTGTTTGTGGCACTTGTGGGAACCCAAACCTATCAGTTTTCCGAATTGCAGAGCGGCAGGACTTTTCAGGTCAGCAACAAAGACCGGTTTTTAAGCATGATGGATGGTGCAATCGGTATCAAGACGGGATTTACGAACCGGGCGGGATATTGTTTCGTGGGAGCGGTAAAAAAAGAAGACCGCACACTCGTTTCCGTAGTGCTTGCCAGCGGATGGCCGCCTCATAAAGATTATAAATGGTCCGATACGCGGGCGTTGATGCAGCTGGGAATAGAGGATTACAGTCAAAGAAATATCGAAAAAGAGGAGATTCCGGAGTGGATTGCGGTTACAGAGGGTGTGGAGGACCGGGTGCCGCTTTCAATGGATTGGCAGGACATCAATCTGCTGCTGGCGGATTGGGATACGGTAGATGTGGAGGTGGAATTAAAAGAAGAGCTGGAAGCACCTGTGGAAAGCGGAGAAATCGTCGGATATGAAAAGGTGTTCATAAACGGAGAAATTTACTCGATGGTTCCTATTGAAACGGCAGGGGATATGGAAAAATACACGTATCAATATTGCCTGACCCGTCTGGTCAACCTGTTTCTGTACGGAACGGAATGGAAATGAAAGAGAAAAATCCGCTAAAATACTGTAAAAAATGCAAATTTCATCTAGCCTGACTTTAAATTCTATGTTATACTTCTAACGATGCGGTAGTGGGTTTACTCTGCCCATCCGCAAAAATCGTTATTCTTTTAATTAATATAAAATGGAGGTCTGAAAAATGAGTAATTCTTCACAAGCGAGTCAAAGAATTGCAGCTTTACTCGACGACAACAGTTTCGTTGAAATCGGCGCGGCAGTTACAGCAAGAGCAACCGATTTTAACCTGAAACAAACTGAAACTCCTTCAGATGGTGTTATTACCGGCTACGGAGTGATTGACGGCAATCTTGTGTATGTTTACAGCCAGAACGCTTCCGTGCTGAACGGAACTGTTGGCGAGATGCATGCAAAGAAAATTGCCAACCTCTATGATCTGGCATTAAAGATGGGTGCACCTGTAATCGGGTTGATCGATTCTGCCGGACTTAGACTGCAGGAAGCAACGGATGCATTAAATGCATTTGGAGAAATCTACATGAAACAGACATTGGCTTCCGGTGTGATTCCACAGATTACTGCAATCTTTGGAGCATGTGGCGGCGGACTTGCCATGATCCCTACATTGACCGATTTTACCTTTATGGAAGGCACAAAGGCAAAATTGTTTGTAAATTCCCCCAATGCATTGGACGGAAATTATGCTGAGAAATGCGATACCGCAGCGGCAGCTTTCCAGAGTGCTGAGGCAGGCATCGTTGATGTGGTTGCTGATGAAGCAGAGATCCTGACACAGATCAGAACTTTGGTATCCATGCTTCCGGGCAACAATGAGGATGATGCATCTTACGTTGAGTGCACGGATGATTTAAACCGCGCATCCGCTGAACTGGCTAACTGCGTAGGTGACACATCCATTGCATTGAGCGTGATCGCCGATGACAATGCTTTCTTTGAGACGAAAGCAGATTATGCAAAGGATATGGTAACAGGCTTCATCAAATTAAACGGCATGACAGTAGGTGCTGTTGCAAACCGTACCGAAGTTTGTGACGAGGAAGGCAAAGTAACAGAGAAGTTTGATGCGGTATTAACGGCAAAGGGCTGTGAAAAAGCTGCCGATTTCATTAACTTCTGTGATGCTTTCAATATTCCGGTATTATCCCTGACCAATGTAAAAGGATTTGAAGCAACTGTATGTTCCGAAAAGAAAATCGCAAAAGCGGTTGCAAAACTTACATATGCATTCGCCAACGCAACGGTACCGAAGGTAAATGTTGTGATCGGACAGGCTATGGGAAGCGCTTACGTTGCAATGAATTCCAAAGCAATCGGCGCAGATATTACAATGGCTTGGCCTACGGCACAGATCGGTGCTATGGATGCGAAGACTGCAGCACAGATCATGTATGACGGACAGGGTTCCGATGTGATTGCTGAGAAAGCAGCGGAGTACGCAAAGGATCAGACCAGTGCGGCAGGAGCAGCTAAGAGAGGATATGTTGATCAGATTGTAGAAGCAGCCGATACCAGAAAATATGTGATCGGTGCATTCGAAATGCTCTTCACAAAGAGAGATGAACGTCCCGCTAAAAAACATGGAACTGTATAAGAAAGGATGATATAAGATATGAAAAAATTCTTGTTAGTCTTAGCTCTTACAGGCTGTGTTTTCGGAATGACCGCCTGCGGCAATGTGGAAGAAGAAGTATTTCCCTATACACAGGAACAGGTTGAGTCCAACACCCGGTGGATTTTTGAAACGCTTGATAATGCAGTAACTCAGAATTGCGTAGATGAAGCAGGAAAACAGCTTCAGGAGATGTATTCTGATCAGAGTATTGACAAAATGTTCCCTACGGCATGTGCTTCATGGGAAGCTGCAAAGGAAGAGATCGGAACATATAACGGTGTTATTGAAGGCTCTGTCAGAGCAGAAGGTACAGCAACAGAGTTTACGATCTATGCCACAGTAGACGGTTCGGAACGCGATGCACAGGTAGAGCTTTATTACTCCGAGGATGCATTGCTGATTCCCGATATGATGATCAGCCCCAATTACACATTGGGAGAGAAGATGAAAAAGGCAGCATTAAATACACTGCTCGGTATGGGTACTGTATTCATTGTTCTGATTCTGATCATGTTTATCATCATGGCATTCGGCATTATTCCGAAGATTGAGAAATCCATTGCTGACAAAAAAGCTAAGAAAAAAGTAAAAACAGAACAGGCAGTTGACAATACAATTGCACAGATTATTGAAAAAGAGGAGCTTTCCGATGATACGGAGCTGGTTGCTGTTATTGCGGCAGCGATTGCAGCAAGCGAAGGTGCGGCAAGTACTGACGGTTTTGTCGTAAGAAGTATTAAGAGAGCAAATACAAATAAGTGGCAGAGAGCCTAATATAGGAGGATATGTAAAATGAAAAATTATACCATTACCGTAAATGGAAACGTATATGACGTAGTAGTAGAAGAAGGCGCATCCACAGGTGCTCCCGCAGCAGCACCCAAGGCAGCTCCCAAAGCAGCACCTAAGGCAGCTCCCGTAGCAGCAGCAGCTCCCGCAGCGAGCGGTGCGGCAGGCAGCATCAAGATCGAAGCAGGTGCAGCAGGTAAAGTATTCAAAGTAGAAGCAAGCGTCGGCCAGGCAGTGAAAAAAGGTGACACTGTATTGATCCTGGAAGCTATGAAGATGGAAATCCCTCAGGTAGCTCCCGAAGACGGAACAGTTGCAAGCATTAATGTAAATGTCGGAGATCCTGTTGAAGCAGGTGCAGTACTTGCTACATTAAACTAATACAAGCGATATATGTTTGTAAATAAAACAGGAGGTCAACAAGATGGATTATATTTCAAGTACATTAAGCAATCTGATACATCAGACAGCGTTCTTCAATCTGACTTGGGGAAATTATGTTATGATCCTTGTTGCTTGTGTATTCCTTTATCTGGCTATCGCCAAAGGCTTTGAGCCGTTGCTTTTGACACCGATAGCTTTCGGTATGCTGTTGGTTAATATCTATCCGGATATTATGGCACCTATTAGTGAAGATGCGGCCGGCGGCTTACTGTATTATTTCTATTTACTGGATGAATGGGCAATCTTACCTTCCCTGATCTTTATGGGTGTAGGTGCCATGACCGACTTCGGTCCGTTGATTGCCAATCCAAAGAGCTTTTTATTAGGTGCATCCGCACAGTTCGGTATTTTTGCAGCTTACTTCGGAGCCATTGCATTGGGCTTCAATGATAAGGCAGCAGCAGCTATTTCCATTATCGGTGGTGCCGACGGTCCTACCTCCATTTTCCTGGCAGGTAAACTGGGACAGACGGCATTGTTAGGACCGATCGCCGTAGCAGCATATTCTTATATGTCACTGGTACCGATCATCCAGCCGCCGATCATGAAACTGTTCACCACCGAAGAAGAAAGAAAGATCAAAATGGGACAGCTTCGTCCTGTCAGCAAACTGGAGAAGATCCTTTTCCCGGTCATTGTTACAATCGTGGTATGTATGATTCTTCCCACAACCGCTCCTTTGGTTGGCATGCTGATGCTTGGTAACTTATTCAGAGAGTCCGGTGTGGTAAGACAGCTGACAGAAACAGCATCCAATGCTTTGATGTATATTGTCGTTATTCTGCTTGGTACATCCGTAGGTGCGACTACAAGTGCTGAAGCATTCTTAAATAAAGATACATTAAAGATTGTTTTATTGGGGCTGATCGCATTTGCATTCGGTACCGCAGCAGGTGTACTCTTTGGTAAGCTGATGTGCAAACTGACAAAGGGACAGGTAAACCCGTTGATCGGTTCCGCAGGTGTATCCGCCGTTCCTATGGCAGCACGTGTATCCCAGAAAGTCGGTGCGGAAGCAGATCCTACCAATTTCCTGTTAATGCACGCTATGGGACCTAACGTAGCCGGCGTTATCGGTACTGCGGTTGCGGCCGGTACATTCATGGCTATTTTCGGAGTATTCTAAGTTGAAATTTGATTGAAATAAAAATATGGAGGAAAAAGTAATGGCAAAACCTGTTAAAATTACAGAAACTATTTTACGTGATGCACACCAGTCTCTGATTGCTACCAGAATGCCTACCGAATTGATGCTTCCCATCGTTGATAAGATGGATAAAGTCGGATATCATTCAGTAGAATGCTGGGGTGGTGCCACATTCGATGCATCTCTTCGTTTCTTAAAAGAAGATCCATGGGAGAGACTTAGAAAATTAAGAGATGGATTTAAAAACACAAAGTTACAGATGTTATTAAGAGGACAGAACGTATTGGGATATCGTCACTACGCAGATGATGTGGTAGAGCATTTCGTTCAGAAGTCTATCGCAAACGGTATCGATATTATCCGTATCTTTGACTGTTTAAATGACCTTCGTAACCTTGAGACAGCAGTAAAAGCCTGCAAAAAAGAAGGCGGTCATGCACAGATCGCATTATCCTATACATTAGGTGATGCTTATACAGAGCAGTACTGGATGGACATTGCAAAGAGAATCGAGGATATGGGTGCCGATTCCATCTGTATCAAAGATATGGCAGGTCTGTTGGTTCCTTATGAAGCTACCAAACTGGTAACTGCATTAAAGAGCGCTACAGAACTTCCGATCCAGTTGCATACACACTATACTTCCGGTGTAGCAAGTATGACATACTTAAAGGCAGTAGAAGCCGGTGTTGATGTCATCGATACCGCTATGAGTCCTTTCGCACTCGGTACATCCCAGCCTGCAACAGAAGTTATGGTTGAGACCTTCAGGGGAACCGAATACGATACGGGATTAGATCAGGATCTGTTGGCTGAAATCGCCGACTACTTCGCTCCTTACAGAGAAGAGTGCTTAAAATCCGGTCTCTTAAATCCGAAGGTAATGGGCGTAAATATCAAGACCTTATTATATCAGGTACCCGGCGGTATGCTTTCCAACATGGTCAGCCAGTTGAAAGAGCAGAATGCGGAAGATAAATACGATGAAGTATTAAAAGAAATCCCGAGGGTACGTAAAGACTTCGGTGAGCCTCCGCTTGTAACACCTTCTTCACAGATCGTCGGTACACAGGCAGTTATGAATGTCCTGATGGGTGAGCCTTACAAGATGGCTACCGGACAGACCAAAGACCTGTTGAGCGGTAAGTATGGTGAAACCGTAAAACCGTTCAATCCCGAGGTTCAGAAAAAGGTTATCGGAGATGCAGAAGTTATTACCTGCCGTCCCGCTGACTTATTAGAGCCCGAATGGGATAAACTCAAAGAAGAGTGCAAAGAATGGGCTAAGAGTGATGAGGATGTATTGTCCTACGCATTATTCCCTCAGGTAGCGGTAGATTTCTTCAAATACCGCAAGGCTCAGGAAGAAAAAGTTGATTTAACACAGGCCGATACAAAGAACGGTGCTTATCCGGTATAAACCGTAAACGGTATTGAAGCCGATGATACCCCAGACGATACACGATGTGTCGCCTGGGGTTTTATATTGACGGAAAAGCCGATAAGAGATAAGATTTAATGGAGCCGGGACCTGAAAAAGGCAGGTATTATTTATAAGAACAGGGGAAAACAATGAGGAAAGAAACCATACCTTATACAAGAAAAGTAGCCTATTATGAAACGGATCAAATGGCAATTGTCCATCATTCCAATTATATCCGCTGGTTTGAGGAGGCGAGAATTGACTTTCTTAGTCAAATCGGGATCCCTTACAGTAAAATGGAGGAAGAAGGGATATTGATTCCCGTACTATCGGCTTCCTGCGAATATAAATTCGCCATGCGCTTTGGACAACAGTTCCGGATACGATTAAAACTGACCCGCTTTACGGGAGTGAAATTTTATGTGCAGTACGAGGTAACCGACCCGGAAACGGGCAAAGTACATGCCACCGGCGAAACCTCACATTGCTTTGTGGACAAAAATATGACACCTGTCCGCATGAAAAAAGAACATCCGGACATCTATGAAAGATTGATGGAATATGTGGAAACTTGACAAATCTCTCTTTTTATACTAACATAACATATGTTATCATTTGTATGATCGGAACAGTAAACGATGCAAAAGAAAAGGGGTTGCAGCAATGGCCAGAAAAATCAGTATTACCAAAGAAATGTTAATCAACAGTGCTTTTGATATGGCGAGAGAAGAAGGGCTGACGGAAGTGACAGCCAGAAAACTGGCATCCAGAACAGGATGTTCCACACAGCCGATTTTCCGCGTATACAGCAATATGGACGAGCTGTACGACGAGGTATATCAGAAAGCGGTAGCGTATTTTTCGGATTTTTACGGAACATATCAGGGAGAAAGCAAGGTTCCTTTTGCCAATCTCGGAATGGCGTATATTGAGTTTGCAGCAAAGGAGCCGCAGATGTTTCGGATGTTGTTTATGGAAGAAAAAAGATGTAATGCGTCCCTGTTCGGTATTTTAAACGGAAAGACCAATGCGCTGCATCAGGAAATTGCCAAGGCGAAGGCACAGGGAGCCAAAGATCCCAGCGATATTTTTATGAAAATGTGGATCTTTATCCATGGCGCGGCATGTATGATGATGACCGGTGATTATGACCTTTCCATGAAAGAAACGGAAGCATTGCTGGAAACGTCATACGCATCATTTATAAAATAAAAGAATGCAGTAAATAGTGACGGTGTCGGAGTTATGACGGATTTTTGGGATAATAGCAAGAGGGAACAATCATGGCAGAAGAGACAAACAGGGCAGAAAACGCAGATATCATAGCGCTGATCAAAGAGCGTTATGAAAAGATGAGCAAAAGCCATAAAAAAATCGCAACCTATATTATGGATCATTACGACCAGGCTGTTTTCATGACTGCCGCACAGCTGGGCAAAGAAGTGGAAATCAGCGAGTCCACGGTTGTGCGTTTCGCTTCGGGATTGGGATTTGACGGATACCCGGAGTTTCAGCATGCATTGGAAGCATGGGTGAAAAACGAGTGGAACAGCGTGGCAAAGGTAGGCATGAAATACGGGAAAAGCACTCAGTCCGAGATTTTGACCAGTGTGCTTAATGCGGACATCGAAAAAATCGCCGATACGCTGCAAAACGTGGATGTAGCAGCCTTTGAAGCAGCGGTGGATACGATTCTGGAGGCCAAACATGTTTATGTGGTCGGGTTGCGGAGCTGTGAACCTTTGGCTGATTTCCTGAGCTTTTATCTGACCATGATCAGAGGAGATGTTATCCTGGTCAGAACCACATCCGTTACGGAATTGTTTGAACAGATGATCAGAGTGGATGAAAATGATGTCGTAATCGGGATCAGCTTCCCGAGATACTCCATGCGTACACTGAAAGCAATGGAGTTCGCCAACGATCGGAATGCCAAAGTCATTGCCATTACGGATTCCGTACATTCACCCATGAATTTATATTCTTCCTGCAACCTCTGTGCAAGAAGTGATATGGTGTCCATCGTAGATTCTCTTGTGGCACCTCTGAGCCTGATCAATGCACTGGTAGTCGCACTTTGTCTGAGAAAACCGGAGCAGGTAACGGATAACTTGAAAGAACTGGAAAAGGTCTGGGGCAATTATCAGGTATATCTGAATGACGAAATCAACTTCATCGATGAGGAACCGGTACTGCACAATCCTTTGACGAGGGAAGAATATGAGTAAAGTTGTTGTTGTGGGAGGCGGCGCCGCAGGCATGATGGCGGCTGTAGCGGCGGCGGAAAACGGCCATACAGTAACGCTTCTGGAGAGAAATGAAAAGCTGGGGAAAAAGGTTTTCATTACCGGAAAAGGACGCTGCAATCTGACCAATGCTTCCGACATGGAACAGATTTTTGAAAGCATTGTGACCAATCCAAAGTTTTTATACAGTGCATTGTATGGATTTGATAATCACGCGTGCATGGAATTCTTTGAACAAAACGGGTTAAAAATAAAGACAGAGCGGGGAAACAGAGTGTTTCCGGTTTCGGATCATTCTTCCGATGTGATTAAGACTATGGAAAAAAAGCTTCGTCAGCTTGAGGTGGAGGTCAGACTCCATACCAGAGTGGAAAGGCTGATCATAGAGGACCGCGTTACCGGTGTGTGCGACGAAAAGGGCAGAGTATATCCGGCGGATGCGGTTATTCTGGCGACGGGAGGACTTTCTTATCCTTCTACCGGTTCTACCGGGGACGGTCACAGGATGGCCGGAGAGAGCGGACATAAGATGGTAAACTGCTATCCGGCACTGGTTCCTTTGAGGATAAAAGAAACCTGGTGCAGAGACTTGATGGGCTTATCGTTAAAAAATGTAACGGTTACCGTCAAGAACGGAAAAAAGGTGCTCTACGAAGAATTCGGAGAGATGCTTTTTACCCATTACGGTGTCAGCGGACCTTTGATCTTAAGTGCCGCCAGCTATATCAATCAATTAGCAGCGGATAACGAATTACAGCTTTTCATCGACCTAAAGCCGGCGTTGACCATGGAACAATTGCAAAAACGCCTTCTTCGGGAATTCGATGAAAATCATCAGAAACAGTTTAAAAACGCTTTGGGCAGTTTGTTCCCGGCAAGGCTGATACCGGTTATGATCGCTTTATCCGGCATCGACCCGGACAAAAAAGTATGCGGAATCAGTAAGGCGGAGAGAACTGCATTTGCAGAGATCATCAAAGCGCTTCCCATGACGGTCACAGGGACTTCCGATTATCAGGAAGCCATTGTGACGAAAGGCGGAGTCAGCGTGAAAGATATCAATCCTTCCACCATGGAGTCGAAGATCGTACCGGGCCTTTATTTTGCCGGAGAATTGATCGATGTGGATGCTTTGACCGGAGGATATAATCTCCAGATTGCATGGTCCACGGGACACCTGGCGGGAAAGTCGGTTGTCTGACCGTAAAACAGAAAAAAATGCTATCGGTGAACAAGAAAGCAGAATCAAAGACCGGATAGAGAAAAGAGGAAATACTATGAGCTACAGCATTGCAATAGACGGTCCTGCAGGGGCAGGAAAAAGCACCATTGCAAAAAAGATTGCAAAACAGTTGGGATTTATTTATGTGGATACGGGAGCCATGTATCGTGCCATGGCACTGCATATTCTCAGAAAAGGAATTCCGGCAGAGGATGGCGCGGCAATCAGCCGGGCATGTGAGGATGCGGATATTACCATCCGATATATTGATGGAGAGCAGGTTGTATTGCTGAACGGAGAAAATGTCAATGGATTAATCAGGACAGAAGAAGTGGGCAATATGGCATCGGCCAGCTCCGTCAACGGTGATGTACGCAAAAAACTGGTTTCTTTACAGCAAAAGCTGGCGGAAACGGCAGATGTCATCATGGATGGCAGGGATATCGGCACCTGTGTGCTGCCGAATGCGGATGTCAAGGTATATCTGACCGCAAGCTCCAAAGTACGTGCGAAACGCAGATATGATGAGCTGACCGCCAAAGGAGTGGCTTGTGATTTTGACCAAATCGAAAAAGACATTATTGAGCGGGATGAACGGGATATGAACCGGGCAATTTCACCGCTTAAGCAGGCGGATGATGCGATACTGCTGGATTCCTCGGATCTGACCATTGAGGAAGTAGTGACAGAAATCGTCTCCATGACGGATCGTGCCTGACAGGAAAGGAAAAGGATGGAAGTAAAACTGGCAAAAACAGCGGGATTTTGCTTTGGTGTAAAACGCGCTGTGGAAAAAGTATATGAGCAGATCGAGAGCGGAAAGAAAATCTATACCTTCGGACCGATCATCCACAATGAAACCGTTGTATCCGATCTGGAGAAAAAAGGCGTAACGGTCATAGAAAATGTGGAAGAATTGATGAAAATCAAAGAGGGAAGCGTCGTGATCCGCTCCCACGGGGTTCCGAAAAAAATTTATGATATCCTGACGAGACAGGAACTGGAATGTATCGATGCTACCTGTCCCTTTGTGAAAAAAATCCACCGCATTGCGGAAAAAGAGAGCGGAGAAGGCAGACAAATCATTATTATCGGAAATGATGCTCATCCGGAGGTGGAAGGGATCAAAGGCTGGTGTCGAAAACCGGCGATTGTAGTGGAATCAGCAGAGCAGGCAGAAAATCTCCGGCTGCCGCAGAATGAGAAGGTATGTGTTGTTTCTCAGACGACATTTAACTACAATAAATTTCAAGAATTAGTTGAAATTATTTCTAAAAAAGGTTATGATATAAATGTTGTAAATACGATTTGCAACGCCACGGAGGAAAGACAGACGGAAGCTGCACGGATTGCAGCCGAGGTCGATGCCATGATAGTGATAGGCGGTACTCACAGTTCCAATTCGCGGAAGCTGTTTGAAATCTGCAGCGAGAAATGTGAGAACACTTTTTTTATACAGACACTGGATGATTTGAATATGGAATTACCCGATTCGGCTCGACTGGTGGGAATTACCGCGGGGGCTTCAACCCCAAATAAATTAATTGAGGAGGTTCAAAATTATGTCAGAATTAACTTTTGAACAAATGTTGGAAGAATCATTAAAAACAATCAGAAACGGAGAAGTCGTTGAGGGAAAAATCATTGCCGTAAAACCCGAAGAAGCTGTTTTGGACATTGGATATAAATCTGATGGTATTCTTACCAGAAGTGAATACACAAACGAAGCAAATGTAGATCTGACTACCGTATTGCATGTTGACGATAAGCTGGAAGTTAAGATCATCAAAGTCAATGACGGTGAAGGACAGGTTCTTCTTTCTTATAAGAGACTGGTTCTTGAGAAGGGAAATAAGAGAATTCAGGAAGCTTTCGAAAACAAAGAAGTTTTGACGGCAAAAGTTGCCCAGGTCTTGGAAGGCGGCTTAAGCGTCGTAGTGGACGGAGTCAGGGTATTTATTCCCGCAAGTCTCGTATCCAATGTATATGAGAAAGATTTGTCCAAATACGCAGATCAGGAAATCGAATTTGTGATCAGTGAATATAATCCTAAGAGAAGAAGATATATCGGTGACCGCAAACAGCTTTTGGCAGCTAAGAAAGCAGAACAGCAGAAAGAGTTGTTTGAAAAGATCCATATCGGTGATGTAGTGGAAGGAACTGTTAAGAATGTGACAGATTTCGGTGCATTTATCGATTTGGGCGGTGCAGACGGATTGCTTCATATTTCCGAGATGTCCTGGGGAAGAGTTGAGAATCCCAAGAAAGTATTTAAAGTAGGAGATACCGTAAAAGTCCTGATTAAGGATATTGACGGAACCAAGATCGCCCTCAGCTTAAAATTTGAGGATTCCAATCCATGGAAGGATGCGGCAAGCAAATACGCCGTAGGCAATGTCGTAACAGGTAAAGTTGCCAGAATGACAGACTTTGGTGCATTTGTGGAATTGGAAGTCGGCGTGGATGCATTGTTGCATGTGTCCCAGATCTCCAAGGATCACATTGAGAAACCTTCGGATGTGTTAAAGGTTGGAGATGAAGTAACGGCTAAGATCGTTGATTTCAACGAAGCAGACAAGAAGATCAGCTTGAGTATGAAAGCATTGCTTGCTCCCGATCCTGCCGAAGAAGCAGAGGATGAGGATGCAGACGTTGTCTCCGTTGATATTGAAAAAGTAATTGCTGAAGAAAGCGAAGAAAGTGCTGAGTAAAAATGGCTTTGTTTGATTATGAACAGTTTAAGAAGGCGGTATATGAGCTGACAAGCATCGATTTGAGCTGTTATAAAGAAAAACAGATGAAACGCCGGATTGATACACTGATTGCAAAAAACGGAATCAGCGGATATGCCCCTTATGTAGATTTACTTCGTACGAACAAAGATAAATTTAACGAGTTTGTCAATTATCTGACGATCAATGTTTCGGAATTTTATCGAAATCCGGAGCAATGGGCATATATGGACAGGGAAGTGATTCCGCAGCTGATCAGGGACTTCGGTCCAAAGCTGAAGATTTGGAGTGCGGCGTGCTCTACCGGAGATGAACCCTATTCTCTGGTCATGGCATTGTCAAAACATCTGCCGCTCAACCAGATCACGATTTATGCAACAGATATTGACAATCAGGTATTGGAAAAGGCACAGGCCGGGCTGTACAATGAAAAAAGCATTGCATCGGTTCCGGAAGATCTGAAAAAGAAATATTTTACCAAGGTAGGTCCGTCTTATCGGATTTCCGATGAGATTAAAGCCAGAGTAAAGTTTCAGAAACATAATTTATTGAAAGATGCTTATCCGACAGATTATCACTTTATCATATGCAGAAATGTGCTGATCTATTTTACGGAAGAAGCAAAAGATGAAATATTCGCCAAGTTCTACCGTTCACTGACCCACAAGGGTGTCCTGTTTATCGGCAGCACCGAGCAGATCATCAATTACAAGCAGATCGGATATGCAAGAAAAGATTCGTTCTATTATGAAAAACCTTAGACAAATGTGGAAGGCACAGTTTCTGTGAAGAGACTGTGCCTTTTGTTATGCTGATAAGCTGATTACAGCGTTTTGATAGAAAACTAGAAGTATAGAAAATATACGAATTGTTTCTGTATGGAAATCTTGAAACAATCTATACTAAATAAAAACAAATAGTATAGAGGGAATACTGATGGACATAACAGATTTGGGAAAAAGAATAAAAGAGAAACGGATTGCCGGCGGGATGACGCAGGAGCAGCTGGCTGAAAGAACCAATTTAAGTGTTGCTTATATCGGAATGCTGGAACGCGGCATGCGGACTCCGAGTATGGAAACATTTATTGTGATTGCAGATGAATTAAATGCGACGGCAGATGAACTGCTGTATGGGACAATGAAGAAAGGATATCATACACGCATGATCCATTACGAAGAAAAAATGGCGAAACTGAATGCACGGGAAGCTGAGAAAGTGTATGGCGTCCTGGACGTTTTATTGGGAATGGATTAGCAGGGCGTGAGTTTTATTTTCTCTTGCAAAATGATTGGAAGAGAATAAAATGAATATAGGGATCTGCTATGAAAAAAACAATAAGGTGATGATGAAAAAATGGGGAAAATTTTAGTTCTTGAGGACAATCAATATTGTGCAGACCAGTTAAAGAATATTATTGAAAAAATGGATAATGTATCGGAAGTATGCTGCTGCAAATGCACAGAAGAAGCATGTAAGCTTGCGTCTGATGGAGATACAGATATTTTTATTGTGGATATCTGCCTGGATGAAGATAATGGAGACGATGCTTCAGGTTTGGAATTTGTGGAATACATAAGAAAGGAGCATACTTATCGGTTTTCTCCGGTTATATTTATTACGGCATTTGCCGATTCGAAGCTTTATGCATATGATTATTTACATTGTTATCGCTATATAGAAAAGCCTTTTGATAATAGAGATATTGAGAAGATTGTCACAGAAGGATTGGAAATGGCAAAAAGGTATGATAAGGATGAAATTTTGCATTTTGAGAATCGCGACAAGATAGTTGATGTAAAGGTCAGAGATATTGTTTATATAGAGTGTAGTAATAGAAAGATTACAATTAAAAGCGTATATGGAGAAAATACACTTTATTACAAAACAATGTCAGAATTTAAAAATAATATTTGCAGTAAAGGCTTTTTTCAGTGTAGCAGAAACGTAATTGTTAATCAAACTTATATTAATACCATTGATTTAAAAAATAATCAGATTATTCTAATAAGTGATTACGGAAAAATAAAATTTGGACGTACTTATAAAAAAATGATTAAGGAAAAGTTCATGAGGGAAGGAGAAGAATAACAGAATAGTAGAATAAACTAATTGAATAGATAATATACGAATGCACGAGCGGAATTTTGGATGACAATGATATGAAAAAACGATTTTTGATACGTAAGATGTCCAAAACCCTACACTCGTGCGTTTTCCCCCTTTTTGACGGATTTTCAGATATAATAAAGAAGATGATGTGAAAAGCAAGCGAGGTGTACATAGGGTGATAAAAGTTGCAATCTGTGATGATAACCTCAAGTTTATGAAATCATTTCAGAGCAGATTAGAAGTAATATTAAAACAATTAGATGTTGAATATGTGATCAAGCGTTATAGTAACGGACATGATTTTTTAAAAGAGCTTGAAAGCTTTGATGCAGTATTTCTTGATATTGATATGCCTGCAATGGGTGGCATGGAAATAGCGGAGTATATTAATCAAAATCATCCAATCCCTATTTTGTTTCTGACAGCTTATAATGAATTGGTGTATTCTTCCTTTCAATTTCAACCTTTTCGGTTTATCAGAAAAGATCATATAGACTCTGAATTGGAGGAGGCTGTATGTGCACTAAATAGGTATATCCATATACGATTTCAAAAACATTCGGTTTGTCTGCATACACCGAATGGAGATTTGGCAATAAGTATTAAGGACATTAAATATGCTGAAATCTATGGTCACTGGATCAAGGTTCATACCAGAGAAGGTGTTTTTTTTAATTGTTATGGGAGTCTAAAAGAGTTTGAACAACAATGGGAAAAATACGGTTTTGTTCGGACGCATAAAAGTTATTTGGTTAATGGCCACTACATCAATTCGATACGAAAAGATACAGTAATTTTGGATGATGGAGAAAAGGTTATGCTAAGCAGGAGTAAATTTCAAGATGTAATGAAAAAGTTTGAAATGATTATGAGGAGCATCTGATGGAAAAATATTACATAGAGTGGTTGGCATCTTTGGCAGATTGCTTCATCGTTGTGCGTTTTTTGAAACGATGGCTGCCATTTCGGAATAATGATTATAAAAACTATACAACGGGAATATTATTTGTTCTGTTAGCAGTTGATAATATTGTTCTAAGTCAGAGAGAAGGGGCGGAGAACATCTCCATTATCATCATGCTGCTGTTGATTTTAATCTATTCCTTTGTATTTCAAAGAGGTAGCATTTTTGAAAAGCTGTTGGGAGTATTGATACCTACGCTTACTTTGTTACCCATAAATGGAATTGTTTTATATGCTGTTTCTTTCGTCGCCAAAGAGAATGTTAATGTGCTTCGCAGTTCCGGTGGGGAATTACGAATTTTGGTACTGTTTTTTAGCAAATTTGCCTTCTTTATTGTATGTGAAGTTTTAATTAAGTTAAAAAGAAAAGAGGGGTCCTCTCTTTTCAGCTTTCAATGGCTTCTTCAGATTTTATGTTTCGTTATTTCCTTTTATATTGCCAATACAATTTGGCGTATATCGAAGCAGGAGGCTATAGATGAATCTGACATTTTACTTGCGTTTCTTTCCATTGTTTTACTGAATATCATGCTGTTTGTCCTTTTGAATCGAATGGAAAACAGCAACCGTCTGAGAGAAAAATATAATCTTGCAAAGATGAATCTTGAGCTACAGAAGCAATTTGTAGAGAATGCACAAAAAAGTTATCAGGAAACCAAAGTCCTTCAGCATGATCTGAAGCATTATTTGACGACGGCAGCGAGTCTGCTTGCAAGTGGGGATCAGGAAGAGGCAAAACAGTATTTGGAAACAATATTACAAAAAAAGCTGCCCTTGATCTGTACGGGAATTCAAACAGGAGCTGTTGCTGTAGATTCGGTCATCAATACAAAGTTTTCGGCCTGCAGAGAAAAGGGAATTGATGTAAAAGCTGTTTTAAATACAGAATTTAAAGAAATAGATGAAATGGATATGAGCATCCTGCTTTCCAATCTATTGGATAATGCCATGAATGGATGTGAAGATTCTGATAATCCCAGGATTGATTTGGAAATTTCCAGAAAAAAATCATATATCAAGATTACGATTAGGAACAGTATTCCTGTATCTGTATTGTCGAATAATCCGGACTTAAAAACGACACAGCCGGAACAATGCATGCATGGATACGGAATAGCATCAATACGTGAGATAAGCAGTAAATATGGAGGAAACGTAATTTTCAGAGAAGAGGGAAAGATGTTTATAGCGGAAATATGGTTGAATACTTACGGATGAGAATTTGAGTTTTTTACCGTTTATGTTGTATATGAACCGTTTATGATATAAATATAGATAATTATGGCAAGATCAGCTACAATACGACAAAAGATTTATTGATTACTACATTGAATCGTAAAATAGCTGATTTTTTGTTGCTTAAAAATACTGTATTCAGAGCGGTATGAAGTGTGAGGAAAACGAAAACAGATGAAACGGAATATATTAAGGCAAGTTGCTGCAGGAATGGCCATTATCATAATTATGCTTGCATGTTTTTATGCCGGCACCGGTGTCGAGCAGAAGTTAGGGAAAGTTTCAGATCAAAAAACTGAAATCATTGCAGTTGTGAATTTGGATGAAGGTGTTGCAAAGCAAGATGGCGATACTGAAAGAAACTATTATTCCAATGATCTGCTTGGATATAATCATACGGATTTTGAGGTTATTTCATTAGAAAGTGCAAGAAACGGGATTGTAGAAGGAAGATATGCTGCCTATATTATTCTTCCGGCAGATTTCTCGGAAAAAATAGAAAGTGTAAATACCAATCCGCAGAAGGCTCGGATTACATATGCCATTAACCCGTATCTTGACAGCAGTGTTAAGGAGAAAGTGATCAAAAAGTTGGAAATTTTTAGTTCAGATATGAATTATGATATTTCCTACTTATATGTCAGTGCAATCTTAAATGAGTTTCACGATGTACAAGATGCATCCGAGATTGTTTTGGCGAATGATTTAACTGATGAAGAGGAGCTACTTGCGGTTGATTCGGATGAATTGATTGAATTATTGACATATCCGGAATTGTTGCAGGTTGAAAAAGAAATAGAAGACTTGGACTTTACGGAAATTTTTGAAAATAATCATACGATAGGAAGTGAAATCGAAGAAGGAATTAAATCAGATTTGCAGGAGGGGGAGATTGCTTATCAGGATGTACAGGGGCAAAGTGTTGGTGTGTTTGGTGCAACAGAAGAATTACTGATGTCTGTTGATACATATCATCCCGGGTATGATGCGGAAGGAAATCTGATTTATCAGGAAGGAATTAATACAATCAGTGAAAATTTTGCAAGATACAATACGTTACAGGCGGATACTGCCATAGTTATCAAGACCATGGCGAGAGAGGAAAGCAATAGACTTGGTGTTGTTGCTTTGGAACGACAACTCAGCATGCTTCAATCGAGGATAAATCAGTATATTTCAAATAGACAAGCTGAGAGTTATGTTCGTTACCAGGAAGTATTGCTTTTTGAATTGGAAGATTATTTGGATGCAGTTAATTCCTATTATAGACAGTTGGGAGTAAGTGAGAATGATCTGTATGATTATTCGAATCTGGAGCAGTGTATAGGTGCAGTGCAGAGACCTGGGCCGGTACAGGTGGATCTGTTTGAATTGATGGGAGGTTCTATCAGTGAAAACGATATCCAGAGGTTGACACAGGACCAACAATTATCTTCTGAGTTTTTGCGGGTAGTTGATCAGGCGACAAGCGTCAGCATGAATGACATTATAGAAATTGTGGATGAACAGATTATAGATGAGTTGAAAAAACAACAGAGGGAGACTTACCGAGTTATTCAGGATAGGAGAGACGGGCTGGCGGATCAAATTGACTTATATGACGAGGCAATTGCGGAATATGACCCGTTCGATTACATAAATGATGAACGAATGACTGATATGCTGGAGAAATTCAAGGAAAATATCGACCGAATTGAGAACGATCAGCAGGAGCATGATGAAGATTATCTGGAATTGATGAAAGAGATATACGAAGTTACGGAGGAAAATCAAAAAGCATTTGATGAAAATCTGGAAGCATCACAGGAAATTACAAGGGCAAATATAGAAAATACCATTGCTGCATTACAGCAGAGTAAGAGTGCCACCACACAAGAAAATAAGGAGTTGTTGGAAACTTTTACAAAAAAGCTTGCATATACCAGGCTGGGGTCTTTAGGAAATATAGAAGCTTATGATTTTATTGTCTCTCCGCTTAATTTTGAGGAGAATCATGTAGAACAGGTTATTCTTGATGTTCAGAGTGATTATCAGCGTTATGTTTTGATGGCAATGGCCGCTTTGGCGGTTATATCCATGTTGTTATTTGGAAGTTCCATACTTGTGAAGAAGAATGAGGGTACGGAGTGAGAAAATATTGATAACTTTTCATAAGATAAATCTTATGTGGTTATAAAGAGTGGGAAAGGAGGAAAAGAAATGTTAAGACTTGATTACGAAGCATTAGCATCATCTTCAAAAACATTAAGTCAGCAGGGAGATATTTTTGAAGACTGTATCACAACCATGTCACAGGTAATCAGTGAACTTCCCGATATTTGGGAAGCAGAGACCTGCGACAGATATGTTGAGCAGTTTGAAGATGCAAAGCCGACTCTTATGAAAGTAAGAGAATTGATCGAGGATATGTCAGCGCAGATGCAGAAGATTTCTGACAATTTTGCACAGGCAGATGCCGACATGGCAGGACAGATGTAAGATTTGGTCTTGCTGGATGATACACATGACCTGTTTTTTAACAGGTCATGTGTTAAATAACATTGGCACATGATGTGGTATAGGGGATGCGGGTGGCAGTAGTGGAAAAAATAGATAAAGGTATTGATGAACTGTATACAGATTTCCTCAGGGAAATGAACACACTTGAAGAACAAAGAGAGACCATCACAAAAGAAATTAATAAAAATGAAAAAGATCAAGGAATCTTTGAAAATATTAGCAGAGAAATGAAGTGGATGTTTAAAGAAGTAAAAGAGCATTGTCAGGAAGAACAGTTCATTCTATGTATGGAAAACTGTGAGGATGAATTTTATGACTGTCAGAGAAATATTGAGAATGAGTTGGAAGAAAAAAGAGAATTTCTGGAAACAGAAAGACGTAATACATATCGAAAAGAGGAAGAACTCAGGGACAATTTATACAGAAAGAAAATGGCAATGGACAAGTACTGGGGGGAAAAGTTATGGGATTGGAAATGAGTCCGGGGATCGTGGTAGCAAAGCTGGATACCATGAATGTGAGTTTAAGCCGGATAATAGATCATGCACAAAAAATGATATATGAAATTTCAGAATTGGAAAATACAAAGGATCAGTTGGCAGGAGAAGCTTATGATTGTATCAGAAATCATTTTGCTGATATGCACACAGCTGTTGTGCGGGCGGTTATTCTTTATGCTGAAGCAATGATACAGGAAAATAATTCTTATAAAGGATATATAAACGGATATCTGGGCGGAATGGGATATGTCAACGAGGATAAGCTGAAAGAAGACAGGTATGCATTAAAAGACCAAATAAATCGAGCATACAGTCTGATGATTGCAACAAAGTGCGGATCATATTCTTCATGGATCAGCAGCATGGAGTATGCGCTCAGATTAATTGAAGATAAACTGGATCTGATCGGTGATTTTAAGGCGGCATCAGGAGGGTTGTATAGTGATATAGATTCATATAAAGCTACTTTAGAAAATGGAATTAAAAGTCTGCATAGCGCAGTCTTTGACGGGAAAACCATTTCCTATCCGGTTGATTATATAGACAGAGGCTGGAAGCGTGAGGTGGAAAGCCGCTGGGACCAGAGGGAGCAGAGAATAATTGAGACGATTAAGGAGCCGTTTGTTCAAAATATGGAGACACATTTTGGGTTCGACAGAGAAACAAGTGAAATTTTATATAAGTTATATGAGGAAATGGAAGTACGTGGGGAAGAGAATATTGACCAGAAATTTTTTTTAATGATGGCATCCATCGTGTATTCCTATAAGGGAAATGCGTCAAGAGAGATGGTCATAGTGCCGAAAAGTCTTGACGATTTGTGGTATGTGTTATTAGGAACATACACTATAAGTGGTCTCGATGCGGAAATGGCGGGTTATGGGCTGAGCACGGGTGAAATAAAGAAACTAAAAAATGAAATAGAGAATAATTACAAAAATACTAATAAGAAGGATGATCATGAAGAAGGGAAATACACAAATAAATCCGATTTTGCCCATATGTCAGTCATTATAGCACTGTATTTATCCCCGGAGGAGAACATATGGACTAAATGCGGGGATGCAAGCGGAGTGTTCAACGGGATATACGATTTGGAGGGTAATGCAGGGTATGTGGGGGATGTCTATGGTACGGCCGGAAACGGGCCGAAACTGACACCCGATGACTATAAGGCGGATCTGGATGCAGTAAATCTGAGTGCAAGGATCCCAAAGGGAGACAATCTGATTGTGACGATGAATGAATATTATTCGGGGATCAACAGCAATGATGTCAACCGGGCAGATGAATTTGCAGCCAATATAGGAAACGGAAGTAGGGAAGTCGGCATTGAACTGCTGGATTCACAAAAAGATCGGCATGAGATATATATTAGAAATTATAACAAAGCAAATACAGTTATCGCCATGCCAATATCTGCTATAGTTCAGGCGATGTATCCCAGTGAAAAAAATGTACGCATATCAGAGGAAGAGTGGGTGGAAAGAAGAAAGATAGTGAATAATTTTATCGCTTCAATAAAAGCTTCCCGGAATGAATATTGGGAAAGAGAGCAGGTAAATGTTCCGCTTGCGGAGAGAGGAGATAGGAATGTCAGCGAATAAACGTATTAGTAATATGCTTTTTGAATGTGTTGCCATTGTTCTGTATATCATCCTGTGTGGTAAAGTCATAGGATCGTACTGGGAATATCAAAAAATACTGGAAAGCCTCAACACACCTCTTGAGATGGCAGAGACATTTATGGCACCGGAATATGATGCACGGTGGGAAGACATTGATAAAGTTGCAAGGGGAAGAATAGATCCAAGATTTTCGGCAGAATATGAGATCCTGACATGGATAATACCAAATGTGGATTATGCGGAATATCGTAAATATGATAATTGGCAATTTATTGATTGCGAACGTGATTTTGCAGGCCATACATATGAAAAAGGGACAGATTTTCTTATGTATAGCTACATGGTAAAGAAAGAAGTCATTAGCAATGCAGTAAGAACAACTGAAATATCGATTTCACTAAACGGGAGCACTAATGTCAGGGTAGTAGTCAGCGACCAAAGTAGAGATACCGGTGATATAGAATCTTATGGTTTCAATCTCACTGAGGAGAACGGAGCGTACGTTGTGAATGGTGGATGTTCCGAGGAGGACATCGAAAAACACACAGGGATGACTTTGGAGGAGGTTGTAGAAATTGCCGAGAAGAACAAACAGGGATTTGAGGATATCATGTATGAGATGAAGGAGCATGAAATAAAAAGGAATAAAGAAGTTTATGTAGTTCGGCTGGTTCTGCTTCAACTCTTGCTGGTTTTATTTTTAATCTATTTAAATAGGGATCTTTTGAAAAACTATATAAAAAGCCATATAAATTGGTTGAAAAGGCACAAAGAAGATACGGTTTAGTAGAACACGGGAAGAGTGGAAAATGATGAGGAGAATGAAAAAAAGCAAATAAGCGGATCGTTATAGTAGTCTATATAATTATCTCTATACTTGGACTATGTATCTTAATAGCAAGAATCCAAAAGCATATTTTAGAAATAGAAAAGATAAATGCGTTAGAAAATCCTATAGACATAGCGGACAAGTATATGCATCCGAAATATGATTTTTTATGGAGAGGAATAGAAGGAATTGATGTTGCGGAACAGCATACAGAGTGGCTTGAAGCCAATACGGAATATATTTATGAACTTTTTATATGGGAAAATAATGCGGAAAAAGAAGAAAGCTATCATTATACCATTTGGGAAAGTGCAAAAGATGGGATTGGATGTGAAACGGTAGTCGGAACGCCGGGAATATCTCTTAGCAGCAAATATTTCTATCATGGTAATCGTATTGACCTGATATCCGGAGTTATTGACGTTTTTGATAAGGAAAATGCTTGTTGGAAGGAAGAATACTTTTACATTTTTTATAAAGAAGAAAAATATGAGCCATACATTTATGAAAACGGTGACTTTGCTAAAGCTGATGTAAAAGATATAGAACATAAAACAGAATTGAAAATTGATGAAATGGTGGAAATTGCAAAGGCAAATCAGGATAGATTGGAAACAATACTATATAGAATGAGAGCACGCATGAAAGCTGTTGAGATTATAAAACTGATTTTGGAAATATTGTTGATAGTTGTAGGATGGATTTTGATAATTTACAAATATGAAAAAAGTCGGAGAAAAATGCAGGAAACAGAAAATAAAAAAGACGGAAAAGGTTGATATTATATTTGCAAAGAGAGGAAGAACAGGATGAAAACTAAACGCATCAGAAACATACTCTTTGGATGTGCTGCGCTTTCATTACACATTTGTCTGTGCTGTAAGGCTATCGAATCGTACCGGGAATATCAAAAAACACTGGAAAGTCTCAACACACCGCTTGAGATGGCAGAGACATTTATGGCACCGGAATATGATGCACGGTGGGAAGACATTGATAAAGTGGTACTGGGAAGAACAGATCCAAGATTTTCGGCAGTATATGAGATCTGGGCAAAGATAATACCGGATATGGATTATACGGAATATCGCAAATTTGATAACCGGGATACCAATAGTCATGAGTATAATTTTGCAGGTCACACATATGCAAAAGGGACTGATTATCTTATCTATGGTCATGTCGAGCAAAGGGATACATCGACGGTAGTAGCCAAAAGTCTTTACTTCTCATTTTCGTTAAACGGTAGTTCCAATATTAGGGTACAAATTTCTTATAATAATGGATTTGGAGGGAGTGAAGATTATGGTTTTAATCTTATCGAGAAGAACGGAGCATACGTTGTGAATGGTGGATGTTCCGAGGAGGACATCGAAAAACACACAGGGATGACTTTGGAGGAGGTTGCAGAAATTGCTGAGAAGAACAGGCAGGGATTTGAGGATATCATGTATGAGATGAAGGAGCATGAAATCAGACGGAATAAGAAATACTGTATGTGGAAGATAATCGTTCTACATATTCTCCTGTTTTTATTTTTTATCTATTTAAACAGAGATTTTGTGAAAAGTAAAATAAAAAAAACACAAAAAGGAGAGGAACAAAATGGATGATTCGATCTTAATGAGTGATACAGCGAGAGCCATAGGATGTGTTTGTTCCTTGAAATCTGCATCGAACGAGTTGGCATCCGTTCCGTTTATGGAAGTAGATGGGACCAATCATAGCTGTAAGGATGCATGCAACAGTGCTTACAACAGTATGATAACTTTATTGGCATCTTATGCATCTGCAGTGACGAGAGATGCAGATATTATTCAAAAGATTGCAGCTAACTTGGATGGTTTGGATACGGATATGAAGATAGATATGGGAATGTATCATGGCTATTTGCCGAAAGAATGAAAGCAGAGAAGGACAGAGTAGTATGGAAAGGCTGGAAACAGGAACAGATGCTTCGGTAAGTGAAAACAGTACCAATCCGGAGGCAGTATTAAATCTCAGAGTAGAAGATTTAAACTGGCAGGGGCAGCAGTCAACTTCATTATGTGACAGATTTCAAGTACATATGTTTACAGAAGAGTTTGAACAGACAGAGGAGCAGGTCAGACAAACAGAGCAGCAGAGCCGGGAAGAGATTTTTGCTGATGTAATGTTAACGCAAGAAGGCTTCGATAACGGAGAAAAAGAACAGATATTTCAGACTGTGATGGCAGCAGATACGGAAGCAGTTATTAAATTTGATTATACACAGGATGTTGCCGGAAAATTTGATATATCCGCATATTTATATATTTTTGTAGGAATTTTGATTGCCGGTGCTGTTTTTTGGCTGGTAGGACGAAGGAGAAAGAAAAAATGAAAATAACCGTTACAATGCGAAATTGTGTTGAGCATAGGGATTTTAATATACAGGTTGATAATAAACAAAAGGTTGCTACGACAATCAGAGTCTTGGAAGACAATATGGCGGATGTCATGAGCGGGCTTTTAAATCCTGTCAGGGTAAAGTCATACAGAACCAAAAGAAGAATCAATTTAAACGAAAACTATGAACATGAGATGATTTTCAGTGGAGATATTTTACTGTTAAACAATGAATAAGGAAGGATAAGGTGATAAAAGTGCAGGCAACGGAAAAAATAACAGATCGGGACAGTATCAGGGAAACCATCAAGAAGTCTTCTCTGGCAGCGGAAGATACTTTTGACTATTTGAAATTGACTAAAGATGTGCAGGGATTGATTCCCTGTTCTTTTGAAGAATCCTTGGAGGAGGTTACATTTGTATATGATGTAGCAGGATTGAAATCGCTAAAGGAAATGGAACAGGAATCGGAAGAGTGCAAAAGACAGTTTCTGATCAATTTTTCCAAACTGTATGAGGTATTTGAACAATATCGTATTGATATCAGTGAAAAAAATATTTTTTATGATGAAAATATGCTTCCTTATGTGAAGGCAAGAGATTTGTACGGAAGAGACGGAAAAGCGGATGAAGGAGCATTCCTGTATGCCTATCAGTGCGTTGCAGGCGGACTTTTAAGTAAAAAATATAAGATCAGTCAGGTGTTAGATAGCGGATTGGAAATTCTGAAGAAGGATAAGAGTATGAGAAGCATCATGGATGCGGCTGATATGCAGGAGCTTTTGAGCGTCTTAAGAAAACAAAGAGATGACTTTATCAGCAATAGGCGAAAGAAAGTACGGGAGGTATCCAAAACAAAATATTTTGTATGGAAGGTACTGGCAATCGTCATGCTGATTGTCGGCATAGCTGCCGGTGGACTAACTGTTTATTATGGTGCATTTATAGTTCCCGAACAAAAGGCATTGGTTATGGCAAACCAGCGGTTTATAACTAAAGATTATGTCGGATGTATCGACAGCATGAAAAGTATAGATGTGGAGAATATGGATACCTATACAAAGTATATTCTTGCAGTGTCTTATGCAAGTACGGAAAGCTTTAAACAGGATGAGATCAACAATATTGTATCCAGACTTTCCATTAACAGTAACGAAAAGGAATTGGAGTATTGGATCAGCCTCGGAAGACTGGATGTTGTGCAGGCAGAAAATCTGGCATTGACTTTGTCGGATGACAAACTGTTGATTTATGCATATATGAAAGAAATCGATATGCTGGAAAATGACACCAACATGGATGGAGAAGAAAAAAAATCAAGACTGGACACATTGAATAATGAGATAAAATCAATGGGCGAGAAATATACCACAGAAGAGCAGTAATGCAGAGGGGTAAGAGCAGATGCGATGTTATGAAAGAAAAGAAAAAATATGGATTGCGGATCAAGATGAAAATTCCGGTGCGGATATCAGGGTAAGGGATCTGCCAATCCAAATATTGATAGATCGTGATGTGATTTTGATCAAGGGAAATGTGGCGGAAAATGTATATCTTAATGATACGCCCGTATCAGAAAATCAATTGAGTATAGAAGAAGGAGACACCTTGACCTTTTATCAGAATGCCATAACTTTTTTTGCAGAGTATTTGGAAATAGAAGGGAATGAGGAACGGATACAGACAACATTGCTGCTCTGTAAGGAAAAGGCAGCATATTTTGAAGGGTTTCCGTTTTATAAACGTTCTCCGAGAGTTATCTATAAGGTGCACAAGCAAAAAATAGAAGTGCAGGGACCGCCACAGAAAAAAGAAATTACAAAGGGTGGACTGGCACAGATGATTATACCGCCTCTTTGTATGTTGGCATTTACGGTCGCAATGGGAATTTTCCTAAAAAGAGGACCTTATATTTTTATGAGTATCGGAATGACCATCATTACGACTATTTTTTCTGTACAACGCTTTATAGCGGAAACGAGGGAAATCAAAAAGGACAATAAAGACCGTGAATCCATGTATGAAAATTATCTGCTGGAAACCAGACAGCGTATTATCAAGGCAAGAAAAGAAGAAAAGGAAGCATTGGAGTACCAAAATCCCACATTGCCGGAGTTGGAGCATATGGTAAACCGATACAGCAGCCGTATTTATGAGAGAAGCCTGTTGGATGATGATTTTCTGAATATAAATCTTGGGTATTACAGGGGAAAATCCTCTGTAGAAGTGACAACACAAGTCAAGGAGTTGGAAATTAAGAAGGATGAACTGGCGGAAGAAGCAAAAGCAATTCCCAAGGACTTTAAGAAGATAGAGCATATTCCTGTACAAATTGATTTGAAAAGAGCACATTTAGGTATTGTGGGTTCCAAGGCAAATGTACACGAACAGCTTAAATATCTGCTGGCACAGATGACGTTCTTTCAGAGTTACCGGGATTTACAGATTATCTTTATACATAATAAAGATTATGATGAAGAATTTGAATATGTAAACTGGTATCCTCATTTGAGGATACAGGCGATCAATGTATACGGAAGAATTAGCTCGGAGCAGGCAAGAGACCAGATATTGGGCAGTATTCAACAGGTATTGAAAGAGAGAAAAATGAAGATGGAGGAGGAAAAGCAGGATACGGTATTTTCACCATATTATCTGTTTATTGTTGATGAGCCCAAACTGATTTTGAATCATGCCATTATGGAGTATCTGCAAAGTAAACAGCTGACATTGGGATTTAGCATGATTTATACAACGGATCAAAAGGCTAATCTGCCGGAAAATGTCAAGACTGTCTGCCTGCTACACAATTCCGAGAACGGAACGCTCCTGATGGAGGAAGGCGAAAAGAAGGACAGAGATTTTGAAATACAACATGTGAGCGGAGTGGATCTGGAGGGGATGGCAAGAAATTTAAGTGCATTGATCCATGAGCAGGGGATCAGCAGTAAGATACCGGAATCCATTACCTTTTTTGATATGTATGGCATTGAGCATCCACAGGAATTAAATGTGGCGGAAAGATGGAGAAAGAATGAATCCCATAAATCCTTGGCTGTACCACTCGGTGTGAGGGCTACAGACGACTATGTAGAATTGAATCTTCATGAAAAGGCACATGGTCCCCACGGATTGGTAGCAGGAACTACCGGATCGGGTAAATCAGAGATTGTGCAGTCCTATATCCTGTCCCTTGCAGTCAATTTCCACCCCTATGAAGTGGGATTTCTGCTGATTGATTATAAGGGAGGCGGTATGGCAAACCTCTTTGCAAAGCTTCCGCATCTGCTGGGGACAATTACCAACCTGGATAAGGCAGAGAGTATGAGAGCGATGGCTTCCATAAAAAGCGAATTGTCACGCAGGCAGAGAATCTTTAGTGACAATAATGTGAACCATATCAATGGATATAATAAGTTGTTTAAACTTGGAAAGGTAAAAGAACCTTTACCCCATCTGTTTTTGATCAGCGATGAGTTTGCAGAATTGAAGAAAGAGCAACCGGAGTTTATGAGTGAATTGGTTTCCGCAGCCAGAATCGGACGAAGCTTAGGAATTCACCTGATTCTTGCGACGCAAAAACCAAGCGGTGTAGTGGATGATCAGATATGGACAAACAGCAAATTTAAATTGTGTTTGAAAGTGCAGAATGCCGGAGACAGTAAGGAGATGTTAAAGACTCCGGATGCAGCCAATATTACACAGGCCGGAAGGGCATATCTGCAGGTAGGAAATAATGAGATCTACGAATTGTTCCAGTCCGCATGGAGTGGTGCTGCCTATTCGGGCGAACAAACAGAGGAGGAAAAAGAGGATGACAGGGTATATCTTGTCAATGCACTCGGACAGGGAAGGCTGATCAATCAGGATTTAAGCGGTTCCATGGAAAGCAACCAGATTAAGGCGACACAGTTGGATGTAGTCGTTGATTATCTCCATGAGCTTTATGAAAAAGAACATGCAGTGGAGGTCAAGAAGCCTTGGCTGCCGCCTTTGTCCGATCATATGGAGTCGCCTTATACAAAAGAAGTAAAAGACAGCGCCCTGTTTTCGGAAGGTGATTATACATTGGGCATTGGCATGATTGATGTGCCGGAGGAACAGATACAGGAGGAGTATCGATTGAATTTGATAAAGAACGGACATCTGCTCTATATGGCATCAGGCGGTTACGGGAAAACGGTCTTTTTAACAAATGTGGTTATGGGACTTGCCATGAAGAATTCTGTCAGAAACCTGAATTTTTATATCTTGGATCTGGGCAACAGTGCATTGATCCCATTGCGGGGACTGCCTCATGTTGCAGATTATATGGGACTGGATGACAGCGAAAAAATTGCCAGATTTCAAAAGCTGATCGAAGATGAAATGGCAGAGCGCAAAAGGAAATTTGCAAAGGCCATGGCACAAAATATTTCCGTTTATAATGCCAGTCAGCCGGAACCGCTTAGGATACTGGTTCTTGTAATTGATAATTTTGATTCATTTAAAGAACTGGGCGATGGAGCGGAACAGTTCATCCAAAAGGTGGCCCGTGATGGTGCGGGTCTCGGTATTTATCTGCTGATCAGTATGAGCAGGATCAATGCCATGAGAGGGGCTGTACTCAACAATATTAAAGAAAGAATCGCAGGCTACAACTTTGATGACAGTGAAAACCGATCCTTGATCGGGCGGAGTGATTACGGACTTCCGGAAAATAAAAAGGGAAGGGCACTGGTAAAGAGGGAAAATGTAAATGTTATGCAGATTTACACGCCGGTAGCCTGTGATACGGAGCTATCATACAATGCCAATCTAAAGGCACTGGTACAAAAGATCGCACAGGCCAGTACAGAGAAACGTGCAAAAGGAATTCCCGTTCTGCCGGAAGAATTGTACTGTGAAATGCTACCTGATTATCCGGGATACGAAGAATGCAGAAACGGCATTCCGGTGGGAATCGATGTCGATAAACTGGAAGTACAGTATCTGGACATGAGCAAGGGCATAGGAGTGATTATCGGCGGAAGCGGAAGCGGACGGACCAATGTGCTTCATCAGGCGTTGCATTACCTTTGCGGAAAGCGAATCTGGCTTTTGGATCAGGATAAGCGCACATCTGCCCAGTTTATGAATCGTGAGAAACTCAGATATGCGGTTGATGGTGAAGCGGTTTGCGGTATCTTGCAGGAAATCGTTAAGGAATGTGAGCGAAGAAAGGAGGATTATGAAGAAGCCAAATTGGATGATTTGACATTGACGTTGTATGACTTTGCACTAAATCAGGAGCCGATGTTTGTTGTTATAGATGTGATACAGGAACTGTATGCGTTGCTTAGCAGAGAAGGAAAAGCGGAAAAGCTGGATATACTGGAAGAAGCAGTGAAACTGGGAATCGGTGTTATTGTGACTTCGGATCCGAAGATT
The DNA here is from genome assembly GCA_051877575.1 of Lachnospiraceae bacterium. GTDB lineage: Bacteria > Bacillota > Clostridia > Lachnospirales > Lachnospiraceae > UBA2882. The sequence continues at coordinate 959 of JBJEJA010000020.1, read as the reverse complement.
CCGATCCGTTCAGGCAGATTCATGGAAATGCTCAGTGAATGCAAGACCGGAATTATTCTTGGAAATATCAAGGAACAAAAAATTTTCGATTATACCGGAATCAGAGAAGAAAATCGAAGTGTTGAATATGGATATCAACATACAAATGGTGTGAATCGAAAAATTATGTTGGCAAAATATATGGAGGTGTAGTAAATGGCAGATATGGACAAAGTAAGGCAGGAACAGGCAAGGCAGGAACAAGAGAGAATTAACAGGATATGGGAACAGATTCATGTGATTGACGGAAAATTGCAGAAATGCAATCAGTCGAAAAACACGTTGTCCGGTTATGAAACTTCTCTGAACGGAGCATTGGAGAGTTGGAGAAATGTGAACAGGACCCTGCATAGTGATGCGAGATATACGCAGATTGTAACAACAGATGTATTTGAAGGAGAAATGGCGGATCGGTTGAAAACTTATATGACAACGGTTGTATCGGATATCAATACCGGGATTTCGGATACAGCATCTTTGTTAAATGAATTACAGGCACAGCTTAGTGCACTGGAAGCCTATGCGGGGAAACTCTCTGCACAGAGAGCTTCTCTGTTAAGTCAGTTGTAAAAGGAGGAATTGAACTATGGCAGCAGTAAAGGTAGGAGTAGGAGAAGAGGAATATGCATCATTTTGTGCAGATTTCAGACGTACACAGAACAGTTTCATCAGACAGATCGAAACGATAAAAAGCAAGATAGAAGCAGTGAATTGCAGAGATGGCGGATTCTATGTCGAGAATGTGACGCCAAACGTAGCAAAACTTTTATCTGCGTTGGATATCATTCAGGATTCTATAGAAATGATGCAGGATTCAGAAAATGAAATGATTGACAGCTTTGAAAGAGCTATCGACAATATTGATACATGTTGTTAAGGAGGAATACTATGAGTGTAGAAAATATATCGGTTGATTATAG
>JBJEJA010000019.1:0-55702 GCA_051877575.1 Lachnospiraceae bacterium | reverse complement strand
CTTTATAAATATAATGAAATCCGCAAACAGTATATCACAAACTGCCTGCGGATACCATATATTTCTATGAATTTAAAAGAATAGAAAAGTATATCTCCCTGTTAAAATAACGAAAAATCGATATCAATTTCTCCCATGCCGCAATCTATGTTGATTGTTTTTTCACTTCCGTTGTCTATATACTTTGTCAGGCCGACACCGGAATAATCGTTACCGTTCAAACAGATGTTACCGGCTCCGCACCGCATCTCATAGTTGTATTCCCCAAAATTCATTCCTTCGGCAGAAAAACTCAATTCTCCCATACCGCATTTCAGGTCCACATCATCTCCGGCAGCTCCGTAAAAATCAGCTTCCCCCAGACCGACGTTGATTCTGGTACTTCCAGTGATGTTTCCCCTCTCCACCGTGATATTTCCCGCACCCACATTGATATCCAGATCACCGGCATTCATGCTTTCTATATCCGCATCTCCGGCTCCTACCTTCAAAGTGATTTTTTCGGCATTCAGGGAATATGCTTCCAATTCACCGCCGCCGACGGCTATCTCAATATTTTCAAATCTCATGCCCTCCGGCAGATAGACCACGATCTCCTGCCCGTCAAGATAAACCACCCTGTTTTTTTCTTCTTTTATAATGAGGGTTCCGTTTTCGACCGCATAATCCAATCCCAAGCTGTCCGTACAGATTTCGATCTGATCGCTTCTTCCTTCCCGGATGCTGATCTCACCGCCGTTTATGGCTATTTTTACCGCAGAAATCTCATTCTCCGACACACTGATTGCTTTCGTTCCTGCCAATCCCGTAAAATCCGTATCCTCGAATCCGTTCACTATATCATCCGACAGGTGCAGCTTACCGAAACTGTAATCCGTTATCAGGGTATGCGCTATATTCACTCCCCCAACTGCTCCCGTAATCAGCATAATGATTGTTCCTGCCAGCAGACAGATCAAACCGCCAAATACAAAAATTTTCGTTGATTTTTTCATGCTGCCACCCCTTCCTTTTTATGAAAAACGGAATGAAAAATATACGTAAGCCCTTTCCATATAGCCGGAATCAGCACCGTAACAATTTTCCAGCTTGCAATCAGACACAGCATTGCAAGCCCGATCAGGAAAACTGAAAGTCCGATACAGAAAATGGATGCCAAAGGCGATACCAGTATTTTCGTCAGGCTGATCACAAAAATCACGATCGCTGCCACAAACATTCCGACCGCTGCCACAGCCAGCCCCAGGATAATACCCAAAATTGCCGCAATCACGCCTACTACGGCTCCCAAAGCTCCGGTAACAACACCGCCCCAGACGGGAACCGTCAGAACAACCGCCAAAATAATCAATACAATCTGCCAGCCTTCCAACTTGGATTTTTTTTCCGTACTTTTTTCCGTTTCCGTATTTTGTCCGTCATCGTTGTTTTCCTCAACATTCCGGGACTCCGATACGCTGCTTTCCGCCAGTTCCTTTCCTGCCAGCTCTTCCCGGATATTGTGCGCCACCTCTTCCGGAGATCCAAGGGTTCTGATTACCTCTTCCTCATCTTTGTCCGCATCTTCAAAATATTCCGTATAATAGTTTAACGCCTCTCTACGCTCTGTATATGGAACGTCAGCAAGCAGCTTTTCCAACCGTTCCAAAAACTCAATCTTACTCATATAAGGCTCCTCCCTCAAAAATACCGGTAATCTTTCCGGCGTATTCTTTCCAATCCCTCTTGTAATTATTCAACTGCACCATTCCGGAGGATGTGATTCTGTAATATCTCCTGTTTCTTCCTCCGCACTCTCTGTCATATACATCCAAAAATCCATATTTCTGCAGTCTTCGCAAAACCGGATATAAGGTAGATTCGGACAGATCAATAACCTGCCGGACCTCTTGCGTGATCTTATAACCATAGGTTCCCACATCCTCATGGGACACGACAGCTAAGACGATTGCATCCAGCAAAGCGGCACCCGTATTAAAAACCATAAGCTCTCCTTTCGACACCTGTCATGACTTCGTCTTTATACATGAAATTTATTATAAATTTGTATAATATTATATATTGTATAATATTATTTTTATATATAATATATGACGTATAGTATTATATGTCAAGTCCTTTTTTATTTTACTTTTCCTCTTTCAGCTTTCCTGTATTGGAACATGTTTCTTCATTCTTAAAAAAATCGTTTTTTAGAAACTTTTTTCAATTTAGGGGTTTTCAATTCGAAAACTTTATGCTATACTCATTTTCAGTGTCGTGGTGTGGCTCAGCTTGGTAGAGCGCTTCGTTAGGGACGAAGAGGTCGCAGGTTCAAATCCTGTCACCGCGATTTTATTTTGCATATTGCGAGCCCGGTGAACCGATGTTCTTCGGGCTTTCATTATTTTCCCCTTAAAAAAGCAAAAGTATTTAATTCAAAAATTATCTAATTCATTCTCCCAACTATAGTTTCTGTTTTTTTGTATATAAAATAGAACAGATAAAAAGGAGAGTGATTTAGGTGCTTAGGATTGCTTTTTGCGATAATGACCGAAATTACATTTCTTATCTGAAGGGAAACATCAAGGCCATCATTCCCGCCGATACAGAAATCAAATTCCTGGAATATTATAATGTCACCAAATTCCTTAGCAGCTTATATCGGCAAATCGAACCTGATATTTTGTTTCTAAATGTTCAAATGCCTGAAATGGACGGATACACCATAGCCCAAAAATTTCGCGAAAGATATCATTCCACAATTTTAATATTTTGCTCGGAAATCCAATTTCCCGAGCCAAAATTATTAAAGGTTGCGCCCTACCGCTATCTGGTAAAACATTACACGGACATACAGATAAAAAATGAATTAAGGGAAATTTGGGCACATTTATGTCATATCAAGGAAATTCCTACACTCTGGGGAAGCTGCGAAAAAACTGTATACAAATTATCACCGAAAGATATCCTGTATATTTCCATAACCAAGAGAGGATGTACCATCCACTTGTCTCCGGATTCTTCAATTTTTCACATATCGGGAGAAATGTTTATAAGAATGAGATTGCCGGACATTTATCACAGACTCTGTGATTACGATTTTGTCTACGCTCACAACAGCTACATAGTAAACCTGAGATATATTACGAAATGCAGCAAGACGGAACTGCAGTTGACGGACGGAAACATACTGACCATTTCCAGATCCAGACAAAAGGAATTTATCGCTGCATTCAACAAATATCAGGCAAATATGGATAACAATACTTACTAAGATACCAAAAAGAAGATGCTGCATTTTGCAACATCTTCTTTTCATTCACATGAGTCTTCATAAAACTATATTTCCATATTTGCGACCAATTTCTTTTTCTCCGCATCAAACTCTTCCTGAGAAATAATTCCGTTATCCAGCAATAACTTCAATTTCTTCGCTGCGTTTTCAAATTCCGCAAAGGAAAGCTTTCCTCCCGACGGAACCGTTGCAGATGTGGCAGATGTCTTTCCTGCCGCCGTGGAAGTCTGACCTGCTGCCGTGGAAGTCTGACCCGCCGCCGTAGAAGTCTGACCCGCCGCCGTTGTCGACTGTGCCTTTGCTACCGCTGCTGCCGCCGCTGCCGCTGCTGCCTGTGTTGCGGACATTGCCGGCTGGGGAGCCGTTGTCTGTGTCTGATTTGCCACTGCCGCCGCTGCACCTGCTGACGGTTTCAAATCCGGCAGCGGAGCCGCTGTCTGACCGGTTGCCGCCGCTTTCTTGCGCTCTTCTTCCTGAATCTTTCTGTAAGCCAGCTCTTCCGCTGCTCTTCTTGCCTTTTCTGCCGCTTCCGCTTTTGCTTTTGCTTCAGCCTCTTTCTTCAGACGCTCTTCTTCAATCCTTCTTGCTTCCGCCTCAGCTTCCAGCCTTGCCTTCTCTTCCGCCTCTTTTCGCAGACGCTCGGCCTCAGCTGCCTGACGTTCTCTTTCTTCTTCCAGTTTTCTTGCTTTATCCGCTTCAATCTGTTTTACAGCTTCTGCCGCAGATTCCGAAGCCACGGAAATGACTTCCTTACGGACAATCACTTCTACCTGTTTTGCGGCTTCCGTCTCTACTTTTCTGGTTTCTTCGGATGCTTTCAGCTTTGCAACCTCTTCTGCCGCTTTGGATTTATCTGCTACATTGGCCTTTGCCTCTTCCTCAGCCTTTGCCCTTGCAGCCTCAACCTTGGCGTCGGCTTCAGCCTGTGCCTTCTTTTTGGCCTCCTCAATCGCTGCTTTGGCCTCTTCCTCAGCCTTCTTTACGATTTCTTCCATTTTCTTCTTGGCTTCCGCTTCTGCTTTGGCGACAACATCCGCCGCAGCGCTATCCGCCTCGCTTCTTGTCTTGTTGACGATTTCGTCAACCTTGGCCTTTGCCTCTTCTTCAGCCTTTGCCTTGGCTTCCTCCTTTGCCTTTTTGACCGCCTCATCAAACTTTTTGGCAGTTTCCATAACCTTTACATTATTCTCATCGGCAACGCGTTTTGCAATTTCCTCCGCCTTCTTTTTGGTCGGCTCCGTAATTGCTTTTCTTACCGTCTCTTCTTCCATGACTTTACGTGCAGCGTCCTTCTCTGTCGAGCCCTTCTCCACCGCTTCATGTGCTGCCTGCTTTGCAACCTCTTCCGCAATCCTGGCAGATACTTCCACAGCTCTCTTCTTTGCCGCAATTCCCGCAGACTGACGCTTTGCATCTTCTGCCGAACTTACTTCCGAGCCCTTTACCTCTGCATTTTCCGCCGGTTTTTCATCTTTTTTCTCTTCCGGCTTCTGCTCCTGCTGCTTTGCCTTTGCCAAGGCCTCCCTTGCCAGCCTTGCCTGTCTTTGCGCCGCCTCATCGCCGCCTGCCTCCGCTGCCGCTTTCATTGCAGCCGCTGCTGCCGCTTTTCTTGCTGCCTCTTCTGCCGCTTTTCTTGCTGCGTCCATTCCATGATCCTGCATATTCTCTCGCCCCTATAACCTATATTTTTGAATGCCCCAATCGCATCTCTGCCACAAAATGGCATTGTGTGCACGCACTTCTACGAAATATTATAGCATACTCGTCAAAATTGTTCCATAAAAAATGCAAGAAACTCTCGCTCTAATTTGTACAAATTTTCGAAGAGTTTCTTGCACATTATGTATGCCGCCTATGTTTCATTACTCATTTCTGATGGCTGCCAGCGGGCTCAGCTTCATAGCACGCAGCGACGGGAAGAACCCTGCCAGCATGCCGACCAGAACCGCAAAAATCAGAGACAATACTGCCAGCCACAGGGGAATATAGGAAATTCCTCCGCTCAATCCCATGCTGTCACCCATAGAGTTTGCCACCATATTGATGACTCCGGACAGGATATAGCTGATTGTCAATCCCGCCACACCGCCGATAAAACCGATGCAGCCGGCCTCGATCAAAAACATACCCTGAATATTACGCATATCGCAGCCCAACACCTTCATAATACCGATTTCTTTTGTTCTCTCATATATGGACATCATCATGGTATTGGTAATCCCGATTGCCGCCACAATCAGGGAAATCGCACCGATTCCACCCAATACCAGCTGGATATAACCCATGGTTTTCTGTTCCTGCTGGATCCATTCCGCATCACTGTAGGCACTGTAGCCCATTCCGTTGATGGTGCTCTGCAGCTCCGTTACATGATCCATGGAGTCGGTATATACAATCAGCGTATTGTAAAAGATTTCCTTATAAGGTTTGCCGCTGCTCGTGGTAGGCTGTCCCGGGATCGTCTTGTTCTTAAATTCCTTTTTCACAATTGCCATCAGATCATCAATATTGCAATACACATTATAGCTGTAGGAATTATAATTTTCGGGACCGCCTGCAACGATGCCGCTGGCTTCAAACATATGCTTTTTCGGCATTTTTGCCGGAGAACCGTCTTCCGCGGTTCCTCCGCTCTGGTAATTCCAATAGGCATCCTGGTCCAAAATGAAAAACACGGTATCCTCCATCAGATCCACATCCGCCATCACGCCGTCATACCAGTAACCGCTGTATGTTTTGGGATTGTACAGCTGGCAAAGCACCTGATTTCCGTACAAGACCTGCATCTGGCCATTCCCGCCTGTCGGATATGTCCCCTGCTCAAGTGCTACCCCCTGACTCTCCAGATACCCGTCCGGCACACCGGTCAACGTGATGTAAGACTCATAGGCACCGCACTTCATCAGTACATTCATTTCCAGCATGGGAACAACCTGTTCCACATTGGGCAGCTGCATTAATTCCGCAATGGCATCATCATTTAAATGCTTTACCTCATTGGTATCGCTGCTTGACGATCCGCTGTCTCCCATATAGTAATACATGCCGTCGGAAGAATCCCTGACAGTCACACTGGTCAGACTGCCATAAGATGCCATTTCTTCCGTAAGGCTGCGACTGAGTCCCAATCCGAGCGATACCATGACCACAATAGATGCCACACCGATTGTAACGCCGAGCACCGTCAGTATCGTCCGCAGTTTCCTCTTAAAAAGGTTGCCGGTACTCAGCCGTAATAAATCCAGTACCTTCATTGGCTACACCTCATCATCCGCATCCGTTTCCGCACCGTCAATATCCTCGTCCAATTCCGCTTCCAGCTCCAGCTGTTCTTTTTTCTTTTTTCTCTTCTTTATGATAATCACAGCCGCCGTAATTCCGCCAATGACCAAAACAACTATAACAATTGTGATGATTGCTTTCCACGGGCTGCTGCCGCTTTCTTCCTCCATCATCATATCGTCATACATCATGTCATCTTCAAAAGATGCCTCATAAACATAAAGTGTAAAGTCCGCTTCTTTTGTATATACCGTGCCGGACTCATCCTCATAATAGACAATTGCCTTAACAGTTCCGTCATCCATGGTTGCAGCCTCACCGGTAATCATGGTATCCACATTTCCGGTAGCGCCCGGCTCAATTTTCCCGATAAAGGTTTCCCCACCGCTGATGCTGTCTCCTTCAAATTTAACCTGCACATTATACAATGTAGTTTTTCCGGTGTTAAAAATGCTGAACATCACATTGCTCTGCTCGCCGACGGATATATCGGACGGGAGCACTTCCATGGAACCGATATCAAAGCGCGCCTCCTGCTTAATCGGAATGGAAACATTGGCTGTTGCCGTATAAGGGCTGTATTTTGAATCTTCATACGCCATATTAACCGCAATCGCATAAGGTTTCTGGGTCAGATCGGATTTTGCGGTCATCTCTATGGAAATGTCCGCCGTCCCGTCTGCGGCAATTTTCTCTACATACAGTGTGTTCGAGCCGCTGGTGGGCAGAAACGCCTCATAAGTGGATTCCGAATCTTTTCCCGCCGTGGGAGTCGTCAGATCGATCTGCATATTGGATACCGCCGTACGTTTGGAAGTATTTTTCAGATGCAGGGTCAATGTAAATGTATCTCCCGCATACACATCGGCCGGAATCGTATCAAATCCGGTAATAATAACTCTCGGCGTCGAAGTCCCCGTGCCGCCGTCGGAGACATTTCCGCTGCCCGGAGCCCCCACTGCTTTTACCCATGTCGTAATGGTTGTTGTCTCATACCCCTCACTGGTATAATAGATAACGTTAAAAGGGACTTTATAATAACCGTTCAGCACATCGCCTCTGGTTTTAAACGTCCATGTCAGTTCCCTTCTTCTGTCCATGTCATTTTGACCGTTGCCTCTGCCCGGCAGGTCTGCAATGGTCTGTGTATAGCCGCTGGTCTCGATTTCAAAAGGCCATTCGCCGGTATCGGACGAAATAACAGGCGTTACTATTACATTGGTCAAATTCGTATTGGACATATTGACAACCGGAAGAACCACATTTACCGTTCTTCCGTAAACGGCTGTCGGTGTAACCCAGTTGCCTCCTACCATGATGAATTCGTTGGTGGTGGTAGGTACCGGGTCATTATCGCTGACCGTCTCCGCACAGACCGGCGTCGAGCCTGCCGCCATAAGCATAAAGGTCATTGACAAAACCGCCGTACCCAACAATACGGCTTTATGTAACACACCCCTGTATTCTTTTTTCCCGTTCATTTCCTTATTCCTTATCCTCATCATCCGCACTCTCCCTTTTATCCTCGATTTTGATTATTTTTCCGTCCTTTATATGAAAGATACGGTCTGCATACTCCGCCAGATGATTATCATGTGTAACCATGATCAGGGTCTGGTTCTGCTCCCGCACCACTTTTTTCATCAGGTTCATCACATCCTCGGATGTATGAGAATCCAAATTTCCGGTAGGTTCATCCGCAAATATGATTTCGGGATTTACTACCAGAGCCCTTGCCACGCCAACCCTTTGCTGCTGTCCGCCTGACATCTGTGTCGGTTTGTGTTTCCGATACTTTTGAAGCCCTACCAGCCTGATAGCATCTTCTGCCATTTTTTCTCTTTTCGCCTTATCCATTCCCTGAAATGTCAGCGGCAGAGCCACATTCTCCACCGCATTCATCGTAGGGAGCAGATTGAACGACTGGAAAATAAATCCGATATGTTTTCTCCGGAAAGCAACCAGTTCGTTCTCCGACTTCTTTTCCATATGCTCGCCTGCAATGACAATGGATCCCTTTGTCGGTTTCTCCAACCCCGCAAGCATGTTCAGCAAAGTAGATTTGCCGGAACCGGATGCCCCGACAATGGCGCAGAACTCACCTTTATAAATCTGAAAATCCACACCGTTCAGTGCACGCACCTTGGTATCACCGACCTTATAGATTTTATAAAGATCCTTTACCCGGATGACAGTTTCCCGTTCTGCCCCCATTTCACACCTCCACATATTTCAAAAGTATCAGGCCGACCGCCGGCATTTATTTTTCCATCTTCCAAAAAGCGGCACTGTAAGGAGGCAGTTCGCTTCCTCCGCCGAAATCATGCTGTTCTCCCGTAATCAGGTCCACTGCGGTTCCGCAGCCCGCATCAAAATGTGCCATATAACTCTCGGCATCCGCGTTGATCGCTACCAGCACACGCTCGTCATCACATTTTCTCTCAAAAATACATTGTTTATTTGTCAGGACAACCGATCTGAAATCGCCGTAATTCAGAGCTTTACTGGATTTCTTTGCCTCTGCCAGCACTGCGATATACTCCGTCAGTTCATTTTCCTCCGGCTTTTCAAAGCAGGCACGCAGTGCGGGATCTCCTTCACTCTTATTGGCCTTTGCACCCCACTCGCTTCCGTAATATACACAGGGAATTCCCGGCATACCGAACATCAGCGCATAAATAAGCGGCAGATGCTTTTCATTGGTCAGATTGCTGGCAATACGCGACACATCATGATTATCCACAAAAGATAACAAGTGTTTTCCTCTATACAACGTCCAGTTTTCAGGTCCAAACTGACGTAACAGGGAATGGTTGATTTCAAACATATTCATGCTGTTAAAACTGGAAAACAACCCTTTATAACATTCGTAATTGGTGGCGGAATGCAGCATCCCGTCGTTTACCATCTGATTGTAGTCTCCATGAAGCATTTCGCCCAACAGGAAAAAGTCTTCTTTATTACTGTCGCAGAAACTTCTCAGCCTTCTGACAAAATCATGGTCAAGACAATATGCCACATCCAGCCTCAGGCCATCGATATCAAATTCATCGATCCACCCCTTCACGCATTCCAACAGATGCGTAATGACAGCTTCATTCCGAAGATTCAACTTGACCAGATCATAGTTTCCTTCCCAGCCCTCATACCAGAGCCCGTCGTTATAATTGGAATTTCCACCGAAATCAATGCGGTAAAACCAATCTTTGTAGGGAGAATTTTCCCGATTCTTCAAAACATCCTGAAATGCCCAGAAGCCGCGCCCCACATGATTGAACACGCCGTCCAGCACAACTTTGATTCCTTCTTTATGTAATGCATCGCATACTTTTTTAAAATCCCCGTTATTACCAAGTCTGCAATCTATCTTACGATAGTCTCTCGTGTTATATCCATGCGTATCCGAATCGAACACCGGGGAAAAGTATATCGCATTCACTCCCAGTTTCTTCATATGAGGAATCCAATCTATTACTTTCAAAATCCTCGCTTCTTCTACTCCGTCATTTTCAAAGGGTGCTCCGCAAAATCCCAACGGATAAATCTGATAAAACACACTTTCATAAGCCCACATCTCTCTTGTCCTCCTGAATCGTTATTCGCTTGTTTTCCGTGAACCTCCCGTGTGTACTATGCCTATTAGTACATTAGTACAATCAACGTACCACGATATATCCGGTCTGTCAATGCCTTTCGGAAATTTTCACAGAAAATCTTGTGCCCATTATATCACATATCTACCATATATAGAAACCCTAATCTGCTTTTCTATACTTCTTTTCCATATGCAGAATGCACATATCGGGATGCGGTATTTATCAAGAACGCATGATTTTTTATAATTTTTCCCACTGTTTTTTTGCCATTTCATTCTGTTTACATAACCCTTACCTATTATTCGCATCCACAGACCACATTTTTGACATTTTCATTGCAAATTTTTTTTGACATTTTTCTTGCAAAATAAATATAACATCTTCTTTTTTTTAGAAATCCCCAATTTCCACATAGTTATCCACAGCTTTCGCCTGTCACAATTTGACAAGTATCGACTCAAAATGTGCAAGACCGTATGTCATTTCTTGCATTTTTCCAAAAATTTCGACTTTTTCCCCAAAAGCATAACACTTTTCATTTTTATGCCTTATGTGAACCTCTTCGTTTTTCGTTGTGGATAACTCCCAAATACTTCCTTTTTCAGAACATTTGTTATATGATATAGTATTTTATGGACAAAGTACGACATGGTTTCTTATCATTTTCGGAGTTATTTTGTCATTGGAAACATCCAAGGTCACTTTGTTCCGTTTTATCTGAGCGGCATATAAATAACACTCTTTATAAAATAAAAGACAGGAGTTAAAAAAATGATGACTGATATTCAAAAAATGATTTTGGGCTCCCACGTGGGCATGAGCGGCAAAGAAATGTTTTTAGGTTCTGCCAAAGAAGCGGTATCCTATGGTGCAAATACGTTAATGGTCTACACCGGTGCTCCGCAGAATACCAGGCGGAAAGATACCTCTGAATGTAATCTGGATGCAGGATGGCATTATTTAAAAGAAAACGGCATTGAACAGATCGTCATTCATGCTCCCTATATCATCAATCTTGCCAATACCGTAAAACCCGACATTTTCACTCTGGCAGTGGAATTTTTGGAAAAGGAACTGCAGCGAAGCATTGATTTCGGCAGCAAAGTTCTGGTGCTTCATCCCGGTTCCCATGTGGGCGAAGGCGCCGATAAAGGGATTGCTAAGATAATAGAAGGACTGAATGCGGTGATGAGTAAAGACATGCCCTGCAAAATTGCACTGGAAACCATGGCAGGGAAAGGATCAGAACTTGGCAGAAGTTTTGAAGAACTGGCATCCATTTATGATGGTGTAAAATATTCAGAGAATTTGAGAGTCTGCTTTGACACCTGCCACACCCACGATGCAGGCTATGATATCAAAACGGACTTTGATGGGGTCATCGAGCATTTTGACAGGATCATCGGTAAGGATCAGATTGCCGTTTTTCATATTAACGACAGCAAAAACCCCCAAGGCAGCGCCAAAGACCGCCACGCCAACCTGGGCGAAGGCTATATCGGTTTTGAAGCTTTGTATGACATCGTTCATCATCCGGACTTTATCACTGTCCCCAAAATCCTGGAGACACCATGGATACCGGATCCCGCAAATCCCGGCAAAACGGTTGCTCCTTATAAAGAAGAAATCGAAAGGCTGCGAAGCGTCCCGGTTCATCAATAAAAGAGACTTTTATTTCTCCGGCAGACTCTCCCAGAAATTTGCGGCGGCAATTCCGGCATTGTCTATGGTTACAGGCTTTATATGCTGCCACTCTGCAGGAAACATTTTTCGGTATCCCGCCTGCAGAAACCGCTCATCCAGCAAAGCCACCACACCTGCATCCTCGGCGGTGCGGATCACACGTCCCGCCGCCTGCAGCACTTTGTTCATTCCCGGATACTTATAGGCATAGTCAAAGCCGTCTTCTCCTGCGGCATCAAAATGATTTTTCAGGATTTCCCGTTCGGGACAGACCTGGGGCAGCCCGGTCCCCACAATCACGGCCCCGATCAGCGAATCGTTTTTCAGATCAATTCCTTCTCCGAAAATGCCGCCCATCACACAAAAGCCCAGCAATGTAGCAGGCATTTCCTCCGGCTCTACGCATGAATCCTGATCATTATCATGATCATCTTCCTCGTTCTCCACCAGAACATCCATCTCAATTTTGCCGGCAAATTCCACTTCTTCCGGATTCAAAAAGAACTCCAGAAAAGCTTCTCTTTCATTTTCCTTCATATAGGTTTCCTGCATCAGAAGCCGGATTCCCGTTTCTTCACCATATAGATTTTCAAATGCCTTGTATACATTTTCCAGGAAAGCATGCGACGGAAAAAATACCATATAATTGCCTTCCCTGGCGCTGATAATACCATGGATATAGCGTGCAATATTACTGTATTCCGATTCGCTGCGCCTTGTATATCGGCTGGTGACTTCGTGTCCGATCAGCTGAATCTGCCGGTCCGGCGGAAACGTACTCCGGGCATATACCTCATAATCTCCTGCAGTTCCGCCCAGCAGCCCCTTATAATATTGTATAGGCAGGAATGTAGCCGAAAATAAGACACTTGCCACTCCCTTGTCCATACACTGTTTTAACTCCTCCGACGGATCCACACAAAACTCCTTGATAAAAAACCGATCCGTCTCATCATAGCCCGTGTACGTCACATAATGTTCCGAATCCATCCTGTCATAAGTATCCAGAAACCGTGATACTTCAAAATAAAAATCCAAAAGCGGCTCCTTGACCGGACAGTCCTCATGATCATCCAGATAATTGTTGATCGCTCCGTGCAGTTTGTTGCAGGCAGTGATAAAGGACGCATGGCTTGTCAAAACCCGATAGGTTTCACATTCTTTTTTTAATGCCAGCAATTCTTTATTACACTTTTCCGACAGACGTGCCAGGTAAGGGGAATGTGGTTTTATGATTTCCTTTAATTTCAGAAAATCCTCTTTGACCAGTGTCGCGCTATACATGCTCCTGCCTCGCTCCACCAGGTTGTGTGCTTCGTCAATCAGAAACAGATAGGAACCTTTGATGCCCTCCGCAAAGAATCTTCGTAAATGCGCCCGCGGATCAAACAGATAATTATAATCACAGACCACGCCGTCGGAAAACAGGCTCATATCCAGTCCCATTTCAAAAGGACACACCTCATGGTTCAGCGCATATTCCAATATGACATCCCTGTCAAAAGCATCTTCATGGGTCAGGAGATCATAAACCGCATCGTTGATCCGGTCATAATGTCCTTTTGCAAAGGGACAGCTTGCCGGATTACAGTTGCACTCCTCAAGCGGGCATATCTTTTCTTTGGCGGTAATGACCACACTTTTAAAAGCCATCCCCTGTTCCCTGAGCAATTTTAGCGTATCCTTCGCCACCGTTCCCGTTATCGTCTTTGCCGTCAGATAAAACAGTTTGTCCGCCTTGCCTTCTCCCATAGCCTTAATGGACGGATACATGACAGATATGGTCTTCCCCACACCGGTGGGCGCTTCCATATACAGCTTTTTATGCTCACTGATGGTCTGGTATACATATCCCACCAGCTGTTTCTGCCCTTTTCGATAGTCAAAAGGGAATTTCATTTCTTCGATGCTCTTTTGCCGTTTCAATTTCCATTCATATTCAAAATCCGCCCATTTCCGGTACTGCATCAGCAGATTTTCAAACCATTTTTCCAATGCGAAAAATTGAAAATTCTCATGAAAATATTTGATCTGTTCCGTATCGATATTGCAGTAGGTCATGCGCACGCCGATCTCATCCAGATTGTACTGCTTCGCATAGATATAAGCATAGCACTTCGCCTGTGCCAGATGTACCGGCTCAGGTGCCGTAATTTTCTTTAATTCCCTGTAGGTTGCCTTGATCTCATCCACGACCACCCTGCCGTTTTTGCCGTCATCAATAACGCCGTCGGCTCTTCCTTCTATCACTATGGAATAGTCGGGAAAAGAAACCGTTTCCACCATCCAGACTTCCGCCTGATATTCAATACCCATGCGCTTTTGCAGCATACGGTGGATTCGCGCGCCTTCCGCCATGGCATCTTCACTGCCGCCGCTTCTGCGGTTATCAATATCACCGCTTCGAAGCAAAAACTCCACAAAGCTGCGGACCGAAATACGGATTTCCATTTTCCCGACCTCCTTTCTCAATAGCACTTGAATAGGAACTTTGGCATTTTTGTTATTATATCAAATCATTTCACACTGTGCTTAAAAAAATAGTAAGCACAAAAATCCCCTCCGGGCATACTCCGAAGGGGATTTGCTTTTTATAATCTTTTGCCTATTTTAGCAGGCCATTGCGAATCTGGATAAGAATTTTTCCAGTTCATCGCTGATGCCGTTATAGGAAATGGTCAGAACTTTTGTAAAATCCAATGCAAGAACTCCTAAAATGGATTTTGCATCTACTGTATATCGGTTATAGGAAATATCAATGTCAAAATCGCATTTGGTTGCAATCTGTACCAGTTCCTTTGCCTCTTCGGGACCCATCGTTACTTTACGTACTGTCATGATAAATGCCACCTTTCATACTCCTCATACACCATATTACACACTTTCCCTGCATATGGTGCAACACTTACAAATGTTATTGTTTCCTTTGTTGATAGCAATTATACCTAAATTTACCAAAAAGTAAAGTTTTTTTTGGTATACAATACTTCATTGCTTTAAAGCGAAAGAAATTCTCTTTTTTATTGTTTTTAGTTTTGATGAAACAATATCTGTTACCTGTCCTTTTTTTATATATAAAACAGTATATCTATACAAAGCTCTTTGACCATCACAATCCTGAGAAGTGATTTGCAGCATATGTAATCCTTCTTTTATTTTTCCCATTGATATCATCCCAAAAAATCCATATTTGTTATTATTAATATCGTTCGACAAATCTGGTCTCATTTTTCTTGTGGTACATATCTCTGTATCTCCAATTTGAAGAATTGTTTTTACCGGCGGTTTCCCTCTCACACTCGAAAATCCTTCTGCTATCAAATATCCATTTTCAACAACCAGTTTATCTATCCAACAATCTTCTCGGATAAGATAATTACAAGCTTTATAACCGAATAATTCTTTTTCCTCCTGCCTTGCTCCCTTTTTAAATACTGCATAAAATTCTCCATACTCAGTATCTTCATCAATATATACAAGAGGCATATTAATCAATCCTCTTCTAAATAACTCCTCCATAATACAACGAAACGAGTCCGGCGTAAACACCGAAGCATGAATATCAAGCGCAAACATTTCCGGATGCTCTTTTACAAGTTTTCTGTCCTCTTCACTGTAAACAGGCTTGAAATCGTTTTCGGTACAGAGTTTTCCCCACGAAATATTTTCGCCATTTTTTACAACACCCGTCACATAGTTCATAATCATCTCGTCCGTATATTGACTTTGTCCCATCCTCTCAATAATATCTTCCACAGTTGTCTCTTTTCTCAAAATATCAAATCCATATCTTTTATCCGGTATAACGAGAGAATATACTCCTCCTTCATTCAATATCTCACAACAATCATTAATATGACCAATCAAATCCATGATATGCTCAATTAAATGAGACGATATGATATAATCAAAATGTCGTTTTACCAGACTGCTGTATTTTTCTCCATGCCAGACATAATCAACCTCTTCAATTTGTTCTTCTATATTTTTAGGAGTAGAAGGTTGATCTTTATATTTACTAATCAATTCTTCCCTACTCAAATAGTCCAAAACCTCTATCCGATAGCCATCCTTTTTTGCTGCAATCGGATTAAATGATGCCCCAATCTCTAAGCCAAACCCATCTACATCACAAAATCTTAATATTCTTTCCTGACGCAATGTCATCCCGTCCATGCTCCCCTTCTTTTGTACTTTTCCAATCATTATAACAAAAAGGTATTAAAAATCAAGATACGAAGGACGATGCTCCTTTCTTAAGTTTACATCGTCCTTCATTTCTTTTATAAATTGCTTTTTTCTATGAAATGTGTTACTGCACATTCAGGTTGGAATATCCCATCAGGCTTTCGTCAACGGCTTTGGCTGCTTCACGACCTTCCCTGATTGCCCAGACAACCAGTGACTGTCCTCTGTGCATGTCTCCGGCAGTAAATACCTTATCCACATTTGTCCGGTATTTTCCTGCATCGGTTTTTACATTCGTTCGCTCATTGACTTCTACCTTGAACGCATCCGTCACATACTTCTGACTTCCCAAAAAGCCTGCTGCTATGAGAACGATTTCTGCATCTAAGACCTGTTCGCTGCCTTCTATTTCGCTCATTTTCATGCGTCCGCTGTCCGGATCTTTCTCCCAATTCAGTTTCACGGTCTTCACGCCCTTTAAATTGCCGTTCTTATCTTTGACAAATTCCTTGACCGTCGTTTCATAGATACGGGGATCATGTCCGTATACGGCAATGGCTTCTTCCTGACCGTAATCCGTCTTGCAGACCTTGGGCCATTCGGGCCACGGATTGTTCTCTGCTCTTTCATCGGGAGCTTTGGGCATCATTTCAAGCTGGGTAACAGATTTTGCACCGTGTCTGATCGACGTTCCGACGCAGTCGTTACCGGTATCACCGCCACCGATGATCACCACATTTTTGCCCTTTGTATCCACGTACTGTTTGTCTTTAAAGTCAGAGTTTAACAGAGATTTCGTGTTTCTTGTCAGGAAATCCACCGCAAAATAAATGCCTTTGGCATCCCGCCCGGGTGCATTGATATCTCTGGGATTGGAAGCGCCGCAACAAAGCACAACTTTATCAAAATCCGCCAGAATCTTAGAAGCCTTGATGTCTTTTCCGATGTCGGCATTGGTCACAAAGGTGATTCCTTCCTCTTCCATGATCTTTACCTTGCGGTCAATGACATGCTTTTCCAGTTTCATATTGGGGATACCGTACATCAACAGCCCGCCGATACGGTCATTTCTTTCAAACACCGTCACGGAATGGCCTCTTTTATTCAGCTGATCCGCACAGGCAAGCCCGGAAGGACCGCTTCCGATGATTGCAACCTTTTTGCCGGTTCTGACTCTGGGCGGATTCGCCTTTGCATATCCTTCCGCATAAGCCTTTTCAATAATCGCATGCTCGTTTTCCTTGGTGGAAACCGGGTCGCCGTTCAAACCGCAGGTACAGGCCGCTTCACAAAGTGCCGGGCATACCCGGGAAGTAAATTCCGGGAAGTTATTGGTCTTTTTCAGACGGTTATAAGCCTGTTTCCAGTTTCCCGTATATACAAGGTCATTCCATTCCGGTACCAGATTGTGTAAAGGACATCCCGAAGCCATGCCGCAGATCATCATACCTGCCTGGCAGAACGGAACGCCGCATTCCATACAGCGGGCTCCCTGTAATTTCTGTTTCTCCTCAGGGAGATACGTATGGAATTCATTAAAATGTTTGATCCTGCTCTTCGGATCCTCCGAACCGCTGGTCTGACGCTCATAATCCATAAATCCTGTTGGTTTTCCCATGATCGCACCTCCTAGTCTTCCTTGTTCTTGTTGGCATAAAACGCCTCGATCTGTGCCTGTTCCGCACTCATACCTTTTTCTTCCATCTGGACAATCGCTTTTAACATCGTCTCATAATCATGGGGGATGATCTTTTTGAATTTCGGCAGATATTCACCGAAGTTTTCCAAAATCAGCTTGCCCTTTTCGGAATTGGTATAAGAAACATGTTCCTTGATGAGATCCTTCAATTCCAATACATCATATTTGGATGTAATCTCATAAGAAGAAACCATTTCTTTGTTTACTTTTGTATACAGGCTGTTATCCTCATCCAGTACATAGGCAATACCGCCGCTCATGCCGGCAGCAAAGTTCTTACCTACGCTTCCGAGAATGACCGCACGTCCGCCTGTCATATATTCACAGCCGTGGTCGCCGCAGCCTTCCACTACCGCAATGGCACCGGAATTTCTGACACAGAAACGTTCTCCGGCAACACCGTTGATAAATGCTTTTCCGCTGGTAGCGCCGTAAAGGGCTACGTTACCGATGATGATATTTTCATCCTGTTTGAATTTGCTTCCTTTGGGAGGATAAACAATCAGTTTTCCGCCGGATAAGCCCTTGCCGAAATAATCGTTGGAATCTCCCACCAGTTCCAAGGTCAGCCCCTTGGGAATAAAGGCACCGAAGCTCTGTCCGCCTGCGCCGTTACACAATACCCGGTAGGTATCCTCCGGCAGTGTATTGTAGAACTTCTTGGTGATTTCGGATCCTAAAATCGTTCCGAAAGCTCTGTCCGTATTGGAAACGTCCACCTCGATGCTTCTCTTTGCTCCTGTTTCCATCGCCTTGGAAAGTTGTTTCAACAATACCCTTTCATCCGCAGTCTTCTCAAGCTGGAAGTCATATACCTGTTTCGGATCAAAAGTAACCTTTTCCTTTGTTCCGACATAAGGATTGTTCAGAATGTTGCCAAGATCGATCTTGGCATATCTGTCATCCACATTTTCTTTCACTTTTAATAATTCCGTGTGTCCAACCAGATCATCGATGGTCTTAACACCCAGTTTTGCCATATATTCACGCATCTCTTCCGCAATGAAACGCATGAAGTTTTCCACATATTCCGGTTTACCGCGGAATCTCTTACGCAGCTCCGGATTCTGGGTAGCCACGCCGACGGGGCAGGTATCCAGATTGCAGACACGCATCATGACGCATCCCATGGTTACAAGCGGAGCCGTTGCAAAACCGTATTCCTCTGCACCTAGAAGCGCTGCAATGATGACATCGCGCCCGCTCATCAGCTTACCGTCTGTCTCAATGCGGACTTTATTACGAAGACCGTTCATGATCAGGGTCTGGTGGGTCTCCGCAAGACCCAGCTCCCAGGGAAGTCCCGCATTGTGAATGGAGTTACGGGGCGCTGCACCCGTACCGCCGTCATAGCCGGAAACCAGGATGACCTGTGCTCCCGCTTTTGCCACACCGGCTGCAACCGTACCGACACCGGCCTCAGAAACCAGTTTCACGGAAATTCTTGCATCTTTATTGGCATTCTTCAGATCGTAAATCAACTGCGCCAGATCCTCAATGGAATAGATATCATGATGAGGCGGCGGGGAAATCAAGCCAACACCGGGTGTCGAATGACGGGTCTTTGCAATCCACGGGTAAACCTTTCCCGCAGGCAGGTGACCGCCTTCGCCGGGTTTTGCTCCCTGTGCCATTTTAATCTGGATTTCCTGGGCACTGGTCAGATATTTGCTGGTAACACCGAAACGTCCCGATGCGACCTGTTTGATCGCAGAGCATTTGTTCAGTCCGTCCGGTCCGACGGAAAGTCTTTCCAGATCCTCACCGCCTTCACCGGTATTGGATTTCCCGCCCAGATGATTCATGGCAACCGCCAGGCATTCGTGAGCTTCCTTGGAAATGGAACCATAGGACATGGCACCGGTTTTAAATCTTTTTACAATGGAATCCACACTTTCTACCTGCTCGATAGGAATTCCTTTTTTGGGATAATTGAAATCCATCAGACCTCTCAATGTTTTGATACTGGTCTCATCATTGACACATGCCGTATACTGTTTAAACATGTTGTAATCGCCACGGCGTGTGGACTCCTGCAGCAGATGAATGGTCTCGGGATTGTAGAGATGTTCGTCTCCACCGCTTCTCATTTTGTGATGTCCGGGGCTTTCCAGTGACAGGTCGGTCTCCAGTCCCAACGGATCAAACGCCATGGAATGCAGCTCGTTCACCTGTTTTTCAATATCCTTTATGGTAATACCGCCCACACGGCAGACCGTACCGCTGAAATATTTATCCACCAGATCGTAATCCAATCCGATTGCTTCAAATATTTTAGATCCCTGATAGGACTGAATTGTGGAAATACCCATTTTAGAAGCTATTTTGACAATGCCGTGAAGCACCGCATCATTATAGTCATTGACTGCCGCATAATAATCTTTATCCAGCATACGGTTGTCAATCAATTCCTTAATGGACTCCTGCGCCAGATAAGGGTTGATCGCACAGGCACCATAGCCCAGCAGAGTAGCAAAGTGATGTACCTCTCTCGGCTCTGCGGACTCCAAAATGATTGCCACCGAAGTACGCTTTTTGGTAGTTACCAGATGCTGCTGTAATGCGGAAACCGCCAATAGGGAAGGAATGGCAACATGGTTTTCATCCACGCCCCTGTCGGAAAGAATCAGAATGTTGGCTCCGTCACGGAACATACGATCCACTTCCACAAACAGACGGTCAATGGCTTTTTCCAGGCTGGTGTTCTTGTAGTAGGTAATCGGAACAACCTCAACTTTGAAACCGTCTGCCTTCATATTTTTAATCTTTAAAATATCCGTATTGGTTAAAATCGGGTTGCGTACCTTTAATACATTGCAGTTTTCGGGTTTTTCCTCCAGAAGGTTTCCGTCTTTTCCCACATAAACGGTAGTGGAAGTAACAACCTCCTCACGGATGGCATCGATCGGCGGGTTGGTAACCTGTGCAAACAACTGCTTAAAGTAGTTAAATAACGGATGTTTTGATTTGCTCAGTACCGGGAGCGGAGTATCCACACCCATTGCCGCAATGGCTTCGGAACCGTTCTTTGCCATAGGCAGAATGGTCTGCTTCAGTTCATCATAAGTGTAACCGAAGGCCTTCTGCATCCGCTGCCTCTCTTCATAGGTAAACTCCGGCACTCTCACATTGGGGATCTTCAGATCATGAAGCTCTACCAGATTGGAGTCCAGCCATTCACCGTAAGGCTGTTTACTTGCATAAGACTGTTTCAGCTGATCATCATCTATGACTTCTCCCTTTACGGTATCGATCAACAGCATTTTGCCGGGATGCAGTCTTTCCTTTTTCACAATTTTTGTCGGATCGATAGGCAGCACGCCGACTTCGGAAGAAAGGATCACCTGTCCGTCATCGGTAATATAATAACGGGAAGGTCTTAATCCGTTACGATCAAGCACCGCACCCATCAGATCGCCGTCGGAAAACAGGATGGAAGCCGGTCCGTCCCAAGGCTCCATCATGGTTGCATAATATTGATAAAAGTCTTTTTTATCCTGACTCATGGTCTTGTTGTTTGCCCAGGGCTCCGGAATCGTGATCATAACAGCCAGAGGCAGGGGCATGCCGCTCATAACAAGAAATTCCAGTGTATTATCAAGCATTGCAGAGTCGGAACCGGAAGCATTGATCACCGGAAGGATCTTATGAAGCTGTCCTTTTAAATGAACGGACTCCATATTTTCTTCACGGGCCAGCATCTTGTCCGCATTACCGCGGATGGTGTTGATCTCGCCGTTGTGAACGATAAACCTGTTGGGATGCGCTCTCTCCCAGCTGGGATTGGTATTGGTTGAGAATCTGGAATGCACGATGGCAATGGCGGATTCGTAATCTTCATCCTGCAGGTCGCAGAAGAAGGTACGGAGCTGACCTACCAGAAACATACCTTTATATACAATGGTCCGGCTGCTTAAAGAAACCACATAGGTAACATCCGTAGACTGTTCAAAAACACGCCTTACAATATAGAGCATACGGTCAAATTCCAGACCTTTTTCCACATTGGCGGGTTTTTTGATGAAGGCCTGCATAATACAGGGCATACACTCTACTGCCTTATGTCCGAGAACGGAAGGCACCGTAGGCACTTCTCTCCAGCCAAGGAAAGTAAGGCCTTCTTTTTCCACGATGATCTCAAACATTTTCTTTGCCTGATTTCTCTGCAACTCATCCTGGGGGAAAAAGAACATACCCACACCGTATTCTCTCTCATTACCTAAAGAAATGCCGAGGGTATTTGCGACTTTTGTGAAGAACTTGTGTGAAACCTGTGTCAGGATTCCAACTCCGTCACCCGTCTTACCCTCGGCATCTTTGCCGGCTCTGTGCTCTAAATTTTCTACAATCTTTAATGCGTTTTCAACTGTCGCCCGGCTCTTTGTGCCGTTGATATTGACACAGGCACCGATACCGCAGTTGTCATGCTCAAATTCTTCCCGGTAAAGGGGAGGCTTTGGCATATCTAACTTTGCGTCAAACATGTGAAATCTCCTTTCTGGGTTATATCCAGCTTTTGCGTTCGTGATGTAACTATACACCCATTTTACCGGCTTGTAAAGAAGAAATTTTTTACAATTGTCTGATAATTCGACAATTTTATATTTTCTATTAAATTTTCAGATTATATGGTTAATAATTCCTAAATTTTATCGTTTTCCGCACATTTCAAAGGCTTTTTCTTTTTGAAAAACAGGAAAGAAAAAGTTATCACTGCCAGGATTCCGGTGATTACACATCCCTCTGTCGTAAAGATCTTCTGTCTGACGGAGCCGATGCTGCTCACGGTATAAACTGCCAGATTCGCCGCTCCGTGTACCAGAACAGATGCTTTCAGGCTCTTATACCGCTCAAACGCCCATGCCAGAAGGCACCCCATAAAAAAGGCATACAGAAACTGAACCGGATTTCCGTGATATGCACCAAACACCAGCGCAGAGACAGGAATCGAAACCGCTGCCGGAAAATATTTTTTCATCCTGCCGTAGATCAGCCCCCGGAAAACAAGTTCCTCCTCGATGGGCACAATGATGCCGTAGATGAGCAGGCCCGCCACGAGCGGAACCGAATACTGCACCCGGGCAGTTTCTTCATAGGAAGCAGAATTTGAAAATACGCTCAAGCAGGAAAATACAATATTTAAAAACAGTGCCAGTGATACGGACAATACCGCCAGAGGAACAGCCGCCCTTACCAGTCTCCTGTTATTTCTCCGTTCCGCCACATGGGATATGGGCCGATATTTTTCCTTTTGATAAATCGAAAGAAATACGCAGATTCCTATCATCGTGGCAATCGCCTGAAAATATACCGACACGGCTTCCGAATTTGTCTCAAACCAGCCGGCTTTTGCCTGCAACGGTCCGTTTAACAGCAGATTCAGACCAAATCCCAGTAGCGACAGCACCACAAGAGATAACACAAAATCATAGACAAGCGGTGCCAGAATCCGAAGGCTTTTTTGCAACGCACTTTCTTTCCTCTGCCGTTTTCCGCTTTCTCCCGTTATGATCGTCCAGAGCTCTTCCAGATTATCCGTCATATAATCCGCCCCTGCTTTCTCCAGTTCGCCTTCCGGCGCATATCCGTAAGAAACCGCCGCACAATCCAGTGCAAAGGCTTTCGCCCCCAGCACATCAAATTTCCGGTCACCTACCATTAAAATATCCGTCCGGGGAAGTGCTTCTTTTCCCCGCTCCGCTATGCGTTCTTCCGCAACGGAAAACAACCTGCTCAACGCTTCTTTCATCACATCGGTCTTTTCTACTTTCCTGCCGTCCTTTTCACTTCCGACCACGACTTCAAAATACCGGCGGATTTCAAAGTGATCCAGTATTTTTTCCACAAACTCCCGCGGTTTACTGGAAGCAACCGCAAGGTGAATCCCCTTTTTCTGAAGACCGGCAAGAAATTCCTTCATGCCCGGATACAGCTCGTTTTCATAAATGCCCACCGTTTCAAACCGTTCTCTGAATTTAGCAACAGCTTCTTTTACCTGTTCTTCGTTCATCCCGTAAAACTCCCGAAAACTTTCTGCCAGAGGCGGTCCGATAAACGGCTCCAGTTTATCGATATCCGGTTCTTCTATCTTCTGTGCATGTAAAGCATATTGTACGGATTTACAAATTCCTTCCTTTGGATCGGTTAAAGTACCGTCCAGATCAAAAAGTACATAATGATACATTTCTTTTCCTCTTTTTCTTGTGCTGTCGGTTTTGGACCTGTATAATGAGAATAGCACAAATTTTACAAGGAAGAAACTCTATGAAGACGAAAATTATTCGAGAATTGCTGGATTATGTAATTATATTTGTCGTAGTCATTGTCTTGGTCAGGCTGATGGATACTTATCTGATTGTCAATGCTCAGATTCCGACCGAGTCCATGGAAAACACAATTATGATCGGCGACCGCATTATCGGCAACCGCCTGGCGTATAAGACAGGTATTCCCCAGAGATACGATATTATCATTTTTAAATATCCCGATGACGAATCTGTCCTATATATCAAAAGAATCATCGGGCTTCCCGGTGAAACAGTGACCATTCTGGACGGAAAAGTTTATATCAACGGCTCTTCCGAACCGCTGGACGATTCCTTTACACCCGAAACGCCCATGGGTGATTTCGGACCGTACACCGTCCCCGGCGACAGCTACTTTGTGCTTGGAGACAACCGGAACTATTCTTTTGATTCCAGATACTGGGAAAATACCTATGTCCGGGAAGATCAGATTCTCGGAAAAGCCTCTTTTTGCTATTTTCCGTTCAACCGTTTCGGAAAGATTGAATGATCGATCCGGCATACAGGAGTTTCTTGTTGACAAATGTCGCATTCACAAGTATAGTATGTACGAAATATGTTTTTGCTAGGGGAGCCGCTTGGCTGAGATTGCTGTCCGTGACAGACAGCTAACCCTCACTACTTGAACCGGATAATGCCGGCGTAAGGAAGCAGTCAGTAGTCCCCTCCTATGCAATAATAGCAACCAAAGGAGGATTTTTTTATGTCATTTTTTATCAGTCCCGAGGACGGTTATTACGCCCTCACCAACAACGGGTATATTGCCCTTGTCATCTTATTGATTCTGGTTATGCTTGTAACTGCATTGATTGTGGATAAAAAGCAGACTACCAAAAAGATCAATGCCAAACAGCTGGCTTTTGCCGGCATCGCACTGGCTCTGGCATTTGTTACCTCTTACATCAAATACGAACTGCCCATGGGCGGGTCCGTCACACTGTTCAGCATGTTTTTTATCTGCTATGTGGGCTATCTCTACGGGGTAAAGGTAGGTCTGATTACCGCTTTTGCCTATAGCATCCTGCAGTTTATCCAATCGGGCGGTTCCTACTTCCTGACACCTTTTCAGGTATGCTGTGACTATTTCTTTGCCTTTACCGCTCTCGGTCTTGCCGGAATCTGGTACAGCAAAAAACACGGTCTTACCATCGGCTATATCGTGGGATGTCTTGCGCGGGGTCTGTTTCATACCATAGGCGGCTACATTTACTGGATGGATTATATGCCCGACTGGTTCCCGAAATCACTGACCTCCGTTTATTCCATCATTTACAATTACAGCTACATATTGATCGAAATGGCATTTACATTGATCATCATCAACCTGCCGCCCGTAAAAAAAGCACTGGAGAAAATAAAAGAAATGGCTTTAGCCTGAAGATTCTCATAGGCATCCCTGTTTTTGTGTGCTAAAATATAAGCATAACCAAAGAAACAAGGAGGGATTTTTATGATCAGCATCAGCCTTTGTATGATTGTCAAAAACGAAGAGGCCGTATTGGCAAGATGTCTGGATTCCATTGCCGATTTAATGGATGAGATCATCATTGTCGATACCGGCTCTATAGATAAAACAAAAGAGATTGCCGCCCGATACACGGACAAGATCTACGATTTTGTCTGGACCGGTAATTTCAGCGATGCCAGGAACTTTTCTTTTTCCAAGGCAACCAAGGATTATATTTACTGTGCAGATGCGGATGAAGTCCTGGATGAAGAAAATCATCAGAAATTCCTGTATCTGAAAAAAGGACTGCTGCCCGAAATCGACATTGTACAAATGTACTATTCCAACCAGTTGTCCTTCAATACCATTTATAATTTTGACAAAGAGCTGCGCCCCAAGCTTTACAAGCGGGTAAGGCACTTTGTATGGGAAAATGCGATTCACGAACAGGTCCGCCTGGATCCTTTGGTCTATGAAAGCGACATTACCATCGAGCACCGTCCTACCGGCAACCACAAAGGACGGGATATCGCAGCATTTGAAAAACTGTGTAAAGATGGAATCCGCTTAAACACCAGACTCCATAATCTGTATGCCAAAGAGCTTATGATTTCGGGCGAACCCTCCGATTTCATCAAAGCATATCCTGCTTTTTCTGCTTCCATCAATGATGAAGACCGCAGTCCCGATGAAGTTTTGGAAGCCTGTTGCATTTGTGCCAGAGCATGTCTTCTTTCCAAAGAATATCTGGATTTCTTTAAATATACGACAAAGGCCATTGCCAGCGGCGGCTGCAGCGAGATCTGCTGCGAGCTGGGCGAATACTACTATACCGCAGGCGATCTGGAAGAAGCCTGTATCTGGTATTACAATGCCGCATTTGAAACGGAAAGCGTATTGAACCTTCGCAATCACACGGATATCCCGCTGACGGCTCTTGCCGATTGTTATACGGAATTGGGCAATTCCGAAGAAGCGGCACGTTACCGTCAGATGGCGATGGAAGCCAAAAAGTGATAGGAATAGATATAAATGCCTGCCACTTTTTTACCGGTCAGCTTTTCCAATGCTTCTTTATAGTAATCAAGCTGGGTCTGATACCGCTGTATCAGATCCTCTTTTTTATTTACACGGTCCGTCTTATAGTCCATCAGATAAATTTGCCCTTGCTTTTCGTAATAAGCATCAATAATTCCCTGGATCAACATCGTTTCATATTCCGGAAACTTCTCATTGATTCTCTTTGCCGGAATGGACATGACAAAGGGCTGCTCCTTGAAAAGTTTCCCTTCCCTGTCCGCTGCAGACATTTCCCGTGCAAGATCACTGTCCAAAAATGCTTCTACCTTATCCGGGTCTATCAGATCCATATCTGCCGCTTCCATTCTCCCTTTTTGCAAAATATCATCAATCTGCCGGGATAACAGCCCGTGGCGTTCTTCCCCGGTCGTTGCTTCCGCAAACCGCTTAAAATCAATCAGCTCCATGAGACGGTGATAGGCCGTACCTCTGGCAGCCCCGCCCACCTTCTTTTCATCCTTCATAAACAGCGGAACAACCGTTTCCTCCTGCTCCGTTTCAAACAAGACTTCCGTCTGCTCATCTTCATGCAGCGCCGCCAGCTTTAATTCGGACACACTGGTCTTGGTATACAGTCCCTCCAGCTCCGGATGCGGATAGGCAAAATTGATTTTCTGCTGCAACTCTTCCCCGGCTCTTACGGACTTTTCATCCGTTTCTCCATCCATTGCCGATAGTGTCCGAAGCAACGTTTCCTTCTGCATTCCCCGCTCAAACTGTTCTCTGATCCGTCCGGTCTCCAAATCCGCTTCATGATAAATCCGTATCATGGGAAGATACTCCGGTACATCATCATAAAGGCTCAATACATGCAGCAGCAGTTTTAAATAACTGTTACTCTCCAGAATCAATTCCGGTTCCACTTTTCTCTCCGACGGTTCCGCCAGATACTGACCGGCATTTAAGTTTCTGCATTCCGCCAAAGCGTCTGCAAAATTGTCTGACACACCTGTCAGAATCAGTTTTTCCCTGGCCCTTGTCAATGCCACATAAAGTACACGCAGTTCCTCTCCCAGTTCCTCGGTCTTCATCTGCTCCGCCACAATTTTCTGTTTCAGCGTTTTCCGTTTCACGCGGATTTTGGCATCGCGATATTCCATACCGATTCCCATATCCGTATGCAAAAGCAGTGCCCCGCTTAAATCCCTGCGGTTAAACCGCTTGGACAGACCCGCTACAAAGCAGATCGGAAATTCCAGACCCTTACTTTTGTGAATGGTCATCAGGCGCACGCAGTCACCGTTTTCATCCATTCCTTCCCCGTAATCCACCTCATATTTTTCCAGCTGTTTCATATACTGCAAAAAGCCAAACAACCCGTGCATCTGCAATTTTTCATAATCCACGGCCTTTTCCAGCAGCATCTCCACATTTGCCCTGCGGATTCCTCCGCCCGGAAGGGCTGCCACATACTCCAGGTACCGATGCTCCCTGATGATACGATACAAAAGATCATGCACCGTTTCCGTTTTTGCCGTTTCCCTGTATTTCTCCAGCTCTTCCAGAAACCGCCCTGTCTTCTCCGTTTCCGAAAGCTTCAATTTCTCATAAAAGCTGCCGCCTTCCTCTCCGGACAGTTGGGTCATGGAAATTTGCGCCAGTTCTTCATCGGTAAAGCCGTACAACGGCGATTTTAACACCGCCGCAAGGGGAATATCCCTGCCGGGATTGACCAGCACCTCCAAAAGCTGCAGCATTGTCTGCACTTCCAATGCAGAAAAATATCCCGTCCTGCTCGGAACACTGACAGGAATTCCTTCTTTTTTAAACACTTCCTGAATGCTTTCCATCAGTCCGGTTGTTGAACGGACCAGGATCACAATATCTTCATAGGTAACGGGACGAAGTTCTCCCGTCTCCTTATCCGTCACCCGTCCGTTTTGCAGCAATTCTTTGATTCTGCCCGCAATCATCAGCGCCTCTGCCTCGTTCCCGTCAAAGCCGCTTTTTTCCCCGTCTCCGTTGTTTTTTTCAAAGATCAGCAGCTCGGTTCCTGCCTCCGTTTGGGGAAATTCCGCTCCGGCATAAAGTGCCGATGCATCATCATAGATAATACCGCCCACTTCCTTTCCCATCAAGGGATAGAAAATGTGATTAACCGTATCGATCACTTCCTGCCTGCTGCGGAAATTTTTCTTGAGATCGATTCTCGTCTTCCTGCCGCCGTCTGTACTGTAGTGCTCATATTTTTCCAAAAAGATTTCCGGTCTCGCCATGCGGAATTTATAGATGCTCTGCTTCATATCGCCTACCATAAACCGATTGGGTTTCTCCCGGTCCTCTTTGGAAATGACCGACAGCAGCAATTCCTGTACCTCGTTGCTGTCCTGATACTCGTCTATCATAATCTGGGCATAATATTCCTGATACTGCTTTGCCGTATCTGTCGGCTTTCCGTCCTCATCCACCAGAATTTTTAAAGCAAAATGCTCCATATCCGAAAAGTCGATGACATTTTCCTTCGCCTTGTCTGCGGCAAACCGCTCCATAAATGCAAAAGTAAGATAGACCAACGGTTTCAGCAACGTGCCTGCCGTCTGCATATCTGCCTGCATATCCTCGGGACTTTCAAAAAAATACTGTTCCTTTAACGCCGCAAGCCGTTTTTTCAGGCGGTCTCTGATCTGCTTTACCTGTTCCTTCTTATCTTCGTTGCAATTTCCTTTCCGGATAACAGGCAGCCTCTCAAAAGAAACGGCACACACCGCATCCTTCAGCGCTGCATAGTCCGCCGCATCAATCCCTTCGGCAATCTCTTCCCGTTCCCGTTCCAGCAGGGTGATATAGTTTTCCGGCCCGTCTGCCTGCATACAGATTGCAAGCATTCTGTCATAAAGGGATACCATTCCCTTCAATTTTTGTGACGCATCCGTCATAATCTTTTCCATAAATTTGCAATGAAAGAATGCCTCGGAATCACCTGTTTCATAATCCTGTAAAGTATCTTTCAGCCATTTTTCCGGAAACGGCAGACTCATGACAAAATGATAGAGTTTATCTGTCATTTCCTCCACTGCCGTATCCCTTCCTTTACTTGCAAACACATCTGTCAGCCGGATAAAATCTGCATAAAATCCTTCATAGTATTCTTTTCCGGCATAGGCCTCTTCCATGACAGCGCCCATTGCCTCTTTTTCCATGAGCCGCATTTTTCCGGGATCTCCTACGGTAAATCCCGGATCCAGATCGATCTCCTGAAAATGATTTTTCAAAATAAACCGGCAGAAGCTGTCAATGGTTGTAATCTGTGCATGATGCACCAGCACCGCCTGCCTTTGCAGATTCACATGATCCGGTTCCTGTTCCATTCTGTCGAGAATGGCACTGTGTATCCTTTCGCGCATTTCCGCCGCGGCCGCATTGGTAAACGTCACGACCAGGAGCCTGTCAATATCCACAGGGTTTTCCGGATCGGTGATCAGGCTGAGAATCCGCTCCACCAGCACTGCTGTTTTACCGGATCCCGCTGCCGCAGAAACCAGCACATTGCAATCCCTGATATCAATGACTCTCTGCTGGTCTTCCGTAAACTTCATTGCCATTCCCCACACCTTCCTTTCCGGATGCAAGTTCCTTTTCCATAGCGGCATATGCCTCATCTTCGTTCAAGTTCATTTCCCGTTCTCCAAATCCCGGCAGACGCTTTTCAAACCCGCACACATTACGGTAGCTGCAATAATCACAGGCGGACCGTTTTCCGTCGGTTGCGGGACTGACAGCAATATCTCCCTTTTTGATTTCTTCCGCAATCTGTTCCACCTTGTGGGACGCAAATCTGCCGATCAGATCAAACCGTTCTCCCGTTGCCGTCTGGGAGGATGCCGAAAGCTCTCCGTTCTTTTTCCTCTTTACGGGTATCACTTGAGAAGTTTCCGATCTCGTATTGTCCAACAAATCCAAAATCGTATCTTCTTCCCGGATCAATCCCTGCACCTTCAGCTTTTCCCGGATTTTTTCCATCCGTGCCTCGTCACCGTCTCCGGCACCGCCCTCTACCATAGGATCTTCAATCTGATAATAGAAGATAGCGGAAGGTACAACTTCTTTTCCCCGGTGCAGTTTTTCTTCCCTTTCCGCCGCCGCATTCATATAAACACACAGCTGCAGATCCAGTCCGAAAAACAGCCGTGCCGGGTCAAACCGGTGTTTTCCCGATTTGTAATCCAGTATCTTGACATATACCTTACCGTCACGCTCAACCGTATCCAGCCTGTCCACTATGCCATACAATTCCACATTTCCCCCGGTAAAAAAGGGCATCTCATAGCAGACCGGCTCAAAAAGACCTTTCCTGAGCTGAAACGAAAGATTTTCCACCGTTGTTTTGAGGATTTCCTTGGCACGCTCTTTGACGGCCTCATTTCTCGCCGTATCGTATAAAACCGTATTGCCATACTCGGCAGCAAACTCATCCACGCTTTTTTCGATAAAGGCATCCGCCTCTTCTTTCGGACAGTTGAACCAGTTGTATTTTCCCTCTTCCATATGCTTTCCGAACCGATACAGCGTCTCATGAAACAGATTGCCCAGATCCACGGCTTCAAAGGTATATTCCTCCTCATCCGCAAGTTTCAGACCGTATTTCAAGAAATGAGCATACGCACAGGCCGCGAACTGTTCCAGACGGCTGACACTGGTATGCAGAATTTCTCCAAACAACCGTTTTGCCGCTTCTTCGGACAAGGGAACCGGTTCATATTCATAAAATGCCGCAGCCAGCAGATTTTCAAATTCCGGTTCTTTGTAAAAAGCCGCCGCAAGATTCAGAAACAGTTCTTTCCGCTCCTCATCCTGTGAAAGCAGCCCTGCCGCATACTCACGAAACAGCTGCGAAAGCAGCTTCAGACCGCTTTCCCTGCTTTCTATCATCTGCTCTTTATCATCTACGGAACATACCGAAACATCCGTAAACAGCTGCTCCACCGTATGCACCAGATAAGAGGGGCGTAAAGTCTCTCCCTTGCCGTTGACTCTGGCAAAAGACAGAAACAGCTTTTCTGACGGTTGTGTCATATTCATATAAAGATATAACCGCTCTTCAAACCCCTTCTGCCTTGGTGTCGGTGCCAGCGAAACACCCGCCTCCAACAGAAAATTTCTTTCCATATCGGACAACAGACCTCCACTGCCGCCGCTGCCCGGTATGATACCGTCATTTACACCGACAATAAACAACACTTTCACTGGTTTTAACCGGGTTCTTTCCATATCACCCGCCACGACCTGATCGACGCTTTGCGGCAGACTTCCCACCTTCAGTTCGGCAAATCCCGCTTTTAAGATCTCTCCATATTCCTCGGGACTCATGGGCTCATCCAAAAGCGCATAAATCTGATCTAAAAGTCCCATGACTGCCCGATAAACCTGTTCATACTCCTTTGCCTTTGCCAATTTCCTCTGTATTTCAAAATCCTTCGCCTGCCGACGCAATTTCTCTTCCAGATTATTTGCGACGCAGATGTCATAAATAGCCCTCGTATATGCCCGTGCATTGTTCCCGCTTTCAAGTAACGGTTGTACCGCTGACATCAGCCGTTCTCTTACCGCATTGATGCAGTCCAGTTTTTCATCCCTGCGTACAAAAGCCCTGTCGTATTTCCTTCTGCCGCGAATACCGTATTTTATCAGATAGCGGTCAAAACAATCCACCGCTTCATCGCTGACATCCAGGTAACCGGTACGCAGCAGTGTCATGACGCTGTCATAGGAAAAATCCGATACAAGTATGCGGATTAAGCCGTTCAAAAACACCATAAACGGATGAAACAACAGACTGACATTCTGGTCCAGAAACAACGGAATACCATGCTCCGCAAAACTTTCCCGCAGAAGATAGCCGTAAGAAGGAAGATCCCCCGTAATAACAGCAAAATCCCGATAACACAGTTTCTGTTCCCGGATCAGCCTGCGAATGGTCAGACAGACCCAATCTGCCTCCGCTTTGGGGTCTTTACATCTTATTATCGAAACCGCATCTTTTCCGGAAGCCGACTCCCCAGCGGAAATCGGCAAAGTACGCCTGCTCCTGAAAATGTTTTTCTCCAGATGCGCCAGCACCTCATTGCCGGCATACCGATATACCGGCTTTCCCGTCAAAATAACATCCTCGTCTCTGGCAATCCCGTTTTCCTCTGCCAGCCGCACCAGTTTGTGGTATGCTCCGGCAGTCAGATAAAAGAGTTTCTGCTCCTCCACCGCTCCGGCCAGATCTTCTTTTTCATCCCCAAGCAGGGTCACGATCACCTGACCGGCACAGATCATCAGTTCCTTCAACAACTGATCCTGAATAGGTGTGAATCCGGTAAATCCGTCAAAAACAACCACACTGTCCTTCAGAAGTGCGGATTGTCTGACATTCTTTACCAGAATGTCGATGGTTTCCTCCGTCGTTATATAATGTCCGCTGATATATTCCCGATAGCCTTGATAAAGCACCTGCAGATCCTGCAGTTTGGCTTTCAGACTGCCTTTTCCGTCCGACAGTTGCAGCAGTCCGTCCAGGTCCTCAGGCGCGATCCCGTACTGGGCGAATTCGGAAATCATGGATTTGACCTGAGCAATATAGCCGGTCCGTCTTAAATTGGCACCGATTACGCTCAGCTCTCCGGCGTGCTCTGCCGCAACCTTGCGTAAGATCAGGTTTTTTCCCGTATCGTCCAGTCTGGGCAGATTTTCATAGCCCAGCTCCTCAAATATGCGATGTGCCAGCCGCCCGAAACTCTGTACCTCGATATTCATGATGCCGCCCGTCCGGGACATACGGCAAAGCACTCTCTGGGTCTCCATGGTAAACTGATCCGGCACCACGATAAAAAAGCGGGTTTCCGGTTCTGCTTCCGCCCGCTTTAAAATATCACTGTATACTGTTCTGCTCTTTCCGGCGCCTGAGGCACCGATATAAAATTTAAGGGACATAAATCCGCCTCTTCCCGCATTTCTTTTCGCTTTCCCTGATATCCTCTAAATTCTTTATCCTGATATTCCGATTTTCATCAAAATTCTGATACCAGTTGGCGCACACCTCAGCCGGCAGATTTTGAAGATGATCCTTTTCCGGCGTCACTCCGCTTGCAACCCATTCATAGGTATTATCATTCCCGCTTTTATATATATCTCACGTTTTATTATACATAAATTATCGTCAAAATTCCACCTGTAAAATGTGGTGGTTTTCGAGCAAAAAAGAGCTGTCACGGCAATGCTTTTCTTAAATACATTGCTGCAACAGCCCTTTACTTCATGAATGATTTCGGAAACGAAGTATGACACAGAAATTTATTTCTCAATTTTCTCCGCTTCGTTCTCTTTTACCTCAGCCGTTTCAAACTCGTAATCCTTTCCCGGCAGGATCGCATTTAAGATGATACCTGCCAAAGCTGCGATTGCAAGTGCTGTCAAAGTAACGGAAGTTCCTCCTATCGTAAAGGTAAGACCGTTGGAAAATCCAAGACCGCATACCAGAATAACAGCCGCAATGATCAGATTGCGGGATTTGGTAAAGTCCACATGGTTTTCCACTACGTTTCTGACACCGATAGCGGAAATCATACCATAAAGCATGAAACTGATACCACCGATAATGGAAGACGGTAAAGATCCGATAATCTCCGCCACTTTCGGAATAAAGCTCAGAATAATGGCATATACGGCTGCCAGACGGACAACTCTCGGATCATATACATGGCTCAATTCCAATACACCGGTATTTTCGCCGTAAGTTGTATTGGCAGGTCCGCCAAACATAGCTGCAAGAGATGTTGCAACACCGTCACCGATCAGAGTGCGATGGAGCCCCGGATCAGCCAGGAAATTTTCTCCAACCGTTGCGGAAATAGCGGAAATATCACCAATATGCTCCATCATAGTTGCCAAAGCAATCGGCGCCATAACCAGAATAGCCGTAAGATCAAATTTGCAAAGCTGGAACGGCGGCAGTCCGACGATACTTGCCTGTGCGACACCGGCAAAATCCAGAATGGCGGAACCGTCGGGATTGGTAATGCCGCAGGCATTCATGATCAGCGCAACCACATAGGAAATAACCACACCCATCAGGATCGGCAGAATACGAAACATGCCTTTGCCCCAGATATTAAATACAATAACCACCGCCAAAGCAACCAATGCAAGGAACCAGTTGGTAGATGCATTGGACACAGCGGACGGAGCCAGGCTCAGACCGATACAGATAATGATCGGACCGGTTACAACCGGAGGCAAAAACCGCATCACGCGTTTGATCCCAACCAGTTTGATGATCAATGCCAGTACGATATACAGCAAACCTGCAACAACGATACCGCCGCAAGCATAGGGAAGCTTCTCTCCCATGGTCATATCGGCAAATTTCCCGGTATTCAATTGTGCTACACTGGAAAAACCACCTAAGAATGCAAAGGACGAACCCAGAAAAGCGGGTACTTTAAATTTGGAACAGACATGAAAAAACAACGTTCCCAATCCTGCACAGATCAATGTGACCTGGATTGATAAGCCTTCACCCTCGAAATAGGTATTAACGAGAATCGGTACAAGGATTGTGGCACCAAACATGGCGAACATATGCTGCAACCCCAGCAGGAGCATTTTAGGCACGCCCAGTTTTCTGGCGTCACGAATGACTTCTTTTTGTGTCTCCACAACAAATTCCTCCCATCTGTAAAGATAAATTTTTTTGCAAACCTACTATCATTTGCCTTTAACGTAAATATTACCACATCATATGGTACTTTACCAACATTATTTGCAAAAAACAGACAAAAAAATTCCCAATCGGAACCCACATCGTTTTTCTTGTAGTTTTGTCAAAAGACGGGTAAAATAAAGATTAAGAAAGAATATGGGAGGTTATCATGAAAGAAACATTATATACCATTCCTCTGACCGACGCTTTTCACGCAGCGGATGAATGCCCTTTCTGCTTTATTGAACGCAATGTAGAACAGGATCTGCTGGATCTGGTGCTGGGCTCCGGTTCTTCCTATATGGAAAGCGACATGCGGGATCAGACAGACAAAGCCGGTTTCTGCCGTGCCCACTTCAAAAAAATGTTTGACTACGGTAACACTTTGGGAAACGGCTGGATCCTTAAAACCCATTACATACAAATGAATAAGGAACTGGACGAACAGGTCAAAATGTTTTCCCGCAGCAAATCGTCTTTTATGAATAAAATGAAAAAAGACGGCGGAAATATGAACTCCATGGCAGCATGGGTAAAGCAGCGTGAAAAATCCTGCTATATCTGCAACCAGTTTGCCACCACTTATCAAAGATATCTGGATACTTTCTTCTTTATGTACAAAAAGGACGGAGAAATGACGGAGATGCTGAAAAACAGCAAGGGCCTGTGTCTGCATCATTTCGGAGACATCTGTGCCGAAGCGGACAATCAGCTGAACGAAAAGCAAAAAGATACTCTTTTCCCTCTCCTATTTGACTTAATGCAGAAAAACATGAAACGCGTAGGTGAAGACGTGGCATGGCTGGTGGAAAAATTCGACTACCGCAACAAAGATGCCGACTGGAAAGATTCCAAAGATGCCATTCAGCGCGGTATGCAGAAACTCTGGGGCGGCTACCCCGCAGACCCGGTCTACCAGCAGAATAAATAGAATTTCGGTAAAGAAAGCGTGTCTTGAAAACAACTTTCTTTACCGAATTTTTCCTACCGGATAAAGTTGGTTCTTGCTCCGCTTTCGGAATCCGGAGGATTCACGCCGTTTTCTTTACCCAGTGCGATACATTTCATGAGCCATGCCAGGTTCCTTGCGGCATTTCTCATGGTCTGCAGACCTTCTGCATCCTGCAGCACATCCTCCGGTTTGCTGCCGTGCACCATGGTCCAATAACTGGAGGAAGCAACCGGCATTTCGGATATGGTAAAATATTTCTGCAATACATCCAGACTTGCCGTCGTTCCCGCTCTTCTTGCAGATGCTACGGCAAAACCGGGCTTGTGGACAAATGCCTTTTTTCCGGAATAAAACATTCTGTCAAGTGCGGATAAAACTCTTCCTGAAGGATGTGCATAATAAACCGGCGTTCCAAACACAAAACCGTCGCACGACTCCGCTTTCGCCACAATCCCGTTGATGGCATCATCCGTAAACACACAGCCTTTACCGGCAGCACAGCCGCCGCAGCCGATGCAATCCCTGATGGGCGCTCCGCCGAGCTGGACAATCTCGGTTTCTATTCCCTCTTCTTCCAAAACCTTTGCAACCTCAGTCAACGCCGTAAAGGTACATCCTTTTTGATTCGCACTTCCGTTTAACAATAAAACCTTCATCATTCATTCTCCTCTAAATATTCCGTCTTCGTAAACTTCTCCCGCATCATTCCGTAATAAGCCTTAGCTTCCCGATATACAATCTCAGGATCCATTTTCTCCGTCAATGCGGTTTCCATCAGACCTCTTGTCACATAATTCATGGAACGCACCAGAAACGCCGTATCCACATCTTCCTTGATTCGTCCGTAATCGGCTCTTTCCATGATTTCATTCATGGCCTTTGATACCATTCCGGTATAATCTTCTATGGATTTTCTGATTTCCTCATCCCGGATTTCCTCATGAGTCAGCAAAAACTTCTGCATATACGGATAATTTCGCAGCAATATATTTTTTGCATCCTCCACCTGGGCGAGCAGGCGGAACAAATCCCGTTCTCTCAGTGACACTGCCCTTTGCAGTTCCATAGACATATACCTTGCACTATATTCATATACAAAAGTATATACCCCCGCCTTCGAGCCAAAATAATGAAATAACAACCCTTTGGATATTCCGGCTTCCTTTACAATATCGTCGGTGCTGGCCTTCTGGTAACCGTTCAGTGCAAATATTTTCAGTGCTCCGTTGATCATCCGATCCTGCTTTTCTTTTTTTAAATCAAAAAATTTGTCGTTCATATGCAAATTCCTCTACTTCTAATCGAAAATAATCTTACCATAGCAAAAAAAGCATTGCAATATCCACTTGTTTTCCTACGTGTTTTATTTTAAAATAACATTATGTATCAGTAGGTTACGTGAAAGGAGATTTCCAGGATATGGCAAAAAAAGTCAGAAACATATTATTACTTGGTGCAGCCATCGGTGCCGCAGCCGCAGGAACATATTATTACCTCCAGAAAAAGGACAACGAATTCTTTGACGACGAGGATGACGATGCAGATGATTTTGATGCATTTGAAGACGATGATGACCTTGCTACCGTATCGGACAGCAAGCCTCAGCGCAATTACGTTCCCCTTCATTTTGACGCATCCGCCGTTGACAATACGGAGGAAGACACAGCGCCGGAAAAAAATGTTACTTTAGATGACATGAATTCTGTGGAGGAGTTCTTTGATGATGAGGACGACGAAGTCGAAGACGAAACTCCCATCGAAGAAGAATAATATAATATGTGATTCCACCAATTATGAAGTGTGGCAGATTTCCTGTATCTTAAATCTGCCACACTTTTTTTAGTCTTTCCATTCCTTCTATGATCTGCTCTTCCGTCAAAGAAGCATAACCGATGATTATTGTAGCCGGTCTGTTGTCCCGGGCATTCTCCTGTCCTCCGATCATATAACCGCTCATTCCGTAAACTTTGCAATCAGCTTTCTCCGCCAGATCCAGCAGTTTCTCCTCCTCATATCCACGCCTGTCCTCCAACAACACATGAAGGCCGGCATACTCTCCGTGTATCCTGAACGCTTTTTTAAAAGGGCGCAGGCATTCCATTACCAGATCGTGCTTTCCTTTATAGATCTTACGCATTTTATTTAAATAACGTTCAAAATGACCGTCTTCCATAAAATGATATAAAATCGCCTGATCGATCCGGGACACCGTAGACGAAATGAACCAGAGCTTCTCTTCATATATTTGGAGCAATTTTTCCGGCAGGACCATATAGCTGATGCGGATTGCCGGAGCAATGGACTTGGAAAAAGTCCCCAGATAAACAACCTTGCCGCCCTTATCCGATGCCTGAAGAGACGGGATCGGCATTCCCTTATATCGGAATTCACTGTCATAATCATCCTCTATCACATAGCGGTCTTCCTGTTCCTTTGCCCATGCCAGTATTTCCATTCTTCTGCCAATGGGCATAACCACACCGGTAGGAAACTGGTGCGACGGCGTGATATAAGCAATCTGTGCTCCGCTCTCCCGAAGCAGATCCACACGCATACCGCTCTCGTCCAACTCTATGGGAGCAATTTCATAACCGCCGGATGCAAAAATCCGTGTTGCACGCATATAGGCAGGATTCTCAACGGCTGCCTTCCGACCTGTTCCCAATATCTTCTGCAGAAGCATCAGCAAATAATCATTTCCGGCTCCCACAATGATCTGGGACGGCGAGCATTCCACTCCGCGGCTGCTGTGCAGATAACTGCAAATTGTTTCCCGCAGCCTTTGATCTCCTTTGGGCGCTCCCAGTTCAAAAATTTCTTTTTCTTCATCCGCAAAAACATTCTTGGATATTTTTCTCCATGTGGCAAAAGGGAACCCCGTAATGTCTACACTGTTCGGGGAAAAATCATATGCCGCCGTCTTCTCTCCCACCACTTCCTTTTCTTCGCTATGGACGGCGATCTGCTGATAAAGTCTGGTTATTTCACAAACAAAATGGCCCTTATAGGGGATCGATTCTATATATCCCTCTGATAAGAGCTGTCCATAAGCAAAATCCACCGTGCTTCTGGACACCTGCAAATGCTGTGCCAGTGCACGGGTCGACGGAAGTTTCTGCCCTGCAGGCAGATTTCCGTT
This sequence comes from Lachnospiraceae bacterium, assembly GCA_051877575.1. Taxonomy (GTDB): domain Bacteria; phylum Bacillota; class Clostridia; order Lachnospirales; family Lachnospiraceae; genus UBA2882. The sequence goes on along the minus strand of JBJEJA010000019.1, from coordinate 16,371 downwards.
CCGGATTTCATTTTTCATATAATGATAAATCTGTTGATATAAATGTTCCTTACTGTCTTCCTCCAAAGGGATCGTCAGTTCATTCATCGGCATTTCTTTCCTTCATCTTTTCCAGCAAGACCTCTTTCAGATCACGGGCCCGATCCTTAATGCGGGAATTTGCGCCTCTGGACGTAATGATGCCGCTGAGCAGTTTTGCAGCAGTCTCATATTCCTCAAAACGGATCGCCAATGCAGACAACAGATAATCAATTGTTATACTGTCCATTCCGCAGATCGGAAAGGATTCACTTGCCCGCGCTTTGATAAAACCGTCATAAGCATTCCTCAGGAACTGGTTTTCCGCACTGTCATTCTCATGTTTCTTTCTTGCATAGTCCGGATCATTCCGATCAAAAAGCTCTGCCTCTCCGCGTAAAAGCCAGCCGGTCTTCAGGCAGATATAAGCCTTCTCGCTGTCCTTTCCACGCTTGACGATGGTATTGACCAATGCCAGTTTATGGCGTTCCAAAGCTTCCTGATAGGTATAAATCTTTTTCTCCGGATCCACCCTTCGGGGCATAAAACTATCACATATATTCTCTTTGATTGCCTTTCTTTGACTCGGTGTCAGATACGGGAAATTCTTTTCCATCCCCGCATATCCGCAATGGGGGCAGGCAATAATATCATATTTGATTACATCAATGTTTTCATATCTGGGTCTCAGATCCATATCGGAGCCGATCGCTCTGGCTCTTCCGGAGCGTACCATTTTGCACTTAAACTCACTATCACAGACAGGACAGGTAAACGTTTTATCAAATACCATATCCTCTTCTTTGAGTTCTGTGACTTTCGCCGCGTTCTGAACGGTTGCAGCCGTTTTATCATCCTTATGCGGCTCATTATAAATTTCCAATCCTTTCAGATTGCCAAGTCCCAGATTGTCCAAACCGGACAGTAAATTGTTATCCATCCGCTCTCTCCAATTCTACAGTCAATCAATCGTTTTGTTTCGGAAGCTTAAAGGAACTCTTTAAAGATACGATCCTGTTAAATACCAGCTTGTCATCCGTCGTATCCTTATAATCCACACAGAAAAATCCGTTTCTGACGAATTGGAAGCTGTCGTAAGCCTTTGCTCCCGCAATGGCAGGCTCAATGTAACAGTTATCCAACACTGTCAAGGAATTGGGGTTCAGATTCAAGCTTCCGTCTTCTTCATTATATACACCTTTTTCCTCATCAATGATATTTTCATATAGACGTGCCTGCACTTTAACCGCAGAATGTGCCGGAACCCAATGAATGGTTCCTTTGACCTTCCTGCCGGCAAAACCGCTTCCCGCCTTCGTCTCCGGATCATATGTGCAGTGTACAACGGTCACATTGCCGTTTTCATCTTTTTCAAAGCCCACACATTTGACAAAATAAGCATGCATCAGACGCACTTCATTGCCGGGGAATAAACGGAAATACTTTTTCGGAGGCTCCTCCATGAAATCGTCTCTCTCAATATAAAGTTCCCTCTCAAAAGGTACCTGGTGGGTTCCCAGATCCGGATTCTCCATGTTGTTGGCAGCCTCCAGCATCTCTGTCTGATCTTCGGGATAGTTATCGATTACCAGCTTGATCGGATCCAGAACAGCCATCATACGGCTTCTCTTTAACTTCAGATCTTCTCTCAAGCAGTACTCCAGCATTGCATAATCCGCAGAAGAATTTGCCTTGGAAATTCCGCAGAGCTCCACAAACATCCTGATGGACTCCGGTGTAAATCCTCTTCTCCTCAAGGCCGCAATGGATACCAGCCTCGGATCATCCCAGCCGTCCACAATGCCGTCTTCTACCAGCTTTTTGATATATCTCTTTCCCGTAACCACATTGGTCAGGTACATCTTGGCAAATTCAATCTGTCTGGGGGGATGCGGATACTCCAACTCCCTGACTACCCAGTCATACAAAGGTCTGTGATCCTCAAATTCCAAGGTGCAGATAGAATGGGTAATTCCCTCAATGGCATCCTCAATGGGATGTGCAAAGTCATACATCGGATAAATACACCATTTATCACCCGTATTGTGATGGGACATATGCGCCACGCGATAGAGGATCGGGTCCCTCATATTGATATTGGAAGAAGCCATATCTATTTTTGCACGAAGAACCTTACTTCCGTCGGGGTACATCCCCGCTTTCATATTCTCAAACAACTCCAGGTTTTCTTCAACGCTGCGATCGGAATAGGGATCTTTCCTGCCCGGTTCTGTCAAAGTACCCCTGTACTCCCTGATTTCGTCGGCTGACAGATCGGAAACGTAGGCTTTTCCTTTTTTGATCAATTTTACCGCAGCTTCATACATCTGATCAAAGTAATTGGATGCAAAAAACAACCTGTCTTCCCAATCCGCTCCCAGCCATTTGATATCTGCGAGAATCGATTCCACAAATTCCGTCTTTTCCTTGGTGGGATTGGTGTCATCAAATCTCATGTTAAACTTACCGCCGTATTCCTTGGCAAGTCCATAATTTAAAATAATGCTCTTTGCATGACCGATATGCAGATATCCGTTGGGTTCCGGCGGGAAACGGGTATGCACGGTATCATAAACGCCCTCGGCCAGATCTTTATCGATTTCCTGTTCAATAAAATTTTTTGTCACTTTTTCATTTTCCATTTTGTCAGCTCCCGAGATCCGCGGACAAATCCGCCTAAATTAGCATTATTCTATCATACTATTTTTACAAATTCAATTCTGAAGACCGGATATTCGCCTGTTCCTGTTCATTCATTTTCTTTTCCAGATAAATATACAGGAAGGATATTCCCAAAATCAATAAGCCTACAATCAGAAATACAGCAATTCTAAATGCGGCCGAAGATTCATAAAAATCATAGATAACCAGCTTTAGAGCGACAAAAATCATCAACACAAGTCCGTAGATCCGAATACTCTTATCCTTAATATAAAATCCGGCACCAATGACAACCGCTGCAAGAACACAGATCAGTATGCTGCAGAGAAAAGGTTTCATACCTTCCGTGATCAGAAACAGCCAACCGAATGTCAGGGAAGTAAAAATATGATATTTCTTAAATTTATCCGTAAAAATACAGGAAAGCAGGATTGTAACGGCAAACACGTATCCCAGCAACTGTGTCTGTCCGCTTCTTGCAAAACAACACACCCCGATCGCCGCAAGCATCGTATAGATTGCATCCGGAACAGGAAATTCCGGATAAAACCTGCTGCATCCCTTATTAACCGCAAATACAATCAGACAAAAGAGCGTCATCCAGAACATTTCGCCCGCAAACAGATAGACGAAAATACAGTAAAGTGCAAGATACAGGTATGGTGCAAACCGCAGTTTTTTCTTCCACATCAACGCCGTAAGCACTGCGTACAGAACAATAACCCCAAGCACTCCCAGATGCAGCCACTTTGCTCCGAAACTGGTGCCCAGCAGACATCCGAGGGATAATGTATGGATGATAAAATACAAAATGCGGTAACCGACTTCCTCCCGGGTCCTGTGATAAAGCAGATGCAGGGTCAATATCTGAGAACAGATCAGTATAAAAACGGACCACATGGAAAGTTCGGAACGCAGCTGAAGGTCAATAAGGTAAAAAATCAGCATCATACTGCAGATATACTGTACCACATCCGCTGCCATGCGGCGTTTTTTCACAGGACAGTATACGCCTGCCAGATTTACCAGAAAAATCATGACCGCAGGCATCAAAAACTCCGTCTGGCTCTCCAGATTGCGAAACGGCACCAGCGAAATAAAACATCCGATCAGGCAGATAATCCTGATCAGACCGGAATCCTTTTTCCTGCTCAGATAGAAAAAGAATGCCGTTACCACTGCCGTAACGAGTAGGGCAACCCAGCCCGGAAAGACTTTTAAATACATATAGTTTAACACTGTTGTTATGTACAGGCTGCTGATACCCAGTCCGGTCAGAAAATAAGAAAATTTTTCCACTCTCTTCGAAAAAAACAATTCGGAAGATAACAGAACAATCACACTGATGGCATAAAGGAAAATTCCCTGAAGCACATTATTCAGATAATTCAATCCGAATGTGACGAAAGCAATGAGCAAAAACGCAATACCGAGCACGCCGAATATCACGGTTCCGATTTTAAATTCTATGGACTTCTGCGGCATACTGACCGGTTCGCACTGTACAGGCGTATTTTGCACATACTGCTGCGGCTGTACATACTGTTGCGGCTGTACATACTGCTGTGGCTGCACATATTGCTGCGGCTGCACATACTGCTGCTGTTGCTGTACATATTGCTGTTGCTGTACATACTGCTGTGGCTGCGGCTGTGTGCCGATTTTTCTCTGATACAACAAATAGTTCTGTTCCAGAAGCCGCTCCAGCTGACTCACCGTATTTTCCGCATTTTTCACATCATTCCACAATTTATCAAGATATGCCGAAAATTGAAGATCGCTGCTTTCTTTTTTTAACAGAATGATCCGCTGCTGCAATGCGGCAATCCGATCCTGTTCTTCGACTTTCGAACCGTTCATTTCATTTTCCATTTTCTTCCCTCTTTTCTCATTCCGGATTCGGCAACTGTCCGACATACATTTGCCTATGGTTCTGTACACTGCTCTACATTGTTACATATTTCATTTCAAACTCTTCACGGGGCAAAGGCTTATCGAAATAATACCCTTGTACCAGACGAACCTTCATTCCCTCCAGTACTTTATATTGTTCCTTCGTCTCAATTCCTTCCACGCAGATACTGACATCGATTGCCGAAGCAAGCTCTGCCACCATCTTAATAAAGGACTGGGAATATTCATCCTCTGCCAGATCCTTGACAAAACTCTGATCCACCTTGATCACATCCAGCGGTATTTCCCTGATATGATTCAGCGAAGAATACCCCGTTCCAAAATCATCCAACGCAATGCGAACTCCCAGCTTGCGGATATCATTCAGAATAATCTTCATTCTCTTCATATCATTGATTGCCAGGCTTTCCGTTACCTCCAACGTCAGGTTATGGGGATTGATCCCCGTATCCCTGAGTGCCCGGCTCACCACATCCGTAATATCGCTTTGCAAAAGCTGCACAACAGACAGGTTCACATTGACTTTATAATCGGGATATCCGTTATCATTCCACTTTTTGCAGGCGTAGCATGCTTCCCGCAAAACATAATTTCCGATTGGTGTGATTAGTCCCAGATATTCTGCCAAAGGAATAAAATCGGCCGGCGGTATGAAGCCCAACGCCGCAGAATTCCATCTGACCAGTGCTTCCGCGCCGGTGCAGCACGGTGCCCCGGGTTTCTGAATATCGATGATCGGCTGAAAATAAACACTGAATTCACTGCAGTTATCGCTGGTAGCATCCCGCATATTCTTTTCCATATCCAACCGCTTATTGGAAGAGGAGCCTAAGCTGACAGAATATCTTGCAACCCGGTTCTTTCCTTTTCTCTTTGCCTCATACATGGCAATATCGGCCTTTTTGATCAGATCCGCAACACTGTCTCCGTCATCCGGATAAGTGCAAACGCCCATACTCATGGTGCAGTAATAGTCCGCATCTTTCAAATACCACGGCTTGCTGAATATCCCCCTGATATCCTCAATAATGGCCTCAAAGCGGTAAAAGCTTTCCGGGGGAACAATGATAACAAATTCGTCTCCGCCCATCCGGTAGCAACTCTCGCTGATTCCTTCCACTCTCTGAAAAGCATGGGAAATCGATTGCAACAAAACATCGCCGTACTGATGTCCCAGCCCGTCATTGATATGTTTAAAATCATCCAGATCCATATAAAGAAGGCCACCCTGGGATTTCTGCTGTTTTGCCTTATCGATCTGTACTGCCAGATCTCTTTCGCAGCACATCCGGTTGTACAATCCGGTTAAAAAGTCCGTATATGCCTGCTGCTCTATTTTCATCTGATAGATTTTCTTATCCGTGATATCGTAAAGGGCATACAGATTCACTTTTCTGCCGTCTATCCAATTGATCAGGACATGATAAAGGTCATACCATCTGCCCCGTTCCCTATGGTCTATTTCATAAAAACCTTCTCTGATACCCAGCGATTTTGCATTTGCCAACAGCATATCAAAAGTTCCCGACCGCAGTTCCAGTTCAAAAGTTCTCTTCAACAGTTTATTGGCAAACAGGCATTTCCCGGTCTCGGAATCCTTGACATAGATGCAAGTTCCTACATTATCCAGAATTTCCTGAAGCGAAGCATAAGAACCGGCAAGAGAGTTTTTCTGAATCCGTTTGATCAAAAGGCTCTGCAAAACTTTTGCCGTATCGTTGATAAACTTGATCTCATCCAGCTGCCAGATTTTTTCCTTTTCCTGCTCATTGACACAGAAATACATCGCAGGTTTTTCCCCTACAAAAATCGGAATGGAGATAAATGCCTTCATGCGGTATTTCAGCATTTCACCGCGAAGTCCAGCCGATGTAATCGTATCCGTTGAAAGAACAAGGGGTTTTTCACCTGCCAGCAGCTCCGACCTGACCAAATCCCTTGTTTTATCCAGATCAAAAACACTGCGTTCGTTAAGCCAGCTGCAGATCATATCCACCCGGTCCGAATTGCGTCTGATCTGAAACAGTTTTACTCCGCTGACATCCAGATATTCCCCCGCAATCTTCACGATTTCATTGCCCAGTTCTTCAAAACTGTCATCACTTTCCAAAAACTGTACCATTGCCGTCATTGCCTCTGTCCGTTTCAGCATATGACTCATTTCGGTTTCCGAATAGCGGCTTCTCTGGCTTTCCACCCGGGCACTTAACAATTCCCTCTTTATGCCGGAAAGCCTGTTTTCAATTTCCGTAATAAAATCCAAAGCATCATAAAAGCGCTCCGTCTCGACACCTTCTACGGGAATCTCCAACAGATTTCCTTCCTTCACATCCTTTAAGATACAACAAACAAGCCAACAGGCAGTCTGCTTTCCATCTTCCCTGACGGAAACTGCCGCCAGCCTGACATTGTCATACTTGGTGGAATCTACGATCATATCCTCAAGACTGCTGCCGGAAATCCTTTTAAACAATTGATAAAAATCATCTTCCGGAATGCTTTCTTTTATGACCCGAATCCCTTCTTTTTCCCCTGACATCTCCGTCATTTTTTTGCCGTTTGCATCAACGCAGTAAGCAAATAAACGGGTTAAGGTGCAGAAGTAATCCTGCACCTTTTGTAGCTCTGCATTATCAAACAATTGCTGCATTTGTCCTATCCCCATACATCTTTCATTCTTTTGCTATTTCTAATTCCCGTCCACGCTATAGTTCGGTGCTTCTTTTGTAATATGAATATCATGCGGGTGGCTTTCCTTCAAGGAAGCTGCAGAAATCTTGACAAATCTGCCATTCTGCTTCAATTCCTCAATGGTGGGTGTTCCGCAGTAACCCATACCGGAGCGCAAGCCTCCCATCAACTGGAATACGGTATCTTCCACCGTCCCTTTGTATGCCACACGTCCCTCTACCCCCTCGGGGACCAGTTTCTTGGCATCTGTCTGGAAATAACGGTCCTTGGAACCGTTTTCCATGGCTGCGATAGAACCCATACCGCGATATACCTTATATTTTCTTCCCTGGAATAACTCGAAGGTTCCCGGGGATTCATCACATCCGGCAAAAATAGATCCCATCATACAGACATTACCGCCTGCCGCAATGGCTTTTGTCATATCGCCGGAGAATTTAATACCACCGTCCGCAATAATCGGAACTCCGTATTCTTTGGCCACTTCATAAGCATTCATAATAGCTGTGATCTGCGGTACACCGATACCGGCAACCACACGCGTCGTACAGATGGAACCGGGTCCGATACCGACCTTGACCGCATCCGCACCGGCTTCTATCAGCGCCTTTGTGCCTTCTCCGGTTGCGACATTACCTGCAATGACCTGCAGATCCGGATATGCTTCTTTGATCATCTTGACACAGTTCAATACATTCTGGGAATGTCCGTGTGCAGAATCCAAAACAATCACATCCACTTTTGCTTCCACCAGTGCTGCCACGCGTTCCAGACAGTTTGCGGTAATACCTACTGCCGCTCCGCAGAGCAGTCTGCCCTGAGAATCTTTTGCAGCCAGCGGATACTTAATCGTCTTTTCAATATCCTTGATTGTAATAAGTCCTTTTAAATTAAAATCGTCATCCACAATCGGAAGCTTTTCTTTTCTTGCTCTGGCAAGAACCGCTTTTGCTTCCTCCAATGTAATTCCTTCTTTGGCTGTGATCAGACCTTCGGAAGTCATACATTCTTTGATCTTTTTGGAAAAATCCGTTTCAAACTTCAGATCACGGTTGGTGATGATACCTACCAGTTTTTTCCCTTCGGTGATCGGTACGCCCGAAATACGGAATTTTGCCATCAGATCATCCGCATCCTTCAGGGTATGCTCCGGCGTCAGTGAAAAAGGATCCGTGATAACTCCGTTTTCGGAACGCTTAACCTTATCCACCTCTTCTGCCTGCTGCTCGATTGTCATATTCTTATGAATGATACCGATACCGCCCTGCCTTGCCATGGCAATCGCCATGCGATGTTCCGTAACAGTGTCCATTCCGGCACTCATCATCGGAATGTTCAATTTGATCTTTTTTGTCAAATAAGTAGATAAGTCTACCTGATTGGGAATTACCTGTGAATAACCGGGTACCAAAAGTACATCATCAAATGTAATTCCTTCGCCAATAATCTGACCCATTTCCTTTTCCTCCGTCTCATTTGATTTAATCTGTAAAAACGCATCTGGGCGCTACCATTCTCATCGCTTTCATCAGTTCTTCATTGGTATCGATGATAATGCGTTCCCTTCCTTTTTCCCCTGCCACTACCAGCTCAAAAGCATTGCCTTCTTCCGTTTCCGAAGAAAAGTCCCTTACCTTGAGATCCTGATAAGAATCCAATCTATGAGATCCTCTCGGTGCCATAACCTCCATCGTGGTAAGGTTATAAACCGCAACTTTTTTTCTCTTAGACTGATTTTTGATCTTGTCCACAGACAACTCCTTGTCCAGATACAGATATTCATACTCGGTGCATGCATTCATCATCAGCAGATATGCGCCGCCGCAAAGCAAAAGTCCCGACAAGGTAATGAGGAAGTCGGTAAACAGCCCTATCAAAAATAAAACAGCTCCCAGGCCTATCATAATATTATGAAGTGCCGATGCTGCTTTCAATTCCGGTTTCTTTACCAATAATTCTACACACATATCGCCCATGCGTACAATTCCTTCCTACTCTCAAGTTATATAGAAATATATTATTACATTCTGTCGGAATTTTCAAGTTCCGGACCGGAAAAAGAAATGTGAAAAAAGAACCATTGCCTGCATACCGGTATTGTCTGCCCGCAAAGGTTCTTTTATTTATGGAAATCTCCCCCCCGATTCCATACATATATCGTAATCCGAAATTGCTGTTAAATATTCATTCGCTGTTTGACTTCTACAATAATTTCGGATATTTCATCCAATGATTTCGTTAAGTACTGCATCTGTTCCTTTTCCCTGCGGTCAATCACGCCGTCTTTCATGATACAAACCAGCTTTTTGGATATCTCGTCCATATCCTGCGCTGCCCCGAGAAATCTGAGGACAACTCTGTCCAGACCATCATCACTATTCAGTCGGACATTATCCTTTAACAGATAATCAATAGACACATTAAAAAAATCGCTGATAGCAATCAATTTATCCGTTTCCGGCAAGGTCGTTCCCACCTCCCATTTGGAAACAGCCTGCCTGCTCACATACAATTTTTCCGCAAGTGCTTCCTGTGAATAGCCCCTCTGCACCCTTAAACTCGATAGTTTCTCCGCGAAATTCATCTGTCGTACCTCCACCGTTAAAAATTATATTGTACTGCAGACCGGAAATCAACCACCTCACACTAGCGTCGACGCAACCGAAAGTTGCGGGCAGATGAATTTATTCTGATAATCATGAAATTTCCGTGAAGTTTGTTGACACTTTTTCCCCCTCATAATATGATTATTTTGTTTTACAATTCATGATCATATGGAGCTTTCATATGAATAATTTACACAGAGAGGTTGCATTTGTATGTTACGGGATGAAATTGCCGAAAATAAAGAAAAAATGAAGGACAAAAGCAAATGGGAGCGTTTTAAATATTTCTGGTATTATCATTGGAAACCGATTTTTCTTTCGGTGATCATTGTCTGCGGTATTATTTCCTATATTCTCCATTTTATCGAAGAAAGCAAAGAGCCTTCTATTTCGGTCTCCGTTGTCAACTGTAACATCATTTCCGAGGAGGAGACCGACCTCGTGTCCGCATATGCCCTTTCGCGGAACATCGATACCTCTGTCAATCCCACCAAGTTGGATGTCAACCTGCAAATGTCGGAGAACAGAAATGACAATCTGGATGTGGCCAATTCCCAAAAGCTTTCCGCCTTTTTGGAAAACGGCAGCATCGACGTGTTGTTTGCACCCGAATGGGTAATGGAATCCTGTGCCACTCAGGCATATCTGGAAAATATAGAAACCGTTTTACCCGAAGACCTGTATGAAAGATTTGAAGACAGATTGATCTATCACACCTACGAAGATGACGGCAGAGTACCTATCGCCATCTATGTAGGGGATATTGATAAGATTGCCGACATCTACGATGAGGATGCGGAACCCTATATGGCAATCGGTAATTTCTCCTCCCGTCAGGATGTGGCTGTAGACTTCTTAAGGTATTTATTAGAGGACTAACGAAAAACGTTAGTCCCTTTTTTTGTTATCGCTCGACAACAATGACTCCACAGGCGATTTTTTCTCCGGCATCTCCCGAAGGCTGTGTCGTAAAGTCATCCCTTTTTGCGTGAATGATAACCGATTTTCCCACAATTTCCGGTACAGTAAATCTTTTGTCATAAAACGCTGTCCATGCATATCCCTGGTTGCCCATGAGAGGAATCATATCTCCCGCATGATCGGGATGCGGCTGCCCCGTGGGATTATAGTGGCTCCCCGACTTGGCAAACTCATCCGAACAATCTCCGAACTCGTGTATATGAAATGCATAAAAATCCGAAGATGACTGCTCGTTTAAGTTGGGCAGGCCGAAAATCTCCGCCTCTACCAATACGCCTCCGTAGGTAGTTGCATAAAATTTGACAAGACCGCTCAGCTGCGGATGCGCTTCATTCCCACGAACCCATGCTACCGCCTGCGGCTTGTTTTGCTCCAGTAAACGATGAAATGTCAAACGCGGTGTTATCTGTATCATCATAAAAACCCTTTTGTTTTTATCATATGTTTCTGCCGTTTATTTGTTCTTTTTCTCACATTTCAAAATTTTTCCTGTCTCCCGTTTTACTTTTTTGTTATATTGCCCCGCATATTTTATGTATCTTCACACATAATAAGCATGATATTTGAAAACATCCGTTTACACAAAAAGAAAGGAGCATGTTTATGAACGATCATGATTTAGATAAAGACTTTACTGCCGCATTGGCAAAGAACACTTTAGATGATATCCCCACACCCAAATCCGATGCGAAAGATATCGTGGGACTTGTAAAAAGCAGCGGAAAGATTACCGGCTATCAGCTTTCCGACGGGCGCACCGTATCCAAAGAAGAAGGTGTAGCCCTTGCAAAAGAGGGTGAGATCAAGGGTGTCGGTGTGGCACACCGGAAAGATACGGAATACCTGAAATCCATTCCGGACGGAACCGAAGGCAATAACTTAGGCAATCTGCCTTCCGTTTCCGGCAAAGCAGATTTGTAAGTTCAGTCATGTTTTGATGGACTTTCCGATAGTTCTTGCAATCCAAAAGGTCCGGTGCATTCTGTATCGCACCGGACCTTTTTATTCTATATCTTTATAACAATTCCTTCAAAATCTGATTGACCATTGCCGGATCGGCTTTGCCTTTCATGGCTTTCATGGTCTGACCTACCAGAAAACCGATGGCTTTTTCCTTGCCGTTGTGGTAATCCTCCACAGACTGGGGATTTGCCGCAACAATCTCTTCGATGGTCTTGCGAAGCGCTCCTTCGTCATTGACGGTCTTTAAGCCTTTTTCCTCCACATAAGCCGCAGGATCAATATCCTCATTGAACATGACCTCGAATACTTCTTTGGCAACGGAGCTGTTGATCTCCTTCTTTTCCGTCATCTGAATCAGGGATGCCAGATGTTCGGGCGAAAATCGGATATCCTCCGGATCCATGTCCTGCTCTTTTAACAGGCGCATGGTCTCCACCATCAGCCAGTTGGATACCTTCTTGGGCTGATTGCAGATCGCCACAGTCTCCTCAAACAGATCCGCCATTCTCTTAGATGCGGTAATAATCTCAATATCATATTCCGGAATATCATATTCCTCTTTATAACGAGCCATTTTCTCCGTACGGAATTCCGGCTGTTTTGCTTTGATGCTCTCAAGGAGCTCATCGCTGACAATGATCGGCACCAGATCGGGATCAGGGAAATAACGGTAATCCTGTGCATCCTCTTTACTTCTCATGGCATAGGAAGTTTCCTTGGTATCATCCCATCTTCTGGTCTCCTGAATGACTTCTTTTCCATCCTCGATCAAGTCAATCTGTCTTGCTTTTTCACCCTCGATCGCACGGGCAATTGCCTTAAAGGAGTTTAAGTTTTTCATTTCTGTACGGGTTCCGAATTTCTCCGCTCCCACTTCACGAACAGAGAGATTCACATCCGCTCTCATGGAACCTTCCTGCAGCTTGCAGTCGGATGCACCCAGATACTGGATGATCAGACGAAGCTTTTCCAGATAAGCAATGACTTCGTCGGCACTTCTCATATCCGGCTCCGACACGATCTCGATCAGCGGCACGCCGGAACGGTTATAATCCACAAGGGAAGCATCCTCCCACTCATCATGAATCAGTTTTCCCGCATCCTCTTCCATATGGATTTCATGGATACCAACTTTTTTTGTGCCTTCCTCTGTCTCAATCTCCACATAGCCGTTGCGGCAGATGGGCAGATAAAGCTGGGAAATCTGATAGTTCTGCGGATTATCGGGATAAAAATAATTCTTTCTGTCAAATTTGCAGTTTCTGGTAATGTCACAGTTAGTGGCAAGACCTACCGCAATGGCATATTCCAATACCTGTTTGTTCAACACGGGAAGGGAACCCGGCATACCGGTGCAGACCGGACAGGTATGGGTATTGGGCTCTCCGCCGAATGCGGTGGAGCAGCCGCAGAATATTTTTGTTTTGGTGGCAAGCTCTACATGAACTTCCAGACCGATGACGGTTTCATACTGTTTTGCCATTTATTTGCCCTCCTTTGCAAGTGAAAATTTCCCTCTTGCCTGCTCATAGGAGTAAGCAGCCTGAATGATTTTTTTCTCGTTAAAACAGTCACCGATAAGCTGTAAGCCTATGGGCAGACCGTTTTTGTCCACGCCGCAGGGTACGCTGATACCCGGCAGTCCCGCCAGATTGACGGAAATGGTATAAATATCTCCCAGATACATTTTGATCGGATCGGATAAAGAAGAACCGATCTTCGGTGCCGTAGTCGGCGCACAGGGTCCTAAGATCATATCGTATTTTGCAAAAGCCTCATCAAAAGCTTTTTTGATCAATGCTTTGACGCGCAGTGCCTTTAAATAATAAGCATCATAATAGCCGGAACTTAACACAAAGGATCCCAGCATAATACGGCGTTTTACCTCCGGTCCGAAGCCCTGGGAGCGGCTGCGCTTATACATCTGGTGCAGCTCATCGCAATCTTCTGCGCGAAAACCGTATTTCACACCGTCAAAACGCTCTAAGTTGGAGCTTGCTTCCGCTGCCGCAATGGTATAATAAGTGGGAATCGCATATTCCACTAAGGATAAATCAAATTCTTCTACAATCGCACCTTTTTCTTTTAAAATATTAGCAGCCGCTAACACTTTTTCTTTTACATCAGGATCCAGACCTTCTCCGAAATAATCTTTGGGAATACCAATCTTCATCCCTTTGACATCATCTGCCAAAGCAGAAGTAAAGTCTGTATCTTTCCTTTCCACACTGGTGGAGTCCTTGAAGTCGTGAGATGCGATTACTTCCAAAATGGTTGCACAATCGGTCACATCCTTACAAAGCGGTCCGATCTGATCCAGAGAGGAACCGTATGCGATCAGACCGTAACGGGAAACCGTACCGTAAGTCGGCTTTAATCCTACCACACCGCAATAGGACGCGGGCTGGCGGATGGAACCGCCCGTATCGGAACCCAAGGCATAAAAACATTCGTTAGCCGCAACTGCCGCAGCCGACCCGCCGGAAGAACCACCGGGTACGCGATCTGTATTCCAGGGATTTTTGGTCGCTCCGAATGCGGAGGTCTCCGTGGTGGAACCCATGGCAAACTCATCCATATTTGTTTTGCCCAAAATAACGGCTCCCGCCTTCTCTAAATTGATTACGGCCTCTGCCGTATAGGTGGGAATAAAATTACCGAGAATTTTGGAGGAACAGGTAGTTAACATTCCTTCCGTACACATGTTGTCTTTGATGGCAACAGGTACACCTGCCAAAGGTCCCGTCAACTCTCCCGCTTCTATTTTTTTCTGCACTTCTGCCGCTTTCTTTAATGCACCCTCTTTATCTAAGGTCACATAGCAGTTCAGCGTTTCTTCGCTTTTTTCTATCTGTGCAAGTACCGCTTCCGTGGCTTCCACCGCGGTTACTTCCCCTGCTTTTATTTTTACTGCAAGCTCTACAGCCGATAAATCCAAAATATCCATTTCCTGCAGCCCTCCTTAAAATGTGCTGGGCACAACAAACATGCCGTCTTTTTCTTCCGGTGCATTTTTGATGATATTCTCTCTGTCGTCACCATTGGTCACCACATCTTCCCGGAATACATTGTTGACAGGAAACACATGGCTCATAGGCTCTACGCCTGTCGTATCCAGCTCACCCAGCTTGTCGATATAATCAAGCATGGAAGCCATATCCTTTTTTGCCTGCTCTTTTTCCTCATCAGACAACTCCAGTTTGGCCAAAATTCCTACGTAATCGATTGTTTCGTCTGTAATCACATTCGCCATTTCATTACGTCCTTTCCATCATACTAAAAGGGACTATCGCATTGCCGCGATAGCCCATTATTATCAAATCACAATTACGGTATTACCCGCATAAGGAAACATCTGCTTGTCTCTGCTACCGCAATGAATCTGCAAAAATAGTAGCATATTTGCGGGCTTTTTGCAAGGGTATTCAGTTAGGAGTTTCTGTTATAGATTTTTGTGGATTTCCATGATTTTATCCGTATATTCACGGATAAGCTGGACGGACTCCTTGAAACGGGCCAGTTCTCCGGGGGTCATATGGATTTCCAGCACATCTGCGGCACCTGTACGGTTTAAGATCGTGGGTACACCGGCATAGACATCCTTTTCGCCGTATTCTCCTTCCAAGAGGGTGGATACGGGTACAATGCGGTTTTCATCATTTAAAATCGCCTTAATGACACCGGCACATGCCGTAGCGATGCCATAATATGTGGTTCCTTTCCGGTTTAAGATTTCCCAGCCCTCTTGCGTCGTCTTATAGACCAGTTCATCCAGATTGACATCTCCCACAAGCTCTTTATTATCGGCGATCACATCATAAAAAGGCTTTCCTGCCACCGTCACCGTAGACCATGGCACCATCTGGGAATCTCCATGTTCGCCCATGGAATAGGCATGCACACTTCGCGGATCTACTTTTACCAGCTGTGCAATCATATTCTGGAGTCGTGCGGAGTCAATGGCAGTTCCCGTTCCGATGACCTGATTTTTCGGCAGTCCCGACAAAAACTGTACATAATGGGTAATGATATCTACCGGATTGGAAATCACAATAAAAATACCGTCAAATCCGCTTGCCATGATCGGATCCACGATGGATTTACAGATTTTTGCCGACATCTCCAACGTATCCAGTCTGGTCTGCCCCTGCTTGGGCGGTGCACCTGCCGTAATGACGATGATATCCACATCACCGCAGTCCTCATAACCTCCCGTTCTGACTTTAACATTCCTGTTCAGATATTCAATGGAGTCCTGCAGATCCAGCATTTCGCCGTAGGCTCTCTCTTTGTTGATATCGATCATCAGCACTTCATCGCAAATTCCCTGTGTAATCAGGCTGAAGGCCGTCGTGGAGCCCACCAGACCGCAGCCTACGATTGCTACCTTTGTTTTTGCTATTTTCATATTCCATTCTCCCTTTCCCATTAACATTTTCCGGCACATCACAGATACTTAACAGCATCCGTACCGATATACAACAATCGAGTAGGAGGAATTTCTCATAGGAGAAATTCCGACCTCTCACACCACCGT
>JBJEJA010000018.1:0-15241 GCA_051877575.1 Lachnospiraceae bacterium | reverse complement strand
TATCTCCGTGCAACCCAAGTTGCCAGAAGGCTACGGCGCTGGCAGCGGCAACATTCAGAGAATCTACACCGTGGGACATGGGAATGCAAACGGTATAATCACAGCTTGAAATGGTGCTCTTGGCAAGACCGTCTCCTTCCGTACCGAGTATGACAGCCAGTTTTTCTTCTGCCATTAATCCCGGATCGGCAATGGAGATGGAGTCATCGGACAGTGCCATGGCAACTGTTTGAAAACCAAGAGCTTTTAGTTGAGAAACTGTATTGGTATCGGTGCCCGAATAGGTCCAGGGAATCTGAAAGACGGTTCCCATGCTGACTCTGATCGCACGGCGGTAGAGTGGATCGCAGCAGGCGGGTGTGAGCAGGACTGCTTCCATGCCAAGTGCCGCAGCGCTGCGGAAAATGGCGCCCACATTGGCGGGATTTACCACATCTTCCAAAACGGCAATCCTTCGCCGACCGGAACAGATCTCTTCCACATCCGGCAATGGACGTCGCAGCATAGCGCACAACATTCCACGCGTAAGCTGATATCCGGTCAGTTGTGTCAGTATGTCAAAATCAGCGGTATATACCGGTATTTCTCCGAGGCGGGAGAGGATATCATGAGCCTGCCCGTCAATGTGTTTGTGTTCAATCAATGCGGATATCGGTTTGTATCCTGCGTCCAGTGCACGTTCAATGACTTTTGGACTTTCGGCTATAAAAACCCCGCCCTTCGGCTCATACAAATGCAACAGCTGTACTTCACTGAGGCGGGCATAGATATCGAGTTCCGGAATCTGGAAGTCGGTTATTTCGATAATGTTTGGCATAAGTTTTCTCCTTGAAAGATATATATTCTTTTCCTAAAAAGGTAGCATATTACCTTTTGTGAATCAATCATTACAAGTCGCTTTATCAGCTAATTTTCTCATATATTTATCACTGTTTCAATTGTATCAAAGTTTTTCGTTTGTTATGATGTAAGCGAAATGTGATATTGAGTGTAAGTAAAAGAAGAATCCGAAGATACAATCCATGGTTTTTGGGGACTTCTATGCTTCGGAGTGCAGTGGGGAACAAAGGAGGAAAAAGATGCGGGTTATTGTAGTTGATGATGAAAGGGTCATTTTAAGAGGTTTGGTAGCCGAGATTGAAAATACGGAGCCGACAGCTGAAATATACGGGTTTCATGATCCGGGAAAAGCATTGGAATTTGTCAAAGACACGCCTTGTGATGTGGCTTTTCTGGATATTCAGATGGAAGGCATGTCGGGAACGGAACTGGCTGAGGAGATGAAGGGGATTATCCCAAGCATCAACATTATCTTTACCACGGGTTATGAGGAATACCGGGGTGATGCGTTTGGGATGCATGCCAGTGGATATCTTATGAAACCGGTTACGGCGGAAATGATAAGAACAGAACTTGATAATCTGCGTTTTCCGGTGCGGATATCAGGGAAAAAACGGATCCGGGTTCAGACCTTTGGAAATTTCGAGGTGTTTATTGACGGAAAGCCGGTAAATTTCCTCTACGACAAGACAAAAGAAATGTTTGCATATCTGGTGGACAGGAAAGGTGCTTTTTGTACCAACGGAGAAATTATGTCTGCTATCTGGCAGGATGAAATACATTGCGATTATTTGCGCCGTATCCGAAAAGATCTGCTTGATACCATGAAAACGGCCCGATGTACGGATGTTTTTGTACAGGGAAGAGGAAAGATTGCAATTATCACGGATAGGATAGATTGTGATTATTACGACTATCAGAAAGGGGAAGCATATGCACAAGAAATTTATAACGGCGAATATATGAGGCAATACGGCTGGGCTGAGTACACCAATGCAGCATTGGTAATGAAGAAAAGATAAGACAGGAGTTGAGATATCCGGGAGGCAGGGAATGCCTTCTTTTTTTTGCAGTAACACTATTGTAACGGCCTTTGTGGATAATAATTATCCATATTCTGTACCACTTATAGTGTTTGAAGCAACAGGTTTGAATGATAAGAATAATATTTGACATGGCAGACAGTGTGGAAAAACACTGTCTGTTTTTTCGTTCATCCCTCTATGACGTGCATTGATCCCGATTCCGGGATTTCGGTACGGAGTTTGTGTAAGTTGTTTGGAATACGCGGAGTCGGATCCGCCATACATGATAGGGGAATATCCGGGATGAATGAAAGAGAGGAATTAATCAGAAAAACAATAATGATCATACAAGAAATTTTCCAGAAAGCGACAGGTACGGTTTCACACTGCAGGAGTGATATGGAATGGCAGTTTAATCACTTGCGGGGGTATGGGGTATATTGTTCGCATATCCGAAATGCGATACGCAGTTGCAAGGGACCAAACGAGCAGATCAGGCACCGGAATTACTATGTGAGAAAAATAGCGGGGCAGGTATATATCGTAAGCGGTACTTTTTGTATTGGCAGCAATCAGAGTACAGATCAGGATGGGGAAACACCCTATGAAATTGTAGTCTGTATGTGCAACGGAATGGCCGAATATATCCATATTTACGGTTCAAAGTCGGCAAGACTTTTGTGTGAAGTGCAGGGGCTTAACGGAGTTACCTATTTTCCGGAGGAGACAGAAGTCTTATATATAGAATCCGCACATAATAATGTGATTTGGCATTGCAGGGAATATGAGGTCGAGAGCAGGGATTCTTTAAAACGGCTGGAGCAGTGCCTGCCGGAGATATTTATGCGGATACAAAGAGGCTATATCGTTAATGTAAATCATATACATAGCATCCAGAAAAATGAACTGGAAATGGATAACGGGGATGTTTTAACGATTCCATACAGGATCTATACAAATGTCAAAGAAGGGATAATGCATAAAATGCAACGGTTAAGAAAGGATAGGTGAAGAATGGCTTTATACAATAGATTGAAACGGGAGAAATCGCAGCAATGATATTTACAATTCGTCATTTATCCTCAGGAATCACTGCTTTCTTCTCAAATTAAGGAAATCACAAACCGGTTTTTATATTCTGCGTTTGTAAGCAATAATGAAACGGTTTCATAGAATGGGAGGAAATGAAAATGGAAATTGTGGAAAGTATTTTGACACAAAATCCCTGCTATAAAGCAGGGAAGACAATTACGGTAAAGGGATTGATGCTTCACAGCGTAGGATGTCCGCAGCCGTCTGCAGAAACCTTTGTAAAGAAATGGAACAATGCGGAAGCTTCCAGAGCTTGTGTCCATGCGTTCATTGACGGAAATACGGGAAAAGTTTATCAGACACTTCCGTGGGATCACAGGGCATGGCACAGCGGTTCGGGTAATAACGGTTCTGCCAATAACACGCATATCGGAGTAGAAATGTGTGAGCCCGGATGTATCAAATATACCGGCGGGGCAACTTTTATGTGTACTGACACGGAAAAGGCAAAAGCGGTTGTAAAACGTACATACGAAACAGCAGTAGAGTTGTTTGCTTATCTGTGTAAAAAGTATCAGCTTGATCCCCTTGCAGATGGGGTCGTCATCAGCCACAAAGAGGGGCATGACAGAAAGATTGCATCCGGTCACGGAGATCCGGATCATCTTTGGAAGGGTATTCCCTGCGGCTATACCATGGATGGCTTTCGCAAGGATGTAAAGGCGGCAATGGAAGGCGCGAAAGAAGGTGTAACAGTAGAAACAAAAGCTCCTGCCGAGACACAGCCGAAGTCGAATCCTTCAATTGCAGGTAACATTGTTGCAGGCTGTGTGGTAACACTTGCGCCGAATGCCGTTTATTACACGGGAAAGGAAATGCCAAGCTGGGTATTGAATGAAAAATGGATTGTAAAATCAGTCAGCGGAGACAGAGCGGTCATTGATCGGAATGTTAGCGGAACGAGGGCAATCAACAGCCCGGTAAATGTGAGATATCTGGTTGCGGCAGATTCTGTACCGCAGCAAAAAGCAGTGACACAGACCACCACTGCAAGACCGCCGGTGACTGCAGCATCTCAGGCAGCTCCGAAATCTGCGGGAACGGGAGAAATGTCTGTTTCCGACCGTGGTGTTGAACTGATTGCAAAATATGAGGGCTGCAGGCTGCAAGCTTACAAATGTCCTGCCGGTGTGTGGACAATCGGATATGGGCATACAGCCGGAGTCAGAGAGGGACAGACACTTCCTTCTGTGGAAGCTGCAAAAGCACTCTTAAAAGAGGATTTGAAGAAATACAGCGGTTATGTCAATGCCAGTGTGAGAAAAGGACTAATTGGTTTCTCCTTAAATCAAAATCAGTTTGATGCGCTGACCAGCTTTTGTTATAACTGCGGAAACGGAAGCCTTCAGAAACTGGTATCGGGGAGAGATGCCGCTACCATAGCGGACAAGCTGCTTGCTTACAATAAAGGCGGCGGTAAAGTACTGGCAGGCCTGACCCGCCGCAGAGAAGAAGAAAGAGCATTATTTTTGAGTTAAGGAGGAAAAAGAGATGAAAGGAATAAAATTACAGCAGCAGGGTGATAAATTTTGGTTTGTTTATGCAGGGAGATTTGATTTTCATGCAGATACAATAAAGTATTTTCAGGAAGGAGGAAAAGATACGGATATCTGTCACAGGGTAAGTTTTAAAGTGATGGCGAGCGCACTGATAAATGCGTTGAACTTTTTCCTTGCCAATGTTTATGCCGGTACTCCCAGAAGTGAAGCATTGGCAGGAGAAACAATACATTATGTTCGTGGAATAATTTCGGCGGTTGTTGGGGTGTATCCCAATAATACAGAAGGAAAAAGCTGGGTAGAAGAGCTGAGAGATTTATTTGATACAGATAACCCATATAGGCCTTATCTGGTATTTATTGAGGATATGTTAAGAAAAGATGGGGATCTGATGCAAATAATGCTATGCGTGGAAAGCTGCCTGAATCATATTTTGGATCTAATGAATAATGAGAAATACAATTTGAAAAGAGGAGATCGATCGACCAATCGTTCTATCGGTGAAGGGTTTGACGCATTTGACAATCTGTCAATTTGTTATGAAGGATTTATCCTCGGACCGAATGATTCTAATGTAATGACGATGCTTGTGGAGGCGACGAAAGGTGGCGGAAGTAATTTTGACCAAAGCGGTGTCTTTGTATATACGTCAGAGGAAAACGGGCTTTTTGTATATGAAAGCAGCATTGGGGCATTAAAGCCCGAAATGGAAAAAGCAACAATTCAGGAGGTATATTATTTTAATTATATACAGGGTCAGTTTGTTCAGCTGCAAGCGGACCGATGAAGCGGGAGGAGAGCAGGATGCCCTACAAAAAAGGAACAACCAAAGGAATAACGGAACCGGAGGAAGAAAAAAAGATGGGGGAGATTATGGACAATGATTTTATCCCACTGGATGATCTGGTTTATGCACCCTTGCATGCGCTGGCACAATCGAATCACAAGCTCCGGGCACAGATTGTGGATGCTATCAAAAGCATGGGAACCAGCAAACAGAGTGGTCAGGAGGAGACTATTCATCTGAATAATATCAATATCGCTTATGATCAGTTGAGACCGGAGGCAGAGGATGGGTTCAGCGTGGACAGCCTGCAGGTGCAGGTACCGCTTTTATCCATTGTCCCCGTCGCCAATCTGAATGTGGAAAAAGCGGAAATAGATTTCTCTACGGAAATCAAAGCAGTAAATAACGAAGAAACGGGAGAAAGCAAAATCAATGCACGGATATGCGCCCCTTCCCAAAGGGAAAGCGATTTCCTGCCGAAAGTGTCCTATAAATTACAAATTGCATCTATTCCGGCAACAGAGGGCATCCTGCGACTTACGGATGCGCTTAGCTCCAGCCAGGTAGCGAAGAAACTGGATTCCAGACCCGTGGCAGTAAGCGGAGATCTGGGCTCCGATGAACAGAGGGATGTACTTTTACAGACCAAAAAGCTGAGGGCTAAAATCAGTAAATTAAATCAGCTCCATCAGAAGATATCCGACATGATTGCTGAACAGGAAAGACTGCATCAGATCAGTAAAGATGCATTTGATGAGGATACCTATGAATTTGATAAAGATAAGTATTTGATGGCGCAGTCCAATGTGGTCAACCGTATCATGGAGTATCAGGAAGAGATTATGAATATGGAGATCAAATATGGACTGGAAAATGATTATGAATAAAAACCGAAAAGGGGCGGAAACGGAGAAAAAAACATCCGGACAGGCAGCAGAAATTTTACAAAATGGGCCATTGGGAGAAGAGATACAGCAGTATTTTATGCAGCTTCTCCCGGAATGGAATATGCGTCTGTTCATGGATACGAAACTTCCTGCAACGAATATTTTATGGGTAGAATCCGTTACCGTTACCGCAGTTAGTTCCGTTTCTGCAAAAAGAAAATCGGGAATGCAGGGACGGATATGGCATCGTCTTACGGGTGTTTTGGGGAAATCCCGCTCCCTTAAGAAATAAAAAAAGAAAGAAGGTAATAATTATGGCAATCGCAGAACAATTTGCCGGGCTGGATATGCAGCAGCTTATTGGCGGCCCGTTATCGGCAGCGGCAGATGCAAGCACACAGCTTGCAAATTCTACGGCAGACTTTATCAACAGGGTAGGGTTTGACGCAGACGGAAAGGTGCGTACGGTAGCATTTGCTTACCAGAAACGCAGCATGAATGAAGACGGCACCAGCAACTTAGACGAGATGAAGGTGGATGTCCCCATGCTGGCTATTGTACCTATTCCCAATTTACAGGTGGATGAGGTCAACATCCTTTTTGACATGGAAGTAAAGCAGAGCGAGAAATCGGAAAAATCAATGGATCTGGGAGCAACCATTTCCGGTACCGTAAATCTCGGTATTGTAAAGGTCAGTGTGACGGGAAATGTCAGCGCACATAGTTCCAATACCAGAAGTTCCGACAATTCTGCCAAATATCATGTGGATGTAAGAGCCACCAATCACGGCACGCCGGAAGGTCTTGCCCGAGTGCTTGACATGATGGCAGCAAATGTTGCACCTATGCTGGTAGGCAGCACCTTAAAGGATGGTAACGGACAGAACCTCTCCGAACAGGCCAGAATTAAGGCGGAGAATTTAAAGGTGCTTCGTCAGGATATCAGTCAGATCGAGAACAGACTCTCCGCAGCACAGGATGGACTGGATACGATTATCGTACAGTTAAAGAAAGTAGGGACATCCCAGCGCAATGCATATCAGGGAACCATTACCAGACTGTTAAATGCAGTGGATATTAAGGAGATTGACAAAAGGATTGAGCAGGCGGAATCGGAGGATGAAAAGAGAGCAGCAGAAAAAGAAAAAGAAGATGCCGAAAAATTGCAGCTTGAATACAGCCGGAATATGGATGAAGTAAACCAGAGTTGGAGTTCCTTTATGAATCAGGCAGGAGATCTGGTTAAGATGATCGCTGACAGCGGCGAGACACCGGAGGGCGTATCCGAGATGTTTGCATTAAAGGCAGTGGATGAGGAAGGTAAGGTTGTCCGGTATGAAAGCAGTGAGACTTATTATACCGCACTTTCCGAAGCACAGAAGAATGCCGTAACCAGCCAGCGTAATATCAGTCAGATTGAGAAGGAATTGTTTGATAAGAAGGCAGAGTACAGTGATGCCGTAGCCGGCAGAACAAAAGCAACGCTTCCGGAAAACAAATCAGAGGGTTAAATTGCTTTATGGAATCGGGAAAACCGATACTGCCGTCCGGTGGCGGACCAAAAGCTCCGGGCGGCAGAAAAAGCTGTAAGGCGGAAAGGAGGAGCTGTGAAAAAAGAGGAAAAGACTGCACTGACAGATATTCATTACATTAAATTGGTGCCTATCGGCAGCGTAAATCCCAATAATCCATTGTCTGATCAATCCAAAGAAGCACAGGCAGCGCTTTTAAACCGATGCCTGAATGATTATCCCAAAGGCGTTATCATTGGGAAGGACATTACGATTGGGCGGTATATGGTGGGAGAACATGAACTAAGCATGGAAAAGATTACCTATCATGTGGGCTTTGAAAGAAAGCCTTCATGGGATGAGGAAGGAGGAGACGGAACGTGCAGATAGAACTGGAGAAAAAAGAAAAAGAGCTTATCTTATATTTGACCGGCAGACTGGATACGACTACTGCACCCGAACTTCAAAAAGCGTTGGATAAAGAACTGGGGGACACGTCGGAACTTATAATTGATATGAAAAAGCTGGAATATTTGTCCTCCGCAGGGCTTAGAGTATTGCTTGCAACAACAAAGAAGATGACGAAAAAGGGCGGAAAAATGACAATATGCCACGCAAACCAGAATGTCAGAGATGTATTTGAGATAACGGGATTCAAAAAACTTTTGAATATCCGATGAACGGAGGAGAAATCAGACTTTTGCATTTTTGCATATTAAAAAATAAACGATCTGCTCCGATTTTAATAGTTGGAGCAGGTCTATTGTTGTATAATAAAGAAAATGCAACTGCCGGTTGACGAATTTCCTAGCGCACTTGCTGGTTGTCAACTGCGATTTTTGCTATGTTTTCTGTAACGATATCGTTTGAATGAAACAAAATCAAAGCAAACAACAACAAACAGAGAAAGGAATAAAAAAGATGACTTTAGCGGAAAAAATAACATTATTGAGGAAGCAAAAGGGCTGGTCTCAGGAGGAACTGGCGGAAAAGATGGACATATCCAGACAATCCGTAAGCAAATGGGAGAGCGGACAGTCCGTTCCCGATCTTGATAAAATTATTAAGATCAGCAATATCTTTGCAGTGAGTACCGATTATCTTTTAAAAGAAGACGGAGAAGGGGAAAGCTTTGCAGAAAGAGACGATTATGAAACCAACAGCGATATATCGGAAGAGCCTGTTCGTAGCGTTTCCATGGAAGAGGCAACGACATTTATGGATAAGACCGGAGAACTGGCAGGGAAAATGGCACTGGCAATCAGTCTCTATGTGATTTCACCCATATGTCTGATTCTTTTGGGCGGAATGGCAGAGAACCATGTATTAAATATAACAGAAAATATGGCAGGCGGTCTGGGTGTGGCTGTTCTGCTGGTTTTAGTAGCCGTTGCAACGGCGGTTGTTATTTTAAGCGGAATGCAGCTTTCAAAATATGAGTACATGGAAAAGGAACAGATTTCTCTGCAGTACGGAGTCAGGGAGATGGTGGAAAAAAGAAAAGATGCTTTTGAAAATTCGTTTCACAGAAGCATTGCAATCGGTGTTGTCCTGTGCATTTTGGGGGTTGTTCCGCTGATGTTGGCAGCAGCAGTGGATGCGGAAGAAATGGTTTATATTTATTGTGTCGGGATTCTGCTTTTTATGGTTGCCTGCGGTGTATACTTTTTTATCTGGTCGGGCAGCATTCACGGCAGTTTTGAAAAACTGCTGCAGCAGGGGGAGTATACAAGAGAAAGAAAAGCCATCAATAAGAAAACTTCCTTCTTCGCGGGAGCATATTGGTGTATCGTTGTGGCGATTTATCTCGGTATCAATTTCTATTTTGAAAATCAGACATGGGGCAAATCATGGATTATCTGGCCTGTTGCAGGCGTGTTGTTTGCGGCGGTGCAGAATATTATAAATGCCGTCCTGACAGCAAGACGGCATTCATAATCGTTTCTATACAGGATTGATCTATCGATGATCACCAAGGAAAATCAGGCCTACGGTTCCGGGACCGGAATGAGCACCGATGCTGGGACCGATAGGCTGGATCAGGAAATCGTGATATCCGTATTTTTCTTCCACGAGCTTTTTCAGATTCAGAGCATCATCTTCGCAGTCTCCGTGAATAATGCCGATGGTAATCTGACGATCACGGAAGCTTCCCAGGCGTTCTTCCATCATGTCTGCCATGGTCTGTAATGATTTGTTGCGGCCTCTGGTCTTGGAAAGAGCTACCAGCTTGCCTTCTTCGTCGATACGAAGGATTGGTTTGATATTAACGATGCTGCCGACTACGGCAGTTGTTTTGGATAAACGTCCGCCGCGATAGAGATAATTCAAGTCATCTACCGTAAACAGGGTACACACGTGAGGAGTCAGTTCTTCAATCGCTTTTGCGGTCTCTTCCAGGCTTTTTCCTTCTTTTTTCAACTCCAGGGCTTTCATGATCAGAATGGCTTCACCCAGAGAAGCGGAAAGTGTATCAATGACAATAATATTCATGTCAGGATACTCTTCCATAACCTGTTTTGCCACCATCTGGACATTTCCGCAGCCACCGCTCAATGCAGAGGAGAAACTGATATGTAAAACATCTTTTCCTTCTTTGGCATAAGCGGTATATTTTTCCTCGATTACAGCAGGATTGCTGGCCATGGTTCCGACTTTTTTCAGGTTTCTCATTTCGTCATAAAATTCCTTGCAGGATAATTCCTTGCCGTCACCGTAAACTTCTTCCTCAACCGTATAATAGTGGGGAATAACGCAGATATTATTTTCTGTTACGTAATCTGCAGGAAGATCGCAGTTGCTTTCGGTAGAAATTATAAATTCTCTCATTTCGTAAATCTCCTTGTTTTTTATTGAATGTAAAAACATTATAGCATAGATTTTGGAGAAAAATAAAATTTTTATTAAGAAAAAGATATACGAAAAAGAAAATAAAAAAATATGTCAAACTGATTGACAAAAATCAGGCTAGTTTTTATAA
Source organism: Lachnospiraceae bacterium (assembly GCA_051877575.1). Lineage (GTDB taxonomy): Bacteria > Bacillota > Clostridia > Lachnospirales > Lachnospiraceae > UBA2882. The sequence continues at coordinate 4,620 of JBJEJA010000018.1, read as the reverse complement.
TACAGTGTAGAAGTGGTTTATATACTTCCGTGTGAAAATCTCAGTCCCGTTCGGGACGATATACCGGCAAGTCCGGTTCCGGCGTTTCAGCCATATTTCACAGAAAATAAATAATATGGCTGAATGGAAAGTGACAGCGTCTGTCCAAAGGCCGGAAAGGAGTTACATGGGAAAAAAGGACATATATACAGGTCCGTACTTGGCAAATAAAGAAAGAGCCGCAGAGTTGATTAATGTCAATGTTTACAGAGGGGAAAATTGTGTTAAGCCGCAGATGTTGAGTAGGCTCCGGGGAGGATACCCTTCTTTGGCGAGTGTTTCGGGAGAAAAGTCAAGAGACATACTGATGGAACATGAGATGCCCAGAATGCGTTACGGAATAGAATTGGAGACAGAATCCGACTATGGAATGCCGGAGCGAATCATGATGTATGATGTCTGTGATTATGAGAAACAGATAAAGGATAGAGATCAAAAATATCGTGGCGGAAAAGAATATAGTAATTATAAGGAAAAAAAGAGCCGCATGAAAAAAACAGACCGGTTGATTCCGATTACTACTCTGGTCTTGTATCTGGGAGAAGGAAAGTGGGAAGGACCAAGGAGTATTTCCGAAATGTCGGAAATGCCCTCCAATTTAGAGCCTGAGATGGGTATACAAGATTATCGGATCAAAGTCATAGAAGCAGACTATGTAAATCCCGGGGACTATAAGACGGATTTAAAAGAATTTTTCAGGGCACTTCAAACCAGAAATGATAAGAAAAAATTGCGGGAATTGTTTGAAACAGAGGAATTTCAAAGTTTGAGCAGGGATGCCGAACTGGCAATCGCATCAAACTTAAACCTAAAAGAGATGATTGTGAAAATAGAAAAGGAGGAAGCAACGATGTGCAGGGCGTTTAAAGAATTGATGATGGAGCAGGAAGAAATCGGAATTGAAAAAGGAATTGAAAAAGGAATTGAAAAGGGAATTAGGCAGAATATTAGAGTGCTGATAGAAATGTGCAAAGAATTCGGAGCATCCAAAAAAGATACGGAAGATAAAATGATTGCGAAAATGTCAATGGAGCCTGAGGAAGCGAAAAGATATGTAAATCAATATTGGAATTGAAAATTGCGAGGGAAAAGAATGGATAAAACACAAATCGGAAAAAAGAAACTTCATATAAGTGTGATTATTTTTGTTGTTATCATTGTACTGCTGATCGGATTGCTTCTTACATATGTATTCTTAAAACCGGAGAAAAGCGGTGTGGGTGATATTTATTTTGGGATGCCGGGGTTTGTTCTGGAGTTGAAGGAAGGAAAACCGGATTCTAAAGAGGATTTAGAATATGGTGTTGTCCGGATCTATGAGGATGAAAATTGTTTTGGAAGAAATTGTGATGTCAGTTATCTGAATGTTTTGGGAGTACAGGAAATTACTTTACAATATGAAAATGCCGACAAAGAATTGTATCGGGAGATTTTTGAGCAGCTGTACGGTGTTTACCAAAAGCGGGATCATTTTTTCGAAAAAGAGGAAAAGGTCGAAGGGGATGATTATTCCATCCGCTTTGGGACGGATGACGGAGCAGGCGGAATTACCGTAGATATGACATTAAAAGCGGATGTGCTGACAGTTCGTATGATTTCACAGCATTGAGAGGGGAGAAAAGTATGGGAGAAACGGGTCAGATGCTTTTGTTTTTTACTTTTCTAATCGCAATATGTGCTTTGGTCTTGGTATATTATGCTGCCATATGGAAACGGCATAAAACTGCTTCGAAGGGAATCGTAAATCATGACGGCAGGATGCAGTCGTTTTGTTATCGAACATCTATGAGCAGGAAACAGATTTTGGAACGTTTAAAATTGCATTCGGCGGATGATTGTCTGATGTTTGAATATAACGAAGATAAATCTGAGATTATATTTTCGCCGCTGCTGCGGGACGGAACGATGCCGACGGATTATTCCGTTACGATCGGAGAGGGAAAGGGCTTCTCCGTTTTAAAAGTAACACAGCTTAATCATCTGACGGATCGAAACAGTTATGAAATGAATTTGCTGCAAAATGAATTTTGGCATAAAAAAATTGATGCAGAACCAATTGCATATTTTGAATAAAAATTGACCGTTTAGTCTGTTTGTAATATAATTGACTGAGCGGTCAATTTTTGCGACGAGTGAAGCGGTTTATATAAAGCAGGTGAAAAGAATGAAACGGGAAGAAAAGACAAAGCTGACAAAAGAGAAAATTCTGTCCGCTGCAACGGAAGAATTTGGAGTAAACGGCTATGCGGGGACGGCACTAAACAGTATTGTATCCCGGGCAGGCATTGCAAAAGGGTTGTTTTATCACAATTTCCAAAGCAAAGATGAAATCTATATTCTCTGCATTGGGAGAAGTATGCAGCAACTGACGGAATATCTGCGGCAGCAGGATGTGGGTGCGGATTTCAAAAAATATACGAGGGCAAGGCTGGATTTTTTTCGAAGTCATCCGAATGAATCCAGGCTGTTTTTTGAAGCGGTTTTACAACCGCCGGTGGCATTGCGGGAGCAGATTGCGGAACAGAGACAGGAATTCGATGCGTTGAATCTTGAAATATACGACGGAATATTGGAAAAGCTTTCTCTGCGGCAGGGTGTGACAAAGGAAGAAGCTGCTTCTTATTTTAAACTGATGCAGGAGGTATTTAACGGGTATTTCAGCAGCCCGGCCTTTGGGGAGATGCCTTTTCCGGATAAAATGGAGGCGCATGAGGCATATCTGCCGAAAGTTATGGAAATGATGTTGTATGGAATAGCAGAAAAGAGGAATGAACAATGATATGGTTAATTTTACGCTGGATAGCGGTGATTTTGATTGCGTTTTTGGTTGGAAAGCTTGTTTCGAAGCTGAGACTTCCGGCTATCCTTGGATGGCTGATTACCGGCATGGTGCTTGGACCCCATGCTTTTGCACTGCTGCCGGATGCGCTGCTTGACACAGCATGGTATAGCATGATTATTCATGTTTTAGAGTGTGCCGTGGGGCTGATGATCGGGACGGAGCTTGTTTGGAGAAATCTGAAACAGTACGGAAAAGCGCTGATCATTACGACTCTAACGCAATCTCTTGGCACTTTTACGCTGGTTTCTGCGGTTTTTGCCATTGTATTTTCTGTTATGGATATCCCTGTTTATCTTGCTTTTATTTTTGGCGGGATTGCGCTTGCCACGGCACCTGCTCCGGCTCTTTCCATTGTGCGTGAATTCAGGACCGAGGGACCGGTAACAAAGACGTTGATTCCCATGGCGGCCCTGGATGACATGGTAGGCGTTGCGGTGTTTTTTACAACGATTGCTATCGTCGCAGGAAGGGTTTCGGGTGGCGGAATGCCTGTTTATATGATTCCCGTGATGATTTTTCTTCCGTTATTGATTGGGGCTGTTGTGGGAGTGCCGGCAGGCTTTCTGTTGAAAAAAAGTTATGGAAAAGCCCTTACATTATTGATTCTTTGCGGGATGATAGGGATAACGACGGCAGTCGGATATCTTTGTAATACGTATCTTATGCCGTCTCCGATCCTGAATTTTATGTTGATGGGAATGGCTTTCTCGGCGGTGTTTGCTAATATGGTGTCCGAGGAGCGGCTGAAAAAAATTACTGTGGATTTTAATCCGATTCTTGGCGTGTCCATGATCATCGTGATCTTGAATCTGGGAGCACCATTGGATTATCATCTCATTCTGGATGCGGGAATTTTTACGGTTATTTATATTCTGACCAGAGGAGCCGGCAAATATTTCGGGGCAAGGCTTGGGGCAAAGGCGACCCATATGCCGGATACCGTGCAGAAATATCTCGGCTTTACGTTACTGCCGCATTCCGGCGTATCTTTGGTATTTACGGGAATTGCAGTGTCCGTATTGACAAATGGCGCACCGGAATGTGCCGAAATCATTCAGGGGACAATTGCGGCCGCAGCGGTTATCAATGAAATCATAGCGGTAATCGTGGCAAAAAAAGGATTTGAATGGGCAGGAGAGTTCGGAAAATCATAAAATACTTTTCAATCGATGTATAGAGGATTATACTGAAAAAAAGGTAAAGCGACAGGATTGAGAGGTGCAAAAGGAAATGTGGATTCTATTGGCATTTGCATCATCCGTCTTTGCGGCGATGACAACGATTTTGGCAAAGTGCGGCATCAAAAAGACGGATTCAACGGTGGCAACGGCTGTCAGAACCTGTGTAGTAGTGGTATTTGCATGGATCATGGTTCTGATCGTCGGTTCTTTTCGGGAAATTTCAAATGTGGAACCGAAGAGCTGGATTTTCCTGATTTTATCGGGATTTTCTACAGGGGCATCCTGGCTGTGCTATTTTAAAGCATTGCAGCTTGGGGATGTCAATAAGGTTGTGGCAGTGGATAAAAGCAGCATTGTTTTTACCCTGCTTCTGGCGTTTGTGCTTCTGGGAGAACCGTTTTCGGTATATAAAGGTGCTGCGCTGGTACTGATTACCGCAGGTACCTATCTGATGGTGGAGTGGAAAAGGACGGAAAAAAGTGCGGATCATAGCTTTCAATGGCTGTTTTATGCATTGGGGTCCGCTGTCTTTGCGGCGTTGACCTCTATCTTGGGGAA
>JBJEJA010000017.1:0-15399 GCA_051877575.1 Lachnospiraceae bacterium | reverse complement strand
TCCTGGCGCTTTCGATATTGGGGAGAAATGATTACCTATTTAGGAATGACTATGCCTATGGCTATATGGTCAACGATTACATGGATTAAGAATCCATCTAAAGAAAATAAGAATGAAGTAGCGATTCAAAAATTAAATTGGAAGCATATAGCAGCACTTTCCTTTTTTTGCTGTGTTGTTACAGGCGGATTTTATTTTGTTTTACGGGTATTGAATACACCTAATATTATATTTAGTACAATTTCAATTACAACAAGTTTTCTTGCGGCATCGCTCACGATGCTTCGTTCATCGTATTATGCATTGGGATATGCCTCAAATGACATTGTGCTAATTATACTTTGGATTTTAGCTTCAAGGGAAAATCCTATATATGTTCCGGTGGTAGTTAATTTTGTCATTTTCTTTTTTAACGATATGTATGGATTTGTTAGTTGGAAAAGAAGAGAATCGGAACAGAATCATGAATCCTGATTTGGTTAATCCTGCGGTTTTAATCCGGAGGGTGGAACCGGGAACTATTTGTCTTCAAACCATGATACTCATTCGGAGTTGTGCGATGCTATCGGAATTGCAAAAGGATATCGACAATCATACAAAAAGGTATGATGAGGTGGTAAAAGCACTGGCAAGTATATAAAAATTCCAATTTTCTTTCGGACAGGGGTGAGCAGAAATGAAAAATCCCAATATAAATCGTATAATAGGATATGTAAATCTCTTTATAGGTTTTATCCTGTTTTATAAAGGATTTCATTATCCTACACAAGAAGATCCGGTGAATGGACATAATTCAATTTTAATAGGGATATCTATTATCATGATAATTGCCTCATTTGTTTGGATGTTGTTAAAAGTGCGTTGCCCGCATTGTAATAGATTGTTAAAATTGAAATTATATAATATTGATGTTTGTCCGTATTGTGGGAAAAATACTAATTTAAAATAATGGGAGTCCTATTCAGGAAATGTCTCAATCTGATAAATGGAAAGTTGCTGAGGTGGATGATATGGAATGGTTTAATGTTTTTGGGCTGATTTTTATTGTAGTCATTATGATACCCAATATCGTATTTGCGATTAAGTGCAAAGATGGCTTTGATAATAAGTGGAACAATAAATATGTTGAGGTTATAGAACAAGTAGGGAGATTTGGTTGTTTCGGATTCATGATAATCAATATTCCGGGAACTTGGTTCGGGTGGTGGTCTGACGAGACATTTGCACTATACCTTATTGTAGATGCCATATTGGTAATTCTTTACTGTGCAATTTGGATCATTTGTTTTAAGAAAAGCAGCGTTTTCAGAGCATTAGCACTCTCTATTATTCCTTCAGTTTTGTTTCTTTTTAGTGGGATTATGAGTAGGTCAGTGCTGTTGATTATAGCATCAGTATTATTTGCACCAAGTCATATTATGATTTCATATAAAAATGCAAAATGAGATTCGCAACTTTCGGTTTACTGAAATAAGCAAACTCCAATTTGGTTAATCCTGCCGTAAGGCTTGATTATACATAATATTTTATAATAAGGAGACTGCTGTTTGAAGAAAAACAACACCTTGGAGATTGTGATGTAAATCGGGAGGTTTGCAGACAATCGAAACAAACCTCCCGCAGCGATGCAATTGAAGTTGACAATTTTCAGGAGGGAAAATTTCTGTGTAAAGAACTGATCCCGGGATATCTCGATGGGATTACAGGAGAATATGCGACACCACAGGGATATTTTGTAGATGAAACCGAGGCGGAAGTGTTTGATAAAGCTTTTCCGTATAAAGAAAAGTTGAAGCTTCCGGGACAGCTATTCTAAACGAAAAGTGAAACTGCAAAAGAAAAGGAAAAGCACAGGGGGCATTAATGCCCCTTGGCTTTGCCTGGAATCCGGGATTTCAAGGGAGGTTTTATGGTTAGAGAAATCGCTGAGCATGAATTAAATGAATTGCTGGAATTATATTTGTATTTGCATGAGAAGACGATACCTGATATGACGGAACATTTGAAAAAAACATGGAATACAATTATTCAAGATGAAAATCATCACATTATTGTGAATGTGGCAGACGACAAAATCGTATCTTCCTGCGTCTGCGTCATTATTCCGAATTTAACAAGGAATGTCAGACCATATGCATTTATAGAAAATGTTGTTACACACGGAGACTATCGCGGAAGAGGATATGCAACAGAATGTTTAAATTATGCGAAAGCAATAGCAGAGAAAGCAAACTGTTATAAAATCATGCTGCTTACCGGTTCAAAGGAAGAAACAACACTTCATTTTTATGGTAATGCGGGATATAACAGTACTGATAAAACGGCTTTCATCCAATGGCTGGAAGATGGGCAAAAGATATAGAAAACTTATAATTTTGTTAGCGGGGGATCAGAGAAAATACTAAAAAATAATTTGAAAAAATCAAAAGAATATCCGTTTTTATCATATGAAAAATGGAAAGTCTTTTGGTCAAAGGAAATAAAAATGGAAAATGAAGTAAAAATCGAAATTGCTGCAGTGCGCGATATCGATGGCTGGATGTGTCTTATGGATAAAGTCAAAGATGCTTTCCCGGGGCTTGAAACCGATGAAGACCTGCAGGAGCACAAAAAGATTGTTTTGGATTTTATGGGACGGAAATCGGCGATATGTGCAAAGGTCGGTGACAGTGTTGCAGGAGTCCTTTTGTTTTCAAAAGAAGACAGTATGCTGTGTTTTCTGGCTGTTGATGCCGCGTACCGCAGACGGCATATTGCGGAGCAAATGGTAGACTTTATGCTGACGTTTATGGAGCCGGAAAAAGACATTGTTGTCACGACATATCGTGAGGGAGCCTCGGACGGAAAGGCGGCAAGAGCCTTTTATAAACATCTGGGCTTCTCGGAAGGAAAGATCACGGAAGAATTCGGGAGTCTGGTCCAGGAATTTATATTGAAAAGATCACGTTAGGAGTTTCCGCAAATCTTGGTGGGATTGGAAGTGGAGGAGCAACGAAAATAACACTTGATGCCACAGGGGAAAAAACTGATCGATGATCCTCATAAACAAATAATAAAGGAAAGACTGGCATATTTTTCTAATAATGGTATAATATTGCCTAAATTGTAACGATTGTATACCATAAGCCCGGATTGTGAAAAAGGAGGACATATGAAGACAATATTAGTTGTGGATGATGATGAAATGAACTTAAAGATGGCAAAATTTGTTTTAGAGTCGGAGGGTTATATCGTTGTAACCGCATCCTCCGGCATGGAGTGCCTGAATACTCTGCAGAGTAAACCGGTAGACCTGATTTTGTTAGATGTTGAGATGCCGGTTATGAGTGGCATACGGACATTGGAGCATATTAGGGAAATGAAGCAATTTGACAGAATACCCGTCATGTTTTTGACCGCAGATGCCAGTGAGGATACGGTCGTTAATGCGGGAATGCTTGGCGTAGCAGGATATATAAAGAAACCTTATATGCCCCAGGACTTGTTGGAAAGGGTAGAGAAGGTAATTGAAAAATGAAAAAAAGAAACGCAAGTATTATTTTTATAAGCATAGCGGTAATCGGTGTTATTATTCTGTCGGTTGGTTTATATTATTATATGATCAAGGCCGGAATCCCATATCAGGATCCCACACCGGAAATGCTACAGCGCTATAACAGCTGGCTTAAACAGGGGGAAGTGTTATCTTTGACCGGAATGGGTATCATCGTTCTTGATGTATTTTGCCTGATCGTATATCGGGTGATGAAAGGCAGATAAAAAAGTCCGGAGAATATTTTAGCTTTTCAGGGAGGAATCCGTTATGGCGGATAGTTGTGACACATGTGTCAATTACATATATGACGAAGATTATGAATGTTATTGCTGTGACTGCAATCTGGATGAAGATGAAATGAGCAGATTTTTGAGCGGTAATTACAAAGAATGTCCCTATTATCAGCTGGACAACGAGTATCTGGTCGTACGGCATCAGATGTAGAGGAGAAAACAAATGATTCGAGCAATGACATTGGAAGATTATGAAAACGTCCATGCATTATGGATGAAAATCAAGGGCTTTGCGATTCGCAGCATTGATGATTCCAGAGAAGGTGTGGAGCGTTTCTTAAACAGAAATCCGGGCATCAGCGTGGTGGCGGAAGAAGACGATAAAATCGTAGGGGCAATTCTTTGCGGACATGACGGCAGAAGAGGCTGTATGTACCATGTATGTGTGGATCCCGATTATCGTTTAAAGGGCATTGGGAAAAGTATGGTTGTGTTTGCCATGGAAGCTCTGCGAAAGGAAAAAATCAACAAGGTTTCCCTGATTGCTTTTACACAAAACGATATCGGCAACGCCTTTTGGAAGGAAATAGGCTGGACAAAAAGGGAAGATCTGAATTATTATGATTTTACACTAAATACAGAGAATATTGAGGCGTTTAACCGCTGATCAATCATAAATGTCCGGTTACAACGGGCAAAAAGAAAAGAGGACAAAAGAATGGAACAACGGGAAATGGAACAGGTAATGGCAAAAGCGGAGGTTTTAATTGAAGCGCTTCCTTACATACAGCGGTTTAACCGCAAGATTATTGTGGTCAAATACGGCGGCAGTGCAATGAGTAATGAGGAACTGCAGAAAAATGTGATTAAGGACGTTACCCTGCTGAAACTTGTCGGTTTCAAACCGATTATTGTTCACGGCGGCGGCAAAGCCATCAGTAAATGGGTGGGAAAAGTCGGCAAGGAAGCGGAATTTGTAAACGGTCTGCGTGTGACGGATGAAGAGACTATGGAAATTGCCGAAATGGTACTTGGAAGAGTCAACAAGAGCCTGGTTACCATGGTAGAGGAACTGGGCGTTAAAGCAATCGGTATCAGCGGCAAAGACGGCGGTTTACTGAAGGTGGATAAAAAATATTCGGACGGACAGGATATCGGATATGTGGGGGATATCAAAGAAGTTGACCCACAGATCCTTTACGATATGCTGGAAAAGGATCTTCTGCCCATTGTTGCACCAATCGGGCTGGATGATCATTTTGATACCTATAATATCAATGCGGATGATGCGGCCTGTGCCATTGCAAAGGCAGTAGGTGCGGACAAGCTTGTATTTTTAACGGATATCGAAGGCTTGTACAGGGATATCAACGATAAGAGCAGTTTCATTTCCAGACTGACGGCTTCCGAAGCGGAAAAACTGATCGACAGCGGCATTATCGGCGGCGGTATGCTTCCCAAGCTGAACAACTGTACATCCGCAATTAAAAACGGTGTCAGCCGCGTCCATATTCTGGACGGACGGGTTCCCCACTGTCTGTTGCTGGAAATCTTTACCAAACAGGGTATCGGAACCGCAATCATTTCCGATGATGATAATCTGGCAAAGGGTATTCACAGGGATAAATTCTGCCCGGAGAATGAATAACGGTTGAAGTGGGAATAAAAAATGTGAGGGAAAAATTATGAGTGAGAAAATGAAAGCATATATCGATGAGGCGGAGCAGGCGTTGCTCCATACCTACAATCGTTATCAGGTGGTACTCGATAAAGGCGAGGGGGTACATCTGTATGATGTGGACGGCAAGGAATATCTGGATTTTTGTGCCGGTATTGCGGTGTTTGCATTGGGTTACGGCAACAAAGAGTATAATGATGCCTTAAAGGCGCAGATTGATAAAGTGATTCATACTTCCAATTATTATTATAATGTGCCTGCTATCGAGGCGGCAAAGAAATTAAAAGAGATTTCCGGCATGGACAGGGTGTTCTTTACCAACTCTGGTGCGGAGGCTGTGGAGGGTGCCGTCAAAGCGGCAAGAAAATATGCATACAATAAAGACGGCAGGACAGATCATGAGATCATTGCCATGAACCATTCTTTCCACGGACGTACCATGGGCGCTTTATCCGTAACGGGAAATCCCCATTACAGAGAGGCTTTCGAGCCGATGATCGGCAATATTAAATTTGCGGATATGAACGATCTGGAAAGCGTAAAAGCGCAGATTACTGATAAAACCTGTGCGATCATATTCGAGACCGTGCAGGGCGAAGGCGGCATCTATCCGGCAACAAAAGAATTTTTGGAAGGTGTACGTGCCATCTGCGATGAGAAGGATATTCTGCTTATTTTGGATGAGATCCAATGCGGTATGGGCAGAACCGGTTACATGTATGCATGGCAGAAATACGGTGTAAAGCCTGATATCATGACCACTGCCAAGGCGCTGGGATGCGGTGTTCCGGTCGGTGCTTTTCTGCTCAATGAAAAAGTGGGAAAGGCTTCTCTGGCGGCAGGTGACCACGGGACAACTTACGGCGGCAATCCTTTGGCGTGCGCGGCAATCTGCAAGGTCATCGAGCTGTTTGAAAAAGAACATGTCCTGGAAAACGTAAAAGAGGTTTCTGTATATCTGGAAGAGAAACTGGATGAACTTGTGGCGGAATATGATGAAATCGAGACCCGCCGCGGCGCAGGGCTGATGCAGGGGCTGGTATTTCAAAAGCCGGTAGGAGAGATCATTACAAAGGCTCTGGACGAAGGGTTGATCCTGATCAATGCGGGGACGAATATCATCCGATTTGTACCACCGCTTGTGATCAGCAAAAAAGATGTGGATGATATGATTGCAATTTTGAGAAAGTGTTTATAAATACAGGGGTTCAAAATGACAAAAAAAATTTATTCGATTATTCTTGTCATCATCATGACGGTATTGGTTGCGTTGGCGGGACTTAGCGGAAGTGATGTGTCGGATGGAGACGGCTTGTTTCATAAAAAAGACAATATTGTCATCTGGTATACGGATGATGCCCTGAGCGACTATCTTGCAAGGGCTGCGCTGCAATATTATGAAGAAAACGATGTGCGTGTAACACCGGTTCTGGTATCCGGACTGCAGTATCTGGAGCAGATCAGCGATGCACAGATCAATCAGGAGGGCGCGCCGGATCTGTATATTATCAGCAATGATACGCTGGAAAAAGCGTATTTGTCCGGCCTTGCGGCAGAAATTACGGATCCGGAAGGGATTGTAAACAATGAGAGGTTTTCCGATGCCGCACTGCATGCGGTTACCTATGAGGATAAATTGCTGGGATATCCCTTGTACTTTGAAACATCGGTATTTTTGTATAATGAGACTTATTTAAGAGATATGTCCGTTAAGACAATAGAAGCGGAACAGAATGCCGCTGAGGGCGAAGCCGCCATGGAAATGGTAGAGGCGGCGGAAAGCGATGCGGAACTGGAGGCGCTTGTTTCTGCTAACGATGCAGGAGAGACAGAGGGCGGAATGACGGAAGAACAGATCGTGCAGAAGGAAACCCAGATTCTTCCCACCACCATAGACGGAATCCTGACATTTGCCGATGCCTATGACGCGCCGGAAACCGTAGAGGCTGTATTTAAGTGGGATGTTTCCGATATTTTTTATAATTACTTTATCGTAGGAGACAGTATCAGTGTCGGAGGAGAAGATGGTGACGATCCGGCACAGTTGGATATCTATAATGAAAGAGCCGTAGAGTGTATGACACTCTATCAGCAGTTGAACCAGTTTTTCTCCATCGACCCGAAGGCGGTTACGTATGAAGCGGTGTTGCAGGAATTTATGGAAGGCAAGATTGTATTTACCGTTGCAACCACCGATGCCATCGGTAAGCTGGAGGCGGCAAAGAGGGACGGAACTTTTGCTTATGAATATGGCATGGCTCCCATTCCGCAGGTCAGTGATACTTTATCTTCCCGCAGTCTTTCCGTTACCAATGCGGTCGTGATCAACGGTTTTAGTGATGAGGGAGAGCTGGCAAATGATTTTGCATCCTATCTGGTGAAAAACCAGGATAAGGATTTTTATTCCATCACGGACAAGATTGCCGCAAAAACGGATATTGCATATGAGAATCCGGCAGTGACGGCAGCGCTGGAGGAATATGCGGCATCCATTCCGGTGCCTAAAATGATGCAGACATCCAATTTCTGGGCACAATTAGAGATCGCCTTTACTAAAATATGGACGGGAAATGATGTAAATGCCATCTTATCCGAGTTGGATGCGGGCATGCGAAGACAGGTTTCGGGCAATTCGATATCTGAAACGGCAGAGTAATGGATAGAGGAATAATTTATATCGGGCATGGGTAAAATAATCCAAAGAAGTATTTGGAGGGATACCCATGCTTGGTTTTTTTATTGCAATTTTATCCGGTGCGCTGATGAGCATACAGGGCGTGTTTAATACTGAGGTAACAAAAAATTCTTCTATCTGGAGCGCCAATGCCTTCGTGCAGCTGACAGCGTTGCTTGTCTGTCTCGGAGCCTGGCTGTTTACGGACAGAAGCAGTTTTATGAATGTATGGAAGGTGGAACCGAAGTATATGCTTCTGGGAGGCGTGATCGGTGCCTTTATCACATATACCGTCATCATGAGTATCGACCGGCTGGGACCGGCCAAGTCGGCAATGTTTATCGTGATCGCTCAGCTGATTGTTTCCTATGTGATCGAATTGTTGGGAATCTGGGGAGTGGACAAAACACCGTTTTCCTGGAGAAAAGCAATCGGAATGCTGGTGGCGATTGCCGGTATCGCCATTTTCAAGTGGGAATGATATTTATTCCGTTTTTATTTTCTTTTTAGAGAAATCTTTCTTGTAAAGTCAATTTTTTTGGAATACAATAGAAACACGATTAGCATAGAAGGACCTTCTGTTTAAATTAATAGGAGGTTATGTTATGAAGTGGAAAAAAGACAAAACAGTTACTTTTAGTCGGAAGGCCGCATGTATCAGTCTGTTGCTGATGGAAATGGTTTTATCCGGCTTGTTTGGGTGTAGTAAAAAAGAGGAGTATACCGTAGCTGTTGCGGAGAACGGGACGAAATGGGAGTCTGTGGCAGACGGCGGAGAGAGTGCAGCGATGCAGCCTGATGCCGGAGAAAAAGAACCGGCATTGGCGAAAGAACCGTCATCGGGCATCATCTATGTGGATGTCTGCGGCGCTGTTCGTTATCCGGGTGTTTACGAGCTTAAGCAGGATGCCAGAGTGTTTGAAGGCATTGAAGCCGCAGGAGGATTGCTGCCCGAGGCATGTACAAAGGCGCTGAATCAGGCTCAAGTTTTGTCTGATGGGCAGAAACTTTATGTACCGACAACAGAGGAATGGGATAGTGCGGATCTGTCAGGGGCAGTTTTGGAAAGTGCACAGGATGACGGTCTGATCAATATCAATACCGCGGATGAAAGCCGGCTGTGTGAGCTGCCCGGCGTTGGGGAAAGCCGCGCACAGGCCATCATACAGTACAGAGAGGAGCACGGACCGTTTCAAAGCATTGAGGAGATACAGAATGTTTCCGGTATCAAAAGCGGTCTTTTTGCTAAAATTCAGGATTTGATAAAAGTGCAATAAAATAGAAATGTGAATGGAGAGAGAAAGATGAGTAAGAGGGTTTTGGTTGTCGACGACGAAAAATTAATTGTCAAGGGGATCCGTTTCAGTCTGGAGCAGGACGGAATGGAAGTTACCTGTGCCTATGACGGGGAAGAGGCATTGGAAATCGCCAGAAACCAGGAGTTTGATATTATTCTTTTGGATGTGATGCTGCCGGGACTTTCCGGTTTTGAGGTATGCCAGCAGATACGGGAATTTTCTGATGTTCCGATCGTGATGCTGACCGCAAAGGGAGAGGATATGGATAAAATTCTGGGTTTGGAGTACGGTGCGGACGATTATATTACCAAGCCTTTCAATATCCTGGAGGTGAAGGCGCGAATCAAAGCGATCATGAGAAGAGCGAGAAGCAAGGAAACGACCAAACCTGCGGACGAAACCATTATTAAGAGCGGTGATATGACAATCGACCGGGAAGGCAGAAGAGTTTATATTGAGGATAAGGAAATTAATCTGACAGCGAAGGAATTTGATGTGCTGGAGCTTCTGGTATTGAATCCCAATAAAGTGTACAGTCGTGAAAAGCTTTTGACCCTTGTCTGGGGCGAGGATTATCCGGGGGATGTGCGTACGGTGGACGTGCATATCAGGAGGCTTCGTGAAAAGATCGAGAAAAACCCAAGTGAACCAAGATATGTGCATACAAAATGGGGCGTGGGATATTACTTTAAATAAAGGGTGTTTTAGTGAAAGCGGATATTAAATTATTTTTCAATAAACTGATTTCCCGGATACGTCTGGCAAAGAGCCTGCGATTTTGGATTTTTTGTATCGTCATTGTGGTCGGTTATGTACCGACGCTGATCATGCGGTTCGGTATTTTGCAGAACTATGAAGAGCGTGCGGTTTCCCTTCGTACCATGGAAGTGGAAAACCAGACAATGATTCTGGCGAATCATCTGGCTGCCAATAATTATCTGCAGGATACTTCATCGGAAACGATCAATGCGGAGTTGCTGCAGTTTTCAAATCTTTATGACGGCCGGGTGCTTGTGATCGATCAGAATTTCAATGTCATAAAAGATACATATGGTATCAGTGAGGGCAAGACCATTATCTCGGAAGAGGTTATCCGGTGCTTTAAAGGGAAGAATATCAGCAATTATGACAGTACGAACCAATATATAGAGATGACCATGCCCATTACCGTGTCTACGGAGGACTCGGATAAGGGGATAGAAGATGCACAGGATATGCAGGAAGCGGACAGCAGGATTATGGGCGTCATGCTGGTCAGTGTTTCTACGGATAATATTACGACCAATATTGAGGTCCTGGACGGAAAAGCATCCATTCTGCAGTTTCTGATCATGATCCTGATCGTTGTGTTATCTTGGTTTATCTCTAAAATGCTGGTAAAACCTTTTGAGCGTGTTACGGCATCGATCAGTGCGGTAAGAGACGGATATGAGACAGAAGCGGCAGATGTGCCGGATTATCTGGAAACAGAGCATATTATTGCCACGTTCAATGAATTGTTAAAAAGAATGAAGGTGCTGGATGAATCGCGGCAGGAATTTGTATCCAATGTGTCTCATGAGCTGAAAACGCCGATTACATCCATGAAGGTGCTGGCGGATTCGCTGATTTCCCAGGAAGATGTACCGGTAGAGTTGTATAAAGAGTTTATGACCGATATCGCGGATGAGATCGACAGGGAGAACAAAATCATCAATGATCTGCTGTCTCTTGTTAAAATGGATAAGACCGCAGCCGATCTGAACATTGAGTCAATCAGCATCAATGAACTGATCGAATTGATATTAAAGCGTTTAAAACCTATTGCCGGACAGAAGGATATAGATGTTATTTATCAAAGTGTCCGTGAGGTTACGGCGGAAGTGGATGAGGTCAAATTGACCCTGGCGATTTCCAATCTGGTGGAAAATGCCATTAAATACAACAAAGAGCATGGTTATGTGAAGGTAACACTGGATGCGGATCATCAGTTTTTCACTATTGTTGTTGAGGATAACGGAATCGGCATTCCCGAAGAATCCAAAGAGCATATTTTTGAACGTTTCTACCGGGTGGACAAGTCTCACTCCCGCAAAATCGGCGGTACAGGCCTGGGACTGGCCATTAGCAGAAATGCAATCCTGATGCACAGGGGTGCCATCGGTGTGGAAAGCGAAGAGGGCGTAGGAACCGCCTTTTATGTAAAAATTCCGCTGACTTATGTATCCAAATAGATGGAAAAGGAAAGATTTATGAGAAAGATCAAAGTTGTTCTGATCTGTCTCTGTCTTCTGCTTCTGGCAGGATGCGGCAGTGACAAGGAAGAAAAAGCAAAAGAATATATGATCTATTATGTAGATAAGGATGAGAATAAAGTTTCGGGGACAGAGCTTGTAGTGGAGGAGACTGAGACAAAAGACGTTCTGCAGACTTTATTTCATGCGTTGCAGACTCCGCCGGAGGATGCGGCATATCGAAGTGCCATTCCCGAAGGTGTAGAACTGGAAACTTTTTCTTATGAAGATAATCAGCTGGTGTTACATTTCAGCACAGAATATCTATCCATGTCACCTACGGGGGAAGTGCTTTCAAGGGCAGCCATTGTCAGAACACTTTGCCAGGTAGAGGGTGTGAACTCCGTAGCATTTAAGGTTGCGGGGGAGCCGCTTGTTAATCTCAGCGGAGTGCCGGTGGGGTATATGACGGCAGATCAGTTTGTGGATAATGCGGGTAACGAGATCAATGCTTATGAAAAGGCAACGCTGACCTTGTATTTTGCCAACGAAAGCGGAACCGGATTGGAAGCACATACGGTAGAATGTGTATACAACAGCAATATATCCATGGATAAATTGGTCGTGGAAGAATTGATAGCGGGACCGAAGGACGGAGAAAGCGGAGCAAACGGTTATGCGACGATTTCACCCAATACGGAGATTGTCAGTGTGACTACCCGTGACGGAGTCTGTTATGTGAATCTGGATGACGGGTTTTTAACAAAAGAGGGGAATGTATCGCCGGAAGTGGCAATTTATTCCATTGTCAATTCTCTGGCGGAACTGTCGGGTGTCAATAAGGTACAGATTTCCGTTAATGGAAATACGAATCTGATTTATATGGAAACGGTACCGTTGGCGCAGGTGTTTGAAAGAAATCTGGAGATTATGGATAATGCACAGTAAGGAGTGCAATGAGAAGACCTTTATGTCTGCTGTGTATGTTTTATGTTTTAACGGTGATGTTGATTTTGCAGCTTTTTCCGCTGCAAAGTCATAATTACATCCCACCCGGCGGAACGTATGTCACTTATACGGGTGAGGTATATGCAATTGAAGAGCGTGAAGACAAATCTGTTTTATACTTGAAATCTGTTTCGGATACAGTTCGTATCATCTGTTATTTTCAAGATCATTCTTTTATTTCTCAAATTAAAATCGGAAATCAGGTACGTATCAGCGGGGTGTGCTGTCCTTTTCGGGCGGCGGCAAATGAAGGGCAGTTTGATGCAAAGCAGTATTACGGCATTTTGGAACTGGACTTTGCAATGACAAACTGTGAAGGGACAGTGGTCAATACGGATTATCGCCCGGATCTGCAGAGCCTGTATCAGATCAGAAAAAGGCTGGAAACAAGTTTTGAACGGGGACTTCCGCCGGAAGATGCCGGAGTCATGAAGGCAATGATCCTGGGTCAAAAAGGGGATCTGGATGCCGAAGTTAAAAGCCTTTATCAGCGAAATGGGATTGCCCATATTCTGGCAATATCCGGCTTACATATTACTTTCTTTGGAATGGGCATCTATCAACTGTGCAGAAAAGTGAGGCTCCCCGCCTTTGTATGTTGTCTGGCTTCTTTTCTGGTCATTATCGCTTTTGGGAAAATGACCGGCTCCGGTGCGTCTACAGTCAGGAGCGTGATAATGTTTTCGCTGTTTTTACTGGCGGGGATCTGCGGACGCACTTATGATCTGCTGACTGCTTTGGCAGTGTCTGCGGCAGCCTTATTGATATACCGGCCGCAGTATGTTTATCACAGCGGATTTCTGCTTTCTTTCGGGGCAGTGATGGGAATTGCCCTGGTCGCTCCGTTTCTGAGGGAATTGCTTCCCGCTGCATCCCCTGCAAAAAAAATGATCCTTTACACCGACCGTAGAAAAAGGATGTTGCGGGGATTGCGAAAGAAGTGCATATCATCTCTGACGGTCGGAGTTGCGGTTCTCGTTGCAACACTGCCTGTTCAGCTCTATTTCTTTTTTACGGTGTCACCGTATTCCTGTTTTCTCAATCTGCTGGTTGTTCCGCTCGCGGGCGTGTTAATGGCGGTGGGAGTGCCGGGAGGAATCCTGACCGCTGTTTTTCCGGGGGCAGGGGCAGTTTTTCTTCTGCCCTGCCGTGCCATTTTGAGCCTGTATGAGATTTTGTGCAGGGCATTTGACAGTCTGCCGGGCTCACAACTGGTTATCGGCAGACCGGCATTATGGAAAATCCTGTTTTATTATATTGTCCTGCTGGGTCTTTTACTGTTTGGGAAAAAGGTTGGCAAGAAAAAAAGGTTCTTGATATTGGTGTCTGCCCTGTGTCTGCTGTGCTGCAGAGGAAGAGGCACAACAACCTGCACGATGCTGGATGTCGGTCAGGGAGACGGACTGGTCATAGAAGAGAAAAGCGGAGGGAACGTTTTGATTGACGGCGGCAGCAGTGATGTTTCAAAGGTGGGAACTTATCGGATTGTCCCTTATCTGAAAAGCCATGGTATCAGTAAGATCGATTACATATTTGTCTCTCATGCGGATGCGGATCATGTTTCTGGCATCAAAGAGATATTGTCGGAATATCAAAGCTTGAAAATCCGGGTCGGATGTCTTGTGCTGACCAAGTTCGCAGCGGAAGATGAAGCCTATCGGGAATTGATGGAGCTGGCGCGACAGAGCGGAACCAGAGTGCTGTTTATCGGAGCCGGAGATTATATCGTGCTGGGAGAGACCTGTTTTACCTGTGTTTATCCCGGACCTTCCGAGGTAGCTGAGGGTAATGATCAATCTATGGTTCTGCTTATGGAATGTTGCGGCACAAAGACCCTGTTTACAGGTGATTTGACCGAGGAAAAAGAGCAAAAGATTAAATGGGAAGATGTGGATATATTGAAGGTGGGACACCACGGCTCCCGCTATTCCTCCGGTATGGATTTCCTGAATCAGTGCCTGCCGGAAACGGCAATAATTTCTGCAGGAGAAGAAAACAGCTATGGGCATCCCCATGCGGATACATTGGAGCGGCTGGAGGAGTCCGGAGCACACACCTTTGTTACAAAGGAAAGCGGGGCAATCACTATCCGCTATGAGAAAGAGAAATATACTGTCACTACCTATGGGAAATAGTGTGCTTGATGTAGGAGACGGCGCGCCTTGGCGCGCCGGAGCATGTCGCGCCGGGCATGTCGCGCCGGAGCATGTCGAGGGCCGGAAAGCTCAAAGAGGCAAATTATACCCGCGCGCCTTGGTTCGCTGAGGCATGCTGGGGAGAAAAGAGGCGCGAGAAGGGCAAGAAAGAGAAAAAAGACCAAATATGCCCGCGCGCCGAGGCAAAAAGAGGCGGGAGGAGGGCAAGAAAGAGAAAAAAGACCAAATATACCCGCGCGCCGAGGCAAAAAGAGACGCGAGAAGGGCAAGAAAGAGAAAAAGCAGCAAATATACCCGCGCGCAGGGGCAAAAAGAACTGAAAGGAGGGCAAGAAAGAGAAAAAAAGCCAAATATACCCGCGCGCAGGGGCAAAAAGAGGCAGGAGGAGGGCAAGAAAGAGAAAAAAAGCCAAATATGCCCGCGCGCAGGGGCAAAAAGAGGCAGGAGGAGTGGCAAGAAAGAGAAAAAAAGCCAAATATGCCCGCGCGCAGGGGCAAAAAGAGGGGAGAGGAGGGCAAGAAAGAGAAAAAAGACCAAATATGCCCGCGCGCCTTGGGGCGCCGGGGCAAAAGGAGGCAAAATGAGGTGAAGAAAAGCAAAGAAA
>JBJEJA010000016.1:0-15399 GCA_051877575.1 Lachnospiraceae bacterium | reverse complement strand
CATGAATGATGCAATGGGTGAAGGAACATCCCGCAACAGGTAAAGGAGGTGTAGGGAGCATGAAAACCCAAAAAAATACCCCCACAAAGATCTGGCAGAATTGCCTGATCATGGCAGCAATACTGGGCGTTGCATCAGGAGTTTGTTTTCTGCTTCAGAAGGTTGTTTCGACAGACACCCACGTGCCGCTGATCTTTGTCCTGGCGGTTTTATTTATTTCCAGACTGACCAGCGGATATCTGTATGGTATTGCGGCGTCGGTACTGGCGGTTGTCGGCGTCAATTATGTGTTTACCCAGCCATATTTCAAACTGGATTTCACGCTGACGGGATATCCTCTGACATTTCTTGCTATGTTGGCGGTGGCTATCAGTGTCAGTGCCCTGACGACCCAGATCAAGCAGCAGGAACAAATGAAACTGGAAATTGAAAAAGAAAAAATGCGTGGAAATCTGCTGCGGGCAGTTTCCCACGATATCAGGACGCCTTTGACTTCCATTGTGGGCTCGGCATCTGCGGTAATTGAAAATGACCAGATTCTCTCCGATGAGAAAAAGCTGGAGCTGACAAAAGATATTAAGGATGAGGCACAATGGCTGATCCGCATTGTGGAGAATCTCTTGTCGGTAACGAGAATCAACGGAGACAGTGCCAACATTACGACCAATTTGGAAGCGGTAGAGGAAATTGCGGGAAGTGCCGTTCAGAAATTCCGGAAACGGTTTCCGGATGTGAAGGTTGAAGTCAATATTCCCGAAGAAGTGCTTCTTGTGCCCATGGATGCCATTCTGATTGAACAGGTGATCGTCAATCTGCTGGAAAATTCCGTATTGCATGGAAAAACTACCGGCATGATAGAGATCAATATTATTCGTCAGGAGCGGGAGGTTTTGTTTATCGTAGAGGATGACGGGCAGGGAATTCCCGATGATATCCTTCCGGTCATGTTTGAAGGCGGACTGCATACAAATGAAAGTGAGGAACTGGATTCCCGCCGAAATATGGGAATCGGACTATCGGTCTGTATGAGTATTGTCAAAGCGCATCATGGAAATATGAGGGCGGAAAATAAGGCCGGAGGCGGAGCAAGGATTATATTTTCGCTTCCGATGCAGGAGGAACAATAGCATGGAAATCAGGGACAGGATCTTAGTGATAGAAGATGATAAAAGTATCCGCAATTTTTTGCGTGCGGTGTTGGAAGCCAATCATTATGATGTGTTGATGGCATATACGGGAGCGGAGGCTTACAGCCTGATCACATCCCAGTGTCCGGATCTGATCATTCTGGATTTGGGACTGCCGGATATGGATGGCATGAAGATTTTGAAGGACTTAAGAGAATGGTCTTCCATGCCTGTTGTGGTAGTTTCCGCAAGAAGTCACGAAAAGGACAAGGTGGCTGCGTTGGATATGGGTGCGGATGATTATATTACCAAGCCTTTCGGCACATCCGAATTGCTGGCCAGGATCCGTGCGGCGATCAGACATACCAGGACTGCTGCAGCGACGCCGGGGCTGGGACAAAGCGGAACTTTTGTATCCGGCGGTTTTGTGATCGATTATGATAAACACAGAGTTTTTGTGGACGGCAGGGATGCGAATCTGACCCAGAATGAATTTAAGATCGTTGCATTGCTTGGAAAATATGCAGGCAGAGTCATGACCTATGACTATATTATGAAGGAAATCTGGGGACCGAATATGAAAAATGATAATCAGATCCTGCGGGTAAACATGGCGAACATCCGGCGGAAGATAGAAAAAAATCCGGCGCAGCCCGAGTATATTTTTACCGAGGCGGGTGTGGGATATCGCATGGTAGAAGCGGACTAGCGGTTAAGATTGTGTTAAGAATAAGCGGATTTAGTGGAAAAAATTCTTTTGCTTTCGTATAATTTCAGTAATAAAAGGGAGTAGTTGACAGATCGGTCCGGAGTGAGACCAGGATGTTTGCGAAGCCGTCAGTACGATTACAAGCGAGTAATCCGGTTCGTAACTAAGCAGCGAGACTTTTGTTGTAATTTCATTGCAGCAGAGGCTCGCTTTTTTTGACCTCTTCTGCGAAAAAGGAGGGTAAAAATATGGAGATTTTATTACAATGTTTGTTACTGGTGCTGGGGTTTGTCATGTTGGTAAAAGGAGCCGACTGGTTTGTGGACGGAGCAGCGGGAATTGCGGACCGGTTCGGGGTTCCGCAGCTGGTGATCGGTCTGACGATCGTTGCCATGGGAACCAGTGCACCGGAAGCGGCAGTCAGTATCACGGCAGCATTAAAGGGAAATGCGGGGATTACCATCGGCAATATTGTGGGAAGCAATATATTGAATATCCTGATCATATTGGGCATTACTTCCGTCATTGTTGCCGTAACGGTGGCGAAGTCCACGGTTTGCTGTGAAATTCCTTATATGCTGGCAATCACGCTGTTGCTTTTGTGGATGGGATATACGGGAAACGAAGTTACCTTCGCGGAAGGTATTATTTTGTGGGTAGCTTTTCTGTTCTATTTATCCTACCTGTTTCTGATGACCAAAAAGAATAAGGAAGAGGTAGAGGAAGAAAGTCGGAAAATGCCGATGTGGAAATTGGCAGCAGCAGTGGCTGTGGGACTGGTACTGGTCGTCTGGGGATCCGATGTGACGGTGGATGCCGCAACTGCGCTGGCAAAAGGCATTGGCCTGAGCGACCGCTTTATCGGGCTTACCATCGTGGCCCTGGGAACCTCCCTGCCGGAGCTTTTTACTTCAGTTTCCGCTGCCGTTAAGGGAAAAGCGGATATTGCCATCGGAAACATTGTGGGCAGCAATATTTTTAATATTCTTTTTGTGATCGGGACGACGGCACTCATTACACCGGTTGTGTTTGAAAACAATTTTATCATGGATACGTTGATCGCGTTCGGTGCGGGGGTGCTGCTCTTAATCTGTGTGTTCCGTAAAAAGAAACTGACAAGAACCCATGGTGTGATCATGCTTTTGTGCTATGGGGCATATTTTGCTTATCTGTTAAAATAAATATAACAACGTGTTTTAACGGAACATTACCGGAGAGAAGACAGAGGAGGAATGCTATGGCAGTCGGAATTTTACTTGTGGCGGCGGTGATTTGTTTATGTATATTGGCAGAAAAGTTTTCGGGTAAATTCGGAATGCCGGCTCTGCTGCTTTTTATGGGAATTGGGATGTTGTTCGGAAGCGACGGCATCCTGAAAATTCCTTTTGACGATTACGGTATGGCAGAGAGGCTTTGTACCGTTGCATTGAGCTTTATTATGTTTTACGGCGGATTTAATACCAAGTGGAAGGCAGCCAGAGAGGTTGCGGTAAAATCGGTGCTTTTGTCTACGCTTGGTGTGGTCGTTACCGCTGTCGTGACGGCTTTTCTCTGCGTGATATTTTTAGGCTATACCCGGCAGGAGGGCTTTCTCATAGGAGCGGTACTATCTTCCACCGATGCGGCAAGCGTCTTTGCCATTCTCCGAAGAAAAAAGTTGAATTTAAAAGATGGAACCGCATCCCTGCTGGAAATGGAAAGCGGCAGCAACGATCCGCTCTCTTATATGATGACGGTGCTTGGGATCGGGATGCTGGGGGCGGGTAAAGCCGGTAATCCTGTTGTGATGGTCATTCTGCAGCTTATATTTGGCATTCTGATCGGTGTCGGAATCGCGGCTCTGGTTATTTTGATTTTAACGAAGACCACATTGGTGTCCGACGGTCTGGATACAATCTTTATGATCGGCATGGTCATGGGATGCTTCGGACTTTCTCAGATTTTGGGAGGAAATGCCTTTCTAAGCGTTTATCTGATGGGCATCATTGTGGGAAACAGCAGGATTCGCAATAAAAATATACTGGTTTCTTTCTTCGATGGGGTAACCGGACTGGCACAGTTTTTTATTTTCTTTTTGTTGGGACTTCTTGCCTTCCCGCACAAATTTGCGGATATTATTCTGCCCGCCCTTGCCATTATGCTGTTCCTGACCTTTGTTGCAAGGCCGGTGGCGGTCTTTTTGCTGCTCCGCCCTTTCCGGTGCAGTGTCAGACAGTGTCTGCTGGTATCCTGGGCAGGCCTGAGAGGTGCAGCATCCATTGTTTTCTCTATTATGGTCATTGCAAGCGGCGTTGATCTGTCCTATGACCTGTTTCATATTGTCTTTATGGTTTCTCTGTTTTCTGTGGCGATTCAGGGGACTTTACTGCCCATGGCGGCAAGAAAGCTGGATATGATCGATGAGAAAGAGGATGTCCGAAAGACCTTTAATGACTATCAGGAAGAAGCAGCGATCACTCTGATGCGTATGTACATTCCCAAAGGGCATAATTGGGAAAATCATATGATCAAAGATGTGAGTATGCCCACGGGCTCACTGGCACTGATGGTAAAGCGCGGAGAGGAAACACTGATACCAAGAGGAGATACCATGATCTTAGCAGAGGATAACCTGATTTTGAGCGTTCCTTCTTATGAACCGGGAGAACAGGAAAGTTTGCAGGAACTTCCCATAGAGAAAGGGCATTCCTGGAGCGGAAAGCGGATTGAAGAACTGAAACTGCCGGATGATGTGCTGATCGCCCTTGTGATTCGCGGAGAGGAGAATCTGATTCCCGATGGAAAAACAGTGATCCGCGAAGGGGATATTGTGGTGGCATATCATAAAAATACATAGGACCCATAGGATGGATGAGTTTGCAATCTTTGCGGAAAATTGCTATGATAAAAGCAGGAGTTGAACAGGTACAACGGCCTATATACGCAAAGAAAAAGAGGAATGAACGTGTTTGAGAAAAAGCAATATATTTACAGTGAAACCATGGGAGTCTGCCGGGTGGCGGATATTGTAAAACTGGCAGCAAATAACCGTATGGGAGAGCCGGTTCCCTATTATCTTTTGAAATCGGCCTTCGATAAAAGTAAGGTTGCATATATCCCTGTGGAAAACCATCAGGTCAGCCTGCGTCCTCTGATCTCGAAAGAAGAGGCAGAAGCGGTCACTGAGAGCGAGCTGGAAAAAATGAGTGAATTGAGAAAAGCGGAAATTCATTTTGTGCTGGATCAAAAATAAAAGCGGAAATAAAGAGTGAAAAAATGCAGGACTTAAAAATCATTGCAAAAGTGCATACGGATTTCCCGGAAAAGTTCGGAATACCCAGACAGAGCGGGCTGGTAAAAGGTGCAAAAGGGACTGTGATCTTCGAACCGGAGTACCGCAGCGCAGAGGCCTTGCGGGGACTGGAAGGGTATTCTCATATCTGGCTGCTCTGGGGATTTTCGGAGGTGAAAAGGGAGCATTGGTCCGCTACGGTAAAACCGCCCAGACTCGGCGGGAAAAAACGGATGGGTGTATTTGCCACCAGATCGCCTTTCAGACCCAATCCCATCGGGATGTCTGTGGTAAAGCTGGAAAAAATCCTGACGGATGAAAAATGGGGACCAATCCTTCAGGTTTCCGGAGTGGATATGCTGGACGGCACACCGGTTTATGATATTAAGCCGTATCTGCCCTATGCAGACAGTTATCCGGAGGCAACGGACGGATTTGCCGGAGAGGTCTATGAACATCAGTTGGAGGTTGATTTTCCTGATGATCTGCTGGAGAAAGTACCGGAGGAATTAAGAGAAAGTCTGACCGAGATTTTGCGTCAGGATCCCAGAACGGCCTTTATTGACGATGAAAGTCGCATCTGGGGCGTTTCCTACGGAGGCTGGAACATACGCTTTACGGTAGTGGGAAATGTGCTGAGTGTCTGTGAGGCAGAGAAGATGCAAAAATGATGTTATATTTTTCTGCGCCAATCAGGGAATGCCCTCAATACATATTCCAAGAAAATCCGGGCTGCCGGAGACAGCTTGTGAAAATCCATGCAGGCAACACCCATATGGATAGAACGTGGGGGATCCAGAGGAAGTTTGACAACATCCGCTGTTCTGCCCAAAGTAATTAATTCATTCATAATACTCATGCCGATGCCCTTTTCGATCATGGAAAGGGCAGAATAGTTTTCTATGGTTTCATAACTCATTTCGGGTTTTAAGTGTTCCTTTTCAAACAATTGTTCCACATCAAAATCATGTCCGCTTGCGGGCATGATAATTTCTTCTTCCATGCAGGCACTCAGCGGATAAGAGATATCTTTTGCCCGTTTGTGATTAGGCGGCAGTATGGCAAGCATGGGGTCTTCTTTTAATAAGATCCATTCGTATTTGGTATGCTCCTGATAACTCATGAACCCAAGATCCACCACATTTTTGTCCAGATTTTCGGCAACTTCCTGCCAGACACCTTCCATAATCTTGATACGGATACCGGGATAATCCTTTTTAAAGTCTTTAATAATCCCCGGAAGCCATTGGGCAGCGATACTGGAATAAGAGCCCAGTATCAGTGTACCGTAATGGGCGCCGCGGATTTCTGAAGTAGTCTGAGAGAGGTTTTCTTCCCATTTGACAATTTCTCTGACAATCGGAAGAATTTTTTCGCCTTCTTTGGTTAGGCTGACACCTTTAGGGCTTCTTTTTAATATGGGAAATCCCAATTCTTCTTCGATGGAATTCATCATATGGGTGACTCCGGAAGGCGTGTAATGAAACTCGCCGGCAGCTTTGGTAAAACTGCCGGTATCTACGGCGCGCAGTAAAATCCTATATTTCTGAATATTCATGGTAAATCTCCCCTGCTTTTAGTGTTGGCGCATATCAATATATGCAATGGAAAAATAGGTTTTTATTATGAAAAAATTTCACAATGAATATGAGAAGCTGTCGTTTTGCTTAACACATGTATCATTGTATAATGTCTACAGGATGAAGTCAATGATAGAAACGGATATGGAAGAAAAGAGGAGAGGTTATGAAAGCATTTCAAATAGTTCCCAGGATTTCCGTAATGGATACGGCAGATGAGTTTGTGGAAGCTTTCGGCCCTTGTGAAGATGATCTGATTATTACCGGTGCATCTACATGGAATATTTATTTCAAGGATGTAAAAGCAGATCAGGTCATGTTGCTTCGCAGATATGGTAAGGGAGAGCCTACAGATGAAATGGTGGAAGCCCTTGCAGCCGATATAAAAAAGCCCTACAAAAGGGTCATAGCCATCGGCGGCGGAACGGTTATTGATGTGGCAAAACTATTTTGCCTGGAAAAATATCTGCCTGTTACGGATTTGTTTGATCATGTGTTTACGGCAGTGAAAAAAGTACCGCTGGTCATTGTGCCGACTACCTGCGGAACCGGCAGTGAAGTTACCAATATTTCTATTTTGGAATTTAAAAAGCGACATACCAAGTTCGGTCTGGCAGATGATGCCATATATGCCGATGATGCGGTGCTGATTCCGCAACTTTTGGAAGGGCTTCCCTTTGGTGTATTTGCCACAAGTTCCATTGATGCCCTGGTTCATTCGCTGGAATCTTATTTGTCACCGAAGGCGACAACTGTTTCGGAAACCTTCAGCCTGCATGCGGCAAAAATGATATTGACTGCCTATAAGCGGATAGAGAAAGCCGGAGAAGAAGGTAGGCAGGAAGCGGTGAAAACAGAACTGAAAAACGTGCTGACAGCTTCAACAATGGCAGGTATCGCTTTTGGAAATGCGGGATGCGGTACCGTTCATGCCATGAGTTATCCGTTGGGTGCCAACTATCATGTGCCCCATGGCGAAGCGAACTATACCATGTTTACAGGTGTGTTTAACACATATATGGGATATGATCCTGCAGGAAAAATCGCACTGCTTAATCGGGAACTGGCGGATGTATTGGAATGTCCCGTGGAACAGGTTTATGTGAAATTGGAAAGTCTGTTAAACGGAAACATTCTCAAGAAGAAGGCATTGCACGAATATGGACTAAACAGGTCGGAGTTGGAAGTATTTGCGAAATCTGTTGTTACCAATCAGCAGAGACTTTTAGGCAACAGTTACATACCCATGACAGAAGAAATGATTTTAGAGATATATCGGAAATTGTATTGATACATAAAAAGCATGAGAAAAAGAAAGGAAGAGATAACAATGTCAGAATTAAGAACAGCATTACCAACAATAAAAACAGCAACATTACCGGGGCCTAAAGCAAAAGAGATCATAGACAGAAGAGCAAAGGCGATGCCGAATGCCATTAAATGCGGTTATCCGGTGGTTATAGAGCGCGGAGAAGGCGCAATGGTGGAAGATGCGGATGGCAATATCTTCCTTGACTGGGTAGGCGGTGTAGGTGTACTTAACGTAGGTTATTCCCAGCCGGAAATGATTGAAGCAGTAAAAGCCCAGTCTGAGAAATATTTTCATGCCATGATGAATATCATGACACATGAAAATTATATTTTGTTGGCAGAAATGATGAATGAATTTATGCCGGTACAGGGTGATACCAAAAAGACCATGTTTGTCAACAGCGGTGCAGAGGCAGATGAAAATGCGGTGAAAATTGCCAAATCCTATACAAAGAGACCTAATATCATTGTTTTTTCGGGCGCTTTTCACGGAAGAACCGCACTGACTATGGCAATGACAAGCAAGAAAGCATATGCATATGGCATGGGACCGATGCCGGACGGCGTTTACCGTGCAGAATTCCCTTATCTGTATCGTGCGCCTAAGGGTTTTAGCGAAAGTGAGGCGATAGAGTATTATACAAAACGTCTGGAAATGGTATTTGAAGAGTGTTCCGCTCCTGATTATGTGGCAGCTATCGTCGTAGAGCCGGTACAGGGTGAAGGCGGTTTTGTCCCGGCACCGATTGAGTGGGTGAAAGCAGTTCGCACTATTTGTGACAAATATGGCATTCTGCTGGTGGCTGATGAAGTACAGTCCGGATGGGCCCGTTCCGGTAAAATGTTTGTATCTCAATATTGGAAGGAAGCAGGATGTGCGCCGGACATGATTGCCACAGCAAAATCCATTGCAGCAGGTATGCCGCTTTCGGCAGTTACGGCAAGGACAGAAATCATGGATGCGGTAACGCCGGGAGTCATCGGTGGTACTTTCTGTGGAAATGCGGTTTCGTGTGCATCCGCCATTGAGACAATCAAATTTATTCAGAAAAATCATCTCTGTGACCGTGCTCTTGAAATCGGAAAGATGGTAACAGATTTTTATCGCGGACTGGCAGAAAAGTATCCGGTAGTGGGTGATGTAAGAGGCATCGGTGCGATGATTGGAACGGAATTTGTCAAAGATCCCGTTACAAAAGAACCGTATCCGGAGCTGGTTTCCAAAATGGTTGCGGCAGCAGCACAAAAAGGACTGATTATTGAGAGTGCAGGCATCTATGGAAATGTGATCCGCTTCCTCTGCCCGTTGGTAGTTACAGATGAGCAGTTAAAAGCCGGATTTGCCATTATCGAGGAATGCTTAGGAGAGTGTCTTGTATAGAATTATGAAATGGGACTTCTATCTGATTATTTCCTATGACATTTTCAGTAATTGAAATTGACAATCTGATCTTTGGGGAGTACATTTGTTTATATGAAATCGGCATATATCGCAACAGTCACACATGACTGTCAGAGTCGATAAATACAAAGTGTTTCGGAAATAGTGAGGAGAAGTTATGAAAATGGAAAAAGTTGATGGTTATACATATACGGAAGGCGGCGTTTGTGCGGCAAAAGGATTTTCCGCCAACGGATTAAACTGTGGGTTAAATCCGGATAAAAATAAAAACGATCTGGCACTGATATACAGTGAAAAGGAATGTGATGCGGCGGCAGTCTATACGTTAAATAAAGTGAAAGGTGCTCCCATTTTGGTAACAAAAAAGCATTTGGCTGTGACAGGCGGCAAGGCAAAGGCGGTGATTGCCAACAGCAAAAATGCTAATACCTGTAATGCGGACGGGGAGCAGAAAGCGGAGAAGATGTGCCGATTGGCAGCGGGAGAGCTTCATATCAAGCCGGAAGAAGTGATCGTAGCTTCCACAGGGGTCATCGGACAGATTCTTCCGATCGAACCGATTGAAGCACATATCAAAGAGCTGGCAGCAGGGTTATCGCCTGCTAACCATGGAAAAGCGGCAAATGCCATAATGACTACGGATACCATCCAAAAGGAAGTCGCGGTAGAGTTTGAACTGAACGGCAAAAAAGTGCATATCGGCGGTATGGCAAAAGGAAGCGGCATGATCCATCCCAATATGGCCACAACTTTGAATTTTGTCACGACGGATGCAGCCATTGACGTAGCGCTGGTTCAGAAAGCGTTAAGTGAGATTGTGAAAGTTACATATAACTGTCTGAGCATTGACGGAGATACTTCTACCAATGATATGGTATGTATCCTGGCAAACGGAGAGGCAGGCAATACAAAGGTTACGGAAGAAGGAGAAGCATATGAGACTTTCTGCCGGGCACTTTATCTGGTTCTGATGAATTTAACAAGAATGCTTGCAAAGGACGGAGAGGGAGCTTCCAAGCTTCTGGAGTGCACCTGTAAAGGAGCGCCTGACCAGGAAACGGCAATCATTGTGGCAAAAAGCGTTATCCGTTCCCCACTTTTCAAATGCGCCATGTTTGGAGAGGATGCCAACTGGGGACGCGTGCTTTGTGCCATCGGCTATGCGGAGGCGGATTTTGATATTGATAAGGTGGAGGTTGATCTGGCATCGGAAAAGGGCAGTGTCCATGTATGTGAAAACGGCAGCGGCGTAGCATTTTCCGAAGAGGAAGCTGCGGTAGTGCTTTCCGCGGACGAAATCTTTATCAATATCGATTTGCATCAGGGTGAGGCGGATGCCAAAGCGTGGGGGTGTGATCTGACCTACGATTATGTAAAGATCAATGGGGACTATCGTTCATAAAACTTGACAAAAAATTATCAATTGTCTATAATGATAACCATGGATTTAGGGCGGGAGACAAAGATGTCGAAAGTAGCTATACGTTCGCGATTTGTACCTGCCTGTTTTTATCTAAATTTTATATGGGAGGAGACTTATTATGAAAAAGTCATTAGCATTATTGTTATGCACAGTTTTGACAGCAGGTATGTTGGTCGGATGCGGTTCCGATGCTGCTGAAGAAACAAACACAGAAGCTCCTGCAGCAACAGAAGAAACAGAGGCAGAAGCAGAGGAAGCAACAGATGAGACAGCATCCGGTAAGAAATGGATCATCGCAACAGATACTGTATTCAAACCTTTTGAGTACACAAACGAAAACAACGAATTCGTTGGTATCGATGTTGATCTTCTTGCTGCAATCGCAGAGGATCAGGGATTTGAATATGAATTGCAGAGCCTTGGCTGGGATGCAGCAGTAGCAGCAGTTCAGTCCGGTCAGGCAGATGCCATTATCGCAGGCGCTACCATCAAACAGGAACGTATCGATTCCGGTTGGATATTCTCCGACGGTTACTATGATGCAACTCAGACATTTGTAGTCGGAGCAGACAGCGATATTGACAGTTTTGAAGATTTGGCAGGCAAAAACGTAGCTGTTAAGAACGGTACTGCAGGTGCTGATTTTGCAAACAGCTTAAAGGATCAGTACGGATTTACCGTAACCGTATTCGAAGATTCACCTACAATGTATCAGGATGTTATCCTTGGTAACAGCGCAGCTTGTGTAGAAGATACTCCTATCATGGCTGTTTCCATTAAAGAAGGAGATCTTGCATTGAAGATCCCGGAAGGAATGGAAAGTGAAGGTGCTCCTTACGGTTTCGCTATTATGGATACCGCAGATCAGGAATTATTGGATATGTTCAATGCAGGTCTTGCCAATATCAAAGCAAGCGGCAAATATGATGAAATCATCAACAGCTATCTGAAATAATTTTGTGACTTGTTTGGACGTGAGGAGCCCTTCCGGGGTTTCTCACGTTCTTGCATTCCAATCCCCCTATATAAAATAAATGAAAAGGAGATAACAAATGATTTCTATTATTCAGACATACGGCACCATGCTGCTGGGATCTTTGGGCAGGACGTTGCTGATGACATTATTGTCTTTGATTTTTGCCATGATCATCGGCTTGATTTTCGCCTTGATGAATGTGGGCAGAAACAGAATTTTGAATTTTATCGGAACGGTTTATGTAGATGCGGTCCGTGGTGTTCCGCTGATCGTATTGGCATATTTTATTTATTTCGGTGTTCCGGCGGGTATTAAAGCCATGGGAGTACAGGATTTCCGCTTATCTGCACTTCAGGCAGGAACCATAGCCCTTGCCATGAACTGCGGTGCTTATATGGCGGAGATTATCCGTGCCGGTATCGAAAGTGTCGATAAAGGACAGATGGAAGCCAGCCGCAGTCTTGGGTTGACTTATGGGAAGAGCATGAGACTTGTCGTACTGCCTCAGGCAATCCGTACCATGATACCGTCTATCATCAACCAGTTCATCATTACTTTGAAGGATACATCCATCCTTTCCGTTATCGGATTTCCGGAACTTACCAATATGGGTAAGACAATCAGCGGAAATACCTTTAAGAGCCTTGAAACGTGGGCAATTGTCGGTCTCATGTATATGGTCGTG
Organism: Lachnospiraceae bacterium; assembly: GCA_051877575.1. Taxonomy (GTDB): domain Bacteria; phylum Bacillota; class Clostridia; order Lachnospirales; family Lachnospiraceae; genus UBA2882. The sequence continues at coordinate 2,915 of JBJEJA010000016.1, read as the reverse complement.
ATTGTTACCCTGAGTAAAATATCCAAGAGAATTGAAAGGAGGGTAAACCGTGGAAGATAGAGAAGTAAAAGTACACGTAGAGAATTTAAAGAAAAATTTCGGCAAACTGGAAGTGTTAAAAGATATCAGTATTGATATTTCCGAGGGCGAGGTTGTTGTTCTTTTAGGTCCTTCCGGAAGCGGTAAATCCACTTTCCTTCGTTGCTTAAACCAGTTGGAACATGCCACCAGCGGAACGATCATTGTGGACGGAAATGATGTAACGGATAAGCATACGGATATCAATAAGGTGCGGGAAAACATCGGTATGGTATTCCAGCATTTCAATCTGTTTCCGCATAAAACGGTTTTGGAGAACATTATGCTTGCTCCGGTAGAACTGAAGAAGATGACAAAAGATGAGGCCAAGGACAAGGGCATGCAGTTATTAAAGAGAGTCGGCATGGAGACAAAGGCAGATGCCTATCCGTCCCAGTTATCCGGCGGACAGAAACAGCGTGTTGCCATTGCCAGGGCGCTTGCCATGAATCCGGACATTATGCTTTTCGACGAACCCACATCGGCTCTGGATCCTGAGATGGTAGGAGAAGTTCTGAGCGTTATGCAGGAGCTTGCCGCAGACGGTATGACGATGGTGGTCGTTACCCATGAGATCGGGTTTGCGAGAGAAGTGGCAGACCGCATTATCTTTATGGACGGCGGTTATATCGTGGAACAGGGTACACCGGATGAGATCATTTCCCATCCGAAGGAAGCCAGAACCATTGATTTCTTAAACAAAGTATTATAGGAGTGTTGCCCATGAAAAAAATTATTACGATCAGCCGGGAATTCGGTGCCGGCGGCGGAGAAATCGGAAGAGAGGTCGCCAAGAGACTTCACTATGAATATTATGATAAGGCAATTATCTTAAGGGCAGCAAAAGAATCCAACATTGATGTGGAAAGCATGCTGAAATGGGATGAGAAGGTGCCGATGAATTTTGGCTTCGCACAGAGTCTTTTTGATTTTTACAATAAGCCCTTAAATGAAAAATTATTTGAAGTACAGAGAGATATCATCCGCAAAATAGGCGAAAAGGGTAATTGCGTGATCGTAGGAAGAAATGCCAATACGATTTTGAAAGAATTTGATCATTGCCTCCATGTATTTGTTCATGCGGATCCCTACTGGCGCATGGAACGCATGAAAACCAAGATGCCCGATGCGACAGAGGCCAAGATCAGCGAAGAGATCCGGGCAATTGATAAAGCGCGTAAGAAATACTGTGCTTATTATACCAATACGGAGTTTGGTGTGGCGGATTACTATGATATTTCATTGAATACTTCATCTCTCGGAATCGAAACATGTATCAATATGATCTGTGATATTGCAGGGACATCGCAGTCATAAAAAAGAAACGATGCACCTTGACGGGGTGCATGACATACCCTTGCAGTTTCTGGCATACAGTATTTTTCTTTTGTATCATATTCCTATCAGGGGACGCATTGTGCAGATGGTGGTGCGAGTGGAAAATACAAATGTAAGCAAGGAAGCACGAACAGAAAGATTAAAGGCAATCCGTTTATTACTGGGGCTGACGCAGAAGCAGTTTGCAGACGGCCTCGGGATGACCAGAGAGGGATATCAGAAACTGGAAAACGGACAGAACAATATTTCGCTGGAGGTATTGGAAAGATTAAAGTCTGTCTATGGCATTTCTGCGGACTATCTTTTGTATGGGGAATTTCAGGATGAAGAAAAAATGTGGTATATGATTAAAAATTGTTCTGAGATTACCAAGCTGGAGATTATGGTACGATTGATTGAATATTTTACCGATTCCAGAAAAAAGCTGTTCGGACAAGGGGAATTCGAGTTAAGAGAATTCCTGAGTGAATTATTGATAACGGAAGGAACAACCGAGCCGCAGGGCGGATGAAGAAGGTTTTGATTGCAGAACCTGATCCCGTCCTGCGCCGTTTTCTATGTGAGATTGTGAAAGCGCTTGATGAAAATTCCTGTATTTTCCAAACAGACAATGTGGCAGAAGCTTATCGGATCGCAGATGAAAATCTGATGGAACTGCTGATCGTTGATACAACTATGGGAGCGAAAGGCGGTAATGAGGAAGGCTTGAAATTCGCCGCCGATATACGCCGGAGGAAATCCTATGTATTTGTGCCGCTTATTATGATATCCGGTTCAAAGGAGGATGAGTTTGCAGCTTTTCACAGATTGCACAGCTACGGCTTTTTAAAAAGACCGTTTCAGACAGAGCCGGCGGTCAGAATGATCAAAGAAGCGTTATGCTATAAGCCGCCGGAAAACAAAAAAGAATTTATTCATCTCAGATACGGGTGCATAGTATATCCGGTGCGTATTGCAGATATTATATTTATTGAGCATAAAAGGCGTAAAATGTATGTTTATACGACGGAAGGAATGATAGAGATCCCATATCAGACATGCGAAAAGATGATTCGGCAGCTGGAAGGAAACTGTTTTGAGATCTGTGCGAGAGGAAGGATTGTGAATATGCGGTTTGTCCGGTCTCTGGATACACTGCAGCAGTGCCTTATTTTAAAAGAAGAGTACGGAAGGCTGGGCGTGGGAAGAAATTATATACGAAAAATGAAGGACACCTTACGGGAATCGTAAGGTGTCCTTTTTGAATTATGTAAACTAATAGGAAGAGCAAAAGACATGCAGATAGATGTGAAGAAAGACCCTGTTAAAAGAATTTCAGAAGTGATTTAAGATATGTACCCTCCACACAAAAGTTTACATAACAACAATAATATTTTACCTGAAGGGACGGAAAAATTTCTTTTAGGACTCCGATTATGGGAAAAAACGAACAAAATACTCCGAAAGCGGGGAAAAAAGAATGAGACGACATTTGGGGACAAAATTTGACAAATAAAATT
>JBJEJA010000015.1:0-3380 GCA_051877575.1 Lachnospiraceae bacterium | reverse complement strand
TTAATCTTATTTGCATAATAGTGGATAAACTCCGTCAGAGTAGGAACGCCTTTTTCTGAGCTAATGCGTGCTTTGTAGTGAAGAAGCAACTCGTCAATATCATTGCCTCTCCAGGCCTTGTTGATAGCATTTTGCATGGCCCTTTCCACGCTGGAGTTTGTCTTTTGATACTTTTCCCCCAAGGCACCGGAAATGTTGTTGGTTTCACCTTGGATAATCAGAAGAATGGCATCGGACAGGTAGCGGTAACCGACTGCTTTTGGACTGATACCAATAAAATCCAACTCACGGGCAATCATTCGCTGCCATTGCCTCTCCCGGGAGCTGGGAACGGGTCTGTCAGACTTGTTTGCAGTGATATTTTTCCTTCTGCTTTGTATAATATCTTTCATCATCAGCAAAAGGTTCACGGCATTTTTTTCGGAATAATTTTCCTGATGCTTTGACATAATGAAATCAGCGCCGAATTTGTGAGCGTAATCGTAAGTCGTGCTGCTGGAAATGTTGGTCGTCACCAAGATATAAGGGAGTGGAGAAATACTTGATTGCTTCAGCTCCTGTAGAAATAACAGACCATTTCCCTCTCCGTTGTTTAATTCCAGATCCAGAATTACGGCGTCGGGAAGGCATTCCTTTACCAATTCCAGTGCACGATACGAATTATTGGTAATCTCGATCAATGCCATATCGTCTATTGTTTCAATATATTTCATAAAATTCTGACATGTGACAGGATCGTCTTCAATTAAAATAATGTTCATTTTTGACTCTGTTTCTTTTTCCATTTCGCTTCCTCCTTTTTGCACTTTTTGTCATTATACAACATTTTCTAACAAAAACCAACAAATTTAAATTTTGTTCTTTATTTTATTGGCATAGTAATAGATAAACTCTGTTAATGTAGGGACACCTTTCTCCGGGTTGATGCGAGCTTTGTAGTTGGCCAGCAGATCATCAATATCCGAAGTGCGCCAGGCTTTGTTGATGGCATTCTGCATAGCGCGTTCAATACTGAAATCATTTTTTCGGTATTTGTCGGCAAGAACGCGGCAGATATTTGTGTTTTTTCCCATAATGGCCAGCAGGATGGCATCGGATAAGTATTGATATCCGATCACTTTAGGGCTGATTCCGATAAGATCCAGTTCGTTGGAAATCATTCGCTGGATCCGCTTAATAGGGATGTCTGATGAAAGGGGGAGAGGGATTTCGGCATTCTGAGTGCGGTGCGTCTGTTGAATCATGTCTTTTGTCATCCGCAGGAAGTCTACTGCCACTTTTTCGGAGTAGTCATCCTGATGCTTGGACATAATAAAATCAGCGCCCAATTCTCTTGCAAAATTATAAGTAATGTTACTGGAATTGTTTGTTGTTATCAGTACATAAGGCCGGAAAGGAAGGGATAATTTTTTCAGTTCCTGTAAAAAGAACAGACCGTTCCCTTTACCGGTGTTCAACTCCAAATCCAAAATGATTGCATCGGGCAGCCATTCCTGCACCAAATCCAGTGCTTGATAAGCGCTATTAGTCATATCAACCAAAGTCACATCGGCCACGATATCAATATATTCCTTAAAATTTTGACAGGTGATGGGGTCGTCTTCAATCAGTATGATAGTTAGCTCTCTTTCCATTGCATGTTCCTCATTTCTAATTTATACCATTATATAACACAATCCAACGCAATCCAACAAATATTAACGCACAGAATCAACTTATTTATCAAAAGAATAAGTGTATACTTTCTAATAGAGAGATGAAGGGAAGTCATCATGGAATGAAACAGAATGCACTTGCAAAAAGAATAGAATACTTTTGCAGACGGGAAGGAATCACTTATTATCGTCTTTCTTTTAAATCGGCAGTGCCGATGACAACCATCAACAACATTATCAATTGTAAAACAACAAATCCCGGAATTTATACCATTGCAAAAATCTGCAATGGTCTGGGTATTTCGATAAAAGAATTTTTTGACTGCAAAGAATTTGAAGAGACAGAGCCCGAGTAAAAGGAATGACAAGAAAGAATGACGAGAGAAAAAGCAATAGATTATGAAAATCAACTAAAAGACAAGTTAAGGCAAACCGCAACAGAACTCAATCTGAAGGAAGACATCGGAAACTCGCTGGCGGAGCATTATATCACGATTTTTTGCAAAGAAGAAAAAATGATCTTTGACGGAGAAAACATAAGGATAGACTTTAAAGAAGCACTCATAGCGGGATTAAAATCTGCAGCTTCTACCGCTTCGGCAGACGATGTATTCAGTTACATTCAATTATTGATTGCTTCGGCGGTTTTGACGGGTTGTGCAGCAGATGGAGAATATGATCTGCCGGAGGCGTATGTTGTTTATTGCCTGCATACAAAGGAGGCATATGACAAGGGTATCAGGGAAGAGCAGTTTGTACGTGAAATGAGGAGCTGGTATCGCCGGAAGGAGGATAAAGTGCCGAATGGTGATAGCATTATGAGGGCTGTGGGCAATCTAAATGCAATGAAAATTGTGGATATAGAAGACGGAAAACTATACCTTAAAAAGCATCTGTGGGGAAAGGTAATGTAGAAAGGAAATGCTATGAAAAGAGTAACAACAGAAGGTCAGAAAACGAAAAAAAGGACGCAATCGTCAGTCGGAGCTAATAAAGTCGTTGTAGAAAAAAGATGCGGTTCTGCTCCGAGATCTACGGGGAGAACAACAAACAGCAATCAGGTTGAAAAACCTAAAAATTAGAATGACAATAGGGGGAACAGTATGTCGGTAGATGAAGTAATAAAATTAATAGACTATTTACCTAGTATTATAACTTATATATATCCCGGATATATAACAATATATTCCTACTATTTTTTTAGGGCCAAGACACTAAAAGATGATAAACATGTATTGTTTAAAGCTATTTTAATAAGCTACATATATGTTTCTATGACCAGTCTTATACCGGTATACAATCCGGTTTTAGTCAATGCCGGCTATATCGTGTTGTCGGTTTTAGTGGCATATGTCTCCTATAGAATTGTAGAATCCGAAACTATTTTGAAAATATACCATTTCTTTAAAATAGATACAACTTATTTTGATAACGAGGTAGAAGCGTTAGCCGGTGTTGCTAAGGGTGCGTGGCTGATTGTATATTTAAAAGATGAAAATATTGCAGTTGAAGGTTCTCTGGGCTATAAGGAACTTGAACCGGGAAAGGACCGTTACATAATGTTGGAAGCATATAGTAAATATTCCGTCGGATTGGATGGGCGTCTGTCAGAGATACCAATTATTTCCTACGAAGGAAATTATAATGAGATGTGCTCCATTAAGTATGACAATATAAAACATATTGAAAAACGGGATACGGAATGAAGGATAATACAGGATTATC
>JBJEJA010000014.1:0-3408 GCA_051877575.1 Lachnospiraceae bacterium | reverse complement strand
AGAGACGATAGACTCCGAGCAGTCCACACCTTCTCTTTCCCAGGCGCAACGGATGAAAAAATTCAGCCAGGACGGGAAACTTTCTGAGGATGTGATACTGGACATTATGTCGGAAGAGAAGAAAAGCTCTTTGGATAAAGTGACTTTTAGCTCAGATACCCTGCGGAAATACTTTCCCCGAAGCTACACGCCCAAGAAGATGGAGGAAACGATCATCAAATTGTTGGAGCAGTGGCAGCGGAAGCGTGAACAACAGCATGACAGGTGAAAGGGGATTGAATGAATGCAGGATATTTCTGCAAGGGAGCTGAAAGGACATAACATACTGGCGACCAAGCGCTTTATGGATGGTACTTGCCATATGATTGAATTTATTGTGAGCAAAAGAGGAAATGCCTATGGCCTGCCTGGGGATGAGGTGCGGCTGTTTCTGAATGAATCGGAATATAAAAAGGCTATGGAAAGCCAGAAACAGGGAGAAATCAGAATAAAAAAAGATGCCCATGTGATTGAAGGGCATATTGTCCTGAAAAAGAAAAGGAGGCGACACTGATATGTTTACGGAAAAAGCAGTGGAGGAAACAGTAAAGAGAATGGCACATTTATTGTTTGATTATGATGAAGACGTAGATGTGGATGGTATCGTGAGAGGAATTGATTGTGAAAATGTTACCCAGTATCTCCGGAACCGGATTGAAACGATCTACACGTATAAGGCAAAAGGGGACCGAGAGAAATCATTTGATTATTTCGGAAAAGAACTGGTACCGCAGCGGGGTGTGCTGATCTTCCGGGAGTTAGAGCGCGGCGGGAGTGATATTGTAGTCACCAGTTACGAAAAAGAATTGTGGATATTGGAGGATATGACGCTGGCAGTGATTATGTGTTTTTCTGTCGGGGTCGCAGATGAGGATATGGCATATTCTACGGAGTTTCGGACTTATAAAGGAACGATGGAAGATGATGCCGGATTTGATATCTGTCCGGAAGATATGGAGGAACTGTTTCAGGATATGTGTTGTGAGCAGTATGAATGGGAGGCACCATATTATGAAACGTAAAAAACGAAAGGGACTTGATGTACATTTCCAGAAGGATATACGGGAAGCTGTATATGAGAGGTTCCAGGCTGTATGTGAGATGGATACTGACAGACGTTCGGAAATCATAGGAGGACTGGAGAAGTCTCTGGATCCGACAGAAGAAGAATATGCCATCCTGTATTTTGATAAATACGGATATCCGGTCTTTATGATATCTGATTAAGTAACCGCAGTTGATTTGATACTGCGGATTTTTTTATGCCTGATTAAAGGAAGGAGTGAAGTCGATGGCTGTATTTCGTGTGGAAAGGACGCGGGATTACACCGTTATGAGTAATTGTCATTTAAGGGATAAAAGGCTGTCATTAAAAGCGAAAGGGCTTTTATCGCAAATGCTGTCTTTACCGGAGGATTGGGATTATACCCTTGCAGGGCTGTCCAGTATCAACCGGGAGAGTAAGGATGCAATCCGTTCCGCAGTAAATGAACTGGAACGGGCGGGATATATCCGGCGCTACCAGACCACCGATGCACAGGGAAAATTCAGTGGGAATGAGTATATTATTTATGAACATCCGGTGGAGACGGAAAATGGAGAAGCAGAGTCTCAGAAGCAGGTGCTTCCCCAAAAACCGCTGTCGGGAAACCCGTCGTCGGAAAACCCGACAACGGAAAATCCGGTGACGGGAAAGCCGTTGTCGGATAATCCAACGCAATTAAATACTAAGGAATTAAGAAAAGAAGAACGAAATACGGATAGAGAAAATACCGATTCATTTCCTTCCGGTAAGATGGGAACGGCGGATGAACCGCCGGATGGGAAGGGAAAGGGATATTCCTCTGTAGATGAAATAAGAGACTACCGGGAATTGATCCGTAGGAATATCGGCTATGAATGCCTTGTAAATGATTATCCATATGAACAGAAGATGATTGACGAAATTGTTGAGTTGATGGTTGAAGTTGTCTGTGCCAAGCGACAGTACACACGAGTGGCAGGAAGTGATTTTCCTCATGAAGTAGTAAAGGCGCGGATTTTGAAGCTGGATATAGAGCACATCAGGTTCGTGATTTCCTGCCTGAAGGAAAACACGACAAAGGTAAAAAATATCAAGCAATATATCCTTACGGTTCTGTTCAATGCCCCGACCACGATCAGCAATTATTATTCGTCATTGGTAAACCATGATATGTATGGCAGCTAAGGCTGTCTTTTTTGTTGCCTGCAGAAAGGAGTTGATGGTTTATGCAGGAAGAAGTGGAAAACAGGACAGTGACACTGGTTGTCAGCGGTACCAAGTTTTCGGGCAGGCTTTTACAGACTGCAATTACGAAATATATGGCTCACCGAAAAGAGAAGAAAATGCAGAAAAGCCGGGATGCCCAGGTGAAACCAAAGGGTAAGCAGACGGTAAAAGAACTGATCGGACAGGATCAGGGTGTTTCCAACATAGAAGTCACCGATTCGTCTATCCGGGATTTTGACCGAATTGCCCGGAAGTATGGAGTGGATTATGCGGTAAAGAAGGACCGCAGTGCATCACCGCCGAAATACCTGATTTTTTTTAAGGCCCGTGATGCAGATGCGTTGACTGCAGCCTTTTCGGAATATTCATCAAAGAAAATCAGGAAAGCATCCCGGCCGTCTGTGCTTCAGAAGCTGTCGAAGTTTAAAGAGATGGTGAAGCATGCGGTTCCGGATCGGACGAGACGAAAGGAACGGGAGCGATGACAAGCCAGAAGACCAAAAGGCTTATCCTGCTCAATGCACCCTATGTGATTCTGGGGTTTTTGGCAACAAAACTTGGGGAGGTATGGAGGCTCGCCGAAGGAGCTGACTTTTGGGAAAAGATGCTCCATATCAGCGAAGCATTTGACGCAGCCTTCCGATCACCTCTCCCCAGCTTCCGCCTGCCGGATATCCTGATTGGCATTTGTTTTGGAGCTGCAGTGCGGGTTGCCGTGTATGTGAAGGGGAAAAATGCAAAAAAATACCGGCACAACACGGAATATGGTTCTGCCCGCTGGGGAACTGCCGAAGATATCGCACCATATATCGATCCGGTATTTTCCAACAACGTTATTCTGACCCAGACAGAGCGGCTCACCATGAACAGCCGCCCCAAAGACCCGAAAACAGCCCGCAATAAAAATGTACTGATTATCGGCGGTTCCGGTTCAGGCAAGACCCGCTTCTGGTTGAAGCCCAATCTGATGCAGATGCATTCCTCCTATGTTGTGACGGACCCCAAAGGTACGATTCTGGTGGAGTGCGGAAAGATGCTGCAAAGGGGGACACCGAAGATTGGAAAAAACGGGAAGCCGGTGAAGGATAAAAACGGAAAGACCATCTATGAGCCGTACC
>JBJEJA010000013.1:0-15742 GCA_051877575.1 Lachnospiraceae bacterium | reverse complement strand
CGTTGTTGGCGAACATCATGCTCAATGAACTTGATAAGGAAATGGAAAAGCGAGGACTTAACTTTGTGCGATACGCGGACGACTGTATCATCATGGTCGGGAGTGAAATGTCTGCAAATCGGGTAATGAGAAATATATCCCGCTTTATTGAAGAGAAACTAGGGCTCAAGGTCAACATGACTAAGAGCAAAGTAGATAGGCCAAGCGGACTTAAATACCTTGGATTCGGATTCTTCTATGACACAAGAGCACATCAGTTTAAGGCGAAACCACATGCAAAATCAGTTGCGAAGTTCAAGAAAAGAATGAAAAAGCTTACCCGACGAAGCTGGGGCGTTAGCAACAGCTACAAAGTGGAGAAACTCAATCAACTAATAAGAGGTTGGATAAACTATTTCAGGATAGGAATCATGAGGAGTATTTGCTATAACCTCGACGGTACTATCAGATATAGACTTCGTATGTGCATTTGGAAACATTGGAAAACTCCACAAAACAGAGCAAAGAACCTTATAAAGCTTGGAGTACCTAAATGGGCAGCGTGGCGCACAGCTTATGCAAAAGGATATGCGAGAGTGTGTCGAGCTCCAGATGTAAGCCAAGCAATAAGCAATAAAAGACTAGCCTCATTTGGACTAGTCTCAATGCTAGATTACTACACCGAAAGGTGTGTCACTTGTTAAGTTGATTGAACCGCCGTGTACGGAACCGTACGCACGGTGGTGTGAGAGGTCGGAATTTCTCCTATGAGAAATTCCTCCTACTCGATTGCGGATGCCTGCACAGCAATTACATCAAGGATATAAAAGGAGAAAAATCATGACAGTATTTGACGAATTAAAAGCAAGAGGACTTCTTGCACAGCTTACGGATGAAGAGGAAATCAAAGAGCTTATCAATAACGGAAAAGCCGTATTCTATATTGGCTTTGATCCGACCGCAGACAGTCTTCATGTAGGACATTTTATGGCGCTGTGCCTGATGAAAAGACTGCAGATGGCGGGAAACAAACCGATTGCCCTGATTGGTGGCGGAACTGCCATGATCGGAGATCCTTCGGGAAGAAGCGATATGCGTAATATGATGACCACGGAGACCATCGACCATAACTGCGAATGCTTCAAAAAACAGATGAGCAGATTTATTGATTTCTCTGACGGAAAAGCCATGATGGTCAACAATGCGGAATGGCTTCGTGATCTGAATTATATCGAATTTATCCGTGATATCGGAGCGCATTTTTCCGTCAACAGGATGCTGACCGCAGAATGTTATAAACAGAGAATGGAAAAAGGCTTAAGTTTTTTGGAGTTTAACTACATGATCATGCAGAGCTATGATTTCCTGTCCCTGTATGAAAGATACGGCTGTAATATGCAGTTTGGCGGAGATGACCAGTGGAGCAATATGTTGGGCGGAACCGAGCTGATTCGCCGTAAGCTGGGAAAAGACGCTTATGCCATGACCATTACCCTGTTATTGAATTCCGAAGGAAAGAAAATGGGAAAGACCCAGAAAGGTGCTGTATGGCTTGATCCCAATAAGACCTCTCCTTTTGAATTTTATCAGTATTGGAGAAATGTAGCGGATGCAGACGTATTGAAATGCATTCGTATGCTGACATTTTTACCGTTGGAGGAAATCGAAAAAATGGATTCCTGGGAAGGAAGCCAGCTGAATACCGCAAAAGAAATCCTTGCTTTTGAATTGACAAAGATGGTACACGGAGAAGAGGAAGCGGTCAAAGCGCAGGAAGCTGCAAAAGCATTGTTCAGCAGCGGGAATGCGGCAGATATGCCTACATCAGCCCTGGCAGAAGCAGATTTTCAGGACGGTGCCATTGACATCCTTTCCATTTTGGTGAAATCCGGTCTGGTACCTACCAGAAACGAAGGAAGAAGAGCTGTTGAACAGGGCGGTGTCAGTGTAGACGGAGAAAAAGTTACGGATATCCGTGCCACATTCTCCCGGGAACAGATCGGAAATGACGGCATTGTAGTAAAACGCGGGAAGAAAAACTTCCGTAAGGTAGTAATAGAATAAAGAGCTGAAAGACAGAAGGAAGTGATCCCATGGCACTTTCACCGGTTATGCGGATGCAGATTGTAAACAGTGTGGAACGGGTTCTCCATGCACCCGGCAATCCCGGACACGATCTGCAGGAAATGACGTTTGTATTGGATTATCATATGGAAAAGGAGCAGATCGGCACATTGGCAAAGGACGTGGCCGGAGCGCTGAAAGCCCATAGTCAGGTATTTGCCAATGTGCGCTGCAATCTGGTCCACTGGAAAAGCGATGCAGATATGAAAAATGAAGTCGCACCTCTTGCGGTGGTACAGCTTGGCAGGTTTCTGGATGACTATCGGCAGACAGAGGAAGAAAAGCGTGTCGAAATACTATGCGACTATTTAAAACGCTTTCATGCCAGAAGCAAATTAATCATGGTGTTTACCGATTTTTCCTGTCAGGTCATAGACCCAAAACAGATGAAAGAGGCAATGGCACCTTTTTTACAGTATAAAATTTTGTTTACTGACGGGAAGACGGTCAAAAAATCAATTTTGAAAACAGAAACGGAAGGTAAATAAATGGATAATGCGACGATCAAAATCCGCACCGCAACCATAGAGGATGCAGAGGAATTACTGGGTATTTATGCGCCTTACGTGGAAAAAACGGCGATTACATTTGAAAAAGAGGTTCCTACAGTGAAGGAATTTGCCGGGAGAATCCAACGCATACGGGAAAAATATCCTTATCTGGTTGCCGTGACGGATGATGGCATTGTGGGCTATGCCTATGCAGGTGCTTTTAAGGAGCGTGCCGCTTATAACTGGGCAGTGGAGACTTCCATTTATGTTGCTATGGATAAAAAACGAATGGGTATCGGTACAATGCTTTACGAAGCATTGGAGGAAACATTGAAAGATCAGAATATCCTGAATATGAATGCCTGCATTGCTTATCCTCAGGAAGAAGATGAATATCTGACGAAGGAAAGCGCAAAATTTCATGAACATCTTGGCTATCGGACGGTAGGAGAATTCTACCAATGCGGATATAAGTTTCATCGCTGGTACAATATGATCTGGATGGAAAAGCACATCGGAGAGCATGCGGAGAATCAGCCGGAGGTCAGATGGTTTGGGGAGATGGAGAACAGCAGAAAATGTTGACAAGTATTGCGATTATTTTTTTATGCGGTCTGCTTTTGGGCAGCATATTTCAAAAATTAAAGCTGCCGAGCCTTTTGGGAATGATCATTACCGGAATGGTATTGGGCCCCTATGCACTCAATCTGATCGACGGTTCTATTTTGGAGGTGTCATCGGATTTAAGGCAGATTGCATTGGTAATTATATTGACCAGAGCGGGGCTGGCACTTGATATTTCAGACTTGAAAAAGGTTGGAAGACCGGCGATTCTCATGTGTTTTATACCGGCATGCTTTGAAATTTTGGGAACTGTGATCCTTGCACCGGGGCTGCTGAGGCTTTCCTATCTGGAGGCGGCTGTTTTGGGAAGCGTCATAGCGGCGGTATCGCCTGCTGTTATCGTTCCGAGAATGATAAAACTCATAGACGAGGGAGCGGGAAAGGAGCACAGCATACCGCAGATTATTTTGGCAGGTGCTTCCGTGGATGATGTATTTGTCATTGTGATGTTTACGGCATTTACATCTCTTGCCTCAACGGGTGATCTGAAAGCAGGCAGTTTTTTACAAATACCGGTTTCCATATTGCTTGGAGTTTTATTGGGAATTATTGTAGGGCTTATTCTGGTCTGCTTTTTTAAAAAGTTTCATATGAGAGATTCCGTTAAGCTTTTGATTATACTCAGTATTTCCTTTTTATTGCTGGAATTGGAGGACCGTCTGGAGGGAATTGTTCCGGTTTCCGCATTATTGGCCATCATGAGTATCGGAATCGTAATGAAGCAGAAGTATGAAATTCTGGCGGTGAGATTATCTTCCAAGTACAATAAATTATGGGTGGCAGCCGAGGTATTATTGTTTGTTCTGGTGGGTGCCGCTGTAAATCTGCATTATGTGGCACTGGCGGGTGCGGCAGCAGTCATTTTGGTATGCGGAGCACTGCTTTTCAGAATGTTGGGTGTATGCACCTGTTTTTTAAAAACGGATTTGAACAAAAAAGAGAGATTGTTCTGTATGCTGGCATATACGCCAAAAGCCACCGTGCAGGCAGCTATCGGAGCGGTTCCTTTATCCATGGGGCTGGCCTGTGGAGAGCAGGTATTGACCGTTGCGGTTGTTTCCATTCTGCTTACGGCACCTTTTGGGGCAATCTGTATCGATAAGCTTTATAAAAAACTGTTATAGAGAAAGGAGCTAACATCATGGATTACAGACGATTTGGGAATACCATCGTTGCCAGGATGGATAAAGGAGAAGAAATTTTAGAACAGATACAAAAGCTTGCGGAAAGAGAGAATATAAAGCTGGCAAGTATCAGTGCCCTGGGAGCGGTAGGAGATTTTACGGTCGGAGTTTTTAAGACCGAAGAAAAGAAATATTATGCCAACACATTTCAGGGGAATTTTGAAATCGTTTCTCTGACGGGAACAGTTAATACCATGGACGGAAAGTTTTATACCCATATACATATGAGTGCAGGCGATGAACATGGAAAGGTATATGGCGGACATCTGAACAGAGCTGTTATCAGTGCCACCTGTGAAATGGTCATTACCGTAATAGACGGAGTTGTTGACAGACAGTTCGATGAACAGATAGGGTTGAATTTATTTAAATTTTCATGATACAGATGGATTTATAAAAAGAGGCCATGCTTTTATAGCATGACCTCTTTTAGATTTTAAATGCTCAATAGGGACAGATAAAATTATATTTCAAATTTCTCAATGATGCCTTTCAGCATTTCCAGGCTTTCTTCGCTTTCACGCAGATGTTCGTAACCTTCCATCGTCTTCGTTACGGCTTCCGTCGATTTTTCGGCGATCATATTTACCCCTTCGGTTGACTCCGTAATGGTAATATTGACATTTTCAATGGTTTCGGCAATATCATTGATCTTCGTATTCAGATCGGCTATTTCGGCATAAATTTCTTTCATGGACTGATTGAAGGTTCTGGCATCTTCTTCGTACTTTTCGCCGACTTCCCGGAAAGAGCCGTAATCGGAAACTACCGTTTCTTCCAGGAAATTCATAATTACCTGAATACATTCCGTCATATTGGAAACGGCTTCATTGACTTCACCTACAATCGCGTTAATACCGTCAACAGTCTGGAAAGTCTGATTAGCCAGAGTACCGATCTCTGTGGCCACAACGGCAAAACCTCTTCCGGCTTCGCCGGCTCTTGCCGCTTCGATATTGGCATTTAATGCAAGTAAATTGGTTTGTGAGGATATTTCGCGGATGTTATCCGTCAGCTCATTTATTTTCGCAACTACTTTTGATTTTTCAATGGCTTCTTCCGTG
The DNA here is from genome assembly GCA_051877575.1 of Lachnospiraceae bacterium. Lineage (GTDB taxonomy): Bacteria > Bacillota > Clostridia > Lachnospirales > Lachnospiraceae > UBA2882. Next base: position 10,276 of record JBJEJA010000013.1, on the reverse strand, counting down.
CGGTCTTTCATGGAAGCGTAAATTTCCATTGTTTTGTCGCTGGAAGCGGCGGTATTGTCACGCAACTGTCTTGCTCTTGCCATGACGGTTTCCGACGCTGCCTGTTCCTGCTGCGACAAATTCTGAATACCGCTTACGTTATCCTGAATCGCATTGATATTCCCGACGATCATGGTTGTACTTGCCGTTGTTTCTTCCATTCCGGCAGCCAGTTCTTGGGTTGTAGCCGAGTTATCTTCCGATATGGCATTATTTTCTTTCATGACATCATCCAGAAGGCTCATATTTCCTAAAAGATTATTTTTTACCTGTTCCATATCACTGACAAGATCTCGCAACACATGCTGCATCTCCATGACGGCCTGGGCCATAATGCCGGTTTCATCTTTTTTCCGAACCAGTTTTTCTACATCGGAAGCCTTTTGAAAATCCAGTTGTGCAGTTTGTCTGATGACTGCGGTAATTTTCTTGATCGGGTTCGCAATGGTGCTGCTTATGATAATACCCAGAATAACAGAGATTACAATGCCAAAAAGAAGAAAACCGAGAATCTTTGCGGATAAGGTATCCGCATCTGCTTTAATTTCCTTCAATGGTGCGGTTAAAACCAGTTTCATACCATTATCCAGTTCTGCAAAAGCCAGATACTTATCGGTGCCATTGTAAGAATATTCAAAGGTCAATCCCTGATTGTCGGGATTTGCCACAAAATCTTTAACGGAAGCCAATTCACCATTGTTGTATTCTGCTAAATCTGTTCCCACTTCAATATCCTTGTGATACAAAACATTTCCTTCCGAATTCAGAATAAAAGCATATCCGGATTCAAAAGCGGATGCCTGATCGGCATAATCGGTAATCTGGCTGAAATCAATGTCCATTCCGAGGATACCGACAGAAGTTCCGTTTTCATACAGCGGAACAACATAAGAAATCATGTATACATTGATGTTTTCGTTCAGATAGGGATCCATCCAGATGGGAGCTTTGTTTGCAACAGGAATGTAGTACCAGCCCACATGTGCCAGGTCATCTTTGTCATACATGCTGAAATCGGTGGGTGTTACGCTTTCGAAATCAGACTTTGTATCCGAACGTGTCAGGAAAATACCTGATGTGGGATTCGTAAAATCAGGGTTGTAACGTATGTAGGAACAGATTGCACCATCCGTATGCTCGGAAAACTTTAAAAAGTCACTAAGCAGATGATCGGTATATTCCGTTACGTAAGGATCATTGTTCTGAAATTGAGAAAAATCCATCTGATCCATTGCGATATCGCTTAAAGTATCTACGGATTGTTCTACACGGGATATGAGAGCATTGATTTCCGTACTGGTATTTTCACAGGATAATGCCAGTTCTTTTTCTGCCTGTGTATTGGACATATTTCTGGAGTCGGAAATGCTCATCAGACTGATAATGATTGCAGAAATCAGCGAACAGACAACAATTGCCGCCGTAATCTTGGCTTTGATAGATTTCATATTAAATTTCCCCCTTTTTGTGCACTTTATACGGATATTTCCGTTCTTTTGTATCTATCCATTTTTACAAAAATGTTACGATAGTACTATTATAAATGCATTCATATTTATGGTCAAGATAAGCCCGGCTTTGGAATTATTTCAAAACTCTTGGAAGTAAACGACCTATGCCAGGGTTCTTTCGATTAATTCGCGGATATCATCAACTGCCAGATCATTCATCAGGGTTTCCAATTGGGGAAACAGATCCCGATATTCTGCGGGAAGGCGATATTTTTTAACATCTTCCAGTATTTCAAAAACCTGAGCAAATTCAAAAGCATTCACATGATTGCGTATATTGGAAAGAATATTAAAAATCATAGCCCGGTCCAGAGCTTCGGCTTTCGTGTCCGGATCGGAATCTTCCAGCATGTTGTAGTGCCTGAGTACTTCTCCGATATTGTAAAGCTGAGTCTCATATTCTTTTCGAAAAGCATCAAAATGAGAATGGATATAGTCATATTCACCGGCATGTCCTGCTTTTTCCTGTTCCAACGCCATATTGGAAACGGATAATGCACCGATGCTTTTGGCGGTGCTCTTCATGGAATGAATTTTGATGGTATAGTTCTGATAATCTTTTTTTTGCAGCAGATCAATCAGTTCTTCCAGGTTTTTGCCGCCATATGTATAGTTTATTTTCAAAATATTCAGATAATCGGATACTTTTCCTCCGCAATTATCAAGTCCCAGCGAAATGTCCAGATCGGGAAGGCTTTTTTGTAAATAACTGATTTCCATGGAAGAGGCTTCGTTTGCCGGTGCGTTTTGTGTATTTTCTTCTTCGGACGAAGGAATGGAAATCGTGATTTTCTCGGAAGGGATGTACAGGATCAGCAGACGTTCGAGCTGCTTTAAGTTCATGGGTTTTCCAAGATATTCGTCAAATCCTTTTTTAATCAGATTTTCTCTGGAACCGCGGATTGCATCGGCGGTCAATACGATAATTTTGCCTTCTCCGCCGGGAGCATAATAGGAATTCAGGCTACGAATCTGATGCATAGCTTCAATACCATCGATTTCCGGCATCATCTGGTCCATAAAAATAATTGGATAAAGGGTCTGCCTGCACATCTCAATGGCAGCAGCACCGCCGGGGGCAGTATCTACGGAGAGACCATAGGAACTTAACAAAGCCTTTGCGACCATCAGATTAATATGATTGTCATCTACCAGCAGCACCTGTGTGTCATGGACTGTAAGCTGAGTAGATGCAGCGCTATCGTGCTTGCTCCTGTCAATGGTAAACTGGTGCTGAAGCGGGGTGTTATCAATGATCTTCTGGTCAATGATAATGGTAAAGACAGAACCCTCACCGTACACACTGTCAACGGTTATTTCGCCACCCATCAGGGTAACATAGCCTTTTGCAATGGCAAGACCCAGTCCGGAACCCTCAACACCGTAATGTATCTGCTGATCGAGGCGTTCAAAACTTTTAAACAGGTTTTTCTGATCTTCCGGGCGAATGCCGCATCCTGTGTCACTGACAATAAAAGCAAGCTTGACAGTATCCTTTGTCTGGTGCAGAATCGTAGTTTCAAAAGAAACGGTTCCTTCTTTTGTATATTTCACCGCATTGTTCAGAATGTTGATCAATACCCCGCGCAGCCGCACTTTGTCACCATACAGTTTTGTAGGAATGTGGTCATCCGTTTTCATTACAAAAGAAAGACCTTTTTTCATTGCCTGCTGGGAAATGATCAGTGAAACATCATCCAAAAGATCGGCCAGGAAATAGTTATCGGGAATGATTTCCATTTTTCCGGATTCAATTTTGGTAATATCGAGAATGTCATTAATAATCGCCAAAAGATTACGGGATGCTAAATGAATACCGTCAACATACTCCCGAACTTCTTTGCTGATATCTTTTTTCAGAACGAGCTCTGTAAAACCGATGATTGCGTTCATGGGCGTTCTGATTTCATGAGACATATTGGCAAGGAAGGTCGTTTTGGCCTGATTGGCATTTTCCGCTTCCTTTATGGCCTGTTCAAGTCTTGTTATATATTCGATACGCTCGGAAAGATCGGTGACCGTAATAATATATCCGATGACATCATAATAGTCATCATGGATTTTGCTGATTGAAAGGTTGCAGGGAAGCTTGTTGTAATAGCATAAGACATCAATGTCTTTTCGTTTTCCTTCAAAATTAAATACATCTTTTTCCTGAACGGAAAACAGGGAATCGATCGCAACGGTTCCGATCTCTGTTTCCTTTAAACCGATAAAATCAAAAGCCACATCATTTAGAAGCTGGAGCTTGGAATTGTAATCAAATACGAGAACCGGTGTAGTAAGAGAAGAGTAAACATAGGTAGACATATTATCAATTGTTATGCGGGAGCGGTTAACAAAGCAAATTGCCTGATACATGGCAAGCAATCCCACAAACTGACCGATGGTACTGCCGGGGATTGCGGGTTTGCCGAGAAGAGGAAAGATTGTATCAAACAACATTCCCAGCACAACAATTAACTCAGCAACTAACAGTTTTTTGCCCAATACGCGCATTCGTGTACGATTTGCGTGCAGGAGGATATAAATAATACTTGCGAATATATTAATGGCAATCACAATGCTGTAGACGATATAGGCTGTGTTCCAGAATCCCGGATTAAACCGGTACGTCATGCCGATACTGCTTAACTGATAAGTGACTTGATTTTTTTGTATAATAAAAAACCAGATTACGAATCCCAAGAGTGATACAATAAAGATAGGATAATAAAATTTTTTGGAAGCTCCGGATAAGTAACAGACGAAAAGCTGAGTCAGAATCAAAAATGCAAAGACACCGATCATTCCGATGGCACGGAAAAAATATGCATTGTCAGGTTCGGTCTGGATATTTACGCCCCAGAATCCCAGACTCCATACGGCACTGAAAAAACATAACAATGAAAAAAGGCGGTTTTCATGATATTTTAGACCTTCTTTTTTATATTGTTTTATGGATAAATATAATGCAACGATAGAACATGTAAATAAAATATAAGGGAAAATCAAATTCATATGTTTTTGCCTCTCTCAACCTTTTGGTTCAATGCCTGTTCAATCTTTTCCAAAAGAACATCTTTACTCACCGGCTTGGCCAGACAGGCAGCCGGAGCGTGAGGATAGAATTCCAAAAGTGCTTTCTGATCCAGGGTGCCGGATAAAATGATAAACGGAATATTTTGATAACTGGCATTTTGGTGGATGATATTGATCATGGCAACTCCGTTATAAAGAGGCATCTGATAATCCAGTAAAATGATATCCGGTACATGGTTTGTCAGATAATCCAGAGCCAGTTTGGTAGAATTAATCATAATAACATTGTAGTACTCCTGAAGAAAACTGTTCAGCTGTTTTAAGTAGGACATGTCATCATCGATTGCCAATATGGTCTTACGATTATGATACTGCTGTTTTTTCTGGCAGACTTCGTTAATCTTATTGATGAGTTCTTCTTTGCTTATGGGCTTGAGAAGATAACCGTCGATACCCATGGAGATGGAATTCATGACGGAGTATTTGTCGCTTTTTCCGGTGATCATGATAACCGGGATATTAATACATTCCTTTAGATTGCGGAGCTGCTCCAAAGTCTGGAAACCATTCATAACAGGCATTTCGATATCCAGCAGAATAATATCAAATTGCTGCTGGTGGGCATGAAGCAATGCTTGTCTTCCGTTAGAGGCAATGGTTACGTTTGCAATCCCCTGCAGATATAGTTTCAGAGTCTCAAGGACTTCCATATCATCATCAATAATCAGTACGTTTAATCTTGCCATATTCGCAACGTCCTTTCAATGAATTTTCATCATGATAACAATTATGTTGAAATTAATCATATTATAGCAAATTGTATAAAAAGGTGCTAGTAGCTCCCTTATTTTGTTCCTGCAATTTACAAAAGGTAGTTTTAATGGACACACTCCCTGTTAAGCTGGAATCAGATACAGAAATGACATGTGCTTAACAGGGAGGTTTTATTATGAAAGGATATACGGTAACAGACGGATACATGGGATTTACGGGAAACGGATATATGCTGTTTGCCAGTGAAGAAGATTACAGAGAGTATATGGAAGAAATATAAATTCATAAAGGGTGAAACTGAAAGCATTCTGATAAATACGATTAAAAGATTTCATAATAAGCTTGACATATGCTCTTCGAATGCTATTATATAGATAGTCGATATATAGATTATCTATATAAAGATGAGATAAATTGTAAACCAATTAGAGAACTGTATCAGGAGGAAGAGAAATGTCAGTAGATAAAAGTTTGCTTTCGGGAAGTACTACCATGCTTCTTTTAAAATTGCTTTCGGAGAAGGATATGTATGGCTATGAAATGATTGAGACATTACAGGCTCGATCTCAAAATGTATTTGTGCTTAAGGCGGGAACCTTATATCCTTTATTGCATTCATTGGAAGATAAGGGATATTTGACTGTATACGAAAGGGAAGCCGGAGGAAAAGTCCGAAAATATTACAGTATTACAAAAGAAGGAAAAAGGGCTTTAGAGCTAAAAAAAGAAGAATGGAAAGAGTATTCGGCTGCTGTCTCGGGTGTATTGGGAGGTGCTGTCTATGGAAATGCATGAATATCTTGATATACTTTCTGAGCAGATCCGGTGCAAAAAAGCCCGTCCGATGATCGTGGAGGAACTTGAAAATCATATTGAAGATCAAGCGGAAGCATACAGAGCCGAAGGCATGAAAGAAGAGGAAGCACTGGATAAAGCGGTAAAAGAAATGGGTGATCCGGTAGAAACGGGAATGGAGCTGGATCGGATCCACAGACCCAGAATGCAATGGGAACTTGTAGTGCTGGCAGTGGTTCTGAGTCTTGTGGGTATGTTTGTGCAGATTGTGATTTTTAAGGAAAGCTGTCTGAGCACAGATGCGACTACGTTGAGGAATTCCTATATTGTAAGGGTTGTTCTTCAGACGTTGATGAGCATCGGAGCTATGGCAGTAATGTGCGCTATAGACTATACATTTCTGGCAAAGCATCCCATTGCCTTATGGTGGGGTGGATGCACGCTGTTGCTTTTCTATTATTTTATATACGGGTGGAGGATGTTGATGCGGAATACCTTTGCCTATTACATGATAACGCTGATGGTTCCGGTGTTTGCGGCAATTTTATTTCGCAGTCGGGGTAAAAAGACGGTGGGAATGCTGAAATGTATCGGACTATATTTGGCATTGGTATCCGTGCTGGTCATGACCAATGCATCCATATCCGGCATTATGGAAATGACGGCAGTTATCTTATTGCTTTTAACAGTTGCCGTGATAAGAGGCTGGTTTGGGGGAAAAAAGTCCGGACAACTTGCGCTGGTATGGGTTCCGGCGCTGGGTGTGCCGGCAGCATTGTTAATGGCGGCATTTCGTGCCGATGGAAATCTGCATATCCTTGCGGAATACCAAGCGGCCAGGATCAGAGCACTCTTCAGCCAATCGGGTGATGCTTCATATACCGTGTCGACCGTTAGGGAGCAATTGGATAAAAGTACAATGTTTGGAAATAAAGAACTGCCTCTTTCTACACTCCCGGCTCTTCAGAATGACTATGTTATAACCGCCATGTTTTCTTATTTCGGAGTTGTCTTTACAATATTGGTTTTGTGCATTGTGGCATATTTTATCTGGAAGATATTCCGCATCAGTTTTCGGCAAAAAAACAGACTGGGATTCATGGTCAGCATAAGCTGCGGAGGGTTGTTGTTTGTTAAAAGTCTGAATTACCTAATCTCCAATCTGGGAGTTTTCAGTATATTCTCGCAGATGAGCATGCCTTTTTTGTCTTATGGATGGGGAAATGCCATCGTAAACGGCATCTTGGTCGGACTGTTGCTGAGTGTCTATAGAAATACAAATATCGTGTCCGAAAATAACCTCAGGCCGAAGTATATTTTTCGTCTTCCGATACAAAAAGTGTGATTCCGGCTTTTTTCGTTGAAATTCGGTGCAATAATTTATATAATAGAAAAAGTGAATATTGGAGACATGGAGAGGAATATTTATGAGGACGATACAGGTTTCGGAAATTACTCAGAATATTAAGGAAATGTGTATAGAGGCGAATCATTTTCTGACAAATGACATGGAAGATGCGTTGAAAACTGCATGTGAAAAAGAAGAAGCACCTTTGGGAAAACAGATCTTGTGTCAGTTACAGGAAAATCTTTCCATAGCGGGAGAAGACATGATTCCCATCTGTCAGGATACGGGAATGGCCGTTATTTTTATGGAAATCGGACAGGAAGTGCATTTTGAAGGAGGTTCTCTGGAGGATGCCGTCAATGAAGGTGTCAGACAGGGATATGTGGACGGTTTCCTCAGAAAGTCCGTTGTAAAAGATCCTTTGATCCGGGAAAATACCAAAGATAATACGCCGGCAATCATTCATTATGAAATAGTGCCGGGAGACAAGGTAAAGATTACGGTTGCACCCAAAGGTTTCGGAAGCGAAAATATGAGCCGGGTGTTTATGCTAAAACCTGCCGACGGCATAGAGGGTGTCAAAAATGCTATTTTGACGGCAGTCAAAGATGCAGGTCCCAATGCCTGCCCGCCCATGGTGGTAGGAGTGGGTATCGGTGGTACTTTTGAAAAATGTGCACTGATGGCAAAGAAAGCGCTGACCAGACCTGTGGACCGACATTCAGAGATTCCTTATGTAAAAGAAATGGAAGAGGAACTCTTGGAAAAGATCAACCGGACCGGTATCGGACCGGGAGGACTGGGTGGAACTACCACGGCGATCGCAGTCAATATCAACACATACCCAACTCATATAGCCGGGCTCCCGGTGGCAGTCAATATCTGCTGTCATGTCAACAGACACAGTGTCAGAGAATTGTGATTACTACAGGCCGGTGTTTCAAATCATAAATTGAAACAATATTGTGAAAAATGAAATAATTTGTGAGGATAAAAGAATGGATCAATATATCAAGGCACCGTTATCTAAGGAAGATGCGGCAAAATTAAAGTCCGGCGACTATGTTTATATTACCGGTACTATTTATACGGCCAGGGATGCAGCCCATAAAAGAATGTATGAGGCTTTACAAAAAGGGCAGTCGCTACCTTTGGATATGGAAAATAATATCATATATTATATGGGGCCGTCTCCGGCAAGAGAAGGAAGACCGATCGGATCGGCGGGACCGACAACGGCCAGCCGTATGGATAAGTATGCACCGGCACTTTTGGATCTGGGGCTCAGAGGAATGATCGGCAAAGGAAAACGTTCCAAAGAAGTGCAGGATGCCATTATCAGAAACGGTGCGGTTTATTTTGCGGCTGTAGGCGGAGCGGGAGCACTTTTATCCAAATCCATCTTATCTTCAGAAGTCATTGCCTATGATGATCTGGGAACGGAAGCCATTCGAAAATTGGAAGTAAAAGATTTTCCGGTAATTGTCGTCATTGATAAAGATGGAAACAATCTTTATGAAACAGCAATTGAAGCATATAAAAAAGATTAGTTTCTTCCTATATATATGTCATTATTTATACATAAAACACCATATATAGTTTTGGTGAAAGAAAGAGGTAATTATGCGTATTGCATTAATGGTTATTCGAAAACTATATTTAGTTCCGTTTTTGTTTTTTAAATTGTGGAGAACCGGGAAAAAATATAACGGAGATTATATGTCCGGCTTTTTGCAGTCAAAGACAATTTCCACCCATGCCATACAGGCGGGCAATATCACGGTAGAGACCCATGGAATTGAAAACATTCCCGAAGAAGATGGATTTATATTTTATCCAAACCATCAAGGATTGTTTGATGTATTGACGTTTTTTTATTCCTCTCCCAAGCCATTTGCCTTTGTTATTAAAAAAGAAGCAAAAAATATTATCCTGTTAAAACAGGTTATTGAAGCAACGGGTTCTCTTGCCATGGACAGAGAAGATATTCGTCAATCCATGCAGGTTATTAATCAGGTAGCGGAAGAAGTAAAAGGCGGACGCAACTATATTATCTTTGCAGAAGGGCATAGAAGCAGAAACGGCAATAAACTGCTGGAGTTTAAGGGCGGTAGTTTTAAAGCGGCACAAAAGGCAAAATGCCCCATTGTTCCGTGTGCATTGATCAATTCCTTCATCCCCTTTGATGAAAATTCCATCAGACAGGTAACGGTAAAACTGATCTATTTAAAACCCATGTATTATGAAGAGTACCGGCAAATGAAATCAAACGAGATTGCTGCCGAAGTAAAAAGGCGTATTGAAGAAGCCATTGCACAATACGAATGATATGCGGGGGTTGTAATAGGATAGCATGGCTATATTACCGCCACTGCAGGTTTAGCGGTATGCTGATCAATGAAAAGTTTGAAAAGATAAATAAAATCAATTGACAAACAAAAACCACTTATGTATAATAACTTTTGCGTCACGAAATGGGCGTAGCAACTTTATATTGGTAGAGGATAAAGTTCAGTAGTACGGAGAAATACTCAAGAGGCTGAAGAGGCGCCCCTGCTAAGGGTGTAGGTCGCTCACGCGGCGCGAGGGTTCAAATCCCTCTTTCTCCGTTTCGTTTCTACCAGAGAAAAGTAATCTTGCTCTTTAAGGTTCTTTTTTTTCGCAAAAAAATGCGTTGACTTTGGATAGAAATGATGATATTATGAAATTCCCCCTCAAAAAGAGGGAGAAAAATTGAAAAAGTGCTTGACGGAAGGAAAGCGGTGTGCTAATATATCACTGTTGCGCG
>JBJEJA010000012.1:1247-15986 GCA_051877575.1 Lachnospiraceae bacterium | reverse complement strand
ATGTCTGTCTTCCTATTCTGGTTTCTCATGTTCGTATCCTCCTTGATCTATGATTTCTTTCAAAACTATAAAAGGATGCCATTACAGCATCCCTTTATAGGAATTAATGATTATACGTTTTTCTTTCTCTTTTTCAGAAGAACCGCAATGCAGCACACTGCACCTGCCATCAGCGCAGCCAATGGAAGGATCGGTGTATTATCACCTGTTTTTGGTGCATTTGTCGTTGTTGCCTCCTGATGATCCGGTACCTCCGGAAGAACCGGGGCTTCCTCATTTTCCAGATTCATCTTCACTTCGATAACCGGTGTCGTGTCATCTGCATAATGGAACACAATCTCATGTTTCGTATCATCCAGCTTATATCCATCCAGAGTTTTGGTCTCTACCAGATAATACTTGAATTCCGCATCATATTTCCCATTTTTATATGAAGCGATCTCATAAAGGCTGCTCTCCGCATGACCGGCAGAATCTGTCTTCAATGTTTCAAGGACTTTATCTTTGCTGTCACGGATTTCAAACTCAACACCTTTTAGCGGCTTTCCGGTCTCCTTATCGGTCTTATTCAGGATAATCTTCCCTTTGGCAGTGTCATCCTTCATCTGTACTGTCTGGATTTCCCCGGAATCCACTATCTGGAAAACAACATCTTCTGTCAGCACATACCCTTTCGGGGCACGTTCCTCACGCAGCTTATACTGGCCGACTGGCAGCTTCTCTACATAATGGGGTTCTGTTCCGGATGTCCAGCTTTCCACCACCTGATCATTTTCATCAAGGATCGTCAGCTTTGCGCCCGGAATTTCTTCGGTCCCGGTAATATCTGTCTTGCTGATCTTTACTTTCGTAACGTCATCCAGCATCGTGTGTTTCTGTATGTCAGCTGTGTTCTCGATTACAAAATCAATACTTTCTGCCGTCACATAGCCATCCGCCGGTTTTGTTTCTATCAGGGCATAAGATTTTCCAACAGTCAGCTCTTTGATGATATGAGGCTCATTGCCGGATACCCATTCATCCACAAGATCACCGTTTTCATCAATGACCCGAAGATGGGCTCCCGGAAGCTCCTTACTGGTTGTAAGATCTGCTTTTGTCAGTTCCACTGTCGTAGGCTCATTCTCAAAAACAAAATCATAGGAAACACTCTCTTCCAAAGCACCCTGGTATTCAAAAGTGAATTCCTGTTTCTCATCCGTCGTTACAAATCCGTCCGGTGCGGCCAGTTCCTGAATATAATATTTTCCATCAACCGGAAGATCTGCCGTAAAGGTTATTTCTCCCTTATCATCCGTAGCCCTGCGTTCAATCATCGTATCCGCCGTGACTAATACTGTCCCGTTGGCAGCTTTGATATCTTCCGCTGTAAACAGGCCGAAAACACCGCCTTTCAGAACACGTTCACTGCCTTTTTCTTTCTTCCATACATGGATCATCGCTTTCTGACGTGCATTCTGCCATGCCTCGCTGTAGGTCACAATCGGAGTATCCTGGTCGCGGTAACTCAAATCTACATAGCGGGGTTCCCCGTCCAGCACATATCCATGAGCCGTTTCTACTTCTTTTACATAGTATTTTCCTACCGGAAGCTCTCCCGCCTGTGCAATTCCATTGGTGTCCGTTGTGATCGTTGCTACCAGTTCATCGGCTTTATAGTAATCCTCACTGACACCATCAGCTGCTCTAATGTCTTCAGCAGCGTATACTTCAAATGTCACCTCTGTCAGGCTGCCGGACACATATTCAAACAGATGCTCCAGAGTTCCTTTGGCATTGTCCAGCATCGTTACTTTATCAAGGAATTCCCCCTCTTTGTTGATAATCAATAGTGCTGTCGGCACATCGTCTTTCATTTCCACCTTCTGCACTTCTGTGGTATCTGCAACGGTAAATTCCACTTCTTCCGCTTTCAGGTAGCCATACGGGGCAAATTCTTCCCGTAAAATGTAAGTCTCACCCACATGCAGCCGTTTGATCACATGCGGTTCCTCCTTTACAGAAGTCCAGGTATCCACGATATTCTTATCCTTATCAAGCACGGTAAGGGTTGCCCCATCCAGTTCTGTGCCTGTGGTGATATCCGATTTTGTAAACTCGGTAACCGTTGGATGATTATGGAATTCTGCGCCAAACACTGCAACCGGTACATCCTGTCCCTGATAAACAGCATTGATTTCATAGTTTTCTGCAGTAAGCACATAACCTTCCGGTGCCTGGTGTTCTTTTACATAGTAAGATGCAAAGGGCAGATCAGCTTCAAAAACTGCACTGCCGTTTTTGTCTGTGATGGCTTCTGCCAGCAAGGTATCAGCTTTTACGATCACTTTTTCTCCGGCTGTGATATCTTCCTTCGCATAAAGGCCAAAAACGGCTCCTGACAACAACGCTCCATTTTCTGCATCTTTTTTCACTGCCTTCGCTTCCACTCTCTGTCTGGCATTGGTAAACTCTGCAGTCTGTGTGATCACAGCTGTTTCCTGATCCGCATAAGAGAATGTTACTTCCTGCGCTTCCCCATTCAACACATAACCATCCGGGGCTTTCACTTCTACTATACGGTAAGTTCCAAGCGGCAGATTATCCAGAATTGCTTCCCCATCTTCTCCTGTGGTTAGTTCCGCAACCAGTTCTCCTGCATGATATTCACAGATCCGGTCCCCGTTGGCATCTTTTTGAAAATCTGCGGTATAAATGTCCTCTGCAGCGTAAACTGCAAAGGAAGCTCCAGCCAGTGGCTGAACCTCATACTCAAAATCTTTTCCATATCCGCTCAGCACTTCTCCCTTCTTTATCAACTGCAGCTCCCCCTTGACCGGATGGTTTTCATAAACAACTTCAATGATCGCGTCTCCGGAGACCTGGTCAATTTGATACATGGTGTCTGTATCTACCTTTATTTCCACATAATTACGGTTAACTGTATAGCCATCCGGAGCTGTGATTTCCTCAATCCGGTAACTTCCTGCCAGCAGGCTGTTGGGCAAAATCAAATATCCTTCACTGTCCGTAAAGTAAGAAGTGTGGGTTACCGTAGTCGGATACGTCGTTACCTGCTCAACATATTCCTGGTTATCCAGATCAAACACCTTAAACTCTGTGCCTGCAGCCAGGACAGATTTCTTTGTCTCATCATCCTGTTTGATGATCTTCAGCTTCGCATGAAACTCTTCATCCAAAAGCACACGCCAGGTCTGCGGTTCTGTCGGATGGTTTTCCGTGATTCTCACGATAAAATCTTTTACCGACTTGAAATTATGGGGTGTGGTGGTTTCTTTTACGATATAGGTTCCAAACGGGATAGCAATAGATACCGCATAGCCTTTCTTATCCGTAAAAATTTCTTTTGCTCCGTTTTCCCCGATGATTACCGGTTCTGCAGAATCAAAATCATAGCTTCCGTCTTCTTTTACTTTTAGCGAGCTTTCCAAATATGCAGTAAATCCTGCCCCGGAAAGCAAATCTGCATCCGTCTTTCCGTTATCTGCCACCTTAATCAGCTGGAACGGCTGTTTGATCACCTGTTCCAAAGAAGTAGCTGTCCTTTCAACAGTTGCCACCAGGTCACCTTCAAAATCACAGGACAGGTCATATTCCTTTTCGTCCAGCAGATATCCGTTAGATGGTGTGATTTCTTTTACATAGTATCTTCCAAGATACAGGTCTCCGACAGATGCTTCTCCATTTTTATCCGTCGTCAGTGTCGCGATCTGGGTACCGGCCTTATAGATCACGCCGGTTTTTCCATCCGGATGGACAATATCCTCCCTCGCATACAGCCCATAGACTGCTTTTTCCAGAGTGGCGTCTCCCTGTGGGGTGCTTCCGGTTTCCGCATCTTTCTTGACCAGGTTAATCTTTGCATTTACCCGTTCATTTTCAAAAGTATGTGTATAACTTACAGCTGCTTCTGTATCGTGGGTATAGCTGAATGTAAAATAATAGATATCTTCCGTATTTCTCACGTAGCAATCCGGAGCCTGCAGTTCTTTCACATAGTAGCTGAAACCAATGGGAATATCTGCTGTATAAGCTGCCCTGCCGTCTGTTCCGGTTACTGCTTTCTCAATAAACGTATCTTTCTTTGCAACAATAGTTCCGTCCACGTTTTTGATATCTTCTGCAGCATATAATCCATAAATGCCTCCGGAAAGAGGATTCTTTGTGGTATTGTCCACTTTTACTACCGACACAGATGCTTTCTGGCGGTCATTGGTAAAGGTTACTTCTGTCAGAACAGCTTCTACAGTCTGGTCACTGGAAGCGACCGTAACTGTCTTTGACTCTCCCTTATTGATATAATTCTTGGGTGCCCCTGTTTCTGTCACCGTGTATTTACCAAGATGCAGGTTATTTACGGTCGCAGAGCCATCCGAACCTGTCTTGACATTTTCTGCTATAACAGCGCCCGCTTTGAACACCGTTGTTCCATCGGCAGCAATGATATCCTCCGCCGCTGTCACAGTATAAATCGCCCCTGCCAGTCTCCGGTTCTCATACTGGAAGGTGGTTCCGTCTGCACCTGAGACAGCGCCTGTCAGCACCTGGCCTTCTTTATAAATTTTCAGGCTTCCCAGTATTTCTGTATCTTCCAGTGTTTTTGTTGCAGTCTTCCCGGCTGCCACAGCCACTCCGACTGCATTCACATTGATCTTATATCCTTTCGGTGCGGTAAGCTCCTTCAGATAGACCGTACTTCCGGTTACATTAAATTTCACACTGGAGGCACCATTATTGTCCGTTGCAGGCATTTGAATGATCAGGTTCTGGCATGCAGCATCACTGTAAACACCATACACAGCCCCTGCCAGTTTCTTTCCTGAACCGCCGTCCTGCTTCACGATATCAAGCTGTGCCTGCTCCGGCCAGTCAACCGTAAGGGAAATATCCGAAGAATCTGTATAATATCCAAATCCGATATCCTGGGAATTCTGCAGTTTCAAAAGCATAGCGTGGAAATCCAACGGATATTTGGAAGTGATCGCATACTTTCCTTTCAGGCTGCTGATGTCAGTCGTTGTGGCAGCCAGATGGAACTTATCACCGCCTTTTACCGTGACATTTCCTGTCCCTGTTTTCCCGGTTGTCTCATTCACAAGTTTTACCCCATCCTCCAGATGAATGGTGATTGTGAATGCTTCATTTGCTTTCCACGTAAAGGTTTCTGTTTCTGTTCCATCTGCAGTTACAGACAGGCCGGGAAGAAGCTCCATGGCAGTCGGGTCAGGCATTTTTGCCAAAGCAGCTTTTATCTCTTTCAGCATATTTTTTGCAGTATCCGACAATGCCCCGCCAAAACCGGACTCACCATCGTAAAGGTAATCCACCAGATAATGCTGCATCGCCCTTGTTTCTGATGTACATCCTGCATTTTCCATGATCTGTTTGATGTTGTAGCCGTTGAATGTGTCTCCCCAGCCGGGACCACCATAGCCATAAAACAGTGCTTTACGGATATACTTATCATCACCGCCTTCATCCAGTTCGATCATATTTTTGTAGGTTGTCCCACTGGGCGGAGACGGCATGGAATGCTGCATACAGTACGCATTTACTGTATAAGTTTTTCCATCTACCTTGTATCGGATATATTTGTAAGAGTCGTTGCCGCCGCTTCCCATGACAGAATTGAAAGGATGCAGCTGTCCGTCCGAATAGTAATAGTAGGTATTGGCTTCAATCTCCGTGGCTTCATCCCACAGGCCTTCATCATCAGCTGCCAGAAGCACGATCCCGCCTGCAGCCTGGTCTTCGGCAACTTCAAGCGCAATATCATCTGCAGGCATCTCAAAACTGAACGTATCCGTATCTGCATGATAAGTCACTTCGGAATAAAGAAGGTCTGCCGTATTGCCAGCAGCATTTGCCTCAACTTTCAAAGCCCCTACTGCTGTCAGGGCCCCATTGGGGAGGTTTGTTGAAAATTCCACCGTATCTCCGGCATCATAGCTGCCATCCTCACTGTTCAGGGTAACACCAAGTTCTTCTCCCCTGGTGATCTCTACCCGGTAATTCCCTTCCGTTTCAGATTCCTCTTCGGTTTCAGACTCTTCTTCATTTTCCGTTTCCGTCTCTGAAATTTCCTCTGTTTCAGGCTCCTGCGTTTCCAGTAAAATATCTTCCGGTATAGGTTCTCCCTCTGTCTCAGACTGTACAGCATCCGGTTCTGTTTCCGGTTCTGCCGGAAGCTCAGTCACGGATTCTGTATCCGTGGTCTCCATCTCTGAAGTTTCCCCTGAAATACCTTCCGTTTCTGTTTCTCCAGCCTGTTCTTCGCTAAGTTCCTCACTATCAGCTTCCGTATCCGATTCTGTCTCCGGTTCTTCCGGTACAACATCACCAGAAAAAATTTCCATCACCTGCGAAGCCGACTCCTCTTCGTCGGAAGCAGCCTCCTGGTTTCCAGAGTCATTTCCTCTTTCCGTGACAGATTCCGACTGTACTTCCATAGCAGGCTCTTTCACAATCAGCTTTCTGCTGATCTGATACTGAGGATGGTCTGTTGTCAGGGGCTCCACATAATACACTGCCTTGTAAACATCAGCATGGTCATTACTGAAGTCCTTCCCATCCTCGTTTTTCGCTTCCTCAAATGTTACTTTGACCTTCAGATTATCCGGGATTTCGATGTTGGAAAAATCGATTTTCACATCAAAATCATACCCCACCTCCAGCTCTAAATCTTTCGCTGTCACAACTTCGTCTGCATCCAGCTGGTCCTTTACCTCCTCATAAAGCGGAGGTTTTTTCTCTTCCGTCTCCGGTTCCTCTGCATATACTGCCAGCGGTGAAAATACCGAAGACAAGATTGTTAATGCTGCCATCATTCCTGAAATGGCTCTTTTGAGTGTTTCTTTTCTTCTCATGTTCCTTTACCTCGTTCTTTCTTTGATTTTATAGAAAAACAGACAGCCCAAAAATGACTGCCTGTTTCTACCGATAAGATATTCAAAGTATTTTATTGCCAGCTGTATCAAAGCTGTGCTGTATGCAAAAAATCGCTCTCTTTTACATAGGTATTGCATGGCCCATATACCTTTCCCAGATAGATTTCCAGCCCATTGTTCCTTCTTCCGGCATCATCTTTTCCGAAAAATTGCAGGTATCTCTGTTCTATTTCCCGGTAGCCCTTCTGTCGCACACAGTTCGCTTTTATATAAAACGTATGATAATTACATGTCAGCTCGGATTCATGATCTTCTGATGTATACGGATCTGATGTTGCCATAAGAAGCCTGGCTGCAACCATCAAAAGAAGGTTTTGCTCCCTTTCATCCAGCTCTCTCACATCCATCCTCTCTATTTTCATAGTGGGAATGATCGCCGGATATCCAGTCACCTGCCTGGAGTCCAGTACCTGCCTGACTTCCGGCTGGTAAGCATAACCTTTCACAAATGGGATTCTTTCAAGAAGAATGTCTATCAGCTTTTCTGTTGAATATCCCATATCTTCCTTCAGATACCGGCTGCTTGTTTTTGGATCGGTCAGCAGCTGTTTTTTATGCAGTAACCGCAGTGTGTTCTCTGTCTGTTTCCGGGGATAGCCCAAAAAAGTTTCCGCATCCTGCAGCAAATCCTCCAGGTTATAAAGCTGTGGTGGATTTTTCTTTACTGTTTCAAATTTATCCTTTTCCACCTGGCACATCCGCCCATCACAAACAGCAGCAATCTTCTCGGCTTCCTCCCGGCTTTTCACCGGGGTTGTAACCGCATCCATTTCCACACAGGCTAAATGTGTAACATAGTATTTTTTCTCCGGTATACAAGATGTCTTCCCTTTTTCCTCTGCTGTCCTCATGCCCATCCTCCATTCATTCTTCCTCATCCATTTCAGGATCATCATATTCATCATCTGCTTCCTCATACTCTTCCTCATATTCCTCTTCTTCGGCAAATTCATGCTTCGGTTTATAGATTTTGAAATAATATCCCGCTCCCAAAGCGCCGAGCCCTGCAAGCACAATCAGGATGTATCCTCCGATTGGAGATGCTGTCGCTTCCGTTTCTGCCACCACCGGAGCCTCTGTAACCGTTGGTTCCTCTGTAACAGGTTCGGTCTCTTCAGGCTCTTCCTGTTCCACTTCTGCATAAACAGTGTCTACATCCGGAAGTGTTACCGTATCAGAGAGAGTAAAGTTCAGAAGATCCTTCTCACTCACTTCTGTAAGGAAATAAACATTATTCTCCTGCCGGTCATTGTCCACGATCAGGTAAAAGATTTTACCGCTCTTAGTAGAAATCGTATAAAATTCCTTCCCGCCCTGTTTTGCTGTCTGGTCGATCGTGTCCAGAGTCTCGCCCGACTGTGCCAGTTCTTCCTCAATGCCGGTAATCGTGCGCTCATCTACGGTTCCCCTTGCTTCCGTTGGCTCACTTGCCTGGGCATCCTGTGGAAGAGGTGATGTGACACTTGCCTCTTCCCCAGTTCCATCTGTTGGGGTGGTTGTGGAGAAACCATCCTCCTGGTTTTCTGCCGCCTGGTTCAGGGCTTCCCTCACTGCCCATTCATAGTATGGATTCTGCATGGAATAAACCTCTGAGGTGTTCCCGGCACCATCTGTTGCAGTAATCTCAATCTTCTTTGTAGTAAAGTCTTTCTGTGTCAGCTGGATCTTCAGCATCCCATCAGACAATTCTGTGTAAGAAGTGCCATTTACCGTAATGGCAGAAATACCGGAAACGGTATCATTTCCCTGAATGGTCAGTACCCCATCCGTAAGGGAGGCAGACAGGGTCGGCTGCTCTTCGTCATAGCACCGGATAGACCGGTTCTGTTCATAAACATTTCCCGCAGTATCTGTGACACGTACAAATACCGTTGTATTTCCATTGACCGTAATACTTCTGCTCCCTGTAATATCCTGCCAGTCATCCATACTTCCTGTTTTGGCTTCTATCATGCTGACTGAAAAACCTTCCCCCATATCGCCCGCATCCACAGAAACTCCAATGGAAATGCTTCCTTGCTGCCAGCCCTCCGGTTTTTCAATAGCAATAACCGGCTGTGCCGTTTCCTCCGCATAAACCATCCCTGCCGGAACAAACAGGCAAAGCACCACAGATATCCCAACCAACGTTTTCCTAATCCCTGCCATAGGCATCTTCCGCGCCGTTTTCTTCCGGCATGTTCTCTTCGCCAGGTTCCTCATAGCTTTCGTGTTCCTCACTTTCCGGCAGCAACGCATTCACATTTCCTGCCTTTAACTGCTCTTTTAATAATTCAAATTCCGGAATGGACAGGTGCATCTCACGGATGATCCGGACATATTCCAGATTTTCTGCTTCTGTTACAGCAGCCTCCGCAGCACGCAGTTTTTTAACATCTTCCTCATACCGTGCTTTGGATGCTTCCATTCGCTCCCTCGCTTTATCGCATTCAGCGATTGCTTTTTCCAGTCGTTTCATTGTTCCTCCTTTCCGGGCAGCAAGAAGCTGCCCTTCTCCATGCTCACCATCTGCCGAATCCATAAAAATGGCTCTGCCAGTATGATGAATAGATCGATGTGTACTGTACCGGATGGCCGCAATGGATCATCTGGCCATTGCCGACATAAATGCCGATGTGTGTAACAGGCTCCCCGGCATTGTAAGTTCCAGTAAAGAAAATCAGGTCTCCCGGCTGTACTTCCGACTCCGGAACCGGCGTACAGATATTGTAAAGTCCCTGTGCCGTTAATCTGCCGGTATTTCTCACCCCGGAATTCGTCAGGCAATAGCTTACAAATCCCGAACAGTCAAAACCACTTGGTGAGTAACCGCCCCATACATAAGGCACACCAAGATAACGGTCCGCTTCTTCTAAAAGCCTCTGTGCTGCTTCACTTGTATACTCATTGCCGCCAAAAATAGTTCCGCTTCCAGTCTCAAGATAGAAGATCGGATTCAGGCGCTCGCCGTCTTTCAATAATTCCACATGAAGATGGCTTCCTGTGGAATTTCCGGTGCTCCCTGCGAGGCCGATTTCTTCCCCCTTTATGACAGATGCTCCGGCAGAAACACTTCTGCTTTCCAAATGGGCATAGCGAAGCTCATATCCATCACTGTCCTTGATGATGACATAATTCCCGTAGCTGTCATTGTAGGAAGATACAGTAACAGTTCCCGTCAATCCGGCCTTGACGCTTGTCCCGGCAGGTACACCGATATCAATGCCATTATGCACCTGGTTTTCCCCGGTGGTCGGATGAATACGGTAACCATAATAGCTGCTTATCCTTCCATACCAGTTAAACTCAAAGGGGCTTGCAAACATCTGGAGGTTTCCCTTTGTTTCATTGTAAGTGCTGAACAGGTCTCTTTTGAAAATGCTTAACCGGTCCTGGCAGATAGCCAGAAGGCTTCTGTTTTCCAGCGTCACATTCAATGTATCTACATCCCTCGTACTGGTAACCTCTACTTCCTGGCTTCCATTATCGTCCGCTATATACGCTTCCCAGGTCTGATGCCCATGGGCAGAAGCTGCGGAATGCGAATCATAATAAACATCAAACTGTACGCCATACCGGGCAAAAGCACCCGTATCTTCTACCGTGTATTCCACGCCATTCATCACAACCTTTGTCCCCATGGGAACAAAAGGATCTGAAGCATCTACCGCAATCGTATGGTTTGCCGTCGGATATACGCCGCTGGCTGTAGGCCCGCCAGACCAGATCCCGCAGCAGATCGGGCAGTTGCAGTATCCGCTGGTCACAACCTGTCCCAGCGACTCGCCCACCCGTACCATTCTGGTCTCCGTCACCCTTTCATTCACCGCTTCCGTTTGCAGATGGTACTGTCTCGCAAACAGGTCATCCAGCTCCGGTTTTACCTCTTCAAATGTAAAAATCTCATACTTTGCTGACAGGTAACTGATCAGGACAAATGGGTCATGCTCAATCGGCCCGATATTATACCGGTACTCTTCATGGCCAGGCTCCTCGGATTCCATGTTATTGATCCTTGCCTGCAGCTGGGCTTCCAGTTTCGTGTAATAAAGTTCTGCCTCCCGAATCGCTTCATCCGTTGACATGTAGCTGACACCGGCATAATCAACTGTATTTTGCAGGAACATGGCAGAACAGGATGTAACGGATGCCATAATTAAAAGCATCAGGCCAATTAAGACTCCGATGCTTATATACAGCTTCCTGTTTTCTTTGAAAAAATCTGTGACTTTGCCGCCGATCTTTTTAATATAATCAATCGTGCCAACAGTTGCAGTCCCCATACTCTGCTCTGCCTGTTTTGCTTTGGCATACTCTTTTTTAATCCGCTGCTTCTGGATCATTTTCTTTAAATGGTTACTGTTTTTCAGCTTCTCATCCTCTGAAAGGGCTTTTTCATACCGCAGTTTGAGCTCCGCCTTATCCGCTTTCGTCCTCAGCCGCTCTGCTCTCCTGTCATTTCTACGCTTCCGGGCACGGACACTTCTTTGAGTCAGGTGATATCCGGTCTCCCCTCCTTCCATCAGCCTGTTTGTTCCTTCTACGGCAGCATTTTCATCTTCATATTTACCGACTTCTCTATGCACAGCTGCCAGCCCTGCGGTAAAGGCTTTACTTGCCGGTGGCACTTCCTTTTTACGGATTGACGGAGACTGTGATACCGCTTCAGATTCTTCCGCTGAAAACCTGAGTCTCCTTCTTTTTCCACCAACAGCAGTCTCTTCCTGATATACTTTTTCCCGGCCAGAATGCTTTCTCGGAACCTTCTGCTTCTGTTGCTTTGCTTTCGTGCCCTGCAGTTCCTCTTTAAAATCCGGCACCTCTGGATTTATTACCGCGTTTCTTCCCTGGCTATTCTCTGTCTTTTCGGTTTCCGCTGCGCCGGTTTCATCATAAGTAAACTGTAACCGCCTCTTCTGTTTCGGCTTTTTCGCTCCACCATTGGACACTTTTCTGGAATCACCACGGCTCTGGGACAATTCAGCTTTCTTTTCATATAGTCTCGCCCCATATCCATCCGCTTTCCCGGTCTGCAGCTTTCCTTCCCCGGAAGCCTGTCCCTTTTTTTCAGATAACAGTTCCCGATACTGCCGTTTGCTGCTCCCGGACTTTCCTTTTATTCCTTTCTCCCCTCTTGTTTGTTTTCCCGTCCGGGTAGTCTGCAGGCCATCACTTTTTTCATTTATTTTTTTCTGAAAGGTTCCTTCCTCTTCATCAGGGTTTCTGTTCCTGTAGAGCTTTACATCTTTTGCCCTCTTGCTCACCCTGACAGAAGAACGATCCACCAGATTCTTTTCTTCCAGCCCATCCCTGGTCATCTTCTGGACTTTCTTATCCCTGGCCTTCATCTTCTGTTCAGCCATGCTGTGGACCTCCTTTTCACTTATTCAGACGGTGCGCCTGTAGCAGACACATACAGAAAACCCCAAACAGGGAACCGCCTGCAAACGCTAAAAAATGCGAAATAAAAGACATTTATCTTTCACCCCCTGTCTCTTCCGGTTTGGTCGTCATAATCTTATATAACATCAGGTTTTTCGGGAAATGATCCACGAATGGAATGATCACATTCCCATAGAACAAGAGCCCTTCTCCTTCATTGCTGTTTGTCACATAGGACAGCTGCGTCGGTGAGATATTCAGCTGCTTCGCCAGGATCTGCCGGTCACCTGCAGCCTGATTCAGCATATAAAGGAAATCCGAATTCTCCAAGATATTTTCTATCTCCCGGCTTGCCAGCAGGTCTTTGATATTTTGTGTGATCCCAGTTGGAATTCCACCCCATTTACGGAATCTCTTCCAGATTTCTACGGAATAGCTGGCAGTCTGTTCTTCTTTCAGCAAAAGGTGGAATTCATCAATGTAATATCTGGTTGCCTTACGGGCAGAGCGGTTAATCGTCACCCGGTTCCACACTTGGTCCTGTACAATCAGCATCCCGATTTTTTTCAGCTGTTTTCCTAGTTCTTTTATGTCAAAGCATACAATGCGGTTATTAATATCCACATTCGTCTGATGGTTAAACACATTCAAAGAACCCGTCACATAAATTTCAAGTGCTGTTGCCAGCCTCTGGGCTTCCATCTCTTTTTGTCCACGGAGCAGGTCATATAAATCCTCCAATACCGGCATCTTTTCCGGAACAGGATCTGCAAGATATTCCTGATACACCATTCGCACACATCGGTCGATAATGGTTTTTTCCACCGGCTCCAACCCGTTTTTCCCGCCTACGATCAGCTCACACAAAGAAAGGATAAAATCCGATTTCAGTGACAGAGGATTATCCTCCTCTGAATAATTCAGGTTCAAATCCATCGGGTTAATGTACTGATTGGATACCGGAGATATTTTTACCACCTGCCCATGCAGTGCCTGGACAAGCGGGTAATACTCTGCTTCCGGGTCACAGATAATAATGTCATCCTTCGTAATCAGAAAGCAGTTCGTAATTTCACGCTTTGCCGAAAATGATTTTCCAGATCCGGGTGTACCCAGTATTAAACCGTTTGGGTTCTTCAGCCGTTTCCGGTCTACCATGATGATGTTGTTGGAGAGGGCATTCAGGCCATAATAAAGGGCCTCTCCTTCCTGGAACAGCTCCTGTGTCGTAAATGGCACAAAGATTGCCGTTGCCGAAGTGGTAAGCCCTCGTTGGATTTCTATCCTATTCAGCCCCAGCGGGACACTGGACATCAGGGCTGCTTCCTGCTGATAATCCAGCTGCCGCAGGGAACAATTATACTTCTGTGCAATCCCCTGTACCTGGAAAATATCATTGTCCAGCTTCTGCTTCTTTTGGGCAGTGTTCATCACCAGAACCGTCACAAGGAACATACGCTCATTTCTGTTCTGCAGATCCTCCAGAAGATTTTTGGCTTCATCTCCATATGTCATCAGGTCACTGGGAAGGATATCCATATCATATCCGGAACGAACTGCCCGCTTCTGTTCCTCAATTTTCATCTTGTCCAGATCAGAAAGCTTGCTCTTGATCATCTTAATTGCCTCTGCCTGGTCAATGGACTGAATATGCAGATTTACATTGATGCTGTCGTCCACATCCAGAAAATCTGCCAGCATACGGTCCGTCAGTTCCGGAGCCAGGATCTGCAGATAACTGACGCTTCCTACGGTTGTCCCCATCATAAAGGTCCGGGTTTTGGAAAAGTTGAAGGAAGTCGGTGCAATAAAATCCTTTGTCCGCAGCCCCATCTTTGGCAGCATCCGGTAATCAAACCGGAAGGGCTCCATCCGGTCCTGATTGAAGATATGGAACATGATCTCCAGCCGCTCATTTCCATTCAGGGAGCGGGCCTGCGCCCCCAGAACTTTAAAATTATTCAGGATATCCGCCTCGATCCGCTCCAGCCTTGGCCGGGCAGTTTTGAGATTTTCAGCCTCAATACCGAAGGTTATGTATTTTGTTTTTACCAGCCCGTTATTCCCTTTGGATAACTGGCTTTTCAGCATCGTCCGGTATTCTTCACGTATTTCATTAAAGCCATCATCCTGGTCCGGAATATCAATGCTTCTTTCAAACGCTCCCTCTCCGACCTGCTGGTTCAGGAAAGATAACTGGACACGGATAGAGGAATCAAAGTAGTTCAGGAAATCACAGTAATTTTCAAAAATGGTTGTCTTATCTTCATTCAGAGCCAGCTGGTAATTGATATCGTAAAACTGTATGGTCTTTGTAAAATATGTCCTGGTCACCTGGCATACACCATCCGCGAACATTCTGTGATACGGGATACTCTGCTGGGCTGTCGAAGGAGCTTTCCTGGCCTTCCGGCGCTTCTTCTCCTGTTTC
>JBJEJA010000012.1:0-1147 GCA_051877575.1 Lachnospiraceae bacterium | reverse complement strand
CCGTCTTTCTCATACATTGCCAAAAAGAAAAAGGGCAGCATGATCGTTACCATCAAAATGGCAGCAATATCTGACCCGATTACGTCCTTTGTAAGCAGATAAAACGGTATCCCGGTGACAGCAGCCAGTGAAAAACAAATCAGCTGGCGTTTTGTCAGATTCAATGCTACTTTGGTTTTAACTTTTGTCAGATCTTTTGGTACAGGCACATAGGCCATGGATATTTCCTCCCTTCGTACTGATCAATGTGCATTGAAGATAGATTTTGAAAGGCTTCCGGTCTTAAACAGCGAAAATGCCAGTATGACCGTATATGCTGCAACTGAAAACATTGCCCCATGAAGGTTGGTGGATACTGTCATGGAATTCACCAAAACAGAATAAATCCCCACACAGACCATCATAAAGAATCCCTGAAATGCCAGTGCAAAAAGCCCTTTCAAATAGTTGTTTCCAATATTGCCCCATTCCCGGTTGGTCATTGTCGCAAACGGGATAGGTGCCACGGAAGTATAAAGATATATCTCAATCATCCTGCCGTACATTACCACTGTAATAATGACGGATAAGATTTTCATGGTAATAGAAATGAGCATCGTTTCCAGAGAAAGAAGGAACAGCTCCCCGATCTCCATCTCTTCCAGCTGGTCCAGCAGGTTTGATACAGCGGAAGCAGCATCAATTTCCGTACTTCCGCTGATTGCTCCGGAGGCTCCGTTTACGATATGCTGGCCCACATCAAAAACAGCCATCGCAATATCAAACGTATTCGTCACCAGATAAATGGCAACGTATGCCTTGAAGATCCATTTGAAAATATTGAATGTCTCAAACTCATGCATATTGTTCTTTTCCGTCACCATCGTAATAAGTTCGTAGCACAGGACGAATGTGATGATCATGCCTGCGATCGGTACGACCACCGTCTGGGACAGGTTTTGTATCATACTGAAGATACCGTCATTCCATCCCTGCGGTGTCTGCCCTACCTGTTCGGAAATCGTACCTACCTTTTCATTTACCTCTACAAACATATCCTCCAGTCCGGAAGTAATAAAACCAATGAGAATATCTTTTATCGCTTCCGTGATCCGCTCAATGATGGTGTTCATCCATCATCCACCTACGAGAACAACGTCGCCAGCTG
>JBJEJA010000011.1:1999-16442 GCA_051877575.1 Lachnospiraceae bacterium | reverse complement strand
AAGTTTACGGAGCATACGGGATATCTGCTGTCATTACTGCAATAGCAGCTTATCTATTGATACTGAGAATGAAATCCGACGACAGTGAAAATGGAGAAGAAAATGTAAGAGTATCAAAGCCGAAGGCCGTGTTGCAAACAGCAACGGGCTGCCTTGTAATGGTAACGGGAATCATCCTTTTGAATTCAATAATAAAATGTTAACTATGATAGAATAAAAGTTGACAATTAAAACTCCTCATGCTATGATAGGTGCGACCTACATGAGAGGAGTTTTTTAAATGAGTGAAACGAAGAATAAAACAAGTAAAATGAAACCCTTGGATCTGGCATACATAGGAATGTTTGTGGCATTGATGGCAATTTGTTCATGGATCAATATTCCCATGACCGTACCGTTTACCTTGCAGACCTTTGCGGTATTTGCGGCGGTTGCCATGCTGGGGCTTTGGAGAGGAACCCTGGCGGTTCTGGTATATATTATTCTGGGAGCGGTTGGAGTTCCGGTTTTTGCAGGATTTTCAGGCGGTCTCGGAGTTTTATTCGGTCAGACCGGAGGCTATATTATCGGATTTGTCTTTACGGCGCTGATAACCGGCGGTATCATGAAAGCTTTCGGGAAAAAGCTTCCTGTCATGATCATTGCCATGGTGCTGGGACTTGTTGCATGCTATGCGTTCGGAACGGTCTGGTTTATGTATGTATTCGGCAAAGCCAACGGTGCAATCGGTGTGGCAACGGCGCTTTCCTGGTGTGTACTGCCGTATATCATCCCGGATCTTTGTAAAATTGCACTGGCAATATTTTTGGATAAAAGGCTGGCAAGGTTTATCAAATGATTGAATTGAGACCTCATCACATTTTGTGTATCCGCTTTTTCGAAGGAAAAGGCTATAACAGTGAATTTACGGAACATATGAGAAATACCATAGAGAAATTGCAGGAAAAGGATTCTCAGATTGTTCTTGTGGAAAAAGAAGATGAAATCTGCAAAAAATGTCCCAATATTTCCCGGGGCACGTGTAAAAGCAGAGAAAAAGTATATAAATATGACAAGGCAGTCATCAAAGAGACTGCTTTGTCCCCGGGGACACCTGTAGAATATGAAAAGCTGCAGCGGATCATCCAAGAGAAAATCCTTGATACCGGCAAAATCCATGATATTTGTGCGGATTGCAGCTGGGCTTATATATGTCACAAGTGAAAGAAAAAATATTCTGTTATATTTTTTCTTTTTTATTGTGGAAAAAGTACCAACCTATGTTATAATGAAAGAAGAATTGCTCTAGGAGATTAGCATGGACATCAGTAAAATTTGTTTTAACTGCATGAAGGGTGAGGTAGATGATGCGGGTGTCTGCAACTGTTGCGGAAAGCAGTTTTCGGACATTAAGTTAAGCGAAAGCTATTTACCCGTGGGCAGTTTTTTAAGAGATAAATACCTAATGGGCAGAGTTCTCGGTGAGGGGGGCTTTGGCATTACATATATCGGTTATGACATCAATCTGGATGCACAGGTTGCCATCAAGGAATTCTTTCCCCGCAATTATGCCAGCAGGGCAAGGGGAACGGGTGCACAGGTTATTCCCAATGAGGGGGATGCGGAAGTGTTCTTTATCAAACAGAGGGATAAGTTTCTGGATGAGGCGAAGCGGCTTGCCAAGTTCCGTAATACACCTGCCATTGTATCCGTTCTGGATTTCTTTAAGGACAACGGAACGGCATATCTGGTCATGAATTACATTGATGGGATGACGTTGCGAAAGTTGTTGGAATATTCTGGCGGCAGGATAACGGTGGAAGAAGCGTTAAAGATTATAGAGCCTATTATGCTGGCATTAAAGGAAATCCATGAAAGCGGCTTTATCCACAGGGATATCAGTCCTGATAATATTATGATTTCCAATATCAGCAACAGGGTTTATCTGATTGATTTCGGTACGGCGCGTGCAAATTCCGCAGATGAGGATCGGACCATATCCGTATTTAAGAAATCCGGATATACACCGCCTGAACAGCTGCGTACCAAAGGAAAACAGGGACCGTGGACGGATATCTATGCATTGTGCGGGACAATCTATCGTTGTATTACCGGTATTAAGCCTCTGGATGTGACGGATCGGTTATTCGGTGAAGAACTGAAGCGACCCAGCGAATATGGTTTTCAGATCGCACCCCAGATAGAAGATGCCATTATGAAAGGGCTGGAAATCCACAACGAAGATCGTTTCCAGACCATGGATGAGCTCTATAACGCCATTTATAAGAGCGAAGCGTGGGTGAATGCCAGTGATGAA
This sequence comes from Lachnospiraceae bacterium, assembly GCA_051877575.1. Lineage (GTDB taxonomy): Bacteria > Bacillota > Clostridia > Lachnospirales > Lachnospiraceae > UBA2882. Next base: position 14,146 of record JBJEJA010000011.1, on the reverse strand, counting down.
GAGTATACCAAAGTAGTTGCGGCGGTCAGAAATTATAAGATGCATGGCAGCCCCAGACCAAAGATTGAAGAGGTATATAAGAAAAAAGCCGAGAGCGAGACGCCGTCTCAGGTTCAGGTCAATCGTCCTGTTTATGAAGATGAGCATGAAGAAGTAGTCAGGATTGTGGATGAGTACAAAAAGAGTCCTGAATATCTGGCGGCTTATGACAGATTTATCAAAGAAGATCCGGAATATTTAAGACAGCTGGAGTACGAGAAGATCAAGGAAATCGTACAGGAGTATAAAGCAAGCAGGCAGCTGGATGTATCCGATAAAGAATTTATTGATGATGTCTTAAAGCGGGAAATGGAGCACCATATATAAAATACAGGATAATGAAACATATGAAGCTGTGATATCTGAATGACATGAACATTCGGATATGGCAGCTTTTTTTGTTGAAAAATGTGAAAATACAGAGAAAAATGAATACAAACTTGCAAAATAGCAAAGAAAAATGTCAAAAAAGTTGCTTGTAAAGAAAAAACAAAACAGAAATGAATGAATAGTTGCAAAAACTGAATGGGATAAAATATTGATAAAAATGAATAACGTTCGATTCCTTCAGAGATAATAAACAAGAAAAGCCTTTTGGATTTTTGAAAAATAAGGCAGATTGGAAGGGAACGGGAATGGAAGAAAAAAGAGAAGCAATATTTGCGGTTGGAAAACAGAGCGTAAAATTACCCATGCCGATTTATATCCGGGAATCGGCTTCGGTTGTCGGTGAAAAGGAAGGAAAGGGTCCTCTCGGCGAATTGTTCGATATGGTCGGTGATGACGAAGCGTTCGGATGTGCCAGTTGGGAAGAAGCGGAAAGCACTTTGCAGAAAGAAGCGGTTACGCTGGCCTTGGGAAAAGCAGGAATAAATAAAGATGACGTACGTTATTTATTAGCGGGCGATCTGTTGGGACAGACCATTGCCACTTCGTTCGGACTGCGGGAATTTGAGATTCCTCTGTTCGGGCTTTACGGAGCCTGCTCTACCTGTGGCGAGACGATCAGTCTCGGCGCCATGATCTTGGGCGGAGGGTTCGCAAAAAACGTCATGTGTGTCACATCCAGCCATTTTGCCAGTGCGGAAAAGGAATTCCGTTTTCCGATGGAGTATGGGGGACAGCGTCCGCCCTGCGCCACCAGAACCGTGACGGGAAGCGGTGCATTTTTGCTGTCTATTGAAAAAGGAACCAGTCCGAAAGCATTGATAACAGGTGTTACAACAGGAAAAATCGTGGACCTTGGAGTGAAGGACAGTTTTAATATGGGATGCAGCATGGCACCGGCGGCAGCCGATGTTATTGCGACAAATCTGAGGGACTTTCAAAGGACACCGTCTGATTATGACAAGATCATCACCGGGGATCTGGGAAGAGTAGGACAACAGGCGTTATTTGAATTGATGAAGCAAAAGGGATTTGATATCAGTGCAAATCACATGGACTGTGGAATAGAAATTTTCGATGATGATCAAAAGGGAACGCTTTCGGGAGGAAGCGGATGCGGATGTGCGGCGACAGTATTGTCAGCTTACATTTTGAAGAAGCTCCGGGAGAAGGTTTGGAAACGCGTGCTATTTATTCCGACCGGCGCACTGTTGAATAAGACCAGTTTTAATGAGGGACAGAGTGTACCGGGGATTGCTCATGCGGTCGTACTGGAAAGCTGCTAGCGGAATCCCATTGGCGGAATCCCTTCGAAAGAATGCCGTCAGTTACCTTTTTTCGTGACATTGTTATCCGGGTATGATATAATTGATAAAATCGGATAAGCAAATGAACAGACGGGAAATTGGGGAGGAAGACGGCTGTGCAGGGGATTGTAGTATTATATTATTTAGTCGCACTGGTTGCAGCGCTTATTTTATTAAAAGCATATAAAAGAAATACAACAATCGGCATTAAGATTGGCAAGGTTATGCTTGCTACTTTTTTGCTGGTTGTTTTTTATTCTTTTAACATTACCGGAACCGATTTTATGGTTAAGTCGGTGGCGCTCAGTCTGACTTTTATCACAATGGATATCATGATGATTTTCTTTTATGAATATGTGTTGGCGTTTATCGGCTGGGAAGAAAAAGTTCCCAAAGTGTTTTCATATTGTATATATGCCTATGCATTTGTAGATGCGGTATTCATGCTCTTAAATCCTTATAATAATATTGCTTTGGACTTTTGCAGGATTCCCTTTGGGGAAGATTTTGTGCTGGGATATATACCTAAGCTTCCGTATGTGATACACAATGCTTACATTATTATCATTGTACTTTTTGCTGTACTGCTGTTGATTCTGAAATGCGGTGAGACACCCAAAGTATATTGGAAACGTTATTATATGCTGATTGTCGGCGTTGCGGCCGCTGTCTGTGTCAATGTATTAAATCTGAATATGACAGGCATTCTTCCGGTGGATATTTCCTTTGTTCTGTATTGTGTGGTAGGAATCCTGATGTATTATAATACGTTCCATTATCTTCCTATGGTGACTTTGAACATTACCAGAAAAATGATCTTAAATTATCTGAGTGAGCCGGTTGTTCTTTTTGATTACGAGGGACACCTGGCGGATTACAGCTCGGATATTCTGAAGGTTATGCCGGGTGTGCGGTTTGAGGTTGGGGTTATGACCATGGACGATTTTGTCCGTGAAGGAGAGTTCGGCGGATTTCGCAATGCGGAAAAGGATCAGGAATTTGAATGGACAGCAAAGATTTCCGGAGAGAATCATATTTTCCAGTGTAAGTTCAAATGTATGAAGGACAGTAAAAACCGCGGGTTGGGAAAGATATTTGTATTTAACGATATCACTTCCATGCGTAAAACATACTTTGAATTGGAGCAGTCCACTCTCTATGATGCATTGACAGGGTTTTATAACAAGCAGAGTTATCTGACACAGGTGCCGCAATGGAGTGACAGCCGCTATTGGCCTGTGGCGGTGGGTGTCTGCAACATTAACGGTCTGCGTAGCCTGAATGACAAATTCGGTTCGGCATACGGTGATTTTGTTATGCAGCAGCTGGCACATTGCGTCAGGGTACATATCGGCGAGGAAACTTTTGCGGCAAAACTGGATAACGGAGATATATTGGCGGTCATGGAAGGAAAAACCCATGAGGATGCGGCGGCTGTATTTGAAGCGATCAAGAGAGATCTGGAAAAATTCTTCTCAAAAGATAATGAGGTCCATGTGGAATACGGTATCGCGGTAAAAGAACGTGAGGATGTGACTATGGATCGTGTTCTTTCGGATGCGCGCACCAGTATGCAGAATAAAAAGATGCTACGCGATAATTCCGCCAGCAGTTCTTTGGTGGATTCTCTGAAACAGACCCTCAGTGAGAGCGATTACGAAACAGAAGAACATGTGGAACGTACCAGAGAAATGGCTGCAAGGCTTGGCAAGAGAATGAACCTCTCGGATTCGGATATCGGCAAGCTGGAACTTCTGGCGGTGCTGCATGATATCGGCAAAGTTGCAATTCCCCACCATGTGCTGGTGAAAAAAGGAAAGCTGAATGACGAAGAGTTTAAGATCATGCAACAGCATACGGTGAAGGGATATCGTATTGCAAAGTCTTCGCCGGAATTGGGAGATATAGCGGATTGTATTTTATCCCACCATGAAAAGTGGGACGGGACTGGCTATCCCAACCGTTTAAAGGGAGAAGAGATCCCGCTGCTTGCCCGTATTATTTCGGCTGTGGATTCCCATGATGTCATGGTACATAACAGGCCTTATCATCAGGCAATGCCGGAGGAGGATGCGATCAAGGAACTTCGCAGATGTGCCGGTACACAGTTTGATCCTCATATTGTAGAGGTGTTCACCGAGCTTCTGGAGGAAGAAGAACTTCCCAAGGTGTGGGCGGAAAGGGAACGCCGGAAACAGGAGGAAGAGCAACAGAAACAGGAAGCGGAGCTGGCTGCAGCGGAAGTGGCACGCAAGGTGCTTGATAAGGAAAATAATGCCTGACGGAATAAGAAAGAAGAATGAGATAAAAATCGGAAGGGATGGGTTCTAAATGCGGGAAATGGAATTTAAAATGGAGCGGGAAGGGCTTTTGAAGGTGGGAGATAAGATTACGGTGACGGAAGGCGTTCTCCCCAGCAGTTATTATTATACCATTGATCCGTCACTTGCCATGTCAGGGAATATCCCTTTCAGGGAACGGCTTCTGGCAAAGGAAGGAACGGTCGTGGATATCATAGAAAATGAAAGAGGCTACTATGTGACCGTCAATTTTGCAGAGGGCTGAAAACGGAAAAATACAATAAATTTTATTTAAAATATATGAACAGCGGAGGTAAACACAATGTTAAAGAAAATCAGTACAGACAAAGCACCGGCAGCAATCGGACCTTATTCACAGGGAATTATCGCAGGAGATTTCCTGTTTGCATCGGGTCAGATCCCGATCATTCCCGAGACGGGAGCTCTTGCAGAGGGCGATATTGCGGTACAGGCGGAACAGGTTATGAAAAATATCGGGGAATTGCTGAAGGCAGCAGGCGTTTCCTATGACAATGTGGTAAAGACAAGCTGTTTTCTGGCTGACATGAATGATTTTAGTGCATTTAACGAAGTATATGCAAAATACTTTACGCAGATACCGCCTGCAAGAAGCTGCGTGGCTGTGAAAACGCTTCCCAAGAATGTACTTTGCGAAGTGGAAGTCATTGCGTATCTGAAATAAAATGAAAATATAAGATGATAGCTGTATGTATTTTCATGCATAAAAAAACTCTTTTCGGACATGATATAAGAAAAGATTTTGAATCGTATCATGAAAAGAGGAATGGCAATGATTTATTTAAAAGCATTTTTAGTTGGCGGCATCATATGCGCCCTGGCTCAGATTCTCATGGAAAAGACGAAAATGTTGCCCGGGCGTATCATGGTGCTGTTGGTCTGTCTGGGAGCGGTGATCAGCTTCTTTGGCTGGTATGAACCGTTTATGGATTTTGCCGGCGCGGGGGCAAGTGTGCCGCTGCTTGGCTTTGGGAATACGTTGATGAAGGGTGTGAAAGAAGCAGTAGATCAAGACGGCTTTATCGGTCTGTTTACCGGTGGATTCAAAGCCGGAGCCGCAGGATGCAGCGCGGCACTGATCTTTTCATACCTGATTTCCCTGGTGGCAAAACCCAAGATCCGAAAGTAAGATCAGCCTGTCTGCGGGGCTGTTGGGAGAGCAGTAAGTGCCTTTTGTGCAGAATCTGCTTCTTTTCGATATTCCAGTGGAGTACAGCTCATGATACTTCTGAATTTTTTGCTGAAATAACTGACCGTGGAAAAGCCTGTCTCATATGCAATTTCAGTGACCGATTTGTCGGTTTCCCGAAGAAGTCTGGAAGCAGCATGAATGCGGTAATCCAGAAGATAGGTAAAGGGTGTGGTATCGAGACTACTGCGGAAACAGCGCAGACACTCGCGCGTACTGATGTTGGCTGCAGCGGCAATCTCTTCCAGTTCTATTTTCCGTGTGTAGTTTTCCCGGATATACAAAAGCATACTTTTAATCCGTTCCTCATCGTGTTTCCTTGAAATACGTGAAACGGTGAGATTCTCCTCCAGCTCTTTGCACATGAAAAGCCAGGCCGAAGACAGTGAATTGCGGACTTGGATTTCATAGCCGTAATCCTCTTTTTCGGCAATGTCGTAGGAGCTGCGAAGAAGATCGAGGATTGCCCGCTGATTTGTCTTATCCGGATGAAAAGCTACCATTTCGATATTTTTATTTTCTATGACGGGGCGGACATATTTTTGCCAGATCAGACTGCCGGGGCCGCCGGAAATTAAGCGCACGTCGAATAGCTGTGTCAGTGAGGTCGGCAGTTCACCTGTTGCCGGACGCAGAGTGTGCAGGACATTGGAATTGATAAAAGCACCGTCACCCGCCTCCAGCTTGTAAGTGCGGTTGCTTGTGGAGATTTCAACAGTACCGCGCAGGATCCAATGAAATTCCACTTCGGGATGCCAGTGCCAGGAGACATATTTTTCATGATAATTCATGAGGCTTGTAAACAATACGGCGTGTGGGAATGCTTTGTTGGAAAGTTCAATCGTTTCCCGTAAAGTGTCATCAACGGAGAGTGTAGTTATAACCATAGCGCCACCTTCCTTTCAAATAGGCGATATAGTAACAAAAAATGGCTATATCTTTGTTTCTTTTTGGGTTTTATATGCAATATAATTATATCAACAACAAAGACAGGATGCAATGGGAAACACAGCAAAGAAAAGGAGGAAGCGGTTATGAAGATTTATAATATCAGCGATACAAAAAAATTTTTCGAAGTGTTATTTCAGTGTAACGGAGATGTGGAACTTGTGAGCGCAGAAGGCATACATATTTCTTTAAAAGAGGAAGGAAGAAAAAATGATCACCTTGGTTTGCTGGCAGAGACTTATCTCCGGGGAACCATCAGGGAAATGGAACTTTCGTTTTTGGATCCCAGGGACGCAGAGATGGTGTGTGGCTATCTGACAGGCATGAAAGCATCATAAAAAGTCGCCTTAGAGAAAGTGGGAAGAGGCAGCCGTTTATGACAACAGTTCGAAGCGAATGCCCATGGCAGTCAGGGAGGATACAAAGTCACCGTCCCAGATGTTATCAATGGTCTTGTCCATGATGAAGGTATCATAGGAAGTGCCGGTAATGCACTTCAGGGCGCCGTCTTCAAAACGGATATTGACAGCAAGGGCTTTGATGTGAGAAACATGAGGGAATGCCTGTGGATTGGATTTTAACCGATCCAGATAACGGTCTCCGGCGTGCAGCACGAATTTAAATGACACCGGGGAGCGGTTCCCTTTGATCAGGGAAAAGCAGATGGGGCGCATCTGTTTCCAGGAGGAAAAAGGACCGGGCTTTTCCATGGGATTTCCGGCATTGTCGGTACCTTCATAAAAGGCATTTACCGTATGCCCGTCAATCATAAATGTATTGTAGGTTGTAATGGTTGCTTCTTCCAGATAGAAACTGTCAAATGCTTCACTTCCCAAAAAATGATTCATAAATTCTTTGATATTTTTGATTTCCAGTGCAATCATAAAAGCCTCTCTTACTGTACATAATATAAAGTGTCTTAATCTTCAATATCATCCATATAAAGTCTAGCATATTTCCATGTTTATCGCTATATGAAATATGCAGAGTCATTGGTAAAATCGTCTCTGCATGGCAGTGAATAATTAAAATAATATAAAAACGAGAAAATATCTATATTGACCTTTTCAAATGGAATTATATGTGCTATCATATGTAGTAATGAAAACTACATTTTAGAATATTCGAGGAAAAGTTATGTATAAGATTTTAATTGACAGTTGCGGAGAATTTACCGAGGAAATGGAGAAAAATCCTGTGTTTGAGCATGTGGCTCTGCAGCTTCAGGTTGGTGAATGGCACCAGATGGATGATGAGACTTTCAATCAGGCGGAATTTTTAAAAAGAGTGGCGGAATGTCCTGCCTGTCCGAAATCGGCTTGCCCGTCTCCGGAACAGTATATGAAACTGTTTGATGGTTATGATGAAGTTTATATCGTGACACTTTCCGGTAATCTGAGCGGAAGCTATAACAGTGCCAAGACGGCTGTTGATATGTATTATGAAACCAATGATACGGCAAAGATTCATATTTTCGATTCCTGCTCCGCTTCCATCGGAGAGACATTGATCGGATTAAAGATTTACGAACTGGCAGAAGCGGGACTGAGTTTTGAAGAGGTTGTCGTGAAGGCGGAAGAATACAAGCTATCAATGAATACTTATTTTGTACTGGACAATCTGGAAACTTTGAGAAAAAACGGTAGGCTTTCGGCAGTCAAGGCGATTGTTGCTTCTACTTTGAATATTAAACCGGTTATGGGGGCAACTGACGATGGTGTCATAATCCAACTGGGACAGAAGATCGGCATCAAAAAAGCGCTCGCCAAGTTGGCAGAGACTGTGATTGTGGAAAAAGCACAGACACCCGGGAGACCGCTGATGATCTCACATTGTAACGCACCGCAGAGAGCGGCTTATGTAAAAGATATTTTGGAAAAAACAGGTTTATTTTCCGATATAAATGTGCTGGATACTGCGGGTATCAGCAGTATGTATGCAAATGACGGCGGTGTCATAATTGCAGTGTAATGGATTTTTTATTTCGTAAATGTAATATTATTTGGACAGAAAAGAAAAGCGCGGAACGGAAATTTTTTCTCCGTCTGTTAATTGGTATTCTTTTTTGGTTTGAGAAAGGACATGGTTTTGATTTAAGACCGTGTCTTTTTTTACGTAGAAAAATTCGGGATAATGACTGACCCAGCGGAAGAAGTCATCAATTTCCCCCAGCATGGATAGGACATTTCCGTCTTCCAAATGAACATAGACCAGATGAGATTTGCCTTGTGCATACAGTATTTTTTCGACGGGGACATAATGGGTTTCGGTTTCGCTGCGGATTTCGATGGTGGGAACGCTTGCCTGAAGCTGTATTTTATGGGCATCCTGTATCAATTTATGCAGAGGAGCCGTTGCGATGGGTTTCTGGATGGAAAGGATTCCGTCAATGGCATCCTGATAGGAGAAAGGGGTGTCTTCCGAACGGCAGACCGCAATCTGTCCGGGAACCCCGGCTTCTTTCAAATGATCAATGATTTCCTTGCCTCCATCGGAAGAAAGTGTCATATCAATAAAGAAAAGTTCGTATTTCATCGGAGCTTTTAACAGACTCTCGGCATCTCCGTAGGCATCGATATATAAAGTGCCCGTTTCCGAAGAAAGTGCATCATTTGCCCGGCCTAAAAGGCGCTCTAATTGTTTTCTGTCCGCAATGTTATCCGCTACAACCGCAATGTACATAAAAATCCCCCCGTTTTGTCAGCTGCGCTGCTTTTACTGATTTCCCGCTTTACTGTTTTGGCTCCGTCTCATTTCCTGTTGTTATAAAAACAGGAATTCAATGGGAGAGCGGTAAAGAAAATAAACGATGGCTGCCTGTATCAATAAAATCAACGGCATGCCGTAAAGGAAATACCAGTGTCTTGTCTTGTGGCGAAACAGAAACATGCCAAGGGTCGTGCCAAGACTTCCGCCGAATATGGCAACGGTAAAAAGCGTTGCTTCCGGAATGCGGAAGGTCTTCTTTTTGGCTTTGTATTTATCGATTCCCATAATGATAAACCCCAAAAGGTTCATACAGATAACATAAACCGCAATGGCTAGTATGACATTCATGCTGTTTCCCTCTTTTAAACAAGACAATTGTTCTAAATAAAGGATAGCACAAAAAAAGAAAGACCGCCATAGGAAATGGCGGTCTTGTAATAATTTTATTTGCCTTCTGCTTCCTGCATTTTCATTGCACGAACTTTGCTGGAAAGGCCGAATAAGTTGATAAAGCCTTCCGCATCGTGATGATCATATAAATCACCGGTTGTAAAGGAAGCAATGCTCTCATTGTATAAAGAATAAGGACTTGTTGTGCCGGCTTTGATGATATTGCCTTTGTACAGTTTGAATTTGACTTCTCCTGTAACGTACTGCTGTGTGGACTCGATAAATGCCTGAACCGCTTCACGAAGAGGAGTGAACCATTTTCCTTCGTAAACGATCTGAGCGAATTTATTACCCATATCCAGTTTCATTGTCGTTGTCTCACGATCTAAGATCAGTTCCTCAAGCTGCTGATGTGCTTCGTACAGAATGGTTCCGCCGGGGGTCTCATATACGCCGCGGGATTTCATACCTACAACACGGTTTTCTACGATATCAACAATACCGATACCATGTTTGCCGCCCAGTCTGTTCAGTTCTTTGATAATATCGGAGACTTTCATTTCTTTGCCGTTTACGGACTTCGGAACACCTTTTTCAAACGTCATGGTCACATATTCGCCTTCATCGGGAGCCTTCTCGGGTGTTGTTCCAAGTACAAGCAGATGATCATAATTAGGCTCGTTTGCAGGATCCTCCAGTTCCAGACCTTCATGGCTGATGTGCCATAAGTTACGGTCACGGCTGTAAGAGTTGTCTGCGGAGAAAGGAAGGTTGATGCCGTGTGCGCGGCAGTATTCGATTTCTTCCTCGCGGGAATTTAATGTCCATTTGGGATCTCTCCATGCGGCGATGATACGAAGATCGGGAGCCAGAGCTTTGATACCCAGCTCAAAACGGATCTGGTCATTTCCCTTACCGGTTGCACCGTGGCAAATAGCGGTTGCCCCTTCTTTACGTGCGATTTCAACCAGTCTCTTTGCAATGGCGGGACGTGCCATGGATGTTCCCAGTAAATATTTGTTTTCATAAACTGCATGTGCCTGTACGCAGGGAACAATGTATTCGTCGCAGAAAACATCTGTCAGATCTTCAATGTATAATTTTTCCGCACCGGATGCCTTTGCTCTTTCTTCCAGACCGTCCAGCTCGTTGCCCTGACCGCAGTCAGCACACACGCAGATAACGTCGTAGTCGTAATTCTCCTTTAACCAGGGAATGATAACGGTAGTATCAAGTCCGCCGGAGTAAGCTAAAATAACTTTTTCCTTCATTGTAAAAGCCTCCATCATAATATGTTTTTCTGCTGCATTCTATATGTAAAAATCTTCCTAAAATGCGCTCTGAAACTAATATACATCATTATTTTGAATATTGCAACCACAAAATAATGCATAAAACGATGAATATTCAACTAATTTATGCATAAAATACAAAATGCTTGAATATTATGCAATTTGGAATTATAATTATGCACGTGCCATGACCAAAGCGGGGCGGAGGAAGACGAAAAAGCGGAAATGGCAAAAGTGGTAAAATCTTGAATTTAACCGCTCTTTCAAGTATGATAAAATGTGTATGTTATTCAGACAAATGAAAGGATGAAAGAAATCATGATCAAAGTAGGAATTATCGGAGCAACAGGCTATGCGGGAGGGGAGCTGGTAAGGCTTTTGACACAGCACAAGGATGCACAGATCGTCTGGTACGGCTCCAGAAGTTATATAGATCAGAAGTATTCTTCTGTATACGGAAATATGTTTCAGATTGTAGATGACAAGTGTATGGATGACAACATGGAGCAGCTTGCCGATCAGGTGGATGTAATCTTTACGGCAACACCTCAGGGCCTGTGTGCATCCTTAGTCAATGATACGATTTTAAATAAGGTAAAGATTGTGGATTTGAGTGCCGATTTCCGGATCAAGGACGTATCGGTCTATGAAAAATGGTACGGAATCGAGCATAAATCCCCGCAATACATAGAAGAAGCCGTTTACGGGCTCTGTGAGATCAACAGGGAGGATGTAAAAAAAGCCCGGCTTATAGCCAATCCCGGCTGCTATACGACCTGTTCCATTTTGACCGCTTATCCGCTTGTCAAGGAAGGTCTCATTGATGTCCACACGCTGATCATTGATGCCAAGTCCGGCACTTCCGGAGCAGGCAGAGGTGCAAAAGTAAATAACCTCTACTGCGAAGTCAATGAAAACATCAAGGCATACGGAGTGGCAACCCACCGTCATACCCCGGAGATCGAGGAACAGTTGGGCTATGCTGCAGGCGAACCCATTCTGATCAATTTCACTCCTCACCTTGTACCCATGAACAGAGGCATTCTGGCGACAGAGTACGCAACCCTTAAGAGAAAAGCCGACGGCAGCCTGCCCTCCTATGAGGAAGTCAAGGCAGCCTATGACAAATATTACGCAAATGAGAAGTTTGTCCGTGTGCTGGAAAAAGGAGTCTGCCCGGAGACGAAATGGGTAGAAGGCAGCAATTATGTGGACATCAACTTCAAGATCGATGAGCGTACCGGCCGCATCATCATGATGGGTGCCATCGACAACCTGGTAAAAGGTGCAGCAGGACAGGCAGTACAGAATATGAACCTGTTATTCGGACTTCCCGAGGACGAAGGGCTGGATCTGGTACCGATGTTCCCGTAAGGATTGCCATCGGTATTGATGTTCCCATAGGGATTGCCTCAGGTACCGATGTTCCATAGGGATTGCCTCCGAGCTTCAAAATGTCTATTGATAAACGCCATTTATACCCTTCGTCGACATGTCAGAGGAGCAGAAAGAGGGCAAGAGAAGGGAAAAATGCCATTTATACCCTT
>JBJEJA010000011.1:0-1899 GCA_051877575.1 Lachnospiraceae bacterium | reverse complement strand
AAAAATGCCATTTATACCCTTCGCCGACATGTCAGAGGAGTGGAAAGAGGGCAAGAAAATCCCAAAAGGCTATTTATACCCATAGAAGCTTGTATAGGTGCATGATTAGAGGAATATAGTATGAATGCGGAAGATGTAATCGGTTTGGTAATTTATCTGGCAGTGGCCGTGTTTATGATAGGGATCGGGATTTCTCAATTAAAGAGTAAGACTCCGGTAGGTTTTTATTCGGGAGAAAAACCACCCGGAGAAGATGAAATATCCGATGTGAAAGCATGGAATAAAAAGCATGGACTGATGTGGTTGGTTTATGGTGCAATCATCATGGTGTCTTATGGAATAGGTGTCATGGTGGGTGATACGATTTGGTGTGTGTTCCCTATGTGTGGCGGGGTTATTATTCCTTTGCCGGTTATGATCCGGTATCACAATAAATTAGTAAAGATTTACAGAAAATAACGGATAGAGCTACTTTTTATTGTGATTGTTCGCGGGAGCGTTGCTACGGTTTTAAGAGAAAAAATGTAATATCATTGACGGAAAACTATAAAAATTTATGGAGATGTTGCAAATGAATAAAGATGAATCAAAGATTGAAGAAAATGAGAGCGGACAGAGGCAAGATAATTATATGGCTTTGGGAATGTGGTTTGGTGTTATGGCAGGAAGTGTTGCTATGGCTATACTTGCAATGTTCGGGCAAATCGTTTGGGGAGGAATGTGCATTGGATTAGGTCTTCTTTTGGGTATGCTTATAGGTATGGCAATTCCAAAGAGAAAGTAGACAATCCCCAATTTCCTAAATTCAAGATAATTTTTTTTAGTATGAAATGAAAGAGAGAACTGCATGAAAAGAATCGTGTATGTGTTAGCAATTTTAATATTGATGACTTGCTCCGTAGGTTGTGAAAGCGGAAGTAAAACCCATAATCAATCCGGTGTTGATGAAAACGAGCCTCCACGTATTGTATTTCTCGTAAGAACGGATTTATATGATATTGTGAAGAAGGACATAGTTGGCAGTTTTAGGCTGGGATTTTACGATAATGACGGAAATTTCTATATATCTACTGATTCAGATTTGAATGATATGGATAACAAAACATTGCTTGAGGAGTATGAAGCGGGTCACCTTACAGATCAAATTGAGTTTGTGACAAATTGTGATGCAGATAAACTTTTAGAACAGTATGAGAGCATTCGTGATAACTGTCTTGAAGACCGTATTGTAGTCGATTCAAATGAAGAAATTCCGGCAAACCCGACTAAATCAAGTACACTGTATCAATATTCTACATGGTACAGTTATTATGTTGATCAAGATGGAGAGATAAAGGATCAGACTATCCATATAAGCGGCGAAACGATCGATTTCTATTCGAACAACGATATAGTAAACGAGGTTTATGATTGGATAAGAGAAACATTACAAAATATTGAATTTTGATTTGGATGAAGGGTTTACCAATAAATATAAATTCAATTTTTTTCGGGTAAAAGTACGTAGCAACTCAGAATCCGAGAAAGAGGTTAAAAATGATTATAAACAATCGGAGAATACCAATATTAGATCCGGAAATGTTCTTTAAATCTAATAAATTCAATTTATAGATTTAAGGAGCATTAAAATGAATAATCCGATTTTAAGTTTATCTAAAAAAGAATGGGCTATTTGGATTGGCTCATTGTTTGTTGTTACTGTTTCTAATGCGATATTGGGTGATTTGGATTTATTGACACTTTTGGCCACATTAGTTGGTGTTACCTCTTTGATTTTTGCAGCAAAAGGTAACGTATGGGCACAGATTCTAATGATTGTATTTAGTATCCTTTATGGCATTATTTCCTGGCGCTTTCGATATTGGGGAGAAATGATTACCTATTTAGGAATGACTATGC
>JBJEJA010000010.1:94748-130679 GCA_051877575.1 Lachnospiraceae bacterium | reverse complement strand
AGAAGAGGAAATACGAAATGAAATCAATATTAGTAATCGGAATGGGAACTTTGGGAAGGCACCTTGCAGCCAAAATGCAGGAAATGGGAAATGATGTCATGATCATCGACAAAAATGAATACATCATTCAGGAGCTTGCCCCCATCTTTCCGGACTCCATTGTCGGCGACTGTACCAACGAAGGCGTACTCCGCTCCATCGGCGTCAACAACTTTGATTATTGCTTTGTGGCAATCGGCGAAGATTTTTATGCATCCCTGGAAATCACTTCGATCCTGAAAGAACTGGGTGCCAACTGTGTCATCTCCAAAGCGAAACGACAAAGACAGGCTGATTTTTTAAAGAAGATCGGTGCTGATGAAGTATTTTATCCCGAACGGGAGATTGCAGAAAAGCTGGCAGTCCGCTACAATGCCACAAATATCTTTGATTACATTGAGCTGACTTCGGAATATTCCATTTTCGAAATTCCCCTTTTGCCGGAATGGATCGGACAGACCATTGCAGCAGTCGATGTCCGCCGCAATTACAAGATCAATATCATTGCCGTCAAAAACGGTTCCAAGGTCGATCCTCTGCCCGGCGGCAATCATATTTTTGAAGAAGGCAGCCATATCGTTGTCATCGGCAAAGCTTCCGATGTATTCCGACTGACTGCCCGCATGGGTGACGATAATTAACGACAACCTTTCTTGATTTCAAAAGAAAGTCCGACGGTTCTTGGTCCTGCATTGGCCGCTACCGCTGCGCCAATCTGATAATATCCCGCAGGGCCATAGCCGACGCGCTCCCTCATCATGTTCTCCATTTCTTCTCTGGCATCCATATCACTGCCGTAAATGATCTCATAGGGCGTTCCCGGCTCCATATCCGCAAGACACATGTCCACAATCTTGGCGATCAGCTTTCCTTCCCCTCTGATCTTTGCTGCAGTCGAAATATACTTATCATATATTTTCATGATCGGCTTGAGATTCAGCCTGTCGCCCACAAAAGCGGCCGCACTGGGAATCCTGCCGGATTTTCCCGCATAACGTAAAGTATACATGCCAAAATAAATCCTGCGCTTGTCCAGTTTTTCCGTAAGATAAGCGGTGACCTCTTCCGCCGTTCTTCCTTCCTGCACCATTTTAGCGGCATTGACAACCGGTGCCCCGTAAAGGGCAGAATAACCCTTCCCGTCAAAATTATAAATATGAAATTTCCCTTCATATTCCGGATGCTCATCATAAAACATGTCCTTTGCCATCAGAGAATTGGCATAAGTGGAAGAGCCTTCCGAATTGATCAGCACAAGGATAATATCCGTATACCCTGCCTTTGCCTGTTCCAGATACAGTTCCTGAAATTCAAACGGTGTGATCTGGGAGGTTTTGGGTATCTCGTCATACTGTGCCATTAGTTCATAAAAGCCGTCATTATCAAAATCCACCCTGCTGATATAGGATTGATCTCCCAAAGCAACCTGAAAAGGCAGTACTTTTATATTAAGATTTTTTTCATCTTCATAAGAAATATCACTTGCCGAATCCGTAATGATTCTGATTTTTTCCATTATCTTGATCCTCCAAAACTTTTTTCAAAAGACATTATCGATATTATACGAAAAATCCTGCAACTTGACCATACCCATTTTATGGATTAATATCGCAGCTTTTTATGGATTAATATTGTAGCTTGTCCAATCTATAATATTCCATATCCGCTTTACAGATCAGAGTTCCCTGTTCATCACGGATATAAACATCATACCGGTACAAAGTCCTCCCTGCTTTCAGTTCCACCGCTTCCGCATACAGCTTCTCACAGCCTGCGGCCGGATTCAAATAAGAAATATTTCCCGTTGTTGTGGTTACCGCCACTCCATGGGTCATGGCTGCTGTTCCGCCCACCGTATCACAGATGGAGAAAAGGCATCCCCCGTGAACGGTCCCCATGGGATTCAACTGATCTTTATCCACAGCTATTTCCGCTTTGGCACTTCCCTTTCCCAATTCCGTAAAGGTAAGATGGCTGTATTTAATAAAACCATCATCCTTCTGTACTCTTTGTTTTAAGAAATCATATAATTCCATTCCGATCATTTCCTTTAATGTTTTGTTCCCATATGATATTAACAGAATTATCCGAAAAAAACAGTAAAAAATTTGCGTTCCGCATATTTTTATGCTACACTTGCCTAAGTGTCAAAGAATACAGGTGTCAGACGGGCATATCCACCGCCCGTCCGGTGAAAAGGGAAACAGGTGCAAATCCTGTGCGATCTCGTCGCTGTAATATGGGAATCGGATGCCAATCAGTCACTGGAAACGGGAAGACGGTATCCGGTAGTGATCATTAAGCCAGAAGACCTGCCTGCATTTACGTACACCACAGCCACGAGGAATTGGTTGAGTACATGACAGTATTTTATCGTCTGTTTTTACTCACCGGTCCTTCTGCATCGCAGAGGGATTTTTTATTGCAGTTTAACTGACAGGAGGAAAAAAAATGAGTGAAACAACCAACAAAAAAAGCAACAAAAAACTAATTATCATCAGTGCCGTTGTAATTGCATTGATCGTTATCTTTGCCGCAATGTATCTGATCTTTTCACCCAAAGCAACAGCCGGTGCAAAATCCGTTACCGTTACCGTTGTGGATGATACCGGTGCAGAAACCGCTTATGATGCCGATACGGATGCGGAATATCTTGCCGAAGTATTTGATGAAATTGACGGACTGACTGTCGAAGGCAGTGAAAGTGAATATGGTCTTTTCATTGAAACCGTAAACGGTTTAACCGCTGATTATGACAAAGACGGCGCTTACTGGAGCATCTATGTCAACGGAGAATACGGACAGTATGGTGCAGACTCCCAGCCTGTAAATGACGGCGATGAATTTTCTTTAGTATATGAAACCTACAGCGCAGAATAGTAAAGCACTGACAATTAAAGATATTGCACTGATCGGTGTTATGACCGCAACGCTGGAAGCAGGCAAACTGGCCTTATCCTTTCTACCTAACGTAGAAGTCGTATCGTTGTTCATCATATTGTATACACTTTTCTTCGGCAGAAAGACCATTTATGCCATTTACACTTTCGTTTTTATCGAAGGCTGCCTGTATGGCTTCGGCATCTGGTGGATCATGTATTTATATGTCTGGCCCCTGCTGGCTTTGCTGGCATGGTGCTTCCGCAAATACGCTGCTCCCCTGCCCTATGCCATTTTATCCGGCGTCTTCGGTCTGTTTTTCGGTGCGCTGTGCGCCATTCCCTATCTTTTTATCGGCGGATGGTCCATGGCATTTACCTGGTGGATTGCAGGTATTCCCTATGACATTATACACTGCGTGGCTAATTTTGTATTATGTCTGATCCTATTCAAACCGCTGCATCATGTGCTGAATGTGATCAGCAAAAATCTCTATTCTGATGCTGCCTGAAATGATCAGAGATTGCTTTCTGCATATCCTGCAGCTTTTTCTACAAAACTTTTGGCAAATAAGGGATTGGAGGGATAATAAAGATGGGGAAATCCCATCCAATGGTTTTCTCCGGTTATGACACAGGGATAACTCTTTGCCGTAACCGGTTTTATGGCCAGGCAATCACTTCCGTTGTTTTCACTGTCAAAATAGTGAAATTCATGTCCTTTTATCCTCTCACCTTCCGGCAGAAAGCAGCTTTGTCTTTCTGCTATTTCAATATATCCGAATCGGACCGTCTTTCCTTTATCGCGGCATTCAGCCGGGATTGTTCCCACCATGGCATATGCTTTTCCTTCTTTATTCCTTATAAAAGAGTGCAGATACATAAAACCGCCGCACTCCGCCACGACAGGCATGCCATTTTCTATCGCCTGTCTGATTGCCGAGCGCATTGTTTTGTTCCCGCTAAGCTGCTCTGCATACAACTCCGGGTATCCTCCTCCCAGCAGAAGCCCGCTGCATCCGTCCGGCAATTTCTTGTCACGCAGCGGAGAAAAAAATTCTATAATCGCCCCGTATTCCTGCAGCATCACCAGATTATCCTCATAATAAAAGCAAAAGGATTCATCCTTAGCTACCGCAATGACAGGACGTTTCTCTTTTGGTAAGTCAATGCTAACTCTCGGTATCTGTATGCTGCCTTCTATTTTTTCTGCCTCTTCTGCAATCTGCATGATCCTATCAACGGAAACCGACTTCTTGAACTGTTCCGATGCCATTTGTAATTGTTGTCTGATATTATTTTGTTCATCCGGCATCACAAGTCCCAGATGTCTGCTTCCCATATGAAACTGCTGATCTTCCGGGAAATATCCCAAAACACTGATATGTAGTTTTTCTTCTACTAAAGGCTTTATGGTGCCATAAAAGGATTTTGTGATCCTGTTAAGAATAACACCTTTGATCAGTTGTTGCTTATCATAAGTCAGAAATCCTGCGATTAAAGGGATCACGGAACGTCCCATTCCTTTTGTATCCACCACCAGTATGATGGGAGTCTTTGTGACCTCGGCAAGATGATAGGAAGATCCTTCTTTTCTGATTCCTCCCAACCCGTCATACAGCCCCATGACACCTTCTAAAACCGCAAATTCTTCTTCTGTCCTGTCTTTTAGGAAAAGTCTTTTTGTCTCTTCTTCTCCGGTAAAAAAGGTATCCAGATTTTTGGAAGGAATCCCCAGTACCTTTTGATGAAACATAGGATCGATATAGTCGGGACCGCATTTATAGGAAACCACTTTTTGTCCCATATCTTTGCATGTCTTCAACAGTGCACAGGTAAGCAGTGTCTTACCGCTTCCGCTTCCGGGTGCTGCAATCATAATCCGATTCAGTTTCATGACCGTTCTCCTTTTATCTCTACTTTTCTTTACAAAAATCAAAGGCACATATCCATATAGGATTTTCTGCCTGCATCAAATGATACGCTCCGGCTTTTCTTGCCCGACTGATCTGCATCTGTACAATTTCCTCATGTTCTACCGGATACAGGGACAGTATTTCTTTGATTTCACAAATCGTCTCCATGCTGACAGCATTGATAACCACACGCATTCCGGGATTCTTCCGATACAATGCCGACAGAATTTCCCGTATCTTACCACCGCCGCCTCCGATAAAGGCATGAGTAGGGGCGGGAAGCCCTGCAAGCCCCTCCGGTGCCTCCGTTTTCACGATCTCAATATTTTCAAGCCGGAACTTTTCTTTATTCTTTTCAATCAGCGAAACCGCTTCATCTTTTTTTTCGACGGCAAATACCCGGATATCATCAGAAAGTCCGGCTATTTCCACGGCAACAGAGCCCGTTCCGCTTCCGATATCATAGACTACCGCCCCTTCATAAAGTTTTAGTTTGCAGACAGTTACCTCTCTGACTTCTTCCTTTGTCATAGGCACCTGCCCTCTGATAAATTCCGCATCCCGCTTCCCGTGTGTCAAATGTCTTTCTTCTGCCCGGGGATTATTAATACAGCAGATATACAGGCCTTCTTCTTTCAACTTGCAGCATTCCTCCGGTTTCAAAGACAGGATTTTCTGCTGCGGGTAGGATAACCGGTAGCCTGCCGTTATTTCACAGTCAGTCAGCCCGGCATCTGTCAGAATTATCCCCAGCCGGTTAACATCAGAAACTCCGGACAGTAACAAAAAAGTTTTCTTTTTCCGTTTTATTTTCTCTGACAAATTGAGAAGCTCTTTTCCATGCATACTATAGATAGCGGCATCCTGATAACTCTCCCCCATACAGGCTGCAAGATATGCAACGGAAGATATTCCCGGCATAATGCAAAGAGAGGCTTTTAGCTTTCCTGCATGAATCTCATCCTGCAGTGCCCGGTATAATCCCTGACAACCGCTGTAGAATCCGCTGTCTCCCGAAAACAGGATTACTACCTTTTTAGGATCCGCCATCAGACCACATTCCTGAAGTTGTTCCAGATACGGAATGATATGGTCTGCCTGATAAAAGGGCTTTTTTCCCAAGGATGGCTGATAATCTTCTATGAGCCGCTCTGCCCCAAACAGAATGTCCGCACTTTCAATAGCGCGGTGCACTTCTTCTGTCATACAGCTCCGGCTGCCCATACCTGTTCCGGCCAATATGATTTCAAACCCACCGGTATACGCTATCTTTTGTCTGCAAATTTCTTCCAGTCTGTGGCAAACCTCCTCAAAAGAATATCCTTCCTCCTCTTTGCCCTGTCCGATCACAAAGACCGGAATGCCGAGCTTTTGTGCCGCTTCCAATTTTTCCTGATAACCTCCTGCCCTGCCGCTTTTTTTGGTCACCAGATATTTGATGTGATACTGACGAAGCATCGCTTCATTCATCTCTGCCGTAAACGGTCCCTGCAGCGCAAGAATTTGGTTGCCCAAGATCCCTTGTTCCATACAAATCATCAAACTTTCCATTCCCGGCAGTATCCGCACATATAGTCTTTTTTTCATCTCATTGCGGGCACAATAGACAGCCAGTTCTTTACTGCCGGTAGTCAGCAGAATATTGCCCTCTGTCTGTTCCAATGCTTTTGCACATGCCTCATTGCTTTCAAAACAGACGATTTTTCCATAGTCACTTTCTGCACCGTTTTCTCTTTTTAGCCGCAGATAGGGGATGGAAAGGTTGCTCATAGCTGCCCTGATATTTTCCGTTACCACCTCCGCATAAGGGTGGGTTGCGTCTACGACCGCAGCAAACTCACCATTTTGAATAAATTCCCCAATCTCTTCCCGGTTCATCCTGCCCCGGTGAATCTTTGCAATGGGGTGTTCCTTTAAAACAATCTCCCCGTATTCGGTAGCGACACATACGGTATGCATAATCCCTGCCGCCGATAAGCACTCCGATAATTTTCGTCCTTCAGTTGTTCCCGCAAATATCAATATTTCTTTCAATTTGATACCCTCTCTTTGTAACCAGCTTTCCGTTTATGATTTCCGAACCGGAATTTCCGATAAATACAGTCGTAGACATATTGACCTGTGCTTCCCTCAACTCTTTCAAAGTACAGGTTTTGGCAAAAGTACCTTCCCTGCCGATATTTTCCACATAACCGCAGAGTCTGTCTCCTTCCATGACACGCAGCAGAATATCGCAGGCTCTCATCAGATAATCCTTTCGTTTATGGCTGGCCGGATTGTAGATTGCAATGGCAAAATCACCCTCTGCTGCTGCCATCAGACGCTTTTCGATCTTTTCCCACGGTGTCAGCAGATCGCTTAGACTGATCACACAAAAATCATGGTTAAGCGGTGCTCCCAAAATGGCTGCGCCGCTGCATGCGGCTGTAATACCGGGTATCACCGCAAGCTCCGTATCCGGATATTCCTTTCCCACTTCATACATCAGTGATGCCAGTCCGTAAATTCCCGCATCCCCGCTGCAAATTAATGCCACCCGCTTTCCCTTTGCCGCCTCTTCAAAGCAAAGCCTGCACCGCTCTGTTTCCTGCCGCATGGGTGTCGTCATCATTTCTTTTCCCGCAAACCGCTTCCCCAACAGTTTAATATAGACCGTATATCCGATGATGACATCCGACTGTTCCAGTGCCCCAAGCGCTTCCCGTGTCATCATTTCTTCCCTTCCCGGTCCCATTCCTATGATAGTTATCTTATTTTTCATCAAACGTGATACTCCATTCTCTTTTTGCTATGGCTATGGTCATTCCATCCTCTGCATGTTTCTCATAAACCAGCTTTCCTCCGGAACCGCATGCCTTCAGCGCTGCCCGCTCGCATACGTTATCGACGCCTACCCGGTCTTTGACAAATTCAGAGGTATGGAAGTTTCCTCCCACTTCCTCAAGCTGTCCGGCAGTAAAAGTCAGAAATGGGATATTTTCTTTCCTGCTCCATGCAAGAAATCCTTCCTCGTCCTTTTTCCGGTCTATGGATGCCAGTGCATAAAT
The DNA here is from genome assembly GCA_051877575.1 of Lachnospiraceae bacterium. Classification (GTDB taxonomy): domain Bacteria; phylum Bacillota; class Clostridia; order Lachnospirales; family Lachnospiraceae; genus UBA2882. Next base: position 122,798 of record JBJEJA010000010.1, on the reverse strand, counting down.
CTGCTCTTTTGAAATCCCTGCCTCTTTTATGCTCCTTTGGATCAGTGACTCAATCCTGCCTGCTTCTTTGCCCATCCGGCAGCCCATACCGATCACATACTCCTTTGGCTTAAGGCAGATTAATGTTTCCAAATTTCTCTTTTCAGTTGTTACCAAAATATCCACTTTTTGCTGCGGCGGATAAGAAATCTTTCTGATGCCTTCCGGTTTTCCCGCATTTTCATCCCAATGCCCCGTTTCCACGGACAGGGTAATTTCTTTTCCTGCCAACACTTTGGAAGATACCTTTGCAATTCCGTCTTTATTTGCAATATGCAATCCGTTCTTTTTTGCAAACAGATCCACCGCAAATTTGCCATTCATATCCGTTGCCGTGGTGATTACAGATACTGCTCCGATTGCGGATGCGATACGAATGGCAATCTCATTGGCACCTCCCATATGACCGGAGAGGATCGGTATCACATACTTCCCTTTTTCATCTATGACAAGTACCGGGCTGTCATGAAGCTTGTCCGTAATACACGGAGCTATGGCTCTGACGGCAATTCCGCATGCTCCGATGAAAATCAGGATATTTTTTTGTTCCATCTGTTCTTTTGCCCAGCCACCGGTGCTTTGCTCTGTATATTGCGCCGAATTCATATTTTCTGCTTCCCCTGCAAAAGAGCATTTTGTATACAGGGAGATTTCTTCCCCTTTCAGCTGCTTTGCGATTCTATCAGCAAGAATCATTCCGTTTTTCGTAAAACTGATTATACTATAGTGCATGGTATTCATTCCTTTGCCTGCCTGAATTCCGTTGTAAAATCAGGTGCATATAATCTTGATCTTTTATAGTTTTGATGTGTGATCGCCTCACCTGCCAAAACCAGTGCCGTCTTAGTGATCCCATGTTCTTTGGCAACAGCAGGCAAAGTCTCTATGGTGCACAGATAGACTTCCTCTTCCGGCCATGTGGCTTTATATACAAGCGCTGCCGGCGTTTCTTTGGAATATCCGCCTGCGATCAGTCTTTTACTCAGTTCCTCTGTCATTCCGGCACTTAAGTAAATCGCCATGGAAGCCCCGTGCGATGCAAAGCTTTCGATACTTTCCCCCGGGGGAACCTTGGTTTTTCCTTCCATCCTTGTAATGATCAATGACTGGGAAATCTCCGGCAGCGTATATTCCAGATTCAGGGAAGCTGCTGCCCCAAAGCAAGCGCTGACTCCCGGGCAGCTTTCATAAGCAATGCCCAGCCTGTCCAACTCATCCATTTGTTCCCTGACCGCTCCGTAGATACTCGGATCACCGGTATGCAGTCTGACGATTACTTTTCCTTCGGCATTTGCCCGCTCCATAATGCAGATGACCTCATCCAAAGTCAGTTTTGCACTGTTGTGAATCTCACATTCCCCTTTTGCATAATCTAAAAGCTCTGGATTGACCAAAGACCCGGCATAGATAATCACATCTGCCTGCTGCAAAAACCGCATTCCTCTGACCGTTATCAAATCCGCTGCGCCTGTTCCTGCGCCAACAAAGTAAACCATTGTGCTGCCTCCTTACTCTTTGCCAGTTCTCCGAATTCATTGGCATACATGATACAATCTATTCCCAGCTTTCCATTTGCTCTTCTGTCCAGATAATAACAGATGTGCTTCATGGCATCATCCATGACCTCCCGCAGCCTGCCACATCCGCTCAGGATACGCAACGCTTCTTCGGTATTGACACATCCCAAAATCCTGCGTACATACTCCGTCTCAACTCCCTGTCTGATGGAAGCGGCTGCCAACAGCTCCATTCTGCAGTCTCCTTCCCGGGAATGGGTGTTCATAATGCCCCCCGCCACCTTGATCAGCTTACCGATATGCCCGGTCAGCAGCATTTTCCGAAAGCCGAGCTCCACTGCCATATCGATGGTATCGCCGATAAAATTACTGCATTTTACACTTCTGTCCAGATCATATCCATAAGTTTTTTTCATAAAATCCAGACCATAGTTTCCCGGTGAGACCGCCACATAATCAAATCCCTGTGCCCTCCTCTGATTCAGTTCCACCCTGATCGTATCCAGTATGGCCTGATTACTCATCGGCTCCACAATTCCGCTGGTTCCCAGGATAGAAATTCCTCCTTCGATTCCAAGCCTTGGATTAAAGGTCTGCTTTGCCAGCCGTTCCCCTTCCGGAACCGAGATTTCTATATCCAAGGCCCCTTGATAATCCAGCAATCCGCACACCTGCATAACCTCCCGGGTGATCATTTCTCTTGGAACACGATTGATAGCGGCATTCCCTACAGGCTGGTCAAGCCCCGGTCTGGTAACCCTTCCTACGCCGATGCCGCCGTCAATCCGTATGATCGCTCCCTTCTGCTTATGAACACTGTCCTCAATAGGTTTCCGGCTTAGGGAAACCTTCGCGTAAACCAAGGCTCCCGTAGTAATATCCGGATCATCTCCTCCGTCCTTTTCCACCGCGCAGCTTACTTCATGTTCCCTGCGGTCAATCTGTAAAATCTGCGCCGTGTACGGAATTCCTTTTGGCGTTTCTATGGTAATCTCTGTCTTTTCCGTTCCGCTCAACAGCATATATGCCGCTGCCTTTGCCGCTGCCGCCGCACAGCTTCCCGTCGTAAATCCGCTTCTCATCTCACATACCTCTTATATTCTTACCTCTCCGCTCTGCTCAGTTCATAGATCAGGGCATTGCAAATGGCAGCCGCTACATTACTGCCGCCTTTTCTTCCACGGTTGACAATATAGGGCACATCCGTTTCCATGATCAGTTCCTTAGCCGCCTCCACGTTGACAAATCCTACCGGGACGCCGATGATAAATGCCGGCCTGAAGGTTTCACTCTGTATCATTTCATATAACTGTATCAATGCCGTAGGTGCATTGCCGATGGCAAAAATAACAGGCTTGGTCAGTGCAGAAGCCATTTCCATACTGACAGCCGCCCGGGTAGTTTTCCTCTCCTTTGCCAGTCTTGCAACCCTTTCGTCCGCCATAAAACAATGCACTTCTCCTCCAAAACGATGCAATGTTTTTTTATTGATGCCCGCAAGCGCCATATTGGTGTCCGTCACAATATCCGCCCCTTGCAGGATCAGCTCCTTGGCAATTTTGACTGCATCCTTTCCATAGACAAGGGACTTTGTATAATCAAAGTCCGCAGTCGTATGAATGACACGTTTTGTGATCATCGCTTCCTCTTGCGGCAATAAGATCCCTCTGCTTACAAGTTCCCGGGAAATGATCTCAAAGCTTCTCTTTTCAATTTCTTCCGGCAGTAAATGTTCTATTTTACTCAAATCCAATGCACTCACCTATCGCTTTCCATAATTTCTCGTTATCCTCCCGGCTCTTTACCGCAATCCGGTAATATCCTTTGGATAATCCTCTGAAATTCCCGCAATCCCGGATCAATATTCCCCGTTGCAATAATCTTTCATACAGCGGCTTTTCACTGTAAAAGAGGATGAAGTTTGCTTCGCCCGGATACACACGCAGTCCAAGCTTTCTCAACCGTTCCGTCAATACCTGTCTTTCCGTTTTCACATACTCTGCGCTTTCTTTTACAAAAGAAAGACTGTCCGCGCAGGCAATCCCCGCCTCTTGGGCAAACACAGACAAATTCCATTCCGGAATCTGCTTCTTAATCTTTTCCAGAAGTTCCCGATTGCTACATATCAAATATCCGAGCCGTACGCCGGGAATCGCAAAAACTTTGGTAAATGCACGGATAAGCAGCAAATTATCATATTCCCTGACCTTTGGCAGCATAGAAGGAACACCTGTACAAAACTCAATAAAACATTCATCCAGCGCAACATAGATGTTTTTCTCCCTGCACTTTTTCAACAGTTTTTCCAGATATTCCCCACTGACCGCTTTTCCGGTGGGATTGTTGGGGTTTGCAAGAAAAAGCAGATCGATATCCTCTGTCAATCTCTCTAAGAAATCTTCCTTCGGTAAAAAACCATCTTCTTCCTTTAAGGGGAAATAAACAATATCGGCCTCCGCTGCCTTTGCCGCATACTCATATCCATAAAAAGAAGGAACCGGTATCATGATCTTTTCCGGCCTGATTCCATGTACCAGTCCTATAAAGAGCTCTGAAGCGCCGCTGCCAAACAGGAAATACTCCCCGGGAACGGATAACGCTCTGCTGACAGCCTCCTTTAATCTTCCTGCTTCCTGATCCGGATACTCGCCGCATCTGCCTACAGCCCTTTGCAATGCTGCTTTTACTTTGTCCGGCATGCCAAGAGGATTGATGTTGACGGAAAAATCCATATTCACTTCGTTCCTGTAAATATCACCGCCATGCACTCCCTGCATCAAACGGATCACTTCCCTTCCAAAATCCAAATGACAGCCGCCATCAAAGCCAGACACAACAGCTCGCACAGCCATGCGGTCACATACATTAACCGGTTCGCACGTTTGATATCCTCATACTCCACCCTGCGCAGAACATCTCCGATATAGGGTTTCTCAACAATCCTGCCGAAATAGCGGGCAGGACCTGCCAACTGCAATCCCAAAGCTCCCGCACATACCGACTCTGTCTGCGCCGCATTGGGGCTTGCGTGTTTCCTGCTGTCTCTTTGATGTATTTTGAATGCCTGCTTTCCATGAAAGCTCTTTCCTCCCAGAAATGCGGCCAGAATCATCAGATTCGCACTGATCCTGGAAGGAAGGAAGTTGACTGCATCATCCAGCCTTGCCGCCGCCCTGCCAAAATACAGATATTTGTCATTTTTGTACCCCACCATGGAATCCATGGTATTGACCGCCTTATAAAAAAAGCCCAAAACAGGTCCTCCCAGGGCTGTATACAGCATTGGCGCGATAACGCCGTCCGAAGTATTTTCCGCTACGGTCTCTATGGCAGCTTTTGCCACTCCTTCTTCATCCAAAGCATCCGTATCCCTGCCTACGAGCATAGATACCGCCTTTCTTGCCCCATTCAGATTTCCTTCTTTCAGGCTTTTATAGACCTTCATGCTTTCAGTCTTCAGACATTTTGCCGCTAAAATCTGATAGGTCATGATTATTTCCGTTACGACTCCTATGTATGGATGAATCCCATATGCCCCTGCCAAGAACAATGCCGCTACCAGAACCGCAGACGCTGTCACGGCAACTACAAGGACAATTCCCTTATTTTGTTCTCTTCTATGCTCGTACCCCTGCCTGCTCCTTTTCCCATCATCCTTCTGCCCATCTTCCTCTCCTACCTCTCCCCGCAGCATCCTTTCCAATCTCAGGATCAGTTTTCCGATCAGGCGGATGGGATGGGGCAGCCAATGGGGATCCCCCAGACACAGATCCAGCAAGAACCCGAAAAAGAATGCTGCCATATGATATTTCATGGTTTTTCTCCCGTTTTTCGTTCTTTTCTATATTTTCCCCGTTATGACCAAACGAAGATCACAATCATTCCCTGCCGGTTTGCAGATATATCCCTTCCCGTTGGCAACCTGATAATCAAAATAATCCCCACCACAGAAGCTGCTTAACAAAGACATAATTGTACCTCCGTGCACAACCAACCCTACGGTCATAGCCATATCCCTCTTTTCACCGGACTTTTCCGCAAGCAGCTTTAGCATCCTGTAAAATCCCAGCCTGCACCGCTTTATAAAAGTTTCTCTGTCTTCTCCTTCCGGAAAGGCTGTTTTTCCGCCACTGTCAATCCAAGTCTGATAGCACCGGTTATCTTTTAATTCCATATAATTCTTTCCCTCAAAATCACCGAAATCCATTTCTTCCCATTCCCCTATGATCATCGCCTCTTTATGAGGGTAAAGAAGCTCTGCGGTCTCCCTGCAGCGCTTCATGGGACTTGAAAACAGATAATCAATATCCGGATACCCATGGGCATCTTTTGCCCCCTGCAGCGCTTTGATTCCCTCCGCACTTAGGGGTTCATCCGTTTTCCCCAGATACCGGTGCTCTCTATTGGCCTTTGTTGCTCCATGACGGATGAATACCAGCGTTATTTGATTCTCTGACCAATTCCGCATATGACCCTCACCACCTCATCTGCCTGATCTGCCAAAAAGACCAATATTCGCCCGGTTTGTTCCCTGTACTCTCTTTCAAAGGCATCTGTAGGCACAATCCCATTTCCGATCTCGTCGCTGATCAAAATACTTTCCGGATTCCGGGCCAAAAAAGCCTCTGTTTCATTTCGGGGACTGCCGCCCCGTAACATGCACTCTTTTACCCATTTATGGAAATGATTGATAATCACTGTTTTCCCGTGACCGCCTTTTTCTTTCAACTGTTCCTCATCCGGAAGTTCTGCCTCCCAGATCGTATACCGGTCTGCATCGCCCTTTTGCAATATATAATTTAATTTCCCCTGTGCATATCCGCCAATCACTAATTTCATCATTTTTCCTCTACAACCAGACTCCTACATCAAAATACCAAAAACCGCTGCCACCGCCATCATACTGCCTTCGCAGATCAGCACAAAATATCCTGCGGTATCTCCCGTGATTCCGCCAAACTCCTTCCTGCAGCGATCGTAATAATAGGCAAATGTGCCCAACGCTGCCGCGGCTATGAACAATCCGGCATACAATGACCGCCACAGCATAAAAGCAACACATAGCAGACCTTGCAGGTATAAGAGTCCCTTTACCATATTCTTTTGCGCTCTGTCCGCAAAAAAATACAGCATTCCGTCCTTCTTTGCACAGGGAAAAGAAACCACACCAATTCCGCTGAGACATCTGGACAAAACAAACCCCGCACATACGATCTGCAATAATTTCTGATCCGAAATTTCCGAAAAGCTTCCCAGATAAATCAGTCCATACACGCCCAGCATGATCACCGCAAAAGCACCGATATGGGAATCTTTCAGAATTTCCAGCTTTTTTTCCTTGGGCTGATAGGAATGTAACGCATCCATGGTATCCATAAAGCCGTCCACATGAAAACCGCCCGTAATAAGTAACGGTATGGCGGCTCCGATCAGCACATAACACAATTGTCCGATCGCCAATCTGTCGCAAAGCAAACTCCAAAGATAAACAGTGCCTCCGATGACTGCACCCACCCAGGGGAAAAACACAAGCATATATTTCATATCCTCATCCTTCCGCCGGAATTGCGGCATGGGAATTTTGGAATACATAGAAAAAGCGATAATCAGTGATTTTAGAATCCGCATTTTATTTTCCTTCCTTTACAATGACGGGAATTCCCACTACGACCTCCACCACCCGGTCGGCCATGGCCGCCAGCCTCTCATTGATACTTCCCATAGCTTTTATATACGCTCTCGTCGTTTCATCATAGTCGATTCCGTCCTCGAATACATTGTTGGTAACAATGACCAGATGTTGAAACCCGCTGACAAGCTGCTCTACTCCCTGCATGATGTTGTCCGCTACCGTCTCCCAATCCTTGTGTCTATCCCCCGAAAACATTTCATTGGCCGTCAGATTGGACACACACTCTAATAATGCAGTGCGTCCGGATACCGGAATACATCCTGTTTGATCCAATGCTTTTTCTACTGCCAGAGGCTGCTCAATGGTGCAAAAGCCTTTTCCATCCCGCATCCTTTGATGCCTTTTAACTTTGCTCTGTCCTTCTTCATCAAAGACCTGCATGGTCGCAATATAATATTTTTTACAATCCCCGGAAAGTGCCGCAATACATTCCTCCGCATAAGCGGATTTTCCGCTGCCGCTGCCTCCCACAACCAATATCATCATTTTGTCTCAAACCTCTTGTACTGCTCTATCCGGATATCGGAAAAGCTTGTTCCGGCACTGTAAATACTCAATGCCATATCCAACAGTGAAAACATCATAACTGCACCGGTTCCTTCTCCGAGTGCCAGTTCTCCGTCTATGACCGGCTCTATCTCCAATTCCTTTGCCAGCATTTCCACAGCAGGTTCCTTTCCCCTGTGGGACGGAAGCAAATACGCCTTCGTTCCCGGTACGAGTCTCTCTGCCAGAAGGGCTGCAGCCATGCTGATGACACCGTCAAGCACAATAGGCACATGGAAGAGTGCACCTCCGATACAGACTCCTGCAAGCCCGGCAATGTCCAGCCCTCCCACAGTTTTTAATATTGTCAGGGCATCGGCATGGTACAGATCATATTTTTGTATTGCCTCGGAAACCACCTGCCGCTTGCGTAAAAGACCGGCATCGCTTAACCCGGCCCCTCTTCCCGTCACTTTACCGGCATCACACTTTAATAATGCCGCCGTTACCGCACTGCTTGTGGTCGTATTTCCGATTCCCATTTCTCCCGTCCCAAGAAGCTGATAGCCGGATGCTTTACAGGTATATACCATATCTATGCCAACAGCGATCGCCCGGACCGCTTCTTCCTCTGTCATAGCAGGCTCTTTGCTGAAGTTAGCGGTACCGCATTTTATTTTCCGGTCTGTCAGGCCGGCTATGTCTTCCCTCCGATTGATCCCGATATCCACCGGAATGGTATCGGCTCCTATCGCTTCTGCCATTCTGCCCACCGAAGACTGCTTTTTTGCCATGGACAAAGCTACCGCAGCCGTAACTTCCTGCCCGGACTGACTAATGCCCTCTTCCACGATTCCGTTATCCGCACACATGATCAGAACGGCCTTCTTTGCAATGGTAATCCGATCCGTTCTGCCAATTGCTCCTATCTGCGCGGTCAGTTTCTCAAACCGCCCCATTCCGTCAATGGGCTTTGCAACGGCATCCCAGTTTTTCCGTACTTTTTCTCTGATGTTCTCATCCGGTGCCTCCACGGAAATCTTCTCCAGTTCTTCTCTTGTGTAGTTATTCCAAACAAGCTTCTCTAAGCATTCCATAGACTCTCTCCATATCCAGATACACTCTTAGGGTATCTGCCAGCTTATCATACTGTTTTTCTTTAAAGGTACGGTAATCCTCAAATACCCCATCCTCTATTTTGACTCCTTTTTTTTCGGCCAGTGCCTGTACCACCGCATCCGCTATGCCTTCCCGGTCAAATAATCCGTGCACATAAGAACCGTACACGTTTGGATTGCTCCCGGAAACGACAACAGTCTGCAACTCTTCCTTCCGATCTGTCATTTTCTTAGAATAGGTTCTCCCCATATGGATCTCATATCCCCGGAAAGTGCATCCGGAAAGCACACTGAAAATTCCCCCCAGCTTTCCTATCTTTCCCTCTGTCTGACATCGCTTTTTTTCCTTTTGCAGCACAGTAGCAACTGATAATAATCCCATCCCCCGGATACTGCCCCCTTCTTCCGCATGATCCGGATCCAAAATTTCCTGTCCCAGCATTTGATACCCGCCGCAGATGCCAAATACGGGAACATCCTCTGACAGCTTCTTAACCGCCGCCTCCAATCCGTTTTGGCGCATCCATTTCAAATCTCCCATGGTATTCTTGCTGCCCGGCAGGAAGATCAGATCCGGATGATGCAGACTGTCGGCGGAAGTCACATAGCGTACCGTTACCTCCGGTATCTGCTCAAATACATTAAAATCCGTAAAATTGGAGATCCGGGGATATCGGATAATCGCAATATCGATCAATCCCTCTCTCTTCCGGTCAAACCGCTCCGTCAGACTGTCCTCATCTTCCAATGCCAATTCCATATAAGGGATGACACCCACTACGGGGATTTTTCCCTTTTCTTCCAGCATTTGGATACCGGGATCCAGAATAGACTTGTCTCCTCTGAATTTATTGATCACAAATCCTTTCACTCTCTCTTTTTCACGATCCGTAAGCAGCATCCATGTTCCCAGAAGCTGTGCGAACACGCCGCCTCTGTCAATATCCCCAACCAAAAGGACCGGTGCGTCTACCATTTCCGCCAGCCCCATATTGACAATATCATTTTCCTTCAGATTGATTTCTGCCGGGCTGCCTGCCCCTTCTATGACAATCACATCCGCATACTCTTCCAGCTTTCGGAAGGCGTTCTTAATATCCGGAATCAACTGTTTTTTATAGGCAAAATAATCCCTTGCACTCATATCTCCGATTACTTTGCCGTTTACAATGATCTGGGAACCTGTATGATTGGTGGGTTTTAGTAAAATCGGATTCATACAGACCATAGGCTCGATTCCGGCTGCTTCCGCCTGCATGACCTGAGCCCTGCCCATTTCCAGACCTTCGGTTGTAATAAAAGAATTCAATGCCATATTTTGTGATTTAAATGGTGCCACACGGTAACCATCCTGTTTCAATATTCTGCACAAACCTGCTACCAGCAGACTTTTTCCCGCATTTGACATGGTTCCCTGTATCATAATGACCTTTGCCATAGATTTTTAAAGCCTTTCCGTTATTTTTCCGCACTGCGTTGCATAGTCAAGCAGTTCACGGTTAACATGCTCCAATGTTCCGAAGTCTCTTTTGCAGCAGATTACCCGGTTGCATGCTACTAATCTTTTCTTTGCATACTCTAATAGTTCTTCTGTCATTGGCTCAAAACTTTGTGCCGCAATTACCTCTGCAGCCAGTGCCTTTGCAACGGGATAATCCAGATCGTTTTGAAACAGAATCCCCGTTGCAAAGGGAATTCCCTGCCGCTGGAGTCTGCGATATACACTGCGTCCTGTTCCTCCGCCCGCTATAACAAAGACCTGCGCCTGGCCTTTTACAGCCGGAAGCTCCATACTGCCGTTCTCCTCATCATAACTGCCGGATGAAATTCCAAACAAACGAGATATGTAACCGGGTTTCATAATCTCCTCCGGTCTGCCCATGCAATCCACATATCTCCCATTGACACACAGGATTTTATCGGAAACTCTTGCTGCCAGTTCCAGTTCGTGAAGAGACATGATCACGGTCAGTTTCTTTCTGTTTCGCATTTCCTGCAAAACCGACAGAAACTCCAGCTTATACTTTACGTCCAGATAAGAGGTCGGTTCATCCAGAATAATGATTTCCGGCTCCTGGCAAATGGCACGGGCAAGCATGACCCGCTGTTTCTGTCCGTCACTGATGCGTGTAAAATCCTGATGCCGGATTTCAGTCACCTGTACAAGCTCCATGGCTTCCTCCACAGCCTGATGGTCCTTCCTTGAGAGAATTCCGAAGCGTCCGGTGTAGGGATACCTTCCGGTAGCGACCACATCTTCACAGGTCATCATCTCTGTACGCAGTTTTTCCGTCAATACTACAGCCATATTCTGTGACAATTCTGTACCGGACATGCCTGCCGTGCTCCGGTCATCCAGAAAGATTGTCCCGCCTATCAGCGAAAGTTGCCTTGCTATACTTTTCAAAACAGTGGATTTTCCCGCTCCGTTAGGACCGATCAGCGTCAGGATTTCTCCCTTTTGGAGCCCAATCTCTATATTCTCGATTAAGGGTTGTCCATGATAACCTACACTCATTTTTTCTGTTCTGAAATAATAGTCCATTATCATGCCGTCCTTTCTCTGCGCCTGATCATCACCCATAATACGACCGGTGCCCCGAATATTGCCGTAACCGTACTGATACTGAGTTCCGTGGGCGCAAACATGGTTCTTGCCAGCAGATCGCAAAGCAGACAAAATACACTTCCTCCCAGGAAACAGGCCGGTATCATGAGAATGGGTTTTGCCGTTCCCAAAAGACTTTTTACCAAGTGAGGAACTGCAATCCCCACAAAAGAAATCGGTCCGGCAAATGCCACGATACAGGCCGATAAAACACTTGATAACACCACCAGTGCAGCACGCAGGAACCGGATATCCACCCCCATGTTCTGTGCATATGCCTCACCGGATTGATAAGCACTCAATGGTTTTGCCAACAGAAATACAACTGCAGAAGTCACCACCGTTACCACCGCCATAACCGCTACATTGTCCCATGTCACACCGGAAAAGCTTCCCCTGGACCAGTTATGCAGATTGACGATTTCCGCATCATTCGCAAAGGTTACCACCAGTTCCGTAACGGCAGAGCAGATATAGCCGATCATAACTCCGCTGACTACCAGCATGGACATACGATTGACTTTTCGTGATATCAGCAACACAAACCCCATAGATATCATGGACCCGATAAATGCCGCAATGATAAGTGTTCCGGAACTAACCCTGACAGCTCTTCCCATAAAAAAGACCATTACAAGTGCAACGACCATCTTCGCACCGGAAGAAATTCCCAGAACAAAAGGACCGGCTATGGGATTGTGAAAGAAAGTCTGAAGCAGATATCCTGCAAGTGCAAGCGCACCTCCGAGTATCACGGCTGCCAACGCTCTCGGCATCCTGATATCCCACAAAATTCTCTCATTAGCTATTGCTTCTCCCCTGACCGATGCTAAAATATCGCTCATGGAAATTTCTACCGTTCCGATACAGACATTGAGAACCACAGATATCAGAACACTGATGCCCAATAAAAGAAAAACGGCTAAATATCTCATTTTTTTATTACGCTGCATCTTATGCCTCCTCTATTCCAGTCTGAAAAGATATCGCATTTGTTCTTCATTTTTCCCCTGTAACATGAAATGGATATCCTCTATCAAATAACCGATAGACATGGACTGCTGGTAAAAATCATTGGTTGTACACCAGACATTTCCTTCCTGTACCGCTTTAAAATCTTCCAAAACAGGACATTTGGCAATCAGTTCTTCTATGTTCGAAACGCCGCCATCTATGGAACTGTTGTAGATTAAATAATCCACATCTTTTGCGCCGGCATAAAATTCCTCTATCTGCATGCTTGTAGTAGAACGGGCCGACTCCGGATCTCCCAAATCTGCAAAAATATATCGTCCGCCGGCCAGCTCTATAATCTTTGGAATATAATCTGCACTCTGACGTACCTGTACCAGGCCATTGGAAGTAATATAGAAAAAAGCAACCGTCTGATCAGTCTTTTCTTCCGCCGTTACCATCTCCAAAATAGCTGTCTGCTCGGCAAATACCGTTTCCGCCTCTTTCTCTTTTCCAAGTAACGCTCCGAAGAACTTAACCCATTCAACTCTCCCCAAAGGATGCGACTCATAACTGGAATACTCTATCAATACCGGTATCCCGAAATCCTCCATCATTTCAATAACCTCAGGTGAATGGGATATCATCATATTTTCAATGGCAAGGGAGCAATGTTCGGATACGATCAATTCATAATCCGGCTTGTTGTATTTCCCGGCATATAAGATCTTTCCGTCTGCCATGGCTTCTTTGGCATCTTCAATATACCACCCATCCTCTTTCTGTCCCGAGAGCCTGATTGCATCCAGTGCATCCAACTTACTGAAAATATCCATAACAGAAGACGAAACAAGATAAAGATTTTCTATCGGTTGCTTTAATACAATCACACCTTCCTTCAATCCTTCCGGTGTCTCTTTTCCCTCCGGTATAACCAGAATTTCCGTCCCATCCATGGTTTTCAATAATCTGTATCCGCCCTCGTAATAATCCACAGAAAAATTTTCCGCATACTGCAATTCCATACTGCTTTCATATATAAGCCCCTTATTCTCCGCTTCCTCAATTTCTGTCTGACCTGACACCGTATATCTGTTTTCCGTTCCGGTTGTTATAGAATCCGCAGTATCGGAAGAAGGACTACTACAGCCCCATAGCCCTAGCAGTCCTACTAAAAATAAACAGCATAATGTTGTCTTTTTTATCCTTCCTGTCATATTTCATGCCCTCTTATTCTGCGGCCAAAACGGTGTCAGAATGAAATGTGATCGTATACTCAATCTCATAAGGCTTACTCATAGCCACAGTATCTCCAATGATATCCATAGGCTCATCCCAAACCAAAACAGGAATTTCAAAAACAGAATTTCCCTCAGTATTTACCGGCAGATATTTTTCTCCGTCTATGATCATATAATCATAATTGGGACTGCTCCACTCTACCGTAGCGGTTACCGTTTCTCCCGACACCGTAATCGTCGCAGGAGAAATAATCTCTGCTTTTCCGCTTCCGCCTTCAAAGGTAAGCTCTATGGTATAGCTGCCGTCTTCCAAACCGGCAATACCTGTTGTCTGTGCCGTCTCATCTTCCAACGGCTCCGCATTGGAAACGCTGACCTTGTGGTCATACCATACTCCCTTGGTTCCGATCAGTGCCAGATCAAACTCTTCATCCAGTACCGGAACAGGAATATCAAAGCCATAGACCTCTTCTGTCATTCCGTCGCTGTATGTAACGGTATCTATTGTGGGTTCCAGCAACACTGCCCCATCCTTTGCGGCATCTTCTGCAAACCCGGGGTAAAGATTCAGAATATTTTGGGAAGTAAGGGAAACATGGATTGTCATATTTCCGTCCCGAACTGTCAGAATGCCCTTTCCTTCGCATGCTTCATTTACATGAAACATGGTGCTGTCCGTATCAAAATCAGCCCTGTAAATACCATCCGGCAGTTCTGCTGCCGGTTTCGCATCCGTTTCACTCTCCGCTTCCGTTTCTGCTTCCGTCTCTGCATCTGTCCCCTCTGACGGTTCCTCACTCTCTGTTACAGATACTTCCGTTGCAGGCTCCTGTACATCGCTTTTGCCGGAACATCCACCAAGCAGGCTGCATGTCAGCAGCAATATACTAAGTAATGCTATTTGTTTTCTTTTCATCACTATCCTCCGAACCCGTTACTCTTCCATAACGGCCTTTGTATGTGCCACATAAATTTCTTTGATAGCATCAATGGAACCAAGACCGGTAATCTGCGTATCTACACTGTCAAAGTTTCCGGATGCCTCAAATATACTGAGCCATGAATCCTCATCATCTCCGGCCATATCATTATTGGCATGATCTCCGGCCACTACCATAAGAGGGCGAAGAATCACTTTGGTATAACCGGCCTGTGATACCGCTTCGATTACCGCTTCGCAGGAAGTTTCTTCCGGCTCACCTTCCACCGTACCGATAAATACATTGTCATATCCCAATTCTTCCATCTGTGTCTGCATCTGGCTGTAAGATACCTTTGCAGTATGGGAAGTACCATGTCCCATAAATACAAATGCTACGCCATCTTCTTTGGCAGCCTCCAGGCTCTCATATCCTGCCGTTATAACAGCTTCACCGGTAATTGCCTCTGCAACAGCTTTTTTATCATCATTGATCTCTGTGGCATCTGCACCAACCTCACCAAGCAAAGGCTCTGCAATCTTCACTGTCTCAAACTGATCCCGGTATGCTTCCACTGCCTCCGTCAATTCGTCATATTCAGCACCATGCATCAGATGTGTCGGCTGTATGATTAAGTTTTTTACTTCGTTTGCAACAGCACGCTCCAATGCCTGATCCATATTATCAATAAACTCTCCGTCACGGGCCTGTACGTGATTGATAATGATCTGTGCCGTAAATGCTCTTCTTACGGACCAATCGGGATACGCCTCCTGCAACGCATCCTCAATCCCCTTAATGTCTGCTACACGGCTGTCATTAAAGGAAGTACCGAAACTGACTACCAAAATTTCATTTTCACCGATTTCATCCTGATTGCGCGGATCATCTTTAGACGCATCACCGGTATCCCTTCCGAAATAATCCGGATCTGCATTTTCACCTTCCACAAGCTCCCTCTGGGCATCCGTCAGAGCATCCCATGCAGCTTTTGCATCTGCACATTGTTTATCTGTCTCATCCGTTCTTTCCTGTACATAAATTGCGTCGATCAGTGCCGCCACCTCATCAGCAGCTTTCTGATCTTCATCTTCTTCTCCATCTGCTTCGGTCTGTGTTTCACTCTCCACATCCGCCTCTGCTTCTTCAGCCACTGCGCTTTCTGACGCTGTCTCCTCATTGCTTCCGCATCCTGTGATACAGAATGCTCCCACTAATGTTGCCATTAATAATGCTACTACTTGTTTTTTCATGTTTCCTCCTTTTGACAGCACTGCTGTCACATATGTATCATGATCAAATATGTCTGTAAGGAAACAATCATGCCGGCTTTCAGAAAACGTCCTCCAATTGTGCATACAAAATAAAAACCCTTTTCCTGTCAATCCAGGTAAAGGGTTTATACTCAAAATAAATTTGCCGGAATCCGCCTGATTAAAAAGCCAAAAATTCCCTTGCAAATTTCACGTACAACCAGTTACTCGTGGTCTGAAACAATCGTTTCCGTACAACGATCAGGCAGGTCTCCCGGCTTAAAGATCATCGCATCGGCCATCTTCCCAGTCTCCCAGTGATATATCGGCTCCTGCTCCCTAATTACGGTGACGAGTTCGTACAGGACTTACACCTGTTTCCCTTTTCACCAGAACCATGTTAAACTGCAACATGTTCTGACACCTCATCGCTACATATTCAATTTCTAATGCAGTATATCATATTTTATTTTGTTATTCAACTGCTTCTTTGGCTATCCCTTTCCACGGTCCGCTCCGATAGAATGAAACCGATAAGACCATTCCGATCGTCCAGCCGATAGGCCATGCGAACCAGATTCCGATGGCACCGAACTGCCTTGCAAATACCGTTGCAAGTACCACTCTTAAAATCAAATCTGTAAATGTTGTGACCATAAAGCGCTTCATGAGTCCCGATCCCCGCAGGATGCCGTCTGCAATCAGCTTGACAGAGACAACAAAATAAAACGGAGAAATAATATACAAAAACTGCGTTCCCGTGGTCATTGCCAGATCGGACGGTTCATTCATGAAGAAATGCACCAGTCCCCTTGCTGCCGTCAGGTATAAAATAACAATGGGAATGCAGAGCATCCAGACCATTTTTACTCCTGCCTTAAACCCTTCCTTGATTCTCGGCAGTTTATTGGCTCCCACATTCTGAGCCGTGTAATTGGAAATTCCGTTGCCCAGAGTTGTAAAGGATGTGACCACAAGATTATTCAATTTGACTGCGGCGGAATATCCGGCAATGACACCGGAGCCGAAGCCGTTGATGGCACTCTGGATCAGAATATTTCCCACAGATATAAAACTCTGCTGTAAAATGCTGGGAATCGCAATCACCGCAATTTTTTTCAACATTCCAAAAGAATAAACCGCTGCTTTTTCATCCGTATGAATTCCGGAAAGCCTTTTGAAGACCACGATCAAGGATAACACGCAGCTGATGCCCTGACATAAGAAGGTCGCCCACGCCACGCCGGCCACTCCCATACGGAATCCGGAGACGAACCAGATATCCACCAGGATGTTGGTGGTGGAAGAAACTGCCAGAAAGATAAACGGTGTCTTGGAATCTCCCAATGCCGAGAAAATTCCCGTAGCAATATTATAAAAAAACAAAAACGGCAGCCCCCAGACATAAATATCCAGATACAGCTTGGAATCCGCAAAAATATCCTCCGGCGTATGAATCAGCGAAAGTAGTCCGCCACCGCAGGTTATGCCGATCACCATCAGCACCGCGCACAACACGGCACTGGAAATCAGCGTCGTATACACGGCTGTTTTCATTTCCCCTAACTTCTTTGCTCCGAAAAGCTGGGACACAATGACGGAACAGCCGATATTGCATCCGAATGCAAAAGCAATAAAAATCAAGGTAATCTCGTAACTGTTTCCCACAGCTGCCAGTGCATTTTCACCTACAAACTTACCGGCCACAAGGCTGTCCGCAATGTTATAAAGCTGTTGGAAGATCACACTCCCAAATAGCGGAATACAAAATTTCCACAGTACCGTTTCCGGTTTTCCGACTGTCAAATCTTTATTCATCTTTCTATCTCCTGTCCATTTTCCCTTAAGTCTTGTATTTTTTATCCTGAAAAATTATACTTGATTTATCAATATGTGAAAAATACATTATTTTTATATCTATCATGTAATATATACATATGTATTTTCATATATATCACACCGTACTCTATTTATCACAGCCACAACATGACTGCAAGCAGCAGAAAGGAAATTTTATGAAATCAACTTATCAGTATTACTATATCTTTTACCACGTGGCAAAATACGAAAGTTTTACGAAGGCTGCCAAAGTGCTTTCCAGCAACCAGCCCAATGTGACCCATGCCATGAATAAGCTGGAAAACGAATTGGGCTGTCGCCTTTTTATCCGCTCTCACAAAGGAATCACACTGACAGAGGAAGGGAAAATGTTATATCACAGAGCCGCCATTGCTTTTGAACAGCTTTCCATGGCCGAAAACGAACTGAGTATGTCCACGGAACCTGTCAGCGGCATTGTTACCATAGGTGCAAGCGAAACCGCACTGCACGGTTTTCTTCTGCAAAGTCTGCGCTCCTTTTATGAGCAATTTCCCGGCATCCATATCCGCATTCTCAATCTTTCCGTCGCCGATGCGGTAGAAAGCGTCAGAACCGGCAAAGTTGACTTTAGCATTGTTGCCACCCCTACCGGTTCCAAAAGTCCTTTAAAGGAAGTTCCTTTATATCAATTTTCGGATATCCTGATTGCGGGAACCAAATTTTCCCATCTTGCCGACACAGCCAAAAATCTCCGGGATGTAACCGGATATCCCTGGGTATGCATGTTAGAAAACACCCGTACCTACGATATCTATCATCAGTTTTTCTATAAACTCGGATTGACCTTAAATCCCGAAATCGAATTGTCCACCACAGATTTACTGGTACCGGCAATTAAAAATAATCTGGGCATCGGCTTTGTACCGTCCTTTTATGCAAAGACCTGCCTGGAAAGCGGCGAGTGTGTGGAAATCAAATTAAAAGAAGTCCTCCCGGTTCGGTCCATCTGCATTGTTCAGGACACCGGAAGGACTTTGACTGCCGCAGCAAAAGAATTTTTTCAATATCTCAAGAAACAGCGTATCGAGCTGGAATAGTACAAAAACTAAGGCCGCCGCATTTGCGGCAGCCTTTCATTATTTTGCTCTCCGTCTCCGGAAGAAATAATAGCCGAATGCAGCACACATACCTATAAACCCTGCCATGCACAATGCAATAAGCCGACCCAGCGGTGTACTGTCACCGGTCTTCGGACCATATGCCGTTGTGCCTCCGTTTACGGGCTGATCCTTCATCACAAGCTCTGCCTGAGTCGAGAGAATATATTCTCCCTTTTCATTCCGTACATACAGTTTCCCTTCATCATCAATGGCAAATCCTATATCTTCGGCAACCATATATCCGCCGGGCGCCTCCAGTTCGGAAAGTGTATAATAATTCATTCCTCCGCTCTTTGGCGCCGTAAAGATATCTTGCGGCAGCAATCCCGCCTGCTCTGCAGAAACAAAGCTGTAAATAATTTCTCCGCCCTCATTTTTAATGACCAGCTTAGCTCCCGCTAACGACTGCCCGTTTCCGGCATCCGTTTTGTTGACATAGACCTTAATCGGATAATCCAGCATGACAAGCCTTTTATTTTCCACTGTTTCTCCGTTTACCGAGAGATTACCGTCCGCATCAACCCGGAATTCCATACTCTTCGCATACGCATATCCTTTTGGCGCTTCTTCCTCCGTCAAAACGTAAGTCACTCCCGGTGTAAATACGTCATCGGCAAAATAGCGGGGAGTTTCTGTGGTGATCCACGAAATAGGTGTAAATCCCGCATCATCCTTGGCTGTGATGGTAAGTTTCGCTCCGACCACCGGATTTCCTGACGTATCCAGCTTATTGATCGCCAGCTGCGGTTCGTCATACATGATCAGCCTGTTACCGGCAGCCGGCGTATAATGTTTGACATGAGAATCATCCTCTGTTACATAATAAATTTTACCGTCTCTGTCAATGGCAAATGTAATATCTGCAGCCTTTTTATATCCGTTCGGTGCCTGAAGCTCTCTCAGTGTGTATTCTTCATATTCATCGCCTCTGCCGGCTGTCAATCCGCTTGTATCCACAATCCATTCACTTGTGCCCGATGTCCAGGCTGCCACCGTATTGCCATACTTATCCAAGATTACCAGTCTTGCTCCTGCCACTTCCGTATCGGCAAACAAATCCCGTTTGCTGACTCTGAGCGTAAGCCTTGCATCCACAATATGGACCGTTCGATTTTCCACCCTTTCCCCGGCAATATAAATCTGGTGGTCCGTGGCATCAATGGTAAAGGTAATCGGGTCTGTATAAGCATATCCGTACGGTGCATTTATTTCTGTCAAAATGTAAGTGCAGCCCGGTGTAAAGTCCGTCAGATCCCATGTTTTGACATGCCCGTCACTGGTCCATGTCTGGGTCGTGAAATGGGGATCATCCACAGTTGTCAGCTGTAACGTGGACCCTGCCAGACCTTCCTGACTTTCCAAAGCCAGCTTGCCGATGCCAAGCCCCGCTTCCTCATCTTCCATGACAATGGTATTGTTGTAAACCGGCACTCCGTCCGCTCTTGTAATCCTGCCAAACCTGTCAATGGTAAAGACAATATCGGCAGCTTTAATATATCCGTCCGGCGCATCCAATTCTTGTAAAATGTAAGATGCATCAGAACACAAATCCGTCGGCAATACCGTATATACCGTTCCACCCGTTATAAAGGTGGCAACCTCACTGCCTACGGTATTTGTGGCTGTATCATATTCGGAAATTTTCAGCTGCGCTCCGTTTAACAGCATACCGAAGCTGTCCTGCTTGCGGATCTTCAGTTCCAGTGCCTGATCCCTTACCATGATCGTATCCCGGTCAATATTGAGGTTATCCGCATTACCGGTAACAATGGTAATCTTATGATCCGATCCGACTTGAAATTTAATGGCATTTGCTGCCAGATATCCTGCCGGAGCCGTTTCCTCAATCAGCACATATGTATCTGTTGTTGTAAATATCGATGTATCCAGCTTGTGAGGTCTGCCGTCGGAAGTCCATGCTGCTATGGGATTGGACAAATCCGTTTCCTTATATATGGCAAATTCAGCTCCTGCCACATCGCTGCCGGTAACAGCATCCAGCTTTCTGATATACATATCCGTAGCCAGTTTCTTGGTATCCGTCATGACCAATCTGCCACCTATAATCTCCGTGTAGGTGATTACGCCGCCTGTAGATGTATAAGTGCTGACCGTTCCGTCCGCAGCCACCGCAAAAGCGATATCTTCTGCCAGCTCATAGCCGTCCGGTGCACTGATCTCTTTTAAGGTATAATAATGGTAACCGGTTTTGGGTGCCGTCAAAATCCCGAACGGCAGCTGATATGCCGTCGTACCGGAAGTAAACCGCGCAATCTCATTTCCGCCTTCGTCATAAACCGCCAAAATGGCACCGGACAGTTCGGTTCCGGGAGCATCCGATCCCTCTTTGCTGATTGCAAGGGTAACAGGTTTATCCCGCACGATAATCGTCTGTCCGCTCTTTTCTGCGGCTGTTGTGATACTGCCGTCATCATTAATCCGGAATACCACATCACTCATATAGCCATATCCCGCCGGAGCCGTATCCTCGCGAAGAATATAGGTCTCCCCCACTTCCAGCTTGTTGTAAGGTATTCTATGAGCGCTTGTGCCGGAAGTCCAGCTGTCAATCACCGAAGTCGTATCGCTTGCCTTTACGACACTGAATACCGCTCCTGCGATTTCCTCGGTGCCACCTACCGCCCTTTTACTGATGCTCACATTGATCGGCGTATCTTTATATGTAAATAACAAAATACTGTCGTCCACAACCACGACCTTGGTTTCCGTTGTGTTTAAGGTATATCCTTTCGGTGCTTTGGTTTCCCGCAGATAATATATTCCACAGGGTAAATTATCAAAAGCCGCGACTCCGGATGCATTGGTTGTGACCGGATTGGTGATTCCCGTAACCGGTGTGATCTTATCCTCTTGGTATAAAGTAAACTGCGCGCCCTCAAGCAGCACACCCGAAGTCAGTCCCGTCTTGGTAATCCAGATTTTTCCCTTCATCGGTGTGTTTTCCACAGTCGCATTGCTTTCCGTATTGTTCGCCCACAAAATCTCCGAATCCGTCAAGTTCGCTCCGCCGTTTATCTGCGGATCGGCATATCTGTTGATATCGGTTCTGTTTCCCAGTGAAATAACCGCAGACGGATCTTCCCGATATCCCGTCGGCGCAGAAACTTCCCGGATTTCATACGTTGTCGCCTCCGGATCGTTTTCCACGTGTACCCGTTTAAAATAGGCAATACCGTCACTTCCCGTCACGGCAGTAATGCCTGTGGCAGTTCCGTTTTTATAGAGTTCAAACGTAGCATCCGCCAAGGGTGCTCCCGTCTCACTGTTTGTTTTTTTGATCTTGACACTGATATACGGTGCATTGGATTTATAATTGATCACCGTAAGCGTTTCTGTCGTTCCGTTTTCTTTGACATATTCCGTTACCGTCGTATCCGAATCGACTATGACCTTATATACTCCGGTATCTCTGACATATCCGTCAGGTGCTTTGGTCTCCTGCACATAATAGGTGCCGTACACAAGCCCGGTAAATGATACTGCTCCGGCAATATCGGATATCTCCGTTGTCACCGGAAGCATATTCTCGTCATACAGAGTAAATTCCGCACCGGAAAGTGCCTCCGTCGCCCCGCCGTCCGCCTCGCCCAGCTTCGTTAAGGTAATCTGTCCGTTCTGTTTCTGATTGGCGAATTCACGCAAGATTACACTCCCGCTGTTTGCGGCATCCTGAATATTCGCCTTGGAGATAATTGACGTTGTCCCCATGGAATTATAGCCTTCCGGAGCCTTTAATTCCCTGATCTCATAATCTCCGTAAGCCACATCATAAAACCATACCTCACCCTGTGCATTGGTGGTCCCTGTAGCCACACGTACGCCCAGACTGGTATATAATCCGAATTGTGCGCCCGAAAGCAATATGTTATGATCAGAAACATCATACTTTACAATCTTAATATCGCATTTCATCAGATCGTTGACAATCGTCACATTCTGATCTCCTACAGCGCTGATCGTCACCGGCGTATCCGCCACATTGATCTTGTAACCATCTTTTCCGGCCGTCTCTTTGATAATATAAGAGCCAAAAGGAATATCCGAAAATACAGCCATTCCCTGATCATCGGTTGTCACTTTATCCGGCATACCGTCTCCGTCAAAATCACAAGGTGTCGTACCATCGCTTTCATAAAGCGTAAATTCCACGCCGGAGAGTGCTTTTGGCACGGGGCTGTTATCAACTTTCTTGATGACAATGTTGCCCACAGCCTTTTCATTCTTGATCGTTACATTCTCAACCTGATCGGTAACTTCCGTTCCCGTGCCGATCTTAATCTCATGAATGGTACTGTCCAAAACATAACCGGAAGGCGCAGTTACCTCACGATAATAATAGGTTCTGCCCAGTTCCAGATTATCAAAAGTAAGCATCCCCAATGACGTCGTCTGCGTATCCACCCTGTCCGTACAGTCAGCATCCTTATAAATGCTGAATTTGGCCCCATCCAGCAACAGGGCCCCATTATCCTTATCCTGCTTTGTAATGACCAGTTTCCCTACTGCCCGCTCATCTGTTATGCCATAAACATCCGCAGGTGTACCGTTATATTTTACGCTGATGACTCCTCCCGCATCCATTGCAATCACTACTGTAATGATACTGCCGGAAACCTTGTATCCCGCAGGAGAACTGATTTCTTTCAGATAATAGGTTCCCACCGCCATGTTGGAAAAAGTTGCCAGACCACCAACCGTCTCTCTCGTATAAAGCAGCGATGCGTCTGTACATGAAGGATCACTATATAGGCCAAATTCCGCTCCGGATAACAAATCCCCTTCCGCATTTACCTTTTTGATTTGAATATTTCCGGTATTGACAGTTGTCAGACCGGTATTGGAAATCTCAATCTCATAATATTTGATTCCGTTTTCATCCGTTCTCAAATTGGCTTCGGTATAATCCGTTATTATCGTTTCTCCGGTTCCGTCAATCCGGTACCCGTCCGGCGCCTGAGTCTCCAATAACTTCAGCGTATATCCGGTTATGGAATTCAGATCTTCAAAAACGGCATATCCGTCTGCACCGGATACTGCCTCCCCGATGCATTCCGTTCCCAGATACAATTCAAATTTTGCGCCGGGTAAGGGATTTCCCGTAGTAACATCCACTTTTTTGACCCGGATTTCCCTGCGGACCACGGCCCCAGCCGAAGAAGAGCTGAAGGAAATATTATTCACGCTGTTGCTTTCCTTTACATATTCAACACCGGTTCCCGTAAAAGACGCCGTATTGGTGATGGTTTTTCCTTCCAGTTCCGCCGCCAGACAATTAAAGTTCGTCCTGAATTTAAATTTATAACAATTGTTTCCGATATATTTTCCATCATCGGTAGTGGGAAGCTGAACGGTCAGTTTCCCATTTACCACGGAAACAATATAATTGCTCCTGCTTACTTCCGTCTCCGTTCCATCCCCATCCACAAGATACAACGTACCGGATACATAATCAAAATACTCCGCCAGCTGGTCACTGATCTTGGGATTGGCAATATCGCTCATATCATTTCTTGCGGCATTGACGGTTACCGTCCAATCCACATAGCTGTTACCGGACTTATAACTATACTCCTTATTGATCGTTCCGCCCGCCACACCGGTAACGGTTGAAGAAGCATCATCTCCCACCACAATATCTCCTTCATAAGTCACAGACAGAGATGCCTTGTTAGTGTAAGATGTATTTTGATTACCCGTATTACGGTCTGTCACTCTTGTTAAATATACAATCTGGAACTGCTTAGTCATAAAATCTGCCACAGCGGCATCTGTCGCATGAAACTCATAAAAGATTGCCGGTTTTCCGGTATCTGTATCCGTTCCAATCGTCGGATCCAGATAGACTCTTTTGCTATCATCCCACTCGTACATATTCTGGATATAAAAACTGCCCGGCACGTATTCCATATGATCCGGTAAAATGTCTTCAAATGACATGTCTTTCACCGTCAACTGGGGTTCATTGACCGTAACCGTCCAGCGGATAGTTCCGTCATTTAAAGGCTGGCTGGTGGAATTTTTGGTAAATTCACCTGATTTGGAAAGCAGCACCGGCTCCTTGACCTCTACCCATTTTCCTGCTTCCTTCTCAATGGGAGTCGCATTCAGTGAACTTGTCATACTCGCTTTATTTTTAAACTCTGTCCATGTGCCAAAATAGGTTTCCGGATTCTTGATCCTGGTTGTAACGGTAATCACCTTCCGCCCCGTCAAAGTTCCCAGGGAAAAGACCAGCGTTCCGCCGGCAGCATCAGAACCTGTTCCCAAGGGTTCACTGGCACTGACAAATTCCATTTTTGCGGGATCAAACGTATCCGTTACCTTTACATCATTCATGGTGACAGCGGAATCATTGACAACGATTTCCCATGTGAAGATATTGGTAACCGAATTATAGCTTGTGCAGTTTTTCTGCAACAGATTATATCCCGGCACAGAGGCATCTTTGGAAACATTGTAAGTAATATCCGTTCCGCCGGTTAAAGCTGTTTGATTGGTATAAGATGACTGTGAAAAATCCGTCACCCTCGTCTTATATGTAATAGTATAAGTTTGCGTCGTATCTGCATCATTCGGAAATACAATCTGAAATCCCGTAGAATCGGTAGTAACACTTGCTCCTGAGGGCAGAGCCGGACTTACTGTTACATCACCTGCACCGCTCAACGCCTGAAGTCCCGATCCGAAAGTATCTTTAAAAGTAGCTCCTTTCAGATTCAGGTTTTCTTTATTCAACACAACCGTCCATGTAATGTTGCCGTCCGAATCGATGGAAGAACCGCTCTTTTCCAGCATATTTGGCTGAATCGTTACCGTCGCATCATCCACGGCACCCGTCGTTCCGTCATCGGGATTGAACACTGCCGTATTGCCGATCATCTGGCTGGTGCTGTTATCAACCGTACCGGTAAAAACCGAAGAATCGTAAGTTGTTTTAAATTTTACCCTTGCATGATAATAGGTCTTAACACCGCTTAGGGTCAGTTCAAGATTCTGCCCCACACAATTTTCCGTTACGGTTCCCTCATATGCATCCGCCAAAACGGCACTGCCCGGCACATAAGTAAGCCCGGCAGCCAAAGTATCACTGATAACGCCATCCAGTGTACTTCTGCCGTTGGGTGCGATTTCTACCGTCCATTCAATATAATTTGCTCCGTCTTCATTGACAATGCGGGTTCCCGATTTGTAGATTTCCACATCCTTGGGCTCCGGATTGTCAATATCCTCCGTCGGTTCCGTAGTCGTAACGGAAAAATCAAAACTGCCGCCACTGGTAGGAAAACTGATATCCACTTCTTTTCCCGCCTCCTGAAGGCTCTCGCTTAAACCGCCCTCAAACTGCACATAAAATCTTGTATTCAGACTGTCACCGATAGCAACTGTATCAAAATGAAAAGTCAAGGTCCCATCCTGTGCAATCTGAACCGTACCAATAGAATTTCCTTCCCCATCGGACAGCTGATGCATTGCTTCCACATCTACTCTGATGGAAGTGGGCAGCTTATAGATATAGTCCGTCAAAGCATCTATGGCGGATGCGGTTCCCAATACAAAATCCAGTCTCATATTGATATCCGCATCATAAGGCAATTCAAAATCTCCGTCCTCCGTCAGCTCCAGAACCTGCGTTTTATTATCATCATCCTTATAGGTTGCTTTTAATGTTATACCGGAAAGCGTGATTGATGTACCGTCAAAAATATTCGTATTATCACTGCCCTCTGCCTGAGGGAGCGGTTCTTCTCCGCCATTCTCTATAAAGGGAACACCCTCGCGGACTGCATTTTGGGAAACCATATCCGGCTGTCCTGCCCATACATTTTCCGGCATGGATGTCATAAGCATCGCAACCGCCAATGTAACCGGTAATATCCGTTTCCAAATTGCTTTTCTCATAAAAATTCTCCTTTATTACTCTGTCGTTTCTGATACTGTCGTTTCTGATACTGCCGTTTCTGATACTGCCGTTTCTGATACTGCCGCAATGACCATGCGCTGGTTCTCCGTTCCATACTCACAGGTCGACAGCAGCACAATCTGCGTCTGCTCTTCCAGTTCCGGTTCTACGTACCAAAATGCATTTTGTTTCAATCTTTTTAAATATGTATCCGTTTCTTCCCCCGTATGAGGAAGCTCATCATAATGGAAATACGTTTCCCCGCTAAGATCAATCAAAGCCACTGCAAATATCCGATATTCTTTGTCTCCTTCGCCCCAATCCAGATAGAGACTTTCATGATTTTCCCTGAAATCTTTCTTTTTGAAACCTTTTAACGCTCCGAACATCGTCCCGTCTTTCATATGATGTCCGTGTATGAGGATTACCGCATCGTCCGCCTCACAGTTTTCATCCAGAAATATGGCTCCGTGACTGCTTTGTTTTCCCATAAAATCATGATAAAGATAATAGGAATTATCGCGCTGAACCACCGGATAATCAACCTCAGTATCCGGTATGGTAATCCACCCCACGTAATCAGGATTGATTTCCTTAAGCCTTTCATAACTTGCTTTTGCATCCTCTTTGCTTGTTATGCCAATGTTACCCGATCCCGTGCTCCCGCTTTCTCCCAATCCTTTTTCCGCTGTCATCTCCATATTACCTGCATCACGCAAAGCCGCAATTTCATCATAGCTTTGCTTCTGCTCTCTGTATGCCCGGTAATAGTCCAGCAATTTCCATCCTGCTGCAACAAAAACTACCAGTGAGACTATTCCCGTAGCCAATAAAATCCCATCCGGGCATTTGAATATCTTTCCCTGCTTTTTCATCTTGACTTCCATCTTGATTTTTATCTTTTTTATCTTATTTTTATCTTATTTTTTATCTTATTTTTTATCTTGCTTTTTAGACTTATTTTTGAATATTGGGCATAGTACCCCAATACTCCACTATTGATTTACATAATATAATAAAATCGTAATAATTTCAACCTCTGATCAATATTTCCCCGATTAGATTTTTTATCCTGCCATAGTGATAATTACAACATTCCTGGAATTTTTTACCATTGAAACAGCCACAAAACAGACACAGTTCTTCCGTGTTTTGAGTTATGTAAACTTATTTGTCCCGTCGGTTCCGATATTCCAACCCACATCCCTTATTCTCTCTGGGCATAATAAGCTGTTTTTGCTCTCTATGCCCTCTCTCCGCCTCTTTTTCCCTCTTTTTGTGGGCATAAAAACGCCTTTTTCTTTTCTTTACCCCTTCTCA
>JBJEJA010000010.1:0-94648 GCA_051877575.1 Lachnospiraceae bacterium | reverse complement strand
TTTCCCTCTTTTTGTGGGCATAAAAACGCCTTTTTCTTTTCTTTACCCCTTCTCAACCTGAATACCGCCTTCTCTCTGGGCATAATGAGCTATTTTTGCCACCTATGCCCTCTCTCCGCCTCTTTTTCTCCCGTTTTGTGGGCATAAAAACGCCTTTTTCTTTTCTTTACCCCTTCTCATCCTGAATACTACCTTCTCTCTGGGCATAATAAGCTGTTTTCGCCACCTATGCCCTCTCTCCGCCACTATATTTATAAATTTCTCCAAATGTAAAAAGCCAAAAACAGGCGGCTAAAATACAGCCGCCTGTTTTCATCATTTCACTTATTAATTTCTTAGTCTATTGATTTGCTAATCTATTAATCTATCAATTTATTGATTTGCAATCTGTTGATTGTTGATCGGTCGATACCGCTTATGCTTACATCATGCCGCCCATGTCAGGTCCGCCTGCAGGCATTGCCGGTGCGGGCTCTTTGATATTGGCTACAACAGATTCTGTTGTCAGCAACGTGGATGCAACACTGGTTGCATTCTGTAATGCACTTCTGGTAACTTTGGCAGGATCCAGAATACCGCTTTCAACCATATCCGTATATTCTTCTTTTAATGCATCAAAGCCGATGCCCGGTTTGGATTCGCGGACTTTATTGATGATTACGCTACCTTCCAGACCTGCATTGGATGCGATATGGAACAGAGGAGCCTCCAGTGCCTTCAGAATAATCTGTGCACCTGTCTTCTCATCCCCTTCCAGCGTATCGGCAAGCTTTGCAACCTCTTTGGATGCGTGGATATATGCAGAACCGCCGCCTGCAATAATACCTTCTTCTACCGCTGCTCTTGTAGCTGCCAGAGCATCTTCCAGACGCAGTTTTGCTTCTTTCATTTCTGTTTCTGTTGCAGCACCTACGCGGATTACTGCTACGCCGCCTGCCAGTTTTGCAAGTCTTTCCTGTAATTTTTCTCTGTCGAAATCGGATGTTGTCTCTTCGATCTGCTGTTTGATGCTTGCAATTCTTGCATCGATTGCAGCTTTATCGCCTTCACCGTCAACGATAACGGTATTTTCTTTCTGGACTTTAACGGATTTTGCACGACCCAACTGATCCATGGTAGTCTCTTTCAGATCCATGCCGAGTTCGGAGGAAATTACCTGACCGCCTGTAAGAATTGCGATATCTTCCAACATTGCTTTTCTTCTGTCGCCGTAGCCGGGAGCTTTTACCGCTACTACATTGAATGTACCACGCAGTTTGTTAACGATCAAAGTCGTAAGTGCTTCTCCTTCAACATCTTCGGCGATGATCAACAGTTTTGCACCGGACTGAACGATCTGCTCCAACAAAGGTAAGATTTCCTGAATATTGCTGATCTTTTTATCTGTAATCAGGATATAAGGATTGTCGAGTGTTGCCTCCATTTTTTCCATGTCCGTAGCCATATATGCACTGATATAACCGCGGTCAAACTGCATACCTTCTACCAGATCCAGCTCTGTCTGCATGGTCTTGCTTTCTTCAATGGTAATAACACCGTCACCGGAAACTTTTTCCATAGCGTCTGCTACCAGATTGCCGACTTCCTCATCTCCTGCGGAGATTGCGGCAACCTTGGCAATATGTTCTTTTCCTTTTACTTTGGAACTCATCTTTGCGATTGCATCTACTGCACAATCGGTTGCTTTTTTCATACCTTTTCTTAAAATGATCGGGTTAGCACCTGCTGCCAGGTTCTTCATTCCCGCATTGACCATTGCCTGTGCCAGAACGGTTGCGGTTGTTGTACCGTCACCGGCTACATCATTTGTCTTGGTTGCAACTTCTTTGACAAGCTGTGCTCCCATATTTTCAAAAGCATCTTCCAATTCAATTTCCTTTGCAATGGTAACACCGTCGTTTGTAATGAGCGGAGCACCGTAGGATTTATCCAGAACAACGTTTCTTCCTTTCGGTCCCAATGTAACTCTGACTGTATCCGCCAACTGATTAACACCTGATTCTAATGCTGCACGAGCTTCTGCTCCGTATTTAATTTCTTTTGCCATAACAATGACCTCCTGATTATTCGTTTCATTTTGTCTGTTTCATTTTGTCTGTTTTATTTGGTCCGTTTTATTTTCTTTATGCCCGGACAATGACTTACTGAATGATTGCCAGAATATCTGCCTGACTTACAATGATGAAGTTTTCTTCATCTGCTTTTACTTCCGTTCCGGAATATTTGGAGTAAATGACTTTATCGCCTTCCTTTACTTCCATTTTTACTTTTTCGGTTCCCGGTCCTACCGCAACAACTTCTGCCTGCTGGGGTTTTTCTTTTTCTGTCCCGGGAAGAACGATACCTGATTTGGTTGTCTCTTCTGCTACTAACGGTTTCAATACGACTCTGTCGCCAAGTGGTGCTAATTTCATAATAAATGCCTCCTTAAAAATGTATGTTTGTTTTCTCTCTTTTCTGTTTTATTAGCACTCATTTGACTTGAGTGCTAACTGCAATACATATATTAGTAATTTATGGAATGTGTTGCAAACCAATCCACAATTGTTTACATATCACTTTTCTCTTATTTTCTATATATTTCCTCTCTTTTTCTATTCTTTTCTTACTCAGCCTCAAAAAAGCACATTTAATACTTATTTTATAATTCTAAAAATTCGGCAAAGAAAAAGAAAAGAAAGCATCTCCTATAATAGTTGAAAATGCTCCATTGCACGATAAATTCCGTCATCAAGAATATCGGAAGTAATATAATCGGCACATGCCTTTGCCGGTTCGCTTCCGTTTCCCATACAAATGCCTATCCCGGCATATTTCAGCATATCCACATCATTGATGCTGTCACCCACGGCTATGGTATCCGCTCTGTCAATACCCAGCTTTTCACACATGAGTTCAATCCCTTTTGCCTTGGAAAATCCCTTGGGAACAAATTCTGCCACTCCGAATACATGCTCCAGCACCTCAAAATTTCGGCGCAGTTTCCCGTAAACCTCTTCGGGATCCGTATTTTTTGCATGAATACTTGCCTTACACGCATCAATGCGTTCTACGTTCTGTACAGGCAGGAAATTATGAGGGATCGTATCATTGACATATTGGAGATACCAGTCCTCTTCAAAGTCATTTACCATTTCTTCATCATAGTATATATATTCCGTTCCTTCCAGAATATACATGGCATAATATTTCCGGAACACGGAAATCAGTTCTTCCAGCTGCTGTTTATCCAGAGAATAGCGGAACACTTCTTTTCCCTCATATTCCCCATAAGTTCCGCAAGCCCCTACAATACCGTCAAATCCCATGTCCAGAACCGGTGTCTGGGGGATCATGATCCGGCTTCTGCCGCTGCAGATAAACGCAAGATGTCCGTTTGCACGGATTTTTCGTATCGCCTCCACCGTTGACTCCACTACCTGCCTGCCCTGTATCAGCAGAGTTCCGTCTATGTCAAAAAAAACCGCTTTTTTACCCATTTCTTTTACTCCTTTTCCGCTCAGTCCGCTTCCCGGTATTTTTCCCGCAATGCATAAATTAAGGCTGCCGCATTTTGAAATGCAACAGCCCCACACCACTTCTTTTTATGCCTTTTCCAGACGTTCTCTGTATCCCGGTGCATTTTTTATTTCAAATTTGTTGTTAAACATCTCATATTCCGCATCGGATAACAACTCAGAGAGACTCTGCTCAACATTATATTTGATCACATATCCGCAGGCTACACTGGGAGCAAGATGTGCATCCTCAAAGTCAAGGCATTTCTGCTGTACCCGTCTGCAATACTCTTCCGCTTCCCCGTCTTCTGTCATGGGAATGAGTACGTTAAAGAAATCCCCTCCGCATCTGCCGATGATGTATTCCGGTTTCGCCTCCGATTTCAAAAAAGAGGCAACCACCTGTATCAAACGATCACTTTCCTCATCTCCGAAATGATCGTTGACATATTTCCAGTCATTGATATTGGCACAGATCACCGCCACCGGCACAATCTGGGAACGATCAACCACCTTCAGTTTATTATCAAAATAAGTGCTGTTGAGAACTCCTGTCAGGGCATCCTCTTTTTCTCCGTGTTTTACCTGATACTGTTCCTTCTCCAGTTTCTGCTCCAGGTCATCCGCATACAAGGACAGTTCAATGGATTCGTATGCTTTCTCAGCCTGTCTCGTCAGCTGTTCCACAAAGCTGTCAACAAATGCCTCTTTTGCACCGTCCCGCATTTCTTCCTCTTTCGTATATAAATGTGCGACAGTCCTGCCGGCTACACGAATCTTTTTCCCGGGCGCATTTACCGTATCCGGCTTAAATCCCACAAAATTTCCCGCGCTGGCCGCTTTCTCACCGTGTCTGTCCGTCAAAAGAAGACTGATGCCGGTCACTTTGTTAATATTTTCCAAAAATTCGGACAACTGCCCGATTTCAAAAATCTGATCCAGACTGTAATTTCTGATATTGTCCTTTAATCGTTTTTCTAACGGTATCAGCCCAAATGCCATATCCTATCCCTCTCTCTGTTCATTGCTCCGTTTTTTTCAAGCAACAAGTCACAAATATTATAGCTTTTTTTGTACCTTTTGTCTAGCGCTTTCCGCCTTCCCTTCCCGATAAAAAACTTTTATAAAAAAGTTGAATTTTCCTCTCTGATATAATAAAATAAACAAAAGTGTTAGTACTTTAGTACGTCCAAAAGGAGGAAATTCATGATGGATATTGCAGCTTTATCATCAGCTATGTCCCAAACCAATCTGAAAAGCAGTGTAGGCGTGGCAATGTTAGATAAAACAATGGAATTAAATTCGGAACTCGGCGCTAATCTGGTTAAAATGATTGACCACTCCATGGAATTGTCCGTTAATCCCAACGTAGGTTCCAATATAGATGTTTCTGTATAATATACGAATATCAGAGTATTTTGACTAAGGAGTATTCATGAAAGTCTTGGTAAGGCAGTTTCGCCATCTGATAGAAATATTAAACGGCAAGCGCGAAATTTCGGATGTAAGTAAATACCGCTTTCTCTGTTATTCCATTGCGTTCGTCCATGTTTGTATTACAATCAGATTTTTTTCATTAAACTATACGATCTTATATGTATATAACTTTTTATCAATCCTTTTTTATTTGATCATCGGCACAATTCTCCCCCCAAAAGGAAAATTCTATGCCATTTATTTATGTGCTTTTTGTGAAATATTATTTCACTCCACTTTCTCATCTCTTCTTGCGGGCTGGGAATGGGGATATATGATTTACACGCTGGCATTGATACCGGTGGCTTTTTATCTGGCATATTCTCTGCCGCAGTTCGGTCGCAGTATGGCAAAACCTTTTGTTTTTGCCTTTATTACCATGTGCATTTTTGTCCTGACCAAAATCTTTTGCAGTTATATCGATCCGATCTATACAGAAAGAAAATATGACAAAAATCTGACCCTTGCCTACAATCTGAATGCATTGGTGGCATTCCTGATGCTGATTTTCTTCTCCATTCTTTTTACGATTGAAATCAGACGCAACGAAATACGTCTTGAATCCCAAAACGAGTTGCTGAAAGCGGCTTCCAGCAAGGATCCGTTAACCGGACTCTTAAACCGCCGCAGCATGGACAAGGATTTATCCGCCGCCATCGAAGCAGCCGGATCCAAAGGCCGGATTTTTTCGGTAATTATCGGCGATATTGATGATTTTAAAAAGGTAAATGATACTTACGGACATAATTTCGGTGATGAAGTTCTTGTAAATGTGGCAGACATCATTACTGCTCATGTACCGGAAGATGCCAGAGTCTGCCGATGGGGCGGCGAAGAAATTTTGATCCTGATACATGATAATGCAAAAGCCACCATTCCCATTGCCGAAAAGCTTCGAAAAGAAATTGCCGCTTCCGTTACGAAAGCAGATAATATCTCCCTTCGCATTACTATGACTTTCGGCGTTGCGGAATATATCCCGGGACTTGCGGTTACCAAACTGATTTCCCTTGCGGATGACAATCTGTACAAAGGCAAAAAGGAAGGCAAAAACCGGGTAGTTGCATAAATAAACCATAAAATACAGAGACTGCCGGAACGTCTTAATAAATAACAGATATCAAAGGAAAGTGGATTTCCGTGATATCTGTTTTTTTAGGACCTCCGGCAGTTCCTGTCATATCGCAGTTATTTTCCTTGAAAATTCAGCGTTTTCATGTATAATAAAAATGATGCGTATAAACCGAAAAATCTAGGAAAACAGAGGTATTACAATGATACAGGCAAGTAATGTAACCTATCGTGTAGGAAAAAAGGCTTTATTTGAAGAAGTCAATATCAAATTTACAGAAGGAAACTGTTATGGACTGATCGGTGCCAACGGTGCCGGCAAATCCACTTTCTTAAAAATACTATCCGGCAGTCTGGAGACTACCAACGGCGAGATTATCATCACTCCCGGACAGCGCCTTTCCGTATTGGAACAGGACCATTTCAAATATGATGCTTATCCGGTCATGGATGTGGTCATCATGGGCAATGCCAGATTATACGAAATCATGAAAGAAAAAGATGCGATCTATGCCAAGGAAGACTTTACCGACGAAGACGGTATCCGCGCCAGCGAGCTGGAAGCGGAATTTGCCGAAATGGACGGCTGGGATGCGGAGACCAATGCCGCAATGCTGTTAAACGGTCTCGGTATCGAAACAGAACTGCACTACTCCACTATGAGCGACTTAAACGGCAGCCAGAAGGTAAAGGTGCTTCTTGCCAAAGCATTATTCGGCAATCCCGATATTCTGCTGTTGGATGAGCCCACCAACCACCTGGATCTGGATGCCATTGCATGGCTGGAAGACTTCTTAATTGATTTTGAAAATACGGTTATCGTCGTATCCCATGACCGTTACTTCTTAAATAAGGTCTGCACCCATATTGCAGACATCGACTACGGCAAAATCCAGTTATATGCCGGCAACTACGATTTCTGGTATGAATCCAGCCAGCTTTTGATCAAACAGATGAAAGAAGCCAACAAAAAGAAGGAAGAAAAGATCAAGGAGCTGCAGGAATTTATTTCCCGCTTCTCTGCCAACGCTTCCAAGTCCAAACAGGCGACTTCCCGTAAGAAAGCATTGGAAAAAATCGAACTGGATGAAATCAAACCTTCCAGCAGAAAATATCCCTACATTGACTTCCGCCCCGACAGAGAGATCGGTAACGAAGTATTGACTGTAGAAAATATTACCAAGACCATTAACGGAGAAAAGGTTTTAGACCACGTATCCTTTATTTTAAATCACGACGATAAGGTCGCTTTTGTAGGCGGCAACGAATTGGCCAAAACCACGCTTTTCAAAATCCTTATGGGTGAACTGGAACCGGACGAAGGCTCCTTTAAATGGGGTGTCACTACTTCCCAGGCATACTTCCCCAAGGATTCCACAGAGGAATTCAATAACGATTTAACCATTGCCGACTGGCTCATGGGCTACTCTCCCGTGGATGACATTACCTATGTACGTGGCTTCCTGGGACGTATGCTCTTTGCCGGAGAAGACGGTGTGAAAAAAGTGAAAGTCCTTTCCGGTGGCGAGAAAGTCCGCTGCCTCTTATCCAAAATGATGATCAGCGGCGCAAACTGCCTGGTACTGGATGAGCCCACCAACCATCTGGATATGGAATCCATTACCGCATTGAATAACGGACTGATTAAATTCGGCGGCGTTGTATTGTTTGCCTGCCATGACCATCAGTTTGTACAGACCACCGCAAACCGCATCATGGAAATTCTGCCGGACGGTACATTGATCGACAAGATCACAACCTACGACGAATATCTGGCAAGTGATGCCATGGCAAGAAAACGTACTGTTTATACTGCTGATACAGAGGATGATAATAATTGATGAAACGGGTTGACCTGCACGTACATTCCACCAAGTCGGACGGAAGCTTTACGCCTACGGAATTAGTTGAATATGCTTTAAAAAAAGGGCTTTCCGCTTTTGCCTTAAGCGATCATGACACAACGGAAGGGATCGAAGAAGCTCTTGCCGCTGCAAAAGGGACAGGACTTGAGGTCATTCCTGCCATCGAATTTTCCACGGAATACGAGGGAAAAGACATTCACATCCTGGGGCTTTATATTGACTACAGCGGGAAGGAATTCAAACAGTATCTGAAGGATTTTCAGGATTCCAGAGACCTTCGTAACCATAAGATGTGCCAAAAACTGACCGAGCACGGTATTCCCGTCACGTATGAGGAGCTTTCTGCCCGTTTCCCCGGTGCGGTTTTAACCCGTGCCCATTATGCAAAGTATATGTGGGAAAAGGGCTATGTCAAAAGCATGCCCGAAGCCTTTGAGCGTTATATCGGCGACCATGCCCCCTGCTTTCTTCCCAGAGAAAAGGTGACGCCCATGCAGGCAGTGGAGCTGATCTTGCGCGCCGGCGGCGTTCCGGTACTGGCTCATCCGGTTCTCTATCATTTCAGCGATGCAAGACTGGATAAATTGGTAGCAGACTTAAAAGCCGTGGGGCTTGTAGGTATCGAAGCCGTTTATTCCACCTATAATTCCGCAGAAGAACGCCAGATGCGCCATCTGGCAGATAAATATGATCTGTTGATCTCCGGCGGCTCGGATTTCCACGGAACGACGAAGCCGAATCTGGATCTGGGTACGGGATACGGGAAACTGTGTATCCCCTATGACATTTTGGATAACATCAAAAAATACAGACGTCAGAACGGAAAATACAAAAATCGGATTATTTTTTCCGATATGGACGGCACACTGCTGGATGATGCAAAAAATCTTTCCCCGGAAATTTATGATGCCATTATAAACTTTACGGCACAAGGCGGAAAGTTTGTGCTCTCCAGCGGCAGACCCCTTGCCAGCATTTTGGAAACGAGAGACCGTCTGGGACTCTCTCTGCCCGGCACCTATATTATTTCCTATAACGGTGCTCTGGTCTATGACTGTGAAAACGCAAAATCGGTCTTAGAGCGGCGCGTTCCCTATGACTATGTGGAGAAAGTACTGGAAACAGCCAAAGAATGTGGCGTCCATGCACACACCTATAACGGCGATACCATTGTCTCTCCGGCTGACAATGAGGAACTGGCATATTACCGCCAGCATATCCATATGCCCGCCGTGATCACCGATGATGTCGTCGGAGCTTTAGATGAAGAACCCTTTAAACTGATACTGGTCCGTTTACAGCAGGACGGCAGATTGGAAGATTTCCGCAAGGCACTGGATCAGATTGCAAAAGGGACATTGCATACCTTTTACTCTTCCCCCGTGTATCTGGAATGCTGTATGGCTGACGCATCCAAGGGAAATGCGGTCCGC
The DNA here is from genome assembly GCA_051877575.1 of Lachnospiraceae bacterium. Classification (GTDB taxonomy): domain Bacteria; phylum Bacillota; class Clostridia; order Lachnospirales; family Lachnospiraceae; genus UBA2882. The sequence goes on along the minus strand of JBJEJA010000010.1, from coordinate 85,306 downwards.
TTCCTATGCGATTATCTCGGCATTGATATCCGCAATTCCGTTGCGGCCGGAGATGCCGCAAACGATATTTCCATGCTGGAATCCGCAGGAACCGGCATCTGTATGATCAACGGCACGGAAGACACAAAAAAAGCCGCCGATTATATCACCGAAGCGGATAATAATCATAACGGCTTTTTGGAAGTCTTACGTCTGGCAACCACCACGAATCTCCCATCCTCCACATGATAAGAGCAACAGGACAGCGTGATGAATTCATCTCCGAATGATGCAGTCACGCCTGTATCATACAGGGATAATTCCCTGATATTGTCATACCACTCATCAAATTCTTCCTGCGTATCTGCCTGAAAGAACTTATAATATTTAAACACATCCTGAGACTGATAATATACCTGTGAATAGAAAACAGCAATCAGCTCATACTCCCGGTGCTCATACAAAGAATCAAAACAGATAATCCGATGTTCTTTTCCATATTCTTCATCCCGATACAGCGGCAAATTTCCAAACATCTCACCGGATTTCATCGTATGCCCGTGAATAATCAGATTGGTAGACGGCGGTGTCCCATTCAGATAATGATCATCTGCGGTTCCCACCCCGACAACCGAATCCGTATCCATGATCAGACATCCGTTTTCATTATCCCTCCCATAAAAATCACGTTTCAGATAATAACACTCATCTTCCGGTGTCTGCATGACCGGATAATCAATGACCGTCCCTTCGATGGAAAGCCATCCGATCAGATCATGATTTTCCTCATACATTTCAGCATACTCAGGCAGGATCACCGGTTCGTCCAAATCAGCGCCGGATACACTGTTATTGCCGGCTACTTCATTTTCCTCTCCGTTTTTCTTTTCTGCTTCCAACGCCTCCTGCTGTGCGCTAAGAGCCGCTCTGTCACGGAAACGGATACAGACAGATACCAGCAAACCTGCCAATGCTATGATAAATATCAGGAGCAAGATACGCTTTATATTCTTTATGTCCTTTATATTCTTTATTATTTTTATGTTCTTTAACCTTTTACACATTTTTTTCTGTTGACTGCCAACAAACCGGCTCCGCTGACAAGTGCCAACGCAAACCACATCTCTGCCAGATGATCATTTCCTGTCTTAGGCACATTATCTTTTACATTGGCTCCACTACCGTTTTGTGATGCGCCATTACCTGTGGCAGTTCCGTCTTTCTTTACAATCGTATAGGTAGAAAACTGATTAGACGGGAATGTCAAAGTACCCGTTGCCGCATCATAAGTAGCCGAAAGCTCGGTCAGTGTTCCGTTGTGGTCTCTGACGACACTATATGTCTGTCCGGCTTCCAACGCGCCGGCATCCAGAGTCAGGGAAACCGTAATATCCTTCTGGAATTCGGTAATATTGCTTTCCCAATAAGTACCGTCGCCTTTTCCGACAATATTGTCCAGTGTGATATCCACGGAAGCCACTTTGGATACTCCCGTTCCGCTTACCGCACTGAGTGCATTTGTATTGTAATTGGCATTATCCTCTACCGTCAGACTTAAATTACCGCTGGAAGCAGCATTTGCACCGTTTGCAATGCTTGCCTTGGAGACCAGCTTACTATCCGCGCAGTCAATTTTGTCTTCTGTTTTCTCAAATATAGATTCCAAATGCAGATTGGTATCGGGCATGGTAAATGTAAAGCTGCTGACCTCTGCACCGGCTGCCACCGTGATACCGTTTAGATATGTACCTTTCAACTGATATCCATAATCGGGAATCAGCTTAATAGTTACAACCGTTCCCGGCATAATCGCATACAATCCGCCCAGAGCAGGATCTTCTGTCATATCCGTCATTCCGGATGCTGCGATAATCTGCACCTTTCCGTTTTCCACTTTGGCATCACTGCCAAGGCTGCCTTCATTATCCCACGCAATGGTACGTATTCCGTTTCCAAGCAAAATAACAATGTTGTACACAGCCGCATCATCTACCGTATAGGCAACCTGATCACTTCCGTTCAAAGGCATAACCGTTCCGTTAATGCTGATTGCTCCAAAGGTAAATCCAAAAGCGCACTGCAACTCAATCTCATGTCTGTCCGCACGCTCTACCGTGACAGTCCCGTTCTGCACTCTAGTTCCATCGATTTGAATATTTTCCATCCATGCGGAATCACCGCTGTTGGGATAAGATACATTGACTGTAATATCTTCCGGAGTGGTAATGGGACCGGGAGTTGGACCGCCACTTGCAAATGTAATATTTAATTCGTAAGATGTATCGGCTGCCAGATCAAATTCCTGTCCTTCCGTTGTATTGGCGAGCTGGGCCGAATCAAAGCCGCTAAGATTACCATTGATTTCCGTTACCGTTACGCTGACCTCATTCGCATCGGCCGGTTCCACCACCAATTTTATTTTGGTAGCACCAGTAATATCAACATTGCCTCCGTTTGAAGCAGTTGTCCATCCACCATCCCATGAGGATCCATTATACAATTTGTAGGATACCATGTTTCCGTTTGCAAAGCCGGAACTATTGGTAATGTTAAACTTCATTGTTGTTCCCGGACCATTTGCCCTTGCTTCCAGACTGACACTTCCCATCACCAGGGAAAATACCATCAGAAACATAAGCGCCCATGCACATGCTCGTCTCATTTTCATAAACCTTACTCCTTTTTACTTACTCTTATATTCATGATTTATGTTATTTATGATATGATGTATTTTTCTGACATCACATCCTATATTATATCCGTCTTTTTCTCCATTCCGACAGTTTACAAATGTCTCTTTTTCTTTATTTTATTATAAAATTTTCCTTTTCGAATTTGTAGCTCCGCTATTTATGGACAGAAAGCACAAATATATGGAGCCTTTGACCTCAGATGCAGACTTTTATCTCTGCTATCGTTTCTCACTTTTTATTACTTGCAACTTTTGGGACATAGCCAGTCGCCCTTACAGAAATATAAATCTTTACCCGCGGAATTTGGTGAGGTTTTCTGGCATTTCTTAGCGGCATATGTGAACAAAAATAATGCCCGGTTTCAACTGTCTAAAGACGAAGTCTGAGTTTTGAAACCGGGCATTTAATATATACTTTGTGAGCATGCCGCTTGGAAATGCCGAAAACCGAAGTATGAAGTGGCAAAGATTTATATTTCTGTAAGGGCGGCAACCATCCAACAAAGATTGCGAACCTTGTGAGAAACACGGCATAGCGTCTGCATAGCCGGTCTGCAAGCTCCATATATTCGCACTTTCTGCATTTTTTCGGAAACACAAATCCAAAAAAGGTATTATAAAATTAAAGAAAACAACTTGTCATTCGCACTCTTTCCATCCGTAATAAAACTGTATCAGACCGATTCTGGATTTGGTCTGTGTCTTCTCATTCAGGGATGCGATATGCCTGTACAAAGCTGCCCTGGAGATAAAAAGCTGCTCTGCGATATCCTGTACATTTTCATCGGAAGTCAGAAGAATCTTCAAGACTTCCTGTTCCCTTTCCGTTAGAGAAAATGATGCACAAAATCCGGCAAATTTCCTTTCATCGTCTTCCGTTTCTTCCGCATCTTTATCTTTCCGGATATCCTCATCTGCCTTTTCTGTCTTAAACTGATTGGTATAAATAAAATTAACAATGCTGATCAGCACAAACAAAAACAATGCCAGAATACTGATCTTTAATCCATCTCCCGATTGCAGCAGGGCAACCGACACAGGAGCAATCAGTACCGCGCACAGATTGTTGAGAGCTCGTCCGATGCCCGCCCACAATTCCGGCACTTTCATGGAATAGGACAGGTCCATAAAACCGGTGGTAAAGAAAACCACAAAAAAGCCTGCGGAAAGATAAAATACAATGAGACCGATCATAAAAGGACCGCCTGCCACGATCACAAGCACACAGATTGTCGACAACAATGTCACACAATACATGATGATATTCATATAACGGCGTTTTCCAACATCATACAAAAAGCCGGATATCAGTCCGCTTACGGCAAGCAGCAGCCTCGGTGCCTGTCCGATATCCACACTGCCCGCAGCATGATACAGAGTTACTACATTATCCAATGTTGAGAAAATACAGGTCATAAGAAGTACACATGCCGACAACGCCAGACATGCAACTACCGGTTTTTCCGGTTTATTCGGAAGCACAATAGCCGCATCCGGCTCTGCACTGTATGTTTCTTCGCCCTCCCTATCCTGATACAGAAATCCGCACAAAATCATAAAAACAATGAAAGCAAACGCTAACACAACCGCTTCCAATGAGTCATGATTAATAAAGTTATTGTTAAAAAACTGTAATAACAGCCCTAAGGCATATGCAACACCGACGGTCTTTGCCAAATGTCTGCTTCCATGAAGCGAGCAAGCCGCCATATAATGTACTGCACTCCCACAAATCCCATAAAAAATAAAGAGCAGAATGCCTGCCGGAAAAACAGATGTATAAGTCTCATGCTGCCTTATAATAAAAATACAGATAATACTAAGGGCAGTAATCAGAAAGGCGCAGAATAACTTGCCGTTTTGTTTCAAAAAACGATTCAGACATGCAAACAGCAGGAATCCGAATACACTTGCACCCAGCACACAATTTTGCGCGATAACTACTTTTTCTGAAGAAACCACATGCGCCATCATATTATCAAACAAGTATTCCGTTCCTAAAAAGATAAAATTAAAAAAGGCCAAAGCTATTATCACTCTGAACCTTTTTCTTTCCCAAAACTTTTCTTTCATAATAGCAATCAACTCCGCCTATGTTTTTAATTCTATTATAGACAAATGTCTCACAAAGACAAGTTGACAAATATCTCACTTTGTCCAAAACTACTCCTACGCGATGCTTTTTCACGCATTTTTCAAGTATTTTGAAATCTCTCTTTCTTTTTCACCTACCCCTCAACGATCAAATACCTTCCGTCTCCTACCTCAAAAACCTCATCGGCATCCAGAATATCATTTTCATCCATGCCCTCCAGATCCACGCCTTCTTCATCGAAATATTCCCAGACTTCCCGTTTGGAATTGACCACAACCGCCATGCATTCCTCCAGAAAATCGCAGGCTTCTTCCATGGTCTCCGCTACCGGTTCCGGAAATAGCTGTGACTGGTTCTCCAAAAAACAATTTACGACTGCTTCATCAAAATCCGGCATATTGACTACCTCCATTTCATCTTCTTATGTTATGTCAACTGTTTCAAAACCCGGTATACACCTTTTTGCGTATAATCCGGACAGATATGCTTTGCAGCTTTTTTGACTTCCTCTACTGCATTCTCCACCGCATAGCTTTCCTCCGCTGCGAGGATCAGCCCCAGATCATTGTTGTTATCACCAAAGACCATGGTTTCTTCCCGGCTGATGCCCAAAGCCTCCTGAATCTTTCTCAAAGCATTGCCTTTGTCAACGCTCTGATCCATAAAATCCACCCATTCTTCTCCCGCCATGGTCGTTTTAACCTTATCCTGCCATTTGGGAATCAGCATGCTTTCTCCTATGGGACGAATCGTCCCTTTTTTATAAACTGCCAGCTTGATGATATCTACATTCTCCGCCAGAATATCATCGGTCAGTGTCACATCGTTACGATATTCGTTGGCGATCAGGTTGATAAAATCACTGTCCTTTGATTCCAGAAAGCATCCTTTTGCAGTGGATGCCACCACATGACATCCCTGCGGGTACAAAGCACGCAGATCCGTCATGATTCCTTCCACATCGGCTCTATCCATTTTGGTTACGGAATAATTTTCTCCGTTTAGAATAATGTGGGCTCCGTTCTCGGCGATATAATGCAGTCTCCGTTTTGAACGTTCAAACATCCGCCTGATACTGCCGTACTGCCTGCCGCTGGCCACCACAAAATGGTAACCGGCATCGGTCAGTTTTTGGATAACCTCAATCATTTCATCATAGACCTCTCTGGATGAATCCTTTACCAGCGTACCGTCTACGTCTGTTGCAATTAGTTTTATTTTATGATCCATAAATCCGTCACTTTCATTCTGCCATACTACAGTTTCTGTCTTTATACATAGTCCAACAATTCCAGGGGATGGGCTATGATTGCATCCGCATGATTTTCTTCCAGTTCCTGTCTGTCACGGAACCCCCACAATGCGCCAACGGTAAAGACGCCGGCGCTCTTTCCGGTCTTCATATCCACACAGGTATCACCCAGATACAGGATCTCATCCCGCTTCAGATGCAGTTTTTCCATGATATGAAAAATACCGTCCGGAGCAGGCTTACGCGCCCTTTCCTCACATTGCCCCACCATCATATCAAAAGTTCCTTTTCCGAAGATGGTCTCCACCACATCCACGGTTCGTTCATGGGGCTTATTGGAATTGACTGCGATCAAAATCCCCCGTGCCTTCAGTTCCTGCAGAAGCTTGGGAATCCCGTCATAGGGCTTTACTTCATAGTTCACATATTTCTTAAAATGCTCTCTATAACTTTCCCTCACTTGTGACAAATGTGTCAGATCCGTATCGCCATCCGCAATCAAAGCTCTTTTTAACAGTTCCTCTGCACCGTCTCCCACAAAATAACGGTAGCGGTCCGGCTCAAATGGTGGCAGTCCCACATCCGCCAAAGCCAGATTGGCGGATTTCCAGATGGATTTCAATGTATCGGTCAACGTACCGTCCAGATCAAATATCACTGCTTTTTTACTCATGATGCTTTTCGGGAATAAATACCCGTTCCTCCAGGATGTCTTCTTCTAATGCCTTTGCGGCTGCAATTGCCTCTTCACAGAAATTCTTCTGTGCGCCGAAGAGTATCTTGCCTCTTCTGTCCACTTTCTCATAGGATCCGTCAGGCTGTAAAATCTGTGCCTTCAGGGTATCCTGCAGCAGACAGCGTAAAACATGTTCCGTTTTTTCTTTTAAATCCGGCTGTTCAATGGGAAACAGGATTTCCACACGACGATTTAAGTTGCGGGGCATCCAGTCGGCACTCGCCATATAGTATTCCCCGTCTCCGCCGTTTTCAAAATAGAAAATTCTGCTGTGCTCCAAAAAGGTTCCCACAATGGAACGCACCGTAATGTTTTCCGAAACGTCCGGAATGCCCGTCTTCAGGCAGCAGATACCGCGCACAATCAGATCGATCTTCACCCCTGCCGCACTGGCTTCATAGAGTGCGCTGATGATCTGTCTGTCACACAGGGAATTCATTTTTGCAATGATCCTTGCTTCCGTCCCCTCTTTGGCATACTTGATCTCACGCTGTATCAGATACAGGAAGCGGTCCTTCATCCACAAGGGTGCAAGGGAAAGTTTATTCCAGCTGCGCGGCTCCGAATAACCGGACAGCATATTAAAGACTGCCGTGGCATCCTCACCGATATCCTCTCTGCAGGTCAGAAGCCCCATATCCGTGTATAATTTCGCCGTTGCGTCATTGTAATTTCCGGTTCCCAGATGGACATACCTTCTGATACCGTCCTCTTCTTTTCTGACTACCAGGGTAATCTTGCTGTGGGTTTTCAGCCCCAGCAAGCCGTAAATCACATGACAGCCGGCTTTTTCCAGCATCTTTGCCCATACAATGTTATTCTCTTCATCGAATCTGGCCTTCAATTCAACCAAAACGGAAACCTGCTTGCCGTTTTCCGCCGCCTGAGCCAGCGCCGCAATGATCGGCGAATTGCCGCTTACCCTGTAAAGAGTCTGTTTGATAGCCAGCACCTGGGGATCCTTTGATGCTTTTTTGATAAAATCCACCACCGGCGTAAAGGTTTGGTAGGGATGATGCAACAAAATATCCCTTTTCCTGATTTCTTCAAAAATATCGCAGTCGGCAGGAAGTTCGGGAACGGGCTGCGGAACATAAGGTTCTTCTTTCAGATGATCAAATCCGTCTACGCCGTACAGTTTCATCAGCACGGTCAGATCCAACGGTCCGTTGATATAATAAATATCTTCCTCCGAAATTTTCAATTCCTTGCGGATAATCTTCAGCAGCGGCTTATCGATTCCCTCTTCCACTTCCAGACGGATAGCCTCACCCCACTGTCGTTTCTTCAACTGCTTTTCAATTTCTTTTAACAAATCCTCCGCTTCATCCTCTCCGATGCTCAAATCAGCATTTCTCATAATACGAAACGGATGGATGCAAAGGACATCATAGTTTAAAAACAGCTTTTCGATATTTCTCTCTATGATTTCTTCCAAAAAAATGAATACTCTTTCTTCCTCATCGGGAATTTCCACCACTCTCGGCAGTACGCCCGGCACCTGAACAGTGGCAAACTCCACCTCGGCATCTTTTTCCCCTTTTTTCTTAACCAGCGCACCCAGATTCAGGGATTTGTTGCGGATCAGCGGAAAAGGTCTGGAGGAATCCACCGCCATGGGAGTCAATACCGGATATACATTATCCTCAAAATAGCGGTCCGCAAAGGCGGCCTGCTTCTTATTCAACGCCTCGTGATGTGCGATCATATGGATCCCGTTCTGCTTCAGCAGCGGAACCAGACTCCTGTTATAAGTGGAATATTGCAGATTGACCAACGCATGGGTTTCCTCATTGATTGCGGAAAGCTGCTTTTTCGGTGTCATCCCGGCAATATCTTCTTTGTCATAGCCCGCGTGGACCATATCCTTTAAGGATGCCACCCGCACCATAAAAAATTCATCCAGATTGGAAGCGGTAATGCTCAAAAACTTTAACCGCTCAAATAACGGATTGCTTTTATCCCTCGCTTCGCTTAAAATCCGGTAGTCAAACTTCAGCCAGCTCAGCTCTCTGTTGTAGTAATATTCCGGATTAAGATAGTTGATTGCTTCCGACATTTTACTTCCTCCTACATATGCCGTTTCTGCCTGATAACGGGTCTTACACTGTATACCTCTTCAAAAAACTTTGCTCTTGCAGTCAGTAATCCCGTTTCCAGGGTAATATCTTCAGACGTATCCACGCTGATGATCAGCTCATTGTCTTTCAATACGGTTTTAAAATCCTTGAATTTCTGCTTATGGCTCCGGTCCAGACCGTTTGCAACCCGTAAAATGGCCGTCAGTTTTGCAATGGTCAGGTATGCCTCTCTGCTCAGAGTCGTCTTCTCCCCCAGTGCCTCATAATATTCAAATTCATCCCGGTTGTACTTTGCCACATATGCCACGATCTCCCTTTCGGCATGGGATAAGCCGATGATCTCCGTAGCCATGATGATCCGGAAGCTACATTCTCCCACATCGGTCTGGGAAATATATTTTCCGCAATCGTTTAACTGGGCCGCAATCTGTAAAAGTAGCCTTTCCCGCTTGCCCAGTCCGTGTACTTTTTTCATGGTATCAAAAATGGACAACGCCAGTGACTCCATGATTTCGTTTCTTTTCCGGCTGCACATATAGCGCTTGCTGATGGTGGCGGTCGATGCAATGATATCCTTTTCAAAGTCGTGTACATTGGCTAAAAGCCTGTTCTGCTGGGCATATTCATAAGCCATGCCGTCGCAGAGCGTGACACCCGGTGCCCAGATATTCTGTGTTCCCAGCACTTCCATGATCCGTTTGCTCAACACCGCGCTGTGAAACAACAGGGAAGCATGCTCCTCGGAAACTTCCAGCCAGGTGCTGACATCTCCCTTATTCCTGTCGGTGATCTCATCCATGAATTCCATGAATCGTTTGTGATCCATATTCCCCGGTTCTTTGCAGATTTCCTTTTTTTGAAATACAGGGGACAGATAATCATCTATAATGATCAGATTGGGAACCTCCCGCTCCTTCAGATAAAACTTCTTGAAAAGAGAAAACTGGTTATTGACCATCTCATCAATGAGTCTTTCATACTGTCCGCTTCTGCCCGAAATTGCTTCCAGACGCTCCCGCATTCTCATAACACCCAGACGCATATTCTGTGTGGTTACCAATGTGTCATTTTCAAACAAAGAAATCTGTATGCTTCCGCCGCCGATATCCAGTATCGCCGTTCCGCCTTCGATTCGTTTTTCAAACTCCTTTCCCTTGGTCGCCACCGCCTTATAATCCAGAAAACGCTGTTCGGAATTACTGATGACTTCCACGGTGATTCCCGTACGGTTCTTGATCTGATCCAGAACGATCAACGTATTTTCCGTCTCTCTGATCGCACTTGTGCCGTATGCCCTGTACGCATCGACCTTATAGGATTTCATAATCCCGTCAAACTCCCTCAGCACATCACACAGCTCATCCATTTTCTCTATGGTGATCTTCCCTGTGTTATAGGAATCCAGTCCCAGAGCGATCCGGTGTCTGATACAATCGATTTCCCGGATTCCCGTTTTTAAGGAGATTTCAAATATTTTCATGGAAAGCTCATAGGAGCCGACATCAATCGCCGCAAATGTCTTCACTGCCATTTTACATCCCTTCCTCACCCTCTAGTAATTACCGAGGATCTTCATATTTCTTGCCTCATCCCTGAGTCCCCGCAAAGCGTTTTTTACCGCTCCGTCCGCCAGATTACCTTCAAAATCGATAAAGAAACGATATTCCCACGTTCTGTCCTCGATCGGGCGGCTTTCGATCTTGCAAAGATTCAGATTGTTGTAAATAAAATGCGAAAGCATATGGTACAAAGAGCCGCTCTCGTGCGGGACCTCCAGACAAATGCTGATTTTCTTTGCATCCTTTAAAAATACTCTCTGGTTGGTCACGATGATAAAACGGGTGGAATTATTTTCGGACTGATTCACGCCCCGTTTCAGCACTTCAAGTCCATAGATCTCTCCGGCATAAGCACTGGCAATGGCCGCCTGAGTTTTGTCCCCGTCCTTCATGACCTTCTGCGCCGCAAACGCATTGTTCTGCATGCTGATCTGTCTCCAGTCATAATCATTTAAGAACCTTGCGCTCTGCATCAGCGACTGCGGGTGGGAATATACCGTTTTGATATCTTCTATCTTTGTGCCCGGTACTCCCAGAAGACAATGCTCAATCTTGATAATCTGCTCACCCACAATATAATTTTCAAACTCAACCAGCAGATCATAAATGTCGCTGACGATACCGGCAGTGGAATTTTCAATAGGCAGCACGGCAAAATCCGCGCTCCCCTCTTCTATGGCGCTCATGGCATCCCGGAAAGTATCCACATGGAAGCTGTCGATCCGGTCTCCGAAATACTGCACCATGGCGGCCTGGGAATAAGCCCCTTCCGCTCCCTGAAATACAACTCTCGCCCTGCCTTCCTGTAAAGTATCCACTTCCATGAAGGGCAGTTTTCCAATGCTTCCGTGCTCTGCCAAAAGCTGATACTGCAATTTCCTGCTGACGGACATAATCTGCTCAAACAGCTCCTCTACGGCACGGCTGCTAAAGTCACTGGTCGTCATTGCTTTTACTTTTCTGATTTTTTCCTCTTCCCTGACTCTGTCAAAAACTTTTTTCCCCGTCTCGATCTTGTATTCCGCAACCTGTCTGCAGATATCCATTCTGTTCTCATACAGTTCCACAATTTGTTGATCGATTTCGTCAATTTGATTTCTCAGTTCCAGTAAATCCATCTTATCTCTGCGTCCTTTTCCTTTTTTATTGATTGCTCTCTATGGCAGCCTGTTTTGCCCCGTCAAAAGTCATCATTTGGAAACTGCTGTTTTCCAATGACACTTTATACACGGGCATATCGGTTCCGAATGCGGTAAAATAAATAAATTTTGTGGTTGCATTCAAATTGGAGTAATTGCCCTCTGCAATAACACGTGGTTCCGATCCGTCCGTATACATCACCATCAGGGCCGGATCATTTTCCGAATTTTTCTGATAAAAGATATAACTTCCGCAGACCAGATACTGATCCACTCTGTCCCGTGTCAGCGTCTGCACCTCTCCCGTACCCATATCATATCTGCACAGCTTATAATCATCATCAATATTCATAAAATAAATGTAATCTCCCTGTGCATCGGGATTCCAGACATTTCCCTCATAAAGCATTGCATTGCTCCGACTCTCTGTATGATACCGGTACAGATGGTGATCTTCCTCCATACCGTTATAATAAATCGCCGTTCCATAGGCGGAAGCCGGATTTGCCGGGAAGTCCAGAAGCGTTTCCGTTTCCTTGGACCGGACATCCATTCCCTGCAGTGTTTTATGTTTTGAATCCGTATATTGTTGATAATATAATGTGTTGCCAATCAGTTTGACGACTCCGCAGGATACCCGTTCCAGACTTTTCGCCCCTTTTCCTTTGTGGTCGGAGCGGTAGATTCCCAGCATCGGAACCGAAAAGCCGCCCAGTCCGGACGGTGCCTGCACATCACTTAAATAGTAATACAGATATTTATCATCCGCATTTAACTGGGATACCTTCACTTCACTCAATTTTCTGATGTTCGTTTCATCCGCATTCATGGCATACAGTTTGCCGTCATCATATCCGTTGGCAAAAAATACCGTATCTCCCGTCTGACAGAAATATCCGCCGTTGTTGAGATTCCCCGCTGTATTTCCCACCAGATCTTCCGGATTCTTATGAAGGTAATCCTTGAATGTCAGAAAGCAGAACAGCCCTCCGAGAACCACAAAAATTGCAGACAATATGATAATCACTTTACTCTTATCCGACATATTACTTTCTTTCCTTTAATTCTTTTAACAGATCCGCCATCGTTTTTTGATATACAGGATGCACATAGCCCGGTGCAATTTCCGCCATGGGTTCCAGCACGAAATCCCGGTTTTTCATATCCATATGAGGAATGGTCAGATATTCATCCTCCAAAACCATTTTATCATAAAACAGAATGTCAAAATCCAACGTCCGCGGTCCCCAATGAACATCGCGTTTTCTTCCTGCCTGCGCTTCTATCCGGTTGCACAATTCCAACAACTCATAGGGCGTTAACAGAGTCCTGATCTTTGCCACACCGTTTAACACCGGATCCATTTCCACACCGCCGTAAGGTTCGGTCTCTATGATGGTAGAAGTACGCAACAGAAACACATCGCTCTCATGCTCCAAAGTTTCCAGACCCTTCCTGATATATTCCTCCCGGTCTCCCAGATTGGAGCCGAAACCGATATAGGCTTCATGCCAGGACCGCTTTACCGTAACGGAAACATCTTCAAAAGGAAGCGGTATCGGCGCATGCGGTTTGCTTACGCTAACTTCTGCCGCATACACTTTGGGATAACGCAGCAGTATTTCCCTCGCCAGATTCTCTGTAACGGATTCCAACAGCTTATAGGTATGTTTCTTCATATACCGATCAATAAACATACACAATTCCCCGTAGTCTACCGACTGACCCAGATCATCCCTTAGTCCCGCCGGTCTGGTATCCACATCCAGACACACATTGACAAAAAAGTCCTGCCCCTGAGCAGACTCCTCCGGATAAACTCCGTGATGTGCAAATACCTTTAAGCCTTTAATTTGAATTTTGTCCATACTGCCCACTCCCTTCTTTTGTATTACAGTTTATCCTGCATTTTTAATTGCTTCCGTCATCCGGATTGCACGTACATTTTCCTTCACATCGTGTACTCTCACGAATGCCGCCCCTTTCATGACACCGATCACGGTGGTCGCCAGAGTTCCCTCCAGCCGCTGATCCGACGGCAGATCCAGAGTCAGACCGATAACCGATTTGCGGGATGTCCCAAGCAAAATCGGCAGTCCGAAAGTATGCAGCGCATCCAGCCTGTTGATGATCTCCAGATTATTTTCATATGTTTTTCCGAAACCGACGCCCGGATCCAGACAGATCCTTTCATATGGAATTCCTGCCTTCTGTGCAATTTCCAGCGTCTCTTCCAGATCGGTCAGCAGATCTGTGATATAATCCCGGTAATCGGGTGCTTTCCGGTTGTGCATCAGACAGCAGGGCACACCCGCTTTGGCAATGACCCCCGCAAGTGCCGGATCATATTTCAGCCCCCAGATGTCGTTGATCATATCCGCACCGGCTTCCAGCCCGGCCAAAGCCACGCCGCTTTTATAAGTATCCAAAGAAACCGGAATATCAAACCGTTCTTTCACTGCACGGATAACGGGAACAACCCTCTCAATCTCTTTTTCGTCGGGCAGGATCGTGTATCCCGGCCTGGTAGATTCCCCACCGATGTCAATAAGCGAAGCTCCGTCTTTGATCATCTCTTCCGTATGAAAAAGAGCCGCATCCAACTCATTCCATTTCCCGCCGTCCGAGAAGGAATCCGGTGTCACATTTAAGATCCCCATCACATACGTATGATGAGCAGTATCAAATTCCTTATTTCCTATTTTCATGCCTATATCTCCAATGTCATATTTTTCTTTTTGCGTTTCCAGTCACAGGCCGGCTCCATCAGGCAACCGTAGCATGGTCTGCTGGCCTTGTCCGCACGATACAAAATTCCTTTTAAATCCGAACCATCCTTGATTTTCTTATTGCGGTGGTTGGCAATGGCTTCTGTAATGATTTCCGTTTCTTCCCGGGAATATCCGCAGTCTCTTAAAATCTCCGGTGCCAGTTCCGCCGACGCTTTGGCATGATCCGTTCCGTCCGCATACTGCACAAATCTGCCGATATCATGCAGCAGCGCCGCTCCGTAGATCCAGTCCTTACGGATGGGCTTTTTATTTTCTTCCAGATTTAACAGCATGGCAATCCGTGCCACATCCAGAAAATGCACCATATCATGTCCGCAGAATTCCCGTTCCTTCTCACATTCCGCAATTCTTTGCACGTATTTTTTATAAAGAGGATGCTGTAAAATCTTCTGCACCCGTTTCATGCTCTTACTCTTCTGTCCGTTCATCCTTCCGACCTCTGCAACCCGTTATCTTTCTTACCTTGCCTGCAGCATATGATAAAAACTGTTCTGCAGCTTTTCATCTTCCGCAAAGGCACCTCTTGTCACAATGGTCACGGTTTTACTGCCGGGCTTTTTGACTCCGCGCATGGTCATGCACATATGCTCCGCTTCGATCATGACCATCGCACCTTTGGCACCCAGTTCATTCATTAGGGCATCCGCAATCTGTGCTCCCATCTGCTCCTGTATCTGAAGCCTTCTGGCATAGACCTCCACGGTTCTTGCGATTTTACTGAGCCCCACCACCTTGCCGTCGGGAATATATGCCACATGGGCCTTGCCGTAAAAAGGCATCAGGTGATGTTCGCACATGGAATAAAACACAATATCTTTTTCCAATACAATTTCATTATTTTCCGCATGAAAGGTTTTTGCCAGATGCTCGCTGCTTTTCTGATCCATCCCCGCAAAAATTTCTTCATACATCCGCGCAATCCGGTCCGGGGTATCTTTTAACCCCTCTCTGTTTACATCCTCGCCGATTCCCTCCAGCAGCAGGGTAACCGCCTCTTTAATCTTTTCTTTATTTACCATGGGAGTCTCTCCTCGTCCATTTTCCGTCTTTTACAATTGCTGTCAGCTCTCCCAGATAAGAGAGGGAACCAAATGCAATGATGACCGCATCATCGCCCGCCATAAGATACGCCATCTCAACCGCTTCCTCCAGACTGTCTGCCACAGTCACCTTCCTGTGGTAAACTGCCACGGCCTGTGCCAGCTCATAGGCATCCATGGCCCGTTCGTTGTGAGGTGTCTTCACGGTAATGATACTGTCCGCCAAAGGATAGGTTACCTGAATGATCTTGTCATATTCCTTATCCTTTAATACTCCCATTATATAAATTATTTTCCTATTTGTAAAATAAAAACGAACGGTCTCCGCAAGAGATTTCGCCGCGGCTTCGTTGTGGGCACCGTCTATATAAAAATCCGGCTTCTTTGCAATTTTTTCAAATCTTCCGGGCCAGACAATCTCCGCAAATGCCGTTTTTATCTTCTCTTCCGGCAGATGATAACCGAATTTTTCTCTCAGACAGTCCAATACTTCCAGTGCGGCTGCGGCATTTGCCAGCTGATAAGTGCCCCTGAGCGAAAGCTTCATTCCGGTATGCCCTTTATAAGAAAACCGCAGTCCACGCTCCGTTGCTCCCGTCAGCTTCGCCTTTTCCCGATCCGCCGGATGCAGTACAGCACCTTTTTCCCGGCATGTCTTTCGGAACACTGCCTCAGCTTCCGGTTCCTGCCATGTACTCACGACCTGAATCCCTTCTTTGATAATTCCCGCCTTTACACCTGCAATTTCCGTCAATGTGTTTCCCAGAAACTGCATATGATCCATACTGACGGAAGCAAGCACTGCGATCAGGGTCGTCGTGATGATATTGGTTGCATCCGTGGTTCCTCCCATGCCGGTCTCCAGCACAACGATATCACAGTGCTTTTCTTTAAAATACAAAAAGCCCAGCGCCGTTTCAAATTCAAACGGTGTCGGATGCGGCAGTCCTTCTTCCTCCATGGCATCGCATACGGCTTTTATCCGCTCCACATACCCGCACAGGGACTTTTTGGAAATCATACGCCCGTTGATCTGAAATCTTTCCCTGTAATCGACAACGGTCGGTGAAATGTAGCGTCCCGTTTTATAACCACAGGCTGCCAGCGTTTCCGATATCATGGCAAGGATGCTTCCCTTGCCGTTGGTTCCTGCGATATGAATAAACTGCAGTTCATCCTGGGGATTGCCCAGCCGCCTGCAGAGCTCCGTCACGCTCTCCAGTCCCAGGTGACTGCCCAGAGACTGCAGACTCTGTATATATTCATAGGTTTCTTTTTCCGTCATTTTCGATTGCCTCTTTTTTCATGATATCTGTGAATAAAAATTTTTTTGGGGGACATACTTTAGCTATGATCAAAAATTTTTTTACCTGCGGCCTTGTAGGATGGTGTCTGGAAATCCTGTTTACCGCCTGTAACGGCCTGAAAAATAAAGATTTCAAGTTAAAAGGAAATACTTCTTTATGGATGTTTCCCATATATGGTATGGCAGCTTTCTTAAAGCCGGTCTACAAACTGATCAGGAAATGGCCCATGGCACTTCGCGGGTTATTTTATACCGTCTGCATTTTTATTGCGGAATTTATAACCGGCCGGGCTTTAAAAAAAAGAAAGTTATGCCCATGGGACTACGAAAGTTCCCCTTATAATATCGACGGCGTAATCCGGATCGACTACGCCCCATACTGGTTCGGTACAGGACTTCTATATGAATATATCCTGAATCACCGGCACTGATTACCTTGCGATACCTCGTCACAAATTATTTTGTGATGATGTATTCATATATCCTCCCCTAAACTTTGAAGAGGCTGCTGCATGATACAATGCGGCAGCCTCTTCGTTTACTTTTTAAATATCATCGTCCAGATCATCTATTGCCGCAGAATTCAGGCTCTGTGTATTTAAGGTTCTGCGTTTCATTCTCTGTTTCTCCGACTGCTCCAGGATAAAATCCTTGACGGCACGGGAATTTTTGATATGTACCAACTTTAACACCTGATGTGTCGTATCCCCTGTATAGCATACCACCGTTCCCAGTTTAAAAATACGCTCCATCAAAGAGGTTTCCAGTTTTACATCCGTTACCTTATACATATAACAGTCGTCCTCTATGGTCTTCAACAATCCAGCCTTGATATTGATCACTTCTTCTCCTACCGTATATTTGGTAAAAGTCCATGGCAGACCAAAAAATAAGATTCTCTTTCTTTCCGTAAATTCCATCTGAACATCCTCCGTATCTGTTGGTATTGTCTCTTATCAGTATACCACAATTATGAGGAAGCGGAAGATTTTTCTACCAATCCGCTGAGCATTTTTTGAATTGATAAACTTTTTTATAAAATTTTAATTATTGAAAGCTGTTACCACATATGGTATGATAGTAAAAATATGAGCACAAAGGGAGGTATTTTCATGACAGCAAAAGAATGTATTTTGGGGCGTCGCAGTATCCGTAAATTCAAACCGGATGCCGTCGACCACGAATTGTTGAAACAAATCATAGAAACCGCTTCTTATGCACCAAGCTGGAAGCATACACAGATTACGAGATATGTCGCTGTGGAAGGTGCCTTAAAGGATAAAATAGCCGAAGAAGGAACACAGATGTTTCCCAACAACGGCAGCATTATCAAGAATGCTCCGATGCTGATAGCCGTAACAGTCATCAAAGGCAGATCCGGTTATGAGAGGGACGGTTCTTTTACAACCGACAGAGGAGACGGATGGCAGATGTATGATGCCGGTGTTGCTTCCCAGACATTTTGTCTGGCAGCCCACGAAGCCGGTCTCGGCACCGTGATCATGGGAATTTTTGACAGAGCCGTTATTACGGATCTACTTCAGATTCCCGATGACAGAGAATTGGTTGCTTTGATTCCCATCGGATATCCCGATGAAGAGCCGGTTGCTCCACGAAGAAAACCGGTTGATGAATTAATTTCATTTTTAAGTTAAAAAATAAATCGAAGAGATTCACTTCTCTTCGATTTTATTTTGATAATTTCCTTAGAAAGAGAGGTCTATCATTCATGAGACATTTGATGAATCCACTGGATTTTTCGGTGGAAGAACTGGACAACCTGTTTGACCTGGCAAACGATATTGAAAAGAACCCCGAAAAATATGCCGAGAAGTGCAAAGGTAAAAAGCTTGCCACCTGCTTTTATGAGCCCAGTACCAGAACCCGTTTGAGCTTTGAATCGGCCATGATCAATCTGGGAGGAAGTGTGATCGGATTTTCCGATGCAAACTCCTCTTCCGCATCAAAGGGAGAAAGCGTTTCCGATACCATCCGCGTTATTTCCTGCTTTGCGGATATCTGTGCAATGCGGCATCCCAAAGAAGGCGCTGCCATGGTTGCCGCTTCCAAATCATCCATACCCGTTATCAATGCCGGGGACGGCGGACACCAGCATCCTACCCAGACCCTGACAGACCTTCTGACCATCCGTTCCTTAAAGGGCAGGCTGAATCATTTTACCATCGGGCTTTGCGGCGACTTAAAATTCGGTCGTACCGTCCACTCTCTGATCAATGCCCTATCGCGCTATGACGATATTCACTTTATCTTCATCTCTCCCGAAGAGCTGCGCGTGCCGGATTATATTATCGAAATGCTGAAGGAAAAAAATATATCTTTTGAAGAGGTCATCAAACTGGAAGACAGCATTTCCAAACTGGACTTACTGTATATGACCCGTGTCCAGAGAGAGCGCTTCTTTAACGAGGAAGATTACGTAAGATTGAAAGACTTTTACATTCTAGATAAATCCAAAATGGAGCTCGCCAAAGAGGATATGCTGGTGCTTCATCCGCTGCCAAGGGTCAACGAGATTTCCGTAGAAGTGGATGACGACCCCAGAGCCGTTTATTTCAAGCAGGTCCAGTACGGTGTTTATGTGCGTATGGCATTAATTTTAACATTATTGGAGTTGGCTTAAATCTGACCGATACTTTAAATATTTTCAGGCATAAGGAGGAATGAATTATGTTGAATGTGGGAAAAATCGAAGAAGGCTTTGTATTAGATCATATCGAAGCCGGAAAAAGCCTTTCCATTTACCATCATCTGCAGCTGGATAAACTCGACTGCACCGTTGCAATCATTAAAAACGCCCGCAGCAATAAAATGGGTAAAAAGGATATTCTAAAAGTGGAATGCGATATCAATATGCTGGATCTGGACATCCTTGCATTTATCGATCATAACATTACCGTAAATGTGATCAAAGACGGAGAAATCGTGGACAAAAAAGAACTGGTACTTCCCAAGGAAATCAAGAATGTCATTAAGTGCAAAAATCCGCGCTGCATTACTTCCATCGAACAGGAACTGCCACATATTTTCTTTCTGGCAGATGAAAAGAAAGAAATTTACCGTTGCAAATACTGTGAAGAAAAATACGGTTCCCATAAATAGGA
Organism: Lachnospiraceae bacterium; assembly: GCA_051877575.1. Classification (GTDB taxonomy): domain Bacteria; phylum Bacillota; class Clostridia; order Lachnospirales; family Lachnospiraceae; genus UBA2882. The sequence continues at coordinate 65,513 of JBJEJA010000010.1, read as the reverse complement.
TACTAAAACAACCGGCAGTCATCAGAAGGGGTTTTCCGACTGCCGGCTGTTTACCTAAGATAAATACTATATGATAAAGGGGAGGATACAATCCAATATATGATCCAAAATTCCCAGGATTACAAAGAATGCGGTAAACAGCACCGTCACCTGCCATTCCGGTCGAATTTCTTTTTCTATTCTTTCGATTTTATCGTTTTTCATTTTCATCATATCCTTTAAACGATTTCAAATGACTGGTTTATGATCCCTGACTTCCTGTTTATCATAACAGGCAGCATCGGTTTCCATCTATCATTTCACCGTAAAGATTATGTATAAAAAACGTAAAATTATGCCAGCCGTTCCGCCTTTCTACTCGGTCCCGTCCATGTCGTTGTAATGTTCCTGTAAGGTTGAATCCATTACGATTCTTTCTGTCATATTATGTACAATCTCTTTGATCAGTTGAGGAAGGAACGGCTTTGTAATATAATCATCAAACCCCAGTTTTGCAAATTCCGTGGAAGCATCCAGCGTTCTGTCGCCTGTTATAAGAACAACCGGCGTCTGATATTTCTCTCTGATCCGCTTAAGCGTTTCCAATCCATCCATTTCCGGCATCTTCACATCCAGCAAAATCAGATCAAAGGGCTGTTTCTCAAGTATCTCCAGCGCTTCTTTTCCTCCTCCGGCAGATACCACCTCATACATGGGCTCATCGCTCATGATATGTGCAATGATCTTGTTATTCATTGCTTCATCGTCAACCGTGAGAATCCTTCTATGTGCCAACTCTGCCTGCCGCATTTTATAATCCTTATCTTCGTCCATCATCTGAAGCATAATATCCGCAATATCCGGATCAAACTGTGTGCCTTTTCCCTTTTCAATTTCATTGCGTACAACATCCTGCGGCAGAGCCTCACGATAGCTTCTGTTACTTGTCATGGCATCATACGAATCCGCAACACCCAGGATTCTGGCCACTTCCGGTATCTGCTCTCCCATAAGTCCGTTGGGATATCCCTTGCCGTCAAATCTTTCATGATGATATTTTGCGGCGATGGCAATATAATTGCTGCCCGAAATTCCGCTTAATATATGGTATCCCGTTACCGGATGAATCTTTATCATATTATATTCCTCATCCGTAAGTTTTCCGGCCTTATTGATGATATCAACCGGAATCCGTATTTTTCCTATATCATGTAAAAGTCCGGCGCGATAGATTTCCTCCTGCTCTTCTTTACTCTTACCCATTTTGGCTGCGATCATCTGTGCATATTCCGCCACACGTCTGGAATGACCGCTCGTATACCTGTCTTTGGCATCCACGGCTTCACTCAGTGCGGTAACGGTCTGTATAAAGAGTTTCTTTATTTCCTGCTGCTGGATCCGAAGTTCTTCGGTCTGTGCATTCGTTTTTTCTTCCAACTCAAGCCGAATTTTTTCCAGCTCATTTTTTCTCAATACTACCAGTATCATGCTGACAATACTGATAATCGTAAATAAAGATATCTCAATGCAAACGAGCACAAGATAGGTTTTGAATGCCGTTTTTTCCCAGAGCTGCATCTCCCTGCTGATCGTATAAACGCTCTCCTGCAGCACTTCTTCTCCCGAACTGTCCAGGATTTCCAGACAAAGCGTGTATTCCGAGAGATCCGGTTTATAAATGTGTACCGGTTCTATGCTGTTCCAATCATACACTGTCGGATTGGAATCTAATTCTTTGATATAAAACCTTACCTTAACATCTGTAAATGCATAGTTTCGAACAGAGGCATAAACAGACATTTCCTTTACATTTGCGGGAATTATCAGTTGATTTTCGTCAGATAATTCAATCTCTGTTCCGTCATACCCTGCGGAAACAATGCCGTATTTCATATTTGCATCGTTACCCGCATTGTCTGTGGAATACAAAATAACACCACTGTTGCTGCAAAGATACATCATGCCGTCCTCAGAAATATAATTCCATGAATTGGCAGTCAGACCCGCAAGCAATCCTTCACTGGCATTGTAAAGCTTATACTGTGTATCTTCATCGGCACAGAGATCGGAAAGCTTCACTTCATACAGGCCGGCGCTGCAGGTCACATAAACGATATCATCCTTAATCAGGACATCATAGTTATTAAAATACGGGAATTTTTCCAGTCTTCTGATGTCTCCGTTCATATCGATATGGCACAATGCATTGCTCGTTACAATCAGATATCCGTCCGTATAAGGAACAATCCTTAAAATAATATTGGATGACAATCCGTCTTCTATTGTGTAATTTTCTATGAGCTTTCCGTCGGAGATAACATAAATACCGCTTCCGTCACTGCCGGCCCATATGGTTCCGTCATTGCCCTCTACGATAGATAAAATCTGTGTATTCGCCAGTCCGTCATCGGCATTCATCGTTCCTGACACTTCATTGTCCCTGATAAAATTAATGCCGTCTGCCGTTCCCGCAACCAATGTCCCGTCTGCAAGCTGCGTCATACATCTGAAACGGTCACTGGTCATATGATCGCTCTCGGAATTGTAGCAACGTATTCCGTTTTGCCGGTCATAGCAGATCAGGCCGTTATAGCTACACAGCCACAACCGCCCTTCTTTATCTTCAAAGAGCGCACGTACTCTGCTGCCTGCGGTCATTTCCGTCAATTCGTTTGTTTTAGAAATCAAACTCGTATCATCTAAAATAACCAGCCCGTCATCCGTCCCGCAGTAATAGTCACCGTCATAATGAAGCAAAGCATTTACCGGTTTATTTTCGATTCCCGCCTTTTCAAACAGATTCGAAAAGGGACTTTCCGAAAGTTTCATGACGCCGTAACGCGATGAGGCTAACCAGATATTTCCCTGATAATCCTCATGGAAACAGACAACGGAAGAAGCAAAACCGCTACAATATATTTCCTGATAGTTGTCATTTTTATCAAGATATCCGAAACCGGTGTCCGTAGCAATCCAGATTCGGTTTCTGCTGTCCTCAAATATCGCGTTAATTTCATTTGCCCCGATATGGATTTCCTCTTTTACCGTCATTTCATTTTCTGTGATATCCATCAAAAACAATTCTCCCGAATCGGTTCCTGCCATAAGCCCTCTTGAGGTAACTGCCATACTGTAGTAAAAGAGTTCCTTTCCGCCACGTTCCGCAACGGTTATTTTTTTATCTCCGTCAAGCGCATATATATCGCCTCCGTTATCCATAACGATCAACATATCCCGATAAACAGCCATTACTTTTTCAAATGTAATATCCTGTTCCAATACTTCGATGGTATCATCCGCACGGAACCGGCATATCTTATCACTGGTTCCCACATATATATTCCCGTTTTGATCTTCGGCAAAACAACGAATCGAATTTGCGGGAAGTCCGTCAGCCTCCGTAAAATAAGTATATTGTCCGTTCTCATATCTGGCTATACCGGCATCGTTCGTTCCTATCCACAGCCTTCCTTTGCTATCGGTCATCATCCCGACGACGTTTACAAGACCGCCCTCCCGGATGAATTCAAATTCGTTTCCGTCATATCTGCTGAGTCCGGCATAGCTGCCGATCCATATGTATCCGTCATCCGTCTCACAGATTACGTTTGCCTCTGAAGAAACCATGCCGTTCGTGTTATCATATACGGTTTCAATAAAGTTATCCCCATGGCTCTCTGTTCCTTCGGCCTGCACCTTCAAAGACGGCACCGTCAAAGACAAGAAAATACCGGCAGACAACATGAACGCCAGTGCCTGTATCCGGTTCCGCCTTCTTTTCTTTATGTATTCAGCCGCATGTATGATCAGAAAAGCAAGCATAACACATACCTGCTTATCCACAATTTCAACAACAGTCTCTCCGGCCAGGGATGCCAGAACACCGGAAACATCATGCCACCGCAGCATGTCAACGAGTGCATCCCCCCACATATTACCCGAATATCCGTCATAAAAGATCAGATTTAACGGTGTTGAAACAACCGTACACAGTATGCCGAGCCAAAAACTGGAAACAACTACTTTTAACGCATTGTTCATATAACCCTTTTTCACAAAAATATGCATCATAAATGCCGCAACCACACTTGTCAGGGAATACACAAGCGCCGTCACGTCATACACGCAGGAAATGATATTGTTTGATAATCCTGCAACAATACCACCCCAGATCCCGACAAAGTAGGATGCAACAAAGGTTCCTACCATATCAAACCATATGGGCAGTTGGAACGTTCCGGCTATCCATCTTCCCGCAATATTTAAGATGATTCCGGCAATAACAATCAGCACTTTACGCAGCATATCTTTCATAAGCATTCCCCTTTTTCCACTTACTTTAAAAATCCATTGATAATCTGTTCTTCCGCCTCTGCCTCGGTCAGTCCCAGAGTCATCAGCTTCGTCAGCTGCTCTCCGGCAATCTTGCCGATGGCTGCTTCGTGAATCAGTGCCGCATCAATATCATTGGCTGTCAGTTCCGGAATTGCACTGACACTGGCCTTATCCATAATGATGGCATCGCACTCCGTATGCCCGCTGCAGCGGTTATTCCCGTTGATCCTGCTTCGAAAAATCTGATGGGAGTTTTCCTTTGCCACAGAACGCGAAACCACATTGGCGCTGGAATCTTCTCCGTCCATATCCACCGTAAAATCCGTTTCCGCATATTGTTTACCATGCGTCATCAGTTTTTCATGGATGGTCAGGGAAGCTCCCTTTCCCAGTTTTGCACGGGTCACCCGCTTTGTGGAATCAATGCCTCTGATCTGCACCGTCTCCATATCCATGGATGCTCCTTCCTCCAGCACCATTTCCGTTACCGGATTCATAATCCGTTCTCCTTTACCGTCCCCTTGTCCGTAATGCTTTTCCACATAACGCACCTTGGAATTTTTCCCGATAAAGAAACGATGCACCCCACTGTGTTCACTGGCTGCATCCCCGCCGTTGTGAATCCCGCATCCTGCCACGATCGTCACATCGCAATCTTCTCCGATATGAAAATCATTATATACGCTTTCCTTCAGTCCGGACTGACTCAATACGACCGGAATATGAACGCTTTCTTTCCGGGTACCGGGCTTAATGATAATATCGATCCCCGGCAGATCCGTTTTTGTCACAATATCAATATGTTCTGTCGTATTTCTCCCTGCCATAGCACCGTTTGCTCTGATATTATATGCTCCCTGAGGCACTTCGTGCAGGCCGGCAATTTCTTCTAAAAGTGTCTGCTGTATCTGATCCATTTCTCTTATCCTCCGTCCTACATTTTGTCCTTCAATATGGTACACGGGCCGCTTCCTTCCGTTCCCAGTATCATCGGCATGATTTCTTCTTTATTTCCCTCTGCCCTGACCTGCCCGTCGGCAATCAGAATGATCCGGTCCGCGATATCCAGAATCCGTTCCTGATGGGAAATGATCATAATGGAACCGTTGATCTTCTCATACATTTTTTCGAAAACTTTGATCAGACTGTTAAAACTCCATAAATCGATGCCCGCTTCCGGCTCATCAAAAATAGAAAGCTTTGTCCCCCGCGCCAAAATCATGGCAATTTCAATTCGCTTCAATTCCCCACCGGATAAAGAATCATTTACTTCCCGGTTAATATAATCTCTGGCACAAAGCCCAACCTCCGACAAAATCTCACAGGCATCGCTCATGGAAATCTTCCTGCCGGATGCCAGCATGATCAGATCTTTTACCGTAATTCCCTTAAATCTGACAGGCTGCTGGAAAGCAAAACTGATACCTGCATTGGCTCTTTCCGTAATATTCCATTCCGTAATATCCTGTCCGTCTAAATAAATTTTCCCGGATGTGGGCATAATAATTCCCGCGATCAGCTTTGCCAGCGTAGATTTTCCCCCTCCGTTGGGCCCTGTCAAAGCCACAAACCGCTCATGAATACTCAGATTGATATCCTTTATAATTTCCTTATTTCCATCCTCTACCAGATAAGAAATATGTTTCAATTCCAGCATCTGTCTTCCTCCATATGTTCATTTCTTTATAAAAACCATACTAATCCGAGTATTATTATACACAAGTTATCCGGAAAATAAAATATAACTTCTACAGAAAATATAAATGGTCCGCAGAACCATCTCTGCGAACCATCATAACTTGCTTTATCAGCACTCCGAAATCATTTCCCTTTTCATTCATTGTGTCTACCGTCCGTATCTGCCTTTTTGTCCTGTTAGGGGGTTTTAGGGGGGACTCCGCCTGCACGTAGCGGAGCATCAGAACAAAAGAGCAAATATAACAGTATTTGCTCCTACAACTACAATTTATTCATAATTTTCCCTCCCTTGCTTTAATATCTTTACCATACATGATAATGATAAAAAAATCCATAAAATGGCAAATTTTGCAGCATACAGGGCAGGTTTTGTATCATTGATACGCGTATCACCTATACGGATAAATTTTTTAATACCTGTTTGGAATACGTAACCCCTATATCCAGCCGCTCTTTGCATCCTTTCAATTCCAGCAAATGGTTGGTCTTATCTACCGCTTTCACATAATTTCGGTTCACAATAACACCTCTGCTGCACTGGATCAGTGACGAGTTATCCGCTTCTTCCAGGATCCGCCGGCAGGTCATATAGGGCATCTGCTCCGTATCACCGCCTTCGCGATGCACCAGGATGCTTCTGTTACGGCTTTCGATATAAACAATCTGATCAATTTGGAATGGATACAGCACTCCATCTTTCCTCATACACAGAATGTCATTTTCACTCCTCGGCGTGGTATAACCCAAAGCACTCTTAAAGATTACCTTAGCTTCATTTTGATTAAACGGTTTTTCCAAATAGCTGAAACAATGTAATTTGCTGTACGCAAACATTTTCGGATCTTCCAACGAAGTCACAAAAATAACAGGCGTAAACATATACTGCGGAATCGTCCTGATGACATTCACCAACTTTACTCCCGACGTATCTCCCTTTCTATCGGCATCCAATACAATATCCACAATAAATAAGTCGATCGGTTTCTCCAGCATAATTTTATACGCACCGATCAGATTGTCGACATCATAAACCCTGACTTCTTCCGAAGTTTCTTTCATAAGCTGTTTTATTGTTTCTCTTTGTGAAGAATTATCTTCTATGATCAGACATCTTTTCTCCATTCGAAATCACCATTTTCAGTTTTAAACATTGTTCTTTATTGTATCTTTTACCCCTCTTATATCTTTTTCCCCTTTATATTTAGAATATCGGCATAATTTTACTTTTTCTTTAATCCGTTATGATTTGAACAAAAAAATCCTCAGCCTCTTGTTCGGATATCACAAATCAGCCAAGGATTTTCTTTCTCTTAATCATTTATGTGAATGAGATGATCTCATTCTTAGGTTTTGCCGTCGGCTCTACCTTCACTGCATGAAGTACGGGTCCTTCTTTTCCGTAATCCTCAAAATACTCAATACTTACCTTCGCCGTCACCTTAACCCAATCTTTCTGCTCCAGCTCCGACTCATGATCATATTTACACGCATATCCGAGAAATGCCATATCTTCGGCGCAACAGGTCATAGCCATGCGCCCCGGTACGAAATACCCTTTCGGAAATTTGGGCGGATGCAGCACCATAGCGGTATATTCAATGGTTTTCCCCTGATATCTCGCCATATTATCCAACGCATCCAGATACCAGAAACCATATCCCATATCGTCCAATACAATCGGATCGGCATTTAAATCATAGGGCAAATCTTCCTCCAGAGTGACATTCATTTCACCTTTGGAATCCTCGAAAATAATCTCTGCACCCTGATTCAATGCCATGATATTTCTCTTATATCCGGCAATCTTGTCTTCCATACCGTCACAGCGGTTCATAATGATCAGTTCGGACTTTCTGATATGCTCTGCCACCAACGATTTCATATTGGTAAAATAAGAAGCAAAGGTTGCTCCGTTGATCATCGTAATCTGCTGTTCCAATTTCCAATGCCACGGAAATTTCATATTCTTGACATTCCACATTCCGTTATACTCAATGACGATCCTTCCGGGCTTATATTTCTTTTCCAGATTGATCAGATTCTGAGAAGTAAAATCCTCCTCATCTTCTATCAATTCCATAACCGTACGGCTTTTTTTCAACAGTTTCTCATCATACTCATTTTCGCCTTCTTCACAGACGATCAGCAACGTGACCGTTCTGCTCTGAAAATAGGGCTGGCTTAATGTATAGGTAATAAATTCCGTCTTTCCGCTGTCCAGAAAACCGTTAATGACATAAACAGGAATCATTATTTTTCCTCCCTGCTCTCAAACAAAGCCTTAATATTCTCTTCTTTCAGATTGGAGCCGATCACACAGATCTTGCCGGTGTATTCCGCGCTTCCGTCCCTGATCTCGCTTTCACCGGGCACATGATCAAAGTGAATGAACAAGTCACCTTCCGTAGGAAGCATACCTTTGGCACGCAATACGGTTCCGTATTTTGCTTCATCCTCCAAGGCATCCAGACAAGCCTGAACCTGTTCCTTTGTAAATTTGGAAGATGTCTCAATTCCCACACTGGTAAAAATCTCATCCGCATGATGGTGATGATGATCATGATCGTGATCATGACAGCCACAGGTGCAATTCTCATCATGCTCATGATGATGTCCATGTTCGTCATGATCGTGGTGGTGGTGCTCATGGTCGTCGTGATCATGGTGGTGCTCGTGGTCATGATCGTCGTGATCGTGATGGTGCTCATGGTCATCGTGATCGTGATGGTGATGCTCGTGGTCATGATCGTGTGCAGCCAGCACTTCCTTCATCAATTCCGCTTCCAGATCTTTGGCATCCTCAATTGCTTCCAGAATCTTCTTTCCTTCCAGTTTATCCCATGGTGTGGTAATGATGGCTGCCTTGGCATTGTGTTCACGGATCAACGCAACTGCCGCATTGATCTTCTCATCACTCATCTCTCCGGTACGGCTCAAAATAATCGTTCCCGCATGCTCGATCTGATTGGCAAAAAACTCGCCGAAGTTTTTCAGATAAGTCTTACATTTCTTTGCATCCACAACGGCTACCGCGCTGTTTAAGTGGACACCTTCCGAAGCGGTGGCTCCCTCAACCGCCCGCATGACATCGGACAATTTACCTACGCCCGAGGGCTCTATCAGAATACGGTCCGGATGATATTTGTCCAGCACTTCCTTTAATGCGGTCCCGAAGTCTCCTACCAGAGAGCAACAGATACAGCCGGAATTCATCTCCGTAATCTCGATTCCGGAATCCTTTAAAAATCCTCCGTCAATGCCGATTTCTCCGAATTCATTTTCAATCAGCACTACCTGCTCGCCGCCCAGTGCCTCCTTTAATAACTTTTTAATCAATGTTGTCTTGCCGGCACCTAAGAAGCCGGATACAATATCAATTTTTGTCATATTGATCACCTTTCTTTACACTCAAATAAGCGGAACACCATACACAGCCCGTAAAACATGGCGGCTGACACTGCTCCGACCTCATATAGTATAGCACAAAATTTTAGAAAAGTAGAAAGATTTGGGAATTTAATTATTTTTTTATATTTAATTCCACCGGGCAATGATCCGAGCCCATAATCTCCGTGTGGATAGCCGCACCCTCCAGTTTATCCCTCAGACATTCGGATACCACAAAGTAATCGATACGCCATCCCGCATTCTTCTCCCTCGCCCGGAACCGGTAAGACCACCAGGAATAAATATCCGTCTGATCGGGATAGAAATAACGGAAAGTATCGATAAATCCATTCTCCAGCAATGAGGAAAAAGCTGCTCTTTCCTCATCGGTAAACCCTGCATTGTGGCGGTTGGTTTTGGGATTCTTAAGATCTATTTCCTCATGTGCAACATTAAGGTCTCCCGCAAATACAACAGGTTTGGACTGTTCCAGCCCTTTCAGATAATGCAAAAATGCCTTCTCCCATTCCATGCGGTAGGAAAGGCGTTTCAATTCATTTTGGGAGTTGGGCGTATAGACTGTCACAAAATAAAAATCATCAAATTCAAGCGTAATCACACGTCCCTCTTTGTCATGTTCTTCCACGCCAATTCCGTAAGCCACTGCTAACGGTTCTTTTTTGGTAAACACCGCAGTCCCCGAATAGCCCTTTTTTTCCGCATAATTAAAATATTGATAATATCCCGGCAGTTCCAGCTGCAGCTGTCCTTCCTGCATCTTGGTCTCCTGCACACAGAAAATATCCGCATCCATTTCCCGAAAAACATCCAGAAATCCTTTTTCCACACAGGCGCGCAGCCCATTCACATTCCATGATACCAGTTTCATATAACCTTCTATCCTTCCTCATTTTACTTGACAATGTAGTTTCCGTATCTGCCTTCGGCGGTTTCGTCCAATGCCGCCTTTACGCCGATACCGTCTTCGCGATATTCATAGGCGGTGACCTCCGCCTCTTCCTTCAGCTTCGAAAAAACGTTTCCCGCATTATAGGGAATCAACAGTTCCCGTTCTTTTCTCTTTCCAAACAATGTGCTTTCGATCAACGCAACCAATTCCGCAATTCCGATGCCCTTTCCCGCTGCCATAAAAATATTCTGTCCGACGACCTTCGGATACTCCGCATCGGGATGTTTTGCTGCCCTTAGATCCATTTTGTTAAATATGCAGATAACCGGAATCCTGCCGGCACCCAGTTCCGCAAGGGTCTGCTTTGTCACTTCCATATGCTCTCTGTAATAGGGATCGGAATAATCAATCACATGCAACAGCAGATCCGCATTCTTTACTTCCTCCAGCGTGGAACGGAAGGCCTTGACCAGATTGTGGGGCAGTTCATTGATAAAACCGACGGTATCGGATAACAGAAAGCTCTTTCCGCCTCCCGATTCCATTTTTCTCACGGTGGTTTCCAGCGTCGCAAACAGCATATCCTTTTCCAGCACTTTCTTTTCTTCTTTACTATCCGCTCCGTCCGCATAATAATCTACCAGCGCATTCATAACCGATGATTTTCCCGCATTGGTATATCCCACAAGACTCACAAGGGGCAGAGGACTTTTGAGCCGCTGTTTGCGCTGTGTCTCCCGGTCCTTTTCCACCTGAGCCAGTTCTCTTCTGAGGGTTCCGAGGCGTGTTTCAATGTGCCTTCTGTCAAGTTCCAGTTTCTTTTCTCCGGCACCCTTGCTGCTCATGGCTCCGCTGGCACCGCCCTGACGACTCAGGGCATCATGAAGCCCCACCAGCCTCGGCAACATATATTGCAGGGAAGCCACCTCTACCTGAAGCTTTGCCTCTCTGGTCCGTGCTCTCCGTGAAAAAATCTCCAGAATCAGGGTTGTCCGGTCCATAACCGCCATACCCAGCTCCTGCTGCAGGTTCCGCAGCTGCATGGGCGAAAGCGCATTATCAAAAATCACAAGTCCGGCACCTGACTCTTCTGCCAGCTGCCGTACCTGTGCCACCTTTCCGGTTCCGATATAAAATGCTTTATTGACCGACGGCATTTTCTGCGTCGTCACACCTGCTGTTTCCAGCTCACAGGCTGCCGCCAATTCTTCCAATTCCTCCATGGAATGTTCAAAATCAACCCGGTCATTTAAGTCCAAGCCCACCAAAATCACTTTTTCCATTTATCTTACACCCTAAATCAAAATTGCAATATTTATCAGAAAAATTATTGCAGATATCACAAATGCCCATATTGACAATCGGTAAGCCGTATACCCATATCTCGCCATAACCGTTCTCCCGTTGTTACCTCATATCCATTTCAGCCTCATGATATACCTGTCTTTACAAGGTTTTCCTCATCTATTTTATAACGGGAATACAGGGAGCGCAATCCAATTTTATTTTTCGGGCATCATTTTGCGTTGTTTATGCTGCTACCGCCTGTTTTCTGATAATCCTCCATGCAATGAGAAAGGATACCGTCACAAGTACGACACCCATGATTCCCCATGCAGGAGAAGGGATATCTGCTATCCGGCCTGCCAAATCGGTAAATACAGCCGGCATCTTTCCGGCTTTCACCATATCCGATATTCTGCCCGGCAGAATACATGCCAGCATCCAAAACGCCCAGATGACCCAGAATGCTTTATTGCCGAAACGCATAACCAAACTGCCCAGAAGTTCCCTGAGTGCCGTCAGCAGAACCGGTATAAAGATCAGATACAGACACCGCGAAGCCAAAGGCAGCATGCTCCAAATATTTTTTTCCGGGTAAGGTGCAAAGAATGTCTTCAAAATGCCGCCTTCCACGAAATACAGACCGCATACCAAAAGCAGACCGATGAGATTCCACAAAAAACTGACCATAACATCGTAACAGAGGAATCTCTTTCTGGTCATTCCGAAAGCAACTTGAGACTGAAATAATTGAGCCAATCCGAAAATTCCAAGCAGAAACGATATAAAACACATCATGATCAATGCCATAAGCGTCCCCAAACGGAATACACTGACCACCGGGTCGTCATGATCCACATAGGTGATCACTCCCAACAAACCTACACCAAACAGGAAAGCAAATAATCCGATTCCGATATAGATTGCCAATTCATCCATTCTGATTTTCATAATCTTGAAAAACATTTTTTCCGCCTCCTCAAATCACTGTATATGTTTTCATCTGCCTGTGAGCTGCCAGCGTACCGATGATCCACATCGTTGCTGCTGCAATTCCCATCCATGCTATAACCGGCATACGGATAAACCGTATCATCCGATCCAGCACGTCTTCAGACTGTATTGCAATCATGCTGCCTCCGCCTACAAAAGCACCTACAACCGTCAGACCTGCAATCTGCATAATTCTTCCCAGTTTGCCGCAGCTATACAGACCTCCGGAGAGCTGTCCCCATCCGTTACAGAAAAAAAACAAAAACATACCGGACAATATGATCTCTGATTTCAGATATTCGGGATAGCAGATACCGGCCGTAACCGTCTCCAAAATAACTCCCAAAAAAATCTGCACCAAACCTCTGATCACAATCACAGCAAATGTACTTTTCCTGGTTATACCCATACCGATATAATTTCTGATCTGACTCTGCCAGTCTCTGACTCCGCTGCTCATGATCGAGAGACCGATCATGGCAATCATGACAAACAGGAGATTCATAACCTTTCCATAAATCAGCAAAAACCAGACTACCAAAAAAAATGCAATCGGTCCCATACTGCCCAGATCACGAATTGTGCTGATCCCGTCGCATCTGAGCAGACGTTTCATACCTTCATTCATACTGTCTCCTCCCTGCCGCACAGTGCCACAAATACATCCTGTAAACTCATGGGTCTGATATCCAGATCCCTGCCTCCGTCATCAAATGCCTCTCCTCGGTCAAGCAACAACGTCACGCCCTTGCTACGCCCCATTTTCTCTGCATGATAAACCTTTCTGCCTTCGGACACCGCATCTACATCCTCTGCCCTGCCGCTTACATGGATGCAGCGTTCCAACAGATCATCGGTGTTTTCTTTCAACATGATGCTGCCCTTATTTAAGAAGATAACTTCTTCAAACACCTCTGCCGCTTCTTCTATAATGTGAGTCGAGATTACAAAAGTCCTGCCGCTCTCACTGTATTCATCCAATAAGATCCGATAAAAATTCTCTCTTGCCACCACATCAAGACCTGCGACCGGCTCATCCAGAAAGGTATATTTTGCTTTGCTCGCCAAGGCAATGATAATCGTTACCATAGACTGCATTCCTTTGGACAATTTGTAAATCTTCTGTTTTTTGTCCAACTCAAATTCTTCCACCAGTCTGTCTGCCATTTCCCGATCCCATGCCGGGAACAACATTCCCGCGATCCGCAGATACTCTTTCACTTTCATGGTATTTTGTACGCCGTTTACCATATTGCCCACTTCTCTGGAAAAACAGATCTGGTCCAGTGCCTTCTGATTTTCCCATACTTTCTCTCCGTCTAAAAGCACCTGACCGCCCGTTGCCGGATTCTGTGCCGCAGCAATGGAAAGCATTGTGGTTTTTCCGGCTCCGTTTCTACCCACGAGACCGTATATTTTTCCTTCCTCCAGCGTCAGATCCAATTGATCCAGCACCGTTTTCTTTCCGTATATTTTTGTAATTCCTTTTAATTCCAAACTCATCTATTTTTCCTCCTCTGTTTCAATCATACGGACCAACTCCTGTCTGCTGATCCCAAGGCTTCCCGCCTCCTGCAGCAGACTCTTGATAAACCTTTCATAAAACTCCGCTCTCCTGCTTTCTCTGATCTTTTCTTTTGCACCGCTTTGTACAAACATGCCTACTCCCCTTTTCTTGTATAATATTCCCTTGTCAACCAACAGATTGATTCCCTTTGCCGCCGTCGCCGGATTGATCGTATACATTTTCGCCAGTTCGTTGGTGCTGGGTACTCTTTCTTCCTCCATAATGATATCCCGCAGGATATCATTTTCAATCATCTCGGCAATCTGTATATAAATGGATTTTTCCTGGTTCAACAGTTCTTTCATTTTCCGTTTTCCTCCCTTCTCCATTTGTTAATCGGTTCATTACTTATGTAACTAACCATAGCACTCATTTTTATTCCTGTCAAGACAATTTTAAAATTTTTCATAAAAAAACTACTTCCCGAAACACACTATTACCTGTGTTCTCCAAAAGGAAGTAGTTTTTTATAATGTTTATTTACTGATTATTCACTTTGCTTTAGCGGTAATTGTTCATACGGTATCTCCGCTTCGATATATCCGAAGGCATAAGCTGCCAGTGTATAAGGTTCGAAATAAAAATTCACACCGCTCTCACTCAAATAAAATCGGGCATTTGCAAAAGTAGCACTTTCCGTAACATAATCCATGGCATCTGCCCAATAATCATCCGGAGCGTCTGCAATCTGACCGCTGAAGGCAGCAATAAACATCTCTGAAAATTCTTCTTCGGTTACATCAAATAATTCTTCTGCCTCTATCCGTTCTCCGCTTCCCGTATTATAGATCAATGCTTCTCTGAATGGCATTCCGTGTGCTCCGCCTGTATACTCATAACCTTCCAGTAACAGACATATTTTCTCTTCATCCAAGTATGTCAACGTATATCCAACATCCAAAGTATATGGAAGGTTTTCCGTATCTTCCCAATTGTCATAGGGCTCTGCCATCTCATCTGCACTGGCAAGCATCGTTTCATAACAATCCAAAATGTCCTGATTGATATCTCCCGCTGCCATACTCCTCATGGTAAGCTGCGGAATGGAAAATGTCACTTTTCCAAACACTTCTCCGTTTTCGTCCGTATATTCTTTTTCAAACTTATAATACATTACCGCAGTAGCATTCTCATCCGGCTGTCCGTCCTGCAGCACAATAGCCGATTCACTTCCGTCCTGGGCCTCATCCTCAGTCAAAACTTCCGGTTCTTCCTCCGGTACTTTCTCCGGTTCAGCTTCCGGTTCGGAAATTTCCGTCTGGTCCCGGGTATTGATTACAGGATCCGTTTCCTTTCCCTGCCCCGCACCGGTACATCCCGACATCAGCAATAGGACGCCCATTGCCAATAAACCATTTGTCAATTTGTATTTCATAATAAGATGCTCCTTTCGCATCTTATTTTACCAAATACCTCACTGCAGTTCCATAGGCAATTATTTCCGCAGCACCCTGCATTACGGAAGAAGATGCATAACGGATATTGATGATTGCATCCGCTCCCAAAGCTTCCGCTTCATCCACCATTCGTTTTACCGCCATCTGTCTCGCCTGATTCATCATTTCCGTATAACCGGCAATCTCTCCACCTACCAGAGTTTTGAAACCTGCCATGATGTCACGCCCGACATTTTTGGTCATTACCACATTTCCCTTCACAATTTCCAGCACTTCGAATTCCTGCCCCGGAATATAATCAATATTTACCAGCTTCATTTTCTTCTCCTCCTTCAATTTCTTTCATTCTTTCCCTGATGACCGCGATCACTCCGCCGATAACTGCCACGGGCAGAATCCAAAACACTGCCATGATCGGTAGCGGCGGTGCTCCGGCAGGATCTGCTATAAATGCCCAGATAAAAATCGATTCCAAAAAAATCATCAGGGCAATAAATGCCAATCCTGCACTCAGTGACATTCTTTTCTTCTTTTTATCCTGTTCACTTACATTCATAAACCGCACTCCTTCCTGTTCCATTTTCCCTATCCGGTCAAGACAATCAGCCGCATTCAGGGTCTCGTAAAAAATTTCTTCTTTGGAAAGTATACGGCAAAGCTCACAGATTTCTTTCAGATTCTTTTCCTCATGCTCCAAGGTGATCAAATGTCTGCGAAGGGCATCCTGCAGAGTCAGTTTTTTATTCTGGATCATTTTGATTTCCTCTATGGGCAATGAGAGCTTTCGGAGGAATTTTATTTTCAACAACGTTTCCACATCTTCCTCCGCATAATCCCGATAACCGTTTTCTATATTTCTGCTGGGGTGCAATAGTCCTTCCTGTTCATAGAAACGGATATTTTTCTTGGTAATCTGTACCCGCTTTTCAACCTCATTGATTTTCATAACAAGCCCCTTTCCTCATAAGAACAACATAAAAATACACCTTCCACAAGGTGGAAGGTCAATACTTTTTTTATTTTAGTTATCATTCACATATACGGGACTCCTCCGCAGAAGAGTCCGCCACCGCCGCAACACAGGTTACAGACCATATTGGCAATACACAATTTGAAACAAAAATCATTTCCGCTGCCCACCGGGCTGCCGTATCCCATTCCCCGGGCGGTATACCATTGTCCTCCGCTCTGGAGATACTGCAGAAACTGCCGGTATTCCGCATTTCCCGGTTCCATGTTGACGGCAATCCGGATATGTTCCAGCGCAGTTGTCTGATTCCCCAATCCTGCATTGGCAACCGCACTGACATAATAATATCCGGCATTTTTTGTCTTTACCTGCCCCAGTACATTCATGGCCTCTCTGTAACGCCCATTGGCAGCATAGCGATAAGCGGCATTGATATAAATCGTATCCTCATCCTCCTCACCGCCTGCCGAGCGTCCCTCGTTATAGGAATCGTAGGATCCGAAACCGCCGAATCCTCCAAAACCGCCGTAACCGCTTCCGGTACTTCCATAACCGTTTCCCCCGTATGCACTCTGGGAATGATTCATGATTGCCTGATAGGCTGCCTGTACTTCCTTAAACTTCTCCTCAGCCTGCTCTTTATTGGGATTATTCACATTTGCATCGGGATGATATTTGCGGCTCAGTTTCCGATATGCCTTTTTAATCTCTTCGTCTGTAGCGTCCCTGGAAACTCCAAGTACTTCATAAGGGTCCTTCATATTTTCTCCTCACTGATTCCATATTGGCACCCTTATGTTCCGCTCTTTTCGGTTTACAATTTGAAAAATCTCATGTCATTCTCCAGAGACTCAGCCAGCTCCTGCAATCCCTTTGCCGAATCGGCCAGCAAATTGATGGTAGCATTTAATTCTTCCATAGAGGCTGTCGTTTCTTCCGTTGAAGCAGCATTTTCCTCCGACAGTGCGGAAAGATTTTGAATGATATCTACAACAGAAACTCTGGATGCGTCACAATCCGATGCCTGTTTATGTATTTGTTCCGTGCCCTCGTTGGAAGAAACAATTCCTCCGCTGACAGCATCAAATTTATCAATGGTATCAACCATCTTTTCCTGTTGAACCGCAATATTTCCCCTCAATTCATCCATAACGGAAAGCGTATTTGCGGAATCCTCCGACAGGGTACGGATAATCTCCGCGATCTGTGCCGCACTGGCGCTGGATTCTTCCGCCAGTTTCTGAATCTGTGCCGCAACGACTGCAAATCCCTTTCCTGCTTCACCTGCCCTTGCAGCCTCAATAGAAGCATTCAGGGAAAGCAGGTTTGTCTCATCCGCAATATCCGTAATCATTCCCAGTGCTTCCGCAATGGCTGCAACGGATTTATCCGTCTGTTCCACATTAACGGCAACCTTTCCGATTGCAGTATTGGTCTGCTCATTGGAATCCTTTAAGAGATTCATATTGCCCTGCGCTTCTTCTCCCGCCTTCTGCATTTTCTCGGAAACTTTATACAACTCGTTGATACTTCTGACAATCTGCTCAATCTGCTGCCCCATATCCGAAACATGGTGCGTTGCATTCTCCACCTCTTCCGCCTGAGTAATGGCTCCTTTGGAAATCTCCTCAACGGCACGGCTGACTTCATCCGTTGTATGGCTTGTCTGGCTCGCCATTTCTTCAAGCTGCGTTCCTTCTTTCATCAAAGTTGCCGCAGAATTGGAAATGTTGGAAATGATTTCCTTCAATTCATCGATTGTTGTATATAATGCCCTCGACATAACACCGATCTCATCTGACCGCTTTAATGCCTTTGCATTGACCGTAGCCGTCAGATCGCCCTCGGAAAGCTGTATCAGCACCTTTTCCGTATCCGTAATGGCACCGGTAATGCGCTTGGACGACAAGACAACAAGGACAATCATGACCACCATGATCAACAGGCACAACAGTAAAATATTTCTTGCTTTCTCATAAATAAACTCATTGATGCTGCGGCTCGGCGCACCTGCAAAAAACATGCCCACCACTTCTCCGTCAGCATTCTTAGCCGGAAGATAATACGCATAATACGCTTCTCCGTTTATGGTCAGATCCGTTGCTTCAAATTCTTTCCCCTGATTGACAACAGTTTCCACAACCTGTTCCGATGCCTTTGTCCCGATAATCCTTTTTCCGTCTTCCACACTGATCAAAGAAGTCGCCATACGGGTATCGCCGTAAAAAATCGTCACAGCCACATCTGTTCCTTCCACAAAAGAATCAATCAGCTCTTCATCGGCACTGATATTCAGATTTCCCTTCACCAGTTCTCCCTGCTCATTGAGTGCATAATCTCCGGAATCCAGCGCATGATATGCTGCCTGCATACAATTGGCCGTGTTTCTGAGCCCTTCCAGAAACTCCTGCTGCATCCCACCGATAATACTCATAACTGCATACACTGTGACAACCAGTGCCAATACCACTGTTGGCCCGATCGACATGCCTAACAGCCTCTGCATCAGAGAAATTCCCCTTTTTTCTTTCTTTTCTTCTGTTCCTTTTTTCATATCCCTAGTTCACCCCTTATCGTGCAGTCAATTCTGCACTTTATATTACCTAGGTACTATACCATATTTGGGTAAAGAATAACAGACGTCTTTATCCATTTTTTCGTTTGGATACAATCATCTCATATCTGCTCCACATCCCCGAATAAAGAATATTCCTTAAAATCTCTATATTTTCCAAAATCGGCAGTTTTTCAAATTCTTTGGCACAGGAAGAAGCCGCCAGTGTCAGAATGTCTTTGATCCATTCATCAAACCCCGGATTTTGGTATTTTTTCAAAAAAGGATTAAAGTTTCCTTTCTTCTCATCCTTCTCCAGATCGTCATAAGCATCCAGAATATAAATAAACCTGCCTATCATAAATCCGATCTTTTTTACTTCGTCCTTCCATTCATCTTCTCTGTATGCAAAAATCTCCGCCAGAATCTTTCCGAAACATCCTGCCAGGAAGTCAATGTCGTCAATTTCCTTTTTCTCCGCCTCTGTCAATAATGCAAACTGCGTCTCTATTTCCGCACATTTCGCCGGATATTTCTTTTTCAGTACCCCGTACGCTTTTTTCAGTGAAGCCCCATAGACCGCCCGATCCGTCTTTTTTTCATCTTTCCAGTCATCCATGCACTTATAATAAGTCAGCAGGACATTCATGTCTGCCGTATATTCCAGTACGGTGTTTTCTTTCCGCCGCCGCTTTTCAAAAGGATGAAACATACATTTACACGGCAGTTCCCTTGTCTCCGGTTCATATAATCCCGTCAAAAATAAGGCTAAAAAAGTCAGATCATAGCTTAGGGAAATCTGCCCCCGCAGCCCGTATTCCGACCGCAAAGTGCGGCAAAGCCCGCAGTAATAAGCCATGTATTCATCAAATTCTTTTACCCTCAGTTCCGGTTTATTCACGGTAATATAACCAAACATGATTAACTCCTCTTGACAAACTCATTTCTGCATTTCGGACAGGTCACTACAATTTTCCCTTTTCCTCTGGGGATCTTAATTTTCTGTCCGCACTTTTTGCATGTGTAAATATGATGGGTTTTCCGGATTTTCATTCTGGATTTTTCTTTTTGAAAAAAAGACCTGATGCCCTTTGTATGATTATAAAACCATACATTCTGTGCCACACAGCGGCTGTGATTTCTGGAAAAGATCCTGGAATATGCAAAGATCAGCAAAACCCAGGCGAGAAGATTCAAAATATTTGTCCGGACAAACGCATCCACAACTGCCAGTACAAGCGCTGCCCCGACCAAAAAGTTGGACAAACCGTCCATTCCGTATCTGCCCTGCATAAAGCGGTATATTTTTTCTCTCATATCATCACTCCGTTATGTCTCTGATATGTGCATTATATACCCGGCGAATCGGAATAAAAACCCTCCGAAACAAGATTTAAGGAAGTTTTCATGATTTGTTTTGAAGTTTTTTAGGAAAAGCATTTTTCCTTTTCAAAATACGCCTTTACTTCTGTCAAAGAAGGCAAAATACAGTGTGAAAGCCGTTCCATCTCTTCCGTCGGTTCCGACAGATCCGGTACCATAATCGGTTTCATGCCCGCTCTGTATGCGGCACGGATCCCATTATAAGAATCTTCTATGGCAAAAGCATTGATCGGATTCACCCCGAGGCTTTCGCATGCCTTCAGAAAAATATCCGGTTCGGGCTTGCTCTTTTTGACCATATCTCCGCAGATAATCTGATCAAAATAAGGCAGCAGTCCGCCCTCTTCCAGTTCGCGTACCACAACTTCCCTTCTGGTAGAAGAAGCCAAGGCGATTTTTACATGCTTTTCTTTCAAATATGCAAGCAGCTCTTTTACCCCCGGCTTCTGGGGCAGATTTCCGCCTGCCGCCTGTGCATGGAACAGCGCCGACATCTCCTGTTTATAATCATCATAAGGAAAATCCTCTCCGTAGCGGCGAAGCATCAATTCCTTTGTCAATGTTGCATTGATACCCAGACATTCATGACATGCCGCCTCAATATCCGGAATTTGATATTTCTCTGCCACCACCTGCCAGCATTTGATGACCAGATTCTCCGAATCAAAGATTACGCCATCCATATCAAATACAACCGCTTCCGCTTTTTCTTTTTCATATACCAAGAGTAATGCACCCTTTCCGACGGAAATCCTGCTTTCTTTTCCCACAAAAGCATTGCTGACTCCCAATGCACGGGTATTGACCAGATTTCCTTCATATTCATATTTTAATCCTTTTATTGTTACATTCTCCGCCCTGTCAGTCAGAGCAAAGACTGATAAAAGCCCTCTCATTTCTTTGGAAAAAGTTTTTGCCCCCTCACACATGACTTCCATTTGCATGCGTTCTGAAATCATCCTGATTCCGCATCCCATTCCGGCATATTTTAACATCAGCTGGATATTGGCCATCGTATGAGATATCCTGTCTCCTCCCAATCCGCCAAAAATCAGGATTTCTTCACATCCCAGTCCGTATACCTTTTCCACAGCCAGTGCCATATCCGTATCATCTTTCACAACCGGAACCCGAACAACATTTTCTGTCGGTAATTTCCTGTTGATGATCCCTTCTTCCGTTTCCGGCTGCACAGAATCCATATCGCCGATCCAACAATCCGGCTGCAATCCTTCTTCTGCAAAAAAGTCCATGCCGCCATCTACCGCCACACTGTAAGTATGCGCTTCAGCTAGCATCTTTTTCAAATAAACGCGCTCTTCACCCAAAGGTGCGGCACCTACAAGAATGCCTATTTTACTTTCTATTGCCCTTTCAATGCGTTTTTCTTCCATAGTGGTGCTTTGAACTCCCTTGGATAATGAATTTTTATTTTTGCCAAAAACCATTTAATCAGAAGCGGTACCCCGATTGCTCCCAATACATAGCAGAATGCATATTCCGGAATCCCCTTTGGCCGGTACAGATACCAGATATCACCAAGGAATGCATTCCAATCAAAATCCGCAAACAATCCGAATAACCGGTTGCAGCCTGCAAAGAAACAATTTGTTGCCATAATGCCTGCAAACTGATGAATCATAATTTCCCATGTACTTCTGCCCAAAACCGCAAGCGATTTACATAACTCACATCCGGACGCAAGCAGTTGAGAAACCTTCAGCCAGAACAGAATCCCCAGAAATCCCGATAAATATGTAGCTGTCACACCAAAAGGGTAATCGCAGGAAGAAGGGATTGCATAAACCGTTCTTCCGAAATAGGTATTTAACAGCAGCGATATCAGAAGACATCCTCCGCAGACTCCCCATGCCGGCAGTTTCAGGAATTTCTTCTCCCCGAAGTCCCGGTACCACATTCCGCCCACATAGAAGGGCAGAAAATACAAGATTCTGAATAGGGGATACCATTCCTGCTCATGATACCCGTGCCCTGTCAGGCAGACACCGGCCAGACCTGCCGCAATCAATACGCACTGCAGAATCCGGTCCGTGACCTGCGGCTTTCCGATCCTGTCAAGCACCAGCTTTCCGACCGCGTATAAAAACTGTACCATAAAGAAAGGAAACACAAACCAGCTTCCCATATTCAGCACATACAAGTTTTGACTGTTAACAGGGAATAAAAGAAGATTCCGAAGGCTCAAA
Organism: Lachnospiraceae bacterium; assembly: GCA_051877575.1. GTDB lineage: Bacteria > Bacillota > Clostridia > Lachnospirales > Lachnospiraceae > UBA2882. The sequence continues at coordinate 42,849 of JBJEJA010000010.1, read as the reverse complement.
GGCGCTCCAAAAGTAAAGCCCACCCGGTGCATTACCCACACAACAAGCCCGTAAAACAGATTCCAGAGCCATAGCGGAATCAGCAATGTTTTTACTTTCTGCCACAAATAGGAAAAAGGCTTTTCCAGCTTCCCACTCTGAAAAAAGTAGCCGGAACCGAAAACGAAAATTGCCAGATGAAATGCACCGAAATGCATCCAGTTTGACAGCATTTCCAAACCGCCGCCGTCACAATGACTCAGAACCACAAACAAAATGCCGAAACCGTACAAATACCGGAATTGCAGATTTTCAGTTGTTTCTTTCTTATTTTTCTCACTCAAATTTAATCTCCCCAAGCTGTGTATAAGCACCCAGATCATCCGCAAAGGATCGTTCCGCCAGTTCAAAAAATACCACATCCGGCCGAATCAGATCAATATAATCTTTCATATGGGTGTAATTGGTCCGGGATGCAAAATATACTTCCCGATACCGATAGGTATACCAAGTTTCCCTGTTATCCAGAAAACTGTCATGCAGAATCAATATTGTCCTGTCATCAGGTGCTTCCGGGTTATAATAATATGCCATATTGTTTCCGACCTCCACCGGAACCTCCACACGGTACGGACTGTCGGTTTCTGTTGTCTGCCCGGAAGCGGCGATGCATGACAGCTCCGGAATCTCGTCCGCTATCTCATCGCTGGTGGCAAAAAATTCCAGTTCCGTAACAATCTCCGTACTTTGGACAAAATCTTCCCGCTGCATGACCGGAATATCTCCGTAAGTCTCATTGATAAGCGCATCCACCATGGATAATCCGTAAAACGCTCCCAGATCATTCCAGTGGGCACAATCATATTTTTCATTATAAACCTGCTCGTTTTCTTTTATCTTTTTCAATGCCTCATCAGGTATCACATAGGAAATTCCCAGCTCATCCAGCTTTCTTTTTGCCATATCCAGTGTACTCTCACGGCTTTCGTCCACATGGATGCTCTCCGGCATGTACTCTCCGTAAACAGAAGATTTGTTAGGGCAGATCATAAAGACAAACATCCCGTCATTTTTCTCCACATAGGCATCTGTTCCCGCAAGATAGATCATCAGATTATCCATTAAATCTTCATCTATGTTCAGCCGCTGGTAATTCTGTATATAACCATCATCTGCGGGAAAAATATAGCCATCCTTCCCCGGCATATGCATATCCTCCGAAAATTCCCCAAACAGATGATAATTCATATCGGCATTGAAAATAATGGCTTCATCTCGAAATGCCACCCGATCCTCCACATAATGTGCGTACCACTCCGTATGCAGTTTATCAAAATAGAGCCCGGGCCAACGGGTAAGCGCCCTGTTTTCCAACTCGGAATTGATTTCTTCTGTCGTATCCAACAGCAAAAACGGTATCAAGATGATTGCCACAAAGCAGACTGCAAACAAAAGATCCGTTGCTTTCTTTTTCTTATTCATGGCTCCTCCTAAAATCTGAAGTAAATAAAAGGATTATAGGTACTTGTAATAATAAACACAAAACTGAGAGCTAACAGCAGCAACAGCACAAGCCGCCTGACCACCGTCAGGGCAATGCTGTCAGAGATTTTATTTCCCAGCCACTGCTTCCAGGGCATACATGCCAGCAAAGCAATCAGAAACAAAAGCAAGTTCCGGCCTCCCAAATAATAAGACGAATCATATGCAATAAAGGAATTGCCCGATAGTCCGAACATAACCTTCAGATACCGCAGTGTATCGCCCACATCCACCAGTTTGAACAATACCCATCCTACAATTACCACCAGCATCGTATAAACATGTCCGGCAAAGCCGCACAACAACCTTTTTACCCGGACCGGCTTTGACATCTGTCCCCGATACCCGTTTTCTGACAATTGTGAGGTTTGCCTATGCTTTCCGATCACTCTCTCCAAAACAGAAAACAGTCCATGCCATAGGCCCCAGATCACAAAGCCCCATGCGGCGCCATGCCAGAGTCCCGTAGCCAGAAAAACGATAAACAGATGCAGATAAACATTCCCTTTTCTGCTGCCGCCCATGGGAATGTACAGATAATCCCGGAACCAGGTGGATAGCGAAATATGCCATCTGCGCCAGAACTCCCTGACGGATTTTGAGATATACGGATAGTTGAAGTTTTCCGGGAAATGAAAACCAAAAATCTTTCCAAGCCCGATTGCCATATCGGAATAGCCGGAAAAATCAAAATAAATCTGTAAAGTATAAGCGACGGCACCGATCCACGCCACGGAAACACTCATATAGTTGACATTGCTTCCCATGATCTGTTCTGCCAGTTCTCCCATAGTATTTGCCAAAATTGCTTTTTTTGCCATACCGACAATAAACCGTTCCGCCCCTGCCGCAAACAATTCCGGGGAATGCGTCCTTTGGGTCAAAGAAGCGCTGATGTCCCCATAGCGGACAATGGGTCCCGCGATCAGCTGCGGGAACATGGAGATATATAAGGCCAGATTTAACGGATTTTTCTGCACGATTTCTCTGTCCCTGTACACATCAATGCAATAGGAAAGCCCCTGAAACGTATAAAAAGAAATCCCAATGGGAAGAGCAATTTCCGGCACTTTTAAAACCCCGGGCAAAATACGACTGAGATTTCCCACTATAAATCCGCTGTATTTGAACACGCACAAAATCCCAAGATTGGTCACAACCGCCAATATCAGCCACAGCTTTTTCCGATTTTCGGATGCGTGAATCGCCATGCCGAAGCTATAATTGCAGATGATGGAACCAAGCATCACGAATACATATACCGGTTCTCCCCATGCATAAAACAGGAGACTGCAAAGAAGCAGGAAAATATTCTTTCCCCGCCCCGGCATCAGATAATAGCCGATGATCGTTATGGGCAAAAATGCACATAAAAAAATAATTGTACTGAATACCATAGTCTAAACTGCCTCTCCGCCTGTCGCAACTTTTCCTCGTCTTTATTTTTTACTCCAGATGACAGGTTCATACAACCTGTGCATCTCCTTTACCATACGATTGTTATCTGCCCTGTCGATCAACACATCACATTTCCCCTGTTCGCTTCCGAACGTGATCACACGTTCAAACTCATAGGTCTCTTGCAGATAATGTGCCATATTCTCCTTACTGGCATTCCGATTATAAATCTTGATATATGAATACCCCGGATAGTCTTCGGAAGGATAACACAGCACTTTCAGTCTCCCCGCAAATTCCTGCTGCAGCAGCCTTTCATAAAACCGTTCTATGACTTCGGTCTTATCCACCAGCATAAAATAAACGGGTGTATCCCCCACCGGTAATTCCTTTTTCACATAATTACGGTATGGAGATTTTCTCATTTTTTCAAAAATATCCGCTTCCGTCTCATTTCGAAAGTCTCCGTAATAAATGACAACCATATCTTCCACAATCATATTGATAAATACATGGAGCCTCTGCTGCCCGATAAAATCATTGACCTGTCTGGCCGTTTCATAGGAAATCACATAAACATGCTCAAATCTCTTTTCGGCAATATCATAAAGCACCGCCCCGTCCATGGCAATGACAGGCATATTCAAGCGGATATCCGAAAGCACTTCTATCATGGATCCCGGTGTCCGCATGGTGGAAATTACCAGCTTTGCTCCGTCATCCAGCAGGCGGTTCAGTTCCACCTTGCTGTAGGGAGTCAAAGACTCATTTACCGTTACCAGCGTATCATCCAAATCCGATATAAACAGGATTTCCTTATGCTTCTTTCTGGGAAGCCGGAATGAATTGATTGCCACACCCAAAACAATGCCGATCATAGTATCCAGTACTCTGTTTAACACAAACAGATAAGGATTGCTGTCCGCAGCATGATTTACCACAATGGATAAAAAAACCACACAGGAAAAATAAGATGCATTTTTCCTGTTGATCAGAACCGTCACATAGATAACCGGAATGATGCACAGGGAAATCACCGCCGCCCATAGAGGATTGGTCCTGAAATCCCCCACCTCTGCAGCCTGCTCCACAATGAGCAAAAGCAGACCGAAAGCTGCTCCGATCATGGTACCGATCGTCCTTTGTATTCCCATTTCCAATGAATTGGACACATAGGGCATGATACACCAGAGTACGGCAAGCTGGGAATAAAAAACAATCCCGTTTGGTCTGAAATAAGATACCGCAAAACACAGCAATACCCCTATCATGGATTTTATGATCCGCATACCCACAGGCGGAAGCTTCCATGGTTCCTTATATGTACTGTCCTTCGTTTTTTTCTGTATCTGCAGGTTTGCCATCGATCGCTACCTCACTCAGCTTTTCTCCCTCGTAATACAGTTTCATGGAGAAAAAGGGTGTATCCTCCATAAGCATCTTTAAAAAAATACGATCTCCTTCCCAGAGATTGAGATCCATCAATCGGTTCTTCGGTATCCATTCCAGTTTTCCCTCATTACAGGGGATCAGCTCTCCGGTATAGCCGTCTGCCGTATAGAGGCACATATATTCGGTTTCAAAAGTATCGGTAGAAAATGTAATAATCCCCCGAAAACGAAATGAAGTCAACGTCAATCCGGTCTCTTCCCTGACCTCGCGCAGCAGACACTCTTCGGGGCTTTCTCCCTTTTCAAAATGTCCGCCTACTCCGATCCATTTTCCTTTATTCACATCATTCTTTTTACTGATCCGATGCAGCATCAGATAACTGTCATCTTTTTCAATATAGCAAAGTGTTGTCAGTTTCTCTTTCATTTCTTTTTCGCTCCCGTACTCTAGTGAAAAATATTCGGATAACGCTCACGCATAAATTTACTGTATTCCGATGCCCCTATCTGATTCAAATGATCCGCATCTCCAAAATACGCATTCGGATACATATAAAAATCTCCAAAGATCCATGCTTTTGGGTTAGCTTCTGCTAATTGCAGCATATATTCACGATAATGATCCTTAAACTCCCGTGTTAAAATTGCTCTGGATGTTTCATTCATCGGAAGCTGCTCCACTACCACCTGAATGCCCTGTTCTTCACAAAGATCAAATATCTTCTGCATATAGAGCGTAATCACATCCGACGGAATAAAATCCGATTCCTTGGCTTCTCCGTTTACATCACTGCTGCCATCCGAAAGTCCGAAAAAGTTATGACCGCGCTCCGCAGCAACCCGTTCGTATTTTTCCACATTGGCTTCGTGTCTCCCGATAAAAGCGGCATTCTTTAAAGCGGTACAATATTTATTGGGCATATAAAACCGATACATGGCATATTCCAGCCTGTAATTTTCAATCAGAATATTTTCATTATCCCGGCATGCAGCCGCCACTTGAAAGAGTTCTCCGGCATCTTCCTGATTCATCACATGAAAATAAATATTCCTCGTCCAAAGTGCATCCACATCCATATAGTGCATAGGCGCATATGCAACAACCACGTACTCGGGTGTCGGATGGACCTGAAGATACTCTTTTAAAGTATAATACCCCTCAATGGGAGTTGTGCCTCCCAGCGCCAGATTATAGCAGTCCGCCGAAAGCTCATCCGGTATAAACCCCGCTTTGGTACGGGAATCTCCGATGATCAGTACCCTGTTGGCATCCTGGTTTTCGGTTACATAATCCTTCTGCTGCCTGTACATGGCATATTCTTCATCCATATACCACATGGGAAAAAGCGCACAATAAACCGGCAACAAAATAAACAGCGGCAAAACAATCGCTATGAACTTACGGACTAACTTCCAAATCTGCTGCCACATTTGTCATGTGCTCCTTTCTTTTTCTTCCTCTGTTCCTCCACTGTCCAGAAACATTCGCAAAATTGCCTCTTCGAGGCTTCCTCTTTGTGAGCAAGCTCCCAAAGTCAGTTTATGTTAAAGCTGCATGGCTCTGAATAGTGTTAAAATTGAAAATAGACAAATTCCTGAGAGTTAAAGCTTGCCAGCAAAAGGACCATCAGAAGAAAAGCATAATAGACCGCTTTTCTTGCAAAAGACGGCATTTTTCCGACGACAAGCAGCGGATCTTTATCCAAAGCCGTATAATCATAAACAAACAATAACAATACCGGAACCAACATCTGTTTTAACAACCTTATATCAAAGGCATGTATCCCTGTAGAGAGATAAGTCAGCGGATGACGCAGTCCGTCTGTCATATGGGCGAACACATACAGCGCCTCCCGACAGGAACCTGCCCGGAAGAAACACCATGCCGCAGCCACAAAACAGAACACAACAAAGACTCTGATCCACCATACGGCGTCTCTCGTGTTTTTACTCTGTCCGTCACTTTTTTTCTTTGATGGAAACAACAGATTTTCCAAGCACTGCATCACCCCGTGCAGACCGCCCCAGACGACATAGGTAAACGCTGCCCCATGCCAGAGTCCGCTCAAAGTAAATGTCACCAGCACATTCCACATATTGCGAAGTCTGGATACCCGGTTACCTCCCATAGGGATATAAATGTAATCCCGAAACCATGAGGATAAGGATATATGCCATCTCCTCCAAAATTCCTTGACAGAGGCAGAAAAATACGGACTCTTAAAGTTTGTCATCAGATCGATATCAAACAGCTTTGCCGTTCCGATAGCAATATCCGAATAGCCGGAAAAATCACAGTATATCTGCAAAGTAAAAAACAAAACAGCCAGCACAAGGGCAAATCCATGATATTCCGACACATCATCAAAAACCATGTCTACACATACGGCAAGGTTGTCCGCAATGACCAGCTTCTTAAAAAACCCCCATGCCATAAGTTTCATCCCATAGGAGCCTTTTTCATAGGTAAAATGATGTTCACAATCTATCTGCGGAAGCAGATTTTTGGTTCTCTCAATGGGGCCCGCCACAAGCTGGGGAAAAAAGGAAATAAAAGCCGCATATTTAAAAAAGTTATGTTCCGCCTCAACTTCTCCCTTATAAACATCGATCACATAGCTTAAAGTCTGAAACGTATAAAAAGATATCCCCACCGGTAACATCAGCGACAAGGTAACGGGATGCAGTTCGATAGCGAAAGACTGCAGGATACGCACCAGCGTATTCTGTGCAAAATCAAAGTATTTAAAAAAGAAAAGGACCAAAAGACTTGCCGCCACAGCCACAAGCATCAGCATCCTTTTTGTACTCTTTTTATTATATTTTTCCATCAAAACAGCGCTGGCATAAGAAATTGCGGTAGTAAACAAAATCAAAACCACATACTTTACATTCCAGCTCATATAAAAGTAATAACTGGATATCAGCAACACGATCCAGCGCTTTTTTTGAGGTAATGCCCAATAAAGAAAAAAAACAATGGGCAGAAAAACAGCAAATGCCAACGAATTAAACAGCATGACAAATACCTCTATCCATTAAAATGTGAGCGAAACGGTAAGCCGGGTTATGTCGTTGGATGATCATCTATCTAGAACTGCTGTTACCAACAGTTTCAAGCGACCCACCTGAAAGCACAGCGGGCAACTGTATTGCTTTCTATTCGGTCTTGCTTCGGATGGGGTTTACATGTGCCCCTCCCGTTACCGGGAGGGCGGTAGTCTCTTAAGCTGCCTTTCCACCCTTACCGGGAATTCCCGGCGGTATATTTCTGTTGCACTGGCCTTGGAGTCACCTCCACCGGACGTTATCCGGCATCCTGCCCTGTGAAGCCCGGACTTTCCTCACCTGTCCCCTTTCGGTCGGACAGCCGCGATCATCTGTTTCACTCACAATATTAAATTCTCAATGTAATCCCGCAGCATGTTCAGACGGGGAAACAGCTTCCACCGACAAATTCGCGTACTATGGAATTGTTTGGTATGTTTTCGGTACTGACTCCCAGAAAATATTCCAAAAACTTCAGAAGCCGTTTTGCCTCATGGTATTCGGGTTCATCTTCCCCGATTTCGTAAAGAAGCGGCTCTGCGTACTGCTTTAACGCCGCCAATTCGTAAATGGATGCGGAATTAAAAAATGCATCCGCTCCTTCCTGGAAAGGGAAAATGTTTTCTTCTTCACCTCTTCTGACAGAAGCCCACATCTGAATGGTCCGTTTTGCACTGGCACCTCTCGTGCGGGCATCCCTTACCATACGGCGGAGCAGTCTGCCGTCAGTGGTGGGAATCCTGTTGTGCTCATCAATATTCAGTGTGGTAAGCGCACTGATATAAATCTTAAACTTGCTCTCAACGGGAAGCGCATAGGACATTTTATCATTTAACCCGTGAATCCCTTCCAGAACCAGAATATCATCCGGTCCCAGTTTCTTCACATTACCTTTGTACTCCCTCTGTCCGGTTTTAAAATTAAAGGTAGGCAGCTCCACTTCTTTCCCTTCCAGAAGTGCGACCATGTCCTTGTTGAACTGCTCTACATCCAAAGCCTCCAGACACTCAAAATTATAATCCCCGTTGGCATCTCTCGGTGTCTTTTCCCGATTGACAAAATAATCATCCAACGCAATGGGATGGGGTGTCATTCCATAGGTACGAAGCTGTATCGACAGTCTGTGGGAAAAAGTTGTCTTTCCGCTGGAAGAAGGCCCTGCAATCATAACAAATTTTACCCCCGGCTTTTCGGATATTTCCTTGGCAATCTCCCCAATTCTCCTTTCCTGAAGCGCCTCCTGTACCAAAATCAGATCACTCAGGTTTCCTTTACAAATCTGGTTGTTCAGATCACCAACCGTATCAACTCCCAGTTTCTGTCCCCAGTCATCCGACTGCTTCAATGTCTTGAACAGCTTTGTTCTGGGAACAAATTTCTGCAATTGTTTCGGTGCATGCTTTTCCGGCAAATTTAAAATAAAACCATTTTCATATGGCAGCACCTCAAAGTCCCGGATATATCCCGTCCGGGGAAGCATATATCCATAATAATAATCATGATATCCGTCCAGTTCATATACGTTAACCGTAGAACTCTTTCTGTATTTGAACAAAGATACCTTATCCTTCATTCCATGACTTTCAAATATTTTGATGGCATCTGCGGTCTGATATGCTTTTTTCGTAATCACATGATCGCTTTCCACAATCTCTGTCATACGCTGCGCTACCTTCTCAGCCATTGCCTTATCTACCGCCACATCACCTTCAATGCCGATATAATAACCGCATCCGATGGTAAACTCCACTTTCGCTTTTGTGACCTGCGTAAGATCTGCCACATCTCTCAAAGCTTTCATAAAAATCATGGTCGCAGTACGTACATAAGTCTTATGCCCCGCATCATCGCAAAAAGTCAGAAAACGAACCTCACAATCCTTTTCCACTGTTTTACTCAATTCCCTGATCTTGCCGTCTACCATGACAAGCGCAATCATATCATCATAAATCGGCTGATACTGCTCCGCAATTTCTTCATAAACGGTTCCGATCTCATATTCTTTTTTTTCATTTCCAATCGTTACAATCGCCATAAGCTACCCTCTTATCTTCTCTCTTTCTACACATACCAAAACGGTTCTTCCGGCTCCTTCGTATAGACCAGAAGCTCCGGTATTTCTCTCTTCAGATATTCCTTCATATACGGTACAAAAATCTGTTCTATTCCGTAATGCCCGGCATCAATAATGGCAAGCCCCCGCGCCACAGCATCGATCCCTTCATGATGATCAATATCGCCGGTAATATATACGTCCGCCTTTAAATCCAGTGCCGCATCGATCATGCTTCCGCCGGAACCCGGACAGATTGCCGCCTTCTCCACTTCCATATCCCCGTCACCAAACACTCTGACCTTGGATATCCCGAAGCTGTCCCTGACAAAGGAAGCGCATTCCCGCAATGTCATAATACGGGGCAATGTTCCGAAGCGCCCAAACCCTTCCGTGGAAATCTCATCCTCATAGGTTGTCTGCAGCACCTGTCTTCCCCGCAACTTTAATTCATCCGCTGCCGCATCCGCCATTCCCATAATGTCAAAATTGGTATGCATGGCAAAATAGCACATATCGTTTTGCAGGAGACGGATAACCCGTCTGCCGATAAAATGGTCTCCCCTCACCTGCTTGATCCCCTTAAAGATCATGGGGTGATGGGTAACAACCAGATCTGCTCCCAATCTGACCGCTTCCTCAATGGCTTCGTCCGTGGCATCCAATGCAACATAGACCGATCTGACCTCTTTGTCCGGTCTTCCCACAAGCAGACCGACATTATCCCAATCCTGTGCAAAATGCGCCGGCGAAAGTTCTTCCAATTTCCGCATGATATCTTCGCATCTCATACCCATACCTCCTACCGTGACTTTTCACTGACAACTATCTGTTATCAAGCGCTTCCTCCACATAGGTTAAATATTCTTGCAATTCTCGGATTCTCTCCTGTTTTGTCACCTTTAACAGCAATGATTTCGTCTTTTCGGCTTCTTTTTGCAGATATTCTTCGAAAACCGGAGGACGTTTTACCAGAAGTACCGGGCCGAAATAATCTTCCACCATCTGTCGGTAAGAATTTCCTGCTTCCTCCGACTCCGTATTCAACATAGTTCCTGTCATTTCCTGCAGCTGCTCTTTTTCCTCATAGACTGCCTTAATGATTGAATAGTACTTTCCTTCATCCAGTACCATATTTTCATCTACTATTTTTATGCCCTGTTGCCGCAAAAATGCCCGTACCAGAAAAATTTCCGACTGGGGCTGTAACACAAGTTCAGAAAATTTCCCAAGGCGTTCAAAACCCTCTTCCAATATCCGGATAGTCAGCCTGCCACCCATGCCTGAAATCAGAAGGGCATCGGCTTCTCCGGGCTCCAGCGCGCTTGTGCCGTCAGAAAGCCTTGTTTCTATGTAATCCGACAAGCCATATCTTTCAATATTTGCTTTTGCTCTGTCCAGAGGACCTTTCTTTACATCCATGGCAATAATCCGCGGACACTGCTTCTGTCTGCACAGATAGATGGATACATATCCGTGGTCGCAGCCGATATCCGCAACACGCCTGCCCTTTGACACCATATCCGCAACTGCCTGTAACCTTACCGATAAATTCATATCAATCCAAATAATCCTTTAATTTACGGCTTCTGCTGGGATGACGAAGTTTCCGAAGAGCCTTCGCTTCAATCTGACGGATACGCTCACGGGTGACATTAAATTCTTTCCCCACTTCCTCCAAAGTACGCGCTCTTCCGTCATCCAGACCGAAACGCAGTTTCAACACTTTCTGTTCTCTCTCCGTCAAAGTATCCAGTACCTCACCCAGCTGCTCTCTCAAAAGGGTAAATGCTGCCGCATCCGCAGGCACCGGCACATTATCATCCTGGATAAAATCTCCCAGATGAGAATCCTCTTCTTCGCCGATCGGGGTCTCCAAAGAAACCGGCTCCTGAGAAATCTTCAAAATCTCCCTGACACGGTCCACCGGCATATTCATCTCTTTTGCAATTTCCTCCGGAGTAGGTTCACGCCCCAGTTCCTGCAATAACTGTCTGCTGACACGGATCAGCTTGTTGATTGTTTCGACCATATGAACGGGAATACGGATTGTCCTTGCCTGATCCGCAATAGCTCTGGTAATTGCCTGTCTGATCCACCATGTGGCATAGGTAGAAAATTTGTATCCTTTTCTGTAATCAAACTTTTCTACCGCCTTGATCAGACCCAAGTTGCCTTCCTGAATCAAGTCCAGAAACAGCATACCTCGTCCCACATATCTCTTGGCAATGGAAACAACCAGACGAAGATTCGCTTCTGCCAGTCGTTTCTTCGCTTCCTCGTCTCCCTCTTCCATCCTTTTTGCCAGCTCAATTTCCTCTTCGGCTGTCAAAAGCGGAACTTTTCCGATTTCTTTCAGATACATACGAACCGGATCTTCAATGCTGACACCGTCCGGCACGGAAAGATCGATATTTTCCACATCGACCTCTTCCGCCTCAGCCAGAATGATTTCCTCATCCGGCTCATCGTCATCCGTCATCCTCAGTACATCAACACCGCTTTGTTCCAGCATTTCCAGTATTTTGTCATACTGCTCCTCTTCCAGACCGAGTTCCGCAAAATGATTGATGATTTCCTGATAATCCAGAACATTTTTCTTCTTTTTCGCAATCGCCATAAGAGACTTCATTTTCTCTTCAAACTTTGCCTGTGTGTTTTCATCCATTTTAATGGTCCATCCTTCCATTTCTGATTACATATTTTAACCTTAATCCAGAGAAATATGCGTTTTTTGCAGTTCCTGTAAGGCTTTCTTGGCTTCCAATATATGCGTAAAGGCATTTTTATCACTGCCGCCCTTTTCCATATAGGTCTGCAGACTTGCCCGTTTAATGCTTACGACAATATCATGAAGTGCTTTTTCCTTTTCCGCTTTTGTGTCAAACTCCGACGTAGTATCTCCGATATCCACTTCATTTATCCCCATAACCTGACGAAGATGATCGGATATCTTGGTGCAGAAAAGTGCCGCGATTTCCTTCTGCTCTCCCTCCGAAGCTTCTTCATCCGCCTGTAAGGTGGTCATCAGCGCAGAGGGGCTTGGCGTCTGCCCCGCCTCCAACACTTCGAACAGCTTGCATGCAGCCTTTTTATGAATTCCTTCCGTAAAATCATCGGGAGAAATATACTTTTTGATTTTCGGATACAGCCGCGGTTCGTCTACCAGCCACGTCAGCAGTATTTTCTGGCTTTTCAAAAGAGGCTCGTCCCGCTTTTCCTGCTTTTGTGCCTCTTCCGGTTCTCTTCTTTTCACCAGACCTGCATTCATTTCCTGCTTGTTGGCAAAGGCTGCCACACTCTTGCACATCTCATCATAGCCGAAGTGATATTTCTCGCAGACCGTTTCGATAAAAGGCTTAGCATCCTCAAACTGATCCGCCACCTGATAGAGTTTTTCCACTACCGCACGCCGGAATTTCATCTTACTCTCCGGAACCTTCATGTCATAATCCCGTTCCAGCATCCGTAATTCGAAGGAAAAACTGTCCTCGGCATTTTCTATCCGTTCTTCAAACGCCTCTTTGCCCAGATTTTTCATAAACTCATCGGGGTCTTTATATGGCTCTAAATGCAGGATCTTGCCGGTCAGCCCCGCATCCCGCAGGATACCGATGGCGCGAAGCGCTGCCTTGATACCGGCTCCGTCACTGTCATAAGCTAAGATCACATTTTCCGTGTACCGCCGAAGCAGACTGGCCTGTCCGCTCGTAAATGCCGTACCCAGAGATGCTACAGCCTCCGTAAATCCCGCCTGATGCATGGCAATGACATCCATATAGCCCTCACACAAGATCATATGATTTTTGCGGGATGTTCTGGCGAAATTCAGTCCATACAGATTGCGGCTTTTATCAAACACTTCCGTCTCCGGGGAATTCAGATATTTCGGTTCTCCTTCCCCGATGACCCTTCCGCCGAAACCGATCACTCTGTGGTTGATATCCTGAATGGGAAACATGACTCTGTTCCAGAATTTGTCACTCATTCCGTATTTTTCATGAAACGTGGCCAGACCCGCATCCCGGATCTGTTCATCGGTATAGCCTTTGCTTTTCAAATACTGGGTCAGATCATTGCTTTTCACATTGGCAAAGCCCAGTCCGAAGGTCTTCATGGTCTCATCGGATAACTGCCTGTCCCTGAAATATTTCAATCCCACAGCACCTTGAGGTGCACGCAGCTGATAATAAAAATATGTCGCCGCATCCTTGTTGAGCTCCAGCATCTTTGCCCGCCTGCTCATCTGACGCTTGGTATTTTCATCATACTCAGCCTCGGGCAGTTTGACTCCTGCCCGCTCCGCAAGCTGCTTCATAGCCTCCGGGAAAGTGAAATTCTCATATTCCATAACAAAGGTAAAGACATTGCCCCCGGCTCCGCATCCAAAGCATTTATAAATCTGCTTGTTTCTGCTGACCATGAAAGACCCTGTCTTTTCATTATGAAAGGGACATAATCCTACATAGTTGCTGCCTTTTTTCTTGATTCGGACATATCCCGAAATCACATCCACAATATCATTTTTTTGTCTGACTTCTTCTACTAATTCTTCCGGATAATACATCTTTTTTCTCCGTCAGCCATGCCAGGTCTTGGGAATATACAACTCCTCATATTTGGCTATGGCAAATCTATCGGTCATGGCACCCACATAATCGCAGACAATCTGTTCTTTGGGCGTGCCGTCACGATCCATCAATTCCAGGGTTTCCCGAGGTATTTTATCTAAATGTGCCAGATAATATTCATAGAGAGCCTCCATCAGCATTTCCGCCTTACCCTCTTCCCCCTTTGCAATCGGGTTCTGGTACACATTTTCAAACATAAACCGGCGCATTTCCTTCATTGCATTTGCCACGGGCTCAGACATCGTAATATCATTTTTGCCACGGCTGCTTGTTACAATATCATGAATGAAGCTGTCAAGTCTTTCCGATAATGTGTAACCGATAACCGCACCGATGCTCTTTGGCACATCCTCATCTTTTAATATATTGGCCCTGATGGCATCATCCATATCATGGTGAATATAAGCAATCTTATCGGACAGTCTGACAATCTTTCCTTCCAGCGTAGAAGGTGTTTTGGAAGTCTGATGATTTCTGATCCCGTCACGGACTTCATATGTAAGATTCAGCCCCTGCCCATGTTTTTCCAACACTTCCACGGTTCGCACACTTTGCTCGCTATGCTCAAAGCCGAAGGGGCAAATTCTGTTTAATGCCCGCTCACCCGCATGCCCGAAGGGAGTATGACCCAAATCATGTCCCAATGCAATTGCCTCGACCAGATCCTCATTTAACTGCAGTGCCTTTGCAATGGTTCTCGCATTCTGCGACACTTCCAGAGTATGTGTCAGCCTGGTCCGATAATGATCTCCGTCCGGTGTCAGAAACACCTGCGTTTTATCCTTTAACCTGCGGAAAGACTTACTGTGAAGAATTCTGTCTCTGTCCCGCTGAAACACAGGCCGGATATCGCACTGCTCCTCTTCTCTGGAACGCCCTCTGCTGTTTTTGCTGAGGCAGGCATAAGGACTTAAATATTCGCTTTCCCACTGTTCTAAGTTCTCTCGAATTGTCATATCTTATTCTTCCTTTTTTGGCTTCTTAAGACAAAATTCCGATTTTCATACGCCTACATTACATATTCTGCGGAATCTCCTTATTTCCTTTTTTTCGTTTTCATTTCAAATATTTTTTTCGTTTTTCTTGGATATTTCCGAGCAGAACTGCTCGTTTTGAAATTCAGAATTTTGCTGATTGATATCATTTTCCCATCCAAATATCAACAGACGGGACCCTTTTCAAGATTTTGTTTCCACATAATTAACACTCTGCAAACGAATCCCGTCTTCTTGCAGTTGATTGGATTTTTTTATGGCTTCGTAACTGCGAAATCATTCCAATTGTCCAAAGTGGCAGCCTCTGATACATCCACATCATTGTCGTATGAATTCACCGTAATGGTATATTGACTACTGCCATCCACATAAACCTTTCCGTCGGTTCCTATGATAGATACTGTATTTCCTTCCGCATCCGTAATAATCCCCGCACTGTGTAAGGAGCTTAATACGCTGTCACCGGTGACAATCCATCGACCGGTTTTATCAATATACAATGCAGCATAACTGTTGCCGCCTTCTCCGGCAGCACTTTCATCGTTGATGACCGCTCCCGTCAAAGTGCTATCTTCCAGAATATACATATCCAGCTGACTGATAGAATCCCAGATTACATTTCCTTCCATAACCTGATCAATGGCAGTAAAGCGGCAGTCTGCACCATTTTCCCCGGCAGTCCCCCAACCCCGCTGGTTGGTATTTCCGGTGCATTTCAGAAAGAATTCACTGTCCGCATCACAAGTAATATCTACATCAGATAAGAGAAAGGTGGATTCCGTGTTGGTTGTATAAAACATACCGCCATTTCCTGCGGTCAAAGTGCCTCCTACCATCTCAAAAGTGCTGTTGCCAACTTCTGAATCACCGGACATGCTCTGGTACAAAATCACATTCCATGTACAATCATTCTGACTCAGATCCTGCATATTACCACTGAGATTGCAGTCAAAAAGCCGAATGGTATTCATTCCTTCAATGCAGGCAGCTTCAGAGCCGTTGGATATCAGCTCTGCATTATTTACAGTAATATCTGCCGTGCTGTAAACAGCCGGAGAGCCTACCCCATTGGAGATATAACTGCCTCCATCCACTACCATAGTGCCGCTTCCGCGATCAGAGCGGATAGCTGCGGAGGATTCCCCATTGGTTTCCACAGTCAGATCCCATGCATACAAAGTACCACCGCCTGCCACATGGATACCTCCTGATGTATCCCGGGCCGTGCGAATAGTAGTATCGGCGACATAAGCAGTACCACTGCCATATGCAAATACACCTGCACCGCCAGCGGCATCACTATCAATTGTACTGTTTGTAATGGTCAATGTACCATCCGTTACCAGGGCCGCAGCACCAACTCCATAGAAACTGGAGGCATCACCGCCGGTACTGTCAGCGGACTGGCGTGTAATTTCCGCATTATCAAGTGCGACTTTTGCACCTTCCAAAACATGAATTGCATTTTCGTCTTTAGCGACAGAGGTATATGCTTTACCGCTTTCGGAGGCATCTGAGGCAAATTCTGTAGCGGCATCATAGCTGTCCACACCGGAATTCATCCCCATGGCCCCCTTGTTTTCCATATTACCCATATCACTCATGCCACTGTCGGACAGAGTGACGGAAACGGCCTTGCCTTCATCATTCGTATTAACTGTAACAGTATCTCCAACAGAAATATCCGAAAATGTCAGATTCCCGGACCGCCTTTCCATGCTATCCATGCCGGAATCGTCATTTCTTTTCGTTCCTTCCGATCTTTCGGGTGGCGTTCCATCCTGTCCGTTTTCTGTTGCTCCTTCCGGTCTTTCGGGAGGCGTTTCGCCCTGCCCGTTTTCTGTTGCTCCTTCCGGTCTTTCAGACTTAAGTTCTCCCTTATCCATTTCCCTGCCAAAAACAACAGAATCGGCAAATTCAATCGTGATATCCCCATCATCTGTAGACAAGGTAATCATATCAGAAGTTATTGCACTGACCGTGCCGACATAGGAAGAATTAGATTTCACTGCAGCAGTTTCTTCTGTATCCTGCCTGCCGCAGGCGGCAAGAAAAACTACCAACGAAAAAATCATCAAAATGCCAGTCTTACTTTTACCCATATCTTTTCACCCCTTTTTCCATATTTTGATATACCAATTTTATACCCCTACATAAAAATAAAGGTGAAAACATTTTGAAATATGTGTGAACATCCGGTGAAAAATCACTCCGATACCAGTAATGCCAGTACGCCGAATTTCATGGTCTTTCCGTTTTCACCGGGTTTTACCCTGATGGAAACTTCATGCAATGCCGATGTGTCCGACGTATAGACTTCATCGCTCTGTCCGTAATTTCCCCATCCTCCGGGAAAATTGCCGTCCAGCACTTTTACACATTGACCGTCAACATAGATTTCCGCTTCCCCGAAATCTCCGTCCACAGATTTGAAGTAAGTTATTCCAAAGTTAGCGAACTCTAACTCAAATTTCAATTGCCCGTCTCCGGAATTTCCCACCCATCCGTGATGAAGATGCGGATGCAGATCGACCTTCTTCCAGCCGTTCTCTGCCAAGGGCTTTGTATCTGCCGAATCCAGAATATCCGCCTGCACTGCCTCTGCTTCCGCACCGGATGTCGGCTCATCCGCACTACCTTCCATGCATTCCCCATAAATGCGATCCAGATAAGCCCGTACCAGCCCGCCTGCAATCTCATGTCCTCTGTCGTTGGGATGAATATCATCAGGTGAAATGTCCACCCACCGATATTGTCCTTCCTGTATCTCTGCTAAAACTACATTCCCGTAGCTGATCATAGGCAGGCGATACTTCTCTCCCACTTTGGAATGAAATTCCTGGGCATTGGTGCCGTCTTCCATGGTCATAAACAAAAGAACCACTGCCGGTTTACTTTCTGCCGCAAGCAAGGTACGAATCAGTTTTTCATAGCTTCTGCCATAAAACTCCTCTGCCCGGTCATTAACGGTAAAATCCACAATGACAAAATCCGGTTCGTATGCCAACACATCACGCCGTACTCTGTGGAGCCCCAAATAGGAATCTGTAGCTCCGATTCCCGCATTGATGTAACGAATATCCGTATTGGGGAATCTCTCTTCCCACCATTTTCTCATGATGCCCGCATAAGATTTTTCCGGGCTCGAGGAATGGAATCCCTCTGTAATGGATCCTCCCAATGCCGCTATCGTAACCGGCTGTCCCGCAGCCGCCTTTTTTATCGCTCTGCATACCGCACCGTCATCCATACCGGGCCAAGCGAATGCTCTTTTTTCTCTATCCTGCATTTTCTTTTTCTCCGAACTTCTCATATCCTTATATTCTGCCGTGCTTTTCCTCTGCTTCCTGCAACGACTGATATCCGTAAAATTTCACTTCGTTTTCTACGATCTTTTCCAGCAGATTTTCGCCTTTCCGATCAGCTGCCGTTATCTGATCATAAATCATTTGCAATGTTTTCAGGGAATAAGTCTTATATTCCCCTCTCAGATAGCTCTCCGACGAAGAACCGTTAAACACATTGTCTTCACCGGTTCTGAAAACTCTGCCGTTTTCGCGGATATGCGGATATTTTTCATAAACCTCTCTGTCCCATCTGATATGGACAGCCGCGATTTCATCGATCATCTGTTCCGCTTCCTTTGAAACCGCCGGCAGATGCTTTTTAATTTCCGCAAACTCCTCCGGATACGTAGTTTCCATCATATAACCATATTTTTCAAAAATCAGATTTCTTCCCTCATCCGCCGCACTCTGTAAATCATCCATATAACTTTGCAACGTTTCCATAGAGAAAACCATCCACTGACTCATACGCATCTTAAAAAATGTATCCGAATCATTCTGACAGGATGCTCTTCCGCCGGTGTTCTGTACCAGTTGAAACAAATCCCATTCTGCCTGTGCAATATCAAAAACCAGTTGCTCTTTCTCGTTAATCTGTGCCATTTCTGTTTTGTGTTTCCTTTCTTCTATCTGACTTCAATTCCGGTTGCGATCTCAAGCGCACCACCCAATGCCTCCGGAACATCCATAATAATGATCAGTTCCCCATCCTTGACATAGCTGGTTCCTGCCGGCACTTTGTCAAGGTCTTCCAACTCATAATCATATTGCAAAAATTCCTTTTTAAATTCATCCGCAGACAGCTCTGAGGTTTTCATATATTCATCATAGGTTTCTCTGTCCACATCATCGCTTAAGATTTTATAATATCCGTGATTCGCCAGATTATATGCTGCCGTATCAACGGCTTCGCCCCAATCACTCAGACGTACATTTTTCCCTTCCACCATGTCAAAACTGATTGCATAAATGTCCTTTGCAATATGTCCGTACACATTGATTTCCTGTGTAAATACAAAAGATACAAATTCCGTATCACAGCTTTTAATAGTGTAATCCACTTTATAGGATTCGTAATCGCTATTCATCTTCTCTGCGGCTCCTACAGTGATTTCTCTGATCGCTGCATTCCACTGATCCTGAACAGCTCCGTCCGACATATCCGTAAACTGCGGATAATAGATTTCTGCTCCCGCCTGCTTGTAAGTCTCATCCTTTAGGCGATACGACATCGGACTTTTCGCCTCTTCTTTCTCCGTCCCATCATCTGTATCATTGTTTTCGAAAAAAGTCAGCGGATTCTCATAAACGGCATGTCCGGTCTCTAAAACTTCTCCGTTAACCGTAATCAGAATGTCTTCCGCTTCATAAGCACTTAAAAACGTATTTACCATGCCGCCAATAACAATATATTCACCGCTTGTTCCCATCATATTAATATACTGGGAAAACCCTTTGGATAAATCCAGTTTCAGGCTTTTTCCGTCCTGTTCGAAGCTGTTTACCTCTGTATCAATAGAAACGACATTTACTTTCGCAAGCTGCTCCAGGATATTTTCCGCCGTCAGACTTTCAATTTCCACTTCCTTTTGATCAAAGCCGTCAGCCTGCATATTCCCGTAATAAATTACCACAGAAACCGGCTCCGTATTCTGTTCCTCTGCGGGTGTTTCCTGTTCTGCCTGTACCGGTGTTTCCGGCACTGCCACCGTTGTTGTATCCTGTGTACATCCTGTTACTGCAACCGCTATCATTAATGTCATCCACAAAACAATTTTCTTTTTCATAATAATTCCTCCTTTTTCTCCCAATTACTACCATATAATTCTCCCCATGGCCTTATACATATAAGCAAAATAAAACCATAGCTAACTATATCATGTTTCGGAGATTTTGAGAAGGATAAAAAGAAATCCCGTATCGCTTCTCTTTTACCGCCTACTCTCTGATGAGTCCGATACATGTCCCGATACACTCTACTTCATTCATACGCTGCAGAACCATATCCTCTCCTCTGCCGTTCAGACATTCTAAAACATATTTTCCGTCCGTTTCCACATATTTCCTGCAATAAGCTCTGTTGTCCTTTGCAAATACGGCACGCTCTCCATTTGCCGGGAAGCGGTTTTCCAGCAATATACGATCGCCCTTACAATAAGTCGGCGCAAAAAAATTCGTTGTAATCTCTACCGCCAGATATGCCTCCGGCAAAACAGTATATACATCTACCACCTCACAACTGTTATATACAATGCCGTCATAGACCTTCCCAATGGGAATCAGACACGGAACCTTATGTTTCTCCAATGTATCCCGTTCTGTTTTGGATATGTTCGATTCATATTTTGCCACCAGCTCAATGATGCTTTTCCCGTGTATCCCACATTTTCTGTAATTCTTTATGATAGCAGTCTCTTCCTCATTAAAAATTTCCTCGCTCATCAGATAATTTACCGAAACATTTAATGTCTTTGAAATCGCTATCATCGTTGATACTTTAGGATCCCGGACCTTATTATAATAAATATTCCTCATAGTCTCCATGGGGATCCCCGCAGCATCCGCCAGCTCTTGCAGCGTCATATGCCGTTCGTTCAAAAGTTCTTTTAAAATTGTGCTCAACATATTACCACTTCCTTGTCATGCATGACACAAAACAATTACTTTTTTCCTCAAAAAAATGTTATTCATAATATAGGAAAATGTCAATATTTGGAATAAAATCTTAACGCAACATTAAATTTCAGTCACAATTTCAACACAAGGAGAAAATCATGAAAAACCCAAATTCGGCAAGCCTCAACAAAGAAGATTCTTTTTCCGATGAGTACATTCAGAATGTACTCCTGCAAATCGGAATTCCCGCAAATCTGCAAGGCTTCCAATATACCGTCTATGCCGAAAAGCTGATCAAGGAAAACCACGAATACATGTATCAGGTCACCAAATGTCTGTACGTCATGATAGCGCGAAAATATAATACCACTCCCGGCAGAGTAGAAAGGGCAATCCGTCATGCCATTCATGCCGGATGCTCCCAAAATAAAAATGATTTTGTACACAACCTGTTTTTGAACAGCATCAGTTCCGAAACGGGTCTTCCCACAAATTCACAGTTTCTCGCCAGAGTATTTTATTATCTGGAAGCGCATGAGGATGAATATGATCATAAAAAGTGAAAGCCCCTCCGGTTATCATTTGCGCCCGGAGGGAAAGTATCTTTGTTATGGAATTATATGACCGATTCTCTTCCGTAATCTGTCAGATCGGTCCCGATTTTTTCTGCAAGCTCCGAAACCGTCATTTTCTTATCAACCAACATTCTAAGTTCTGCATCCGTAGCACCGATCAACTGTACAAACTGTACCTTGCCGTTCGGTGTATCGATGGTGCCCATTTCATCTTCTTTGGTAATAAATCCGGTGATCCGGGATTTCTGATCCACATCCATTCCCTTATCCTGCCCGGTATAGATGTACTCGCCGGGAGCAAAAATTTCTCCCTGCTTGTAGGAAATCCTTGCCACAGCCTGCAGAATTCCCGCCATACAACGGAATTCCGCATCTTCATCTTTTACACCGGACTTTTTCAGCTTAATCGTCAGTTCAAAACCAAAGCCGCTGTATTCCGGATCGTCCGTTTCCTTTTCATATAATTCGGAAAGCCCGAAAGTCACAAAGTGAAAATAATCTCCACCATCCAGAATACTGATACCGTCCAACGGATCGTTTCCGCCAAATCTCCATGGCTGGATGACTCCAAAATGTTCAATCTCCTTCACTTTATTGTTGTATAACTTATCAATGGCCGCCACTATGGCATCCCATCCGGGTGCATCGATATCATCTTTTTTCTGAAAATCTCCCATCCTTCTGTCTCCTTTGATCGTGATCTTTTATCCATAGTATAATTCATTCCGGCATTTGCTGTAAATATTATTTCATTTTTAACATTGCCCTGTTCAACTTTTTAACACTGTCCTGTTCAATCCTTCCAACATCACGACCATCAGTGCCAGAAACACCGCCAGAAATATCGGATAACATCCAATTCCGACCGCATCCGCCAGCATTCCGAATAAGGGCGGCATAAAGGTCGTCCCCACATAGGCACTTGCCATCTGCACTCCGATGACCGATTGAGACACCCCCGCTCCGAAGGTATCCGGCGTTGCATGGATCAGACTTGGATAAACAGGCGCACAACCCAATCCCGTCATGATCAGTCCCAGAAACGCAGCTTCATTTCCGAGCGGAAGAAGCAAAAGAACAATTCCGCAGGCAATGATGATCTGTCCTAAGCGAATCATATTTCTGTCATTGACCTTCATTGTCAAAAATCCACAGATCAATCGTCCCAAGGTAATTCCCAGATAAAAAAGTGATGCCCACTTCGCTGCCGTTTCTGCAGAAATCCCCCTGTTTAAAACCATATAACTGGAAGCCCACAGTCCTGCCGTTGCCTCTAAAGAACAATAACAGAAGAAACCGATCAGTACATTTTTTGCCCCCGGCAATCCGATTACCTCGGGCAAAGAAAGAGGCTTTTGTTTGTTCTCTTCCGTTTCCGCCCGGTCGCTTTTTTCTCTCCACAACGGCAAAGTAAAAATCAGTACTGCCGTCAATACCATCTGCATAACGGATATGGTACGATACCCTGTATTCCAGCTCATACCTTTTGTCAGAACAAAGCCCATGATATAAGGCCCCGCCGTTGCACCGATCCCCCAAAAGCAATGAAGCCAGCTCATATGCTTTGCCTTATAATGCAATGCCACGAAATTATTGAGCGCAGCATCTACGCTGCCCGCACCCAGCCCATAAGGAATACCCCACAGGCAAAGTTGCCAATACGAACCTGATAATGAAAACCCGAACAAAGCAACTGCCGTCATTAAAACGCTGATTGCCGTTACCTTTCCCGTTCCCAACTTATGAATCAGATAATTGCTAAACAAGCTGGAGATAATGGTTCCTCCGGCAATAATGACGGAAATCCCGCCGGCATAAGAAACCGGCACTCCCAGCTGCGGCTGCATACTGGGCCATGCCGCTCCCAAAATAGAATCCGGCAGCCCCAGACTAATAAATGCCAGATAAATAATCGCTAACAAAATGGAATACATATCCTTATTCCTCCTCTAAAACTTTTGACAAAGCCAGCCTTATCATGCCGTTTCTAAAATCATCCTTCATACTTTCTTCTGTAACAATACAAGGCAGCATCAGCCTTTCTGCTTTCGTTTTCATCTGCTCTGCAACCTTATCCGGAATTTCTTCACGCCCTTTTCTCTCATCATAAAGGACAATAGCAGTGGGATTGTAAAGGCAGGAAATAATACGGATTGTCTGTATCAAATAACAATCCACCGCCTCTTTTTCGTAATCAAAATTCTCCCAATCAATATGTAGCGGCAAATTTGCAATTTCTCCTGCAAGTCCGTTTTTTCCTTTTACGATTTTTCCATTCATACAAATCCCTGCTCCCGGCGGATATTTGGAAGGCATATAAATACCTGCCACAATCTCATCCTTATATCCGTTTGCAGACGCATAACCATATACGGATGCATTAATATCATTCTCAAGAATAACCGGAATCTGATATGTTTTCTCCAGATATCCTGCAAAATCCACATTTCTCAATTTTTCATAATCACTGAACAGAATCTGTCCATTATGCTCTATTCCCGGAAATCCTACTGCAATGAGAGATACTGCTGTTTTTTTTGCTTTTCCCGGATATTTACTAAGAATTATTTCGATTTCCCCATCAAAACAGTTCGTTTCTATCAGTGAATACTGTTTTTCAAATTCTTCAATTACCTCACCATAAAGATTTACAACGGAAAAGACTGCTGTATCTTTCTTATCCTTCTCTAACAAAAAAATCACAAGCATGAGCTCTGCGCACTCACAAAACCGGTAAGATACTGCCGGTCTTCCTAATTGGGGCTGTACAATTTCATCCTCTTTTGCCTCTCCGTTTTCTATCAAAATCTGTAACAGGGATTGTATTGTAACAACACTAATACCTGTTAACTCTGCCAATCTGGATTTTGTTGCTGTTTTCTCCTGTCGAAGAGCTTTACGTAGTTTTTGCAGATTCTTCTCTTTAATCAGATTTTTCATAGGCTTCTCCCTTTTAAATATGCCATCACCTCAAATAATGATGGCAAAATGCAACAAGCAAGCTTTTCCATTTCTTCTGTAGGTTCTGCCAGATCAGGAACCATAATCGGTTTCATTCCGGCACGAAATGCTGCACGAATTCCATTGTAAGAATCTTCAATGGCATATGCTTCTGTGGCATCTATCGAAAGGCTCTCACATGCCTTCAAAAAAATATCCGGTTCCGGCTTACTGCGCTCTACCATATCCCCACAAATCACTTTGTCAAAATACGGAAGCAAACCGCCTTCCTCCAATTCTCTTATAACCACTTCTCTTCTTGTGGAAGAAGCTACCGCTGTCGGAATATGGTTTTCTTTTAAAAAAGTCAGCAGTTCTTTAATTCCTTTCTTTTGTGGCAGTTTACCTCCTGCAGCCCGGCTATGAAAAATGGCTGACATTTCTTTTTTATACTCATCGTAAGGGAATGCCTCACCATACCTTTTTTTCATTAACTCTTCCGTCAATGCGGCATTGATACCAAGACACTCAAAACATGCATCTTCAATATTTTCAATTCCATATTTGTCTGCCACAACCTTCCAGCATTCAATAACCAATCGTTCTGAATCAAAAATGACACCATCCATATCAAATATAACAGCACTGATACCCATTATGTTTCCTACTTTCTTCTTAACTTACTTTTTTCACAATTCACTTTTTAAATGCACTTATTTAAGTTTCTTTAATAAGTTATAATGTTTTTTATTTTTTGTCAAGTACTAATCAACTCCTTCATTTTTATCTTGCCAATTTTTATTGTTTACTATATACTGTGTTTATCTTGAAATTCTTTATTTCAGACCGTTCGGTCGAAGAATTCCACATTTTATAACTAAATATCGTAAAAGAGTTATTGCTTTTCATTGATTCTGCTGATATACTATTCATATCATAGTTCTATACAGTATCTCTTTTACATACGAAAGGAGATACCATATGGAACAACTGGAACCAAAGAAATCATTACAGCAATTAACACTTTTACATCGCTTTCTGTTTGATGAGACTATGGAAAATCCCGAAAATCTGAAAATTGTACTGGATATCATTTTCGACGACGACATTATTCTCAAAGAACTCCCACAAACAGAAAAAGAAATCCGAAGATCTGAGCTCTACCGCTATGCCAAGGTAGATGTCTGGGCAAAAGATAATGAGGGAACCATCTACGATACAGAAGTCCAGGGAAAGAATACCTGTAATCTTCCCAAACGTACCCGATATTATCAGGCGATGATTGACAGCAAGTTACTACCACCTGGAGAAGATGACTTTAACAAGCTGAATCGTCTTTTTGTGATTATGATTATGCCCTTTGATCTGTTTGGATATGGCTTATACCGCTATACCTTTGTGGGGCAGTGTTTGGAAGTGCCGGATTTGAAACTTGACGACGGTGCTACCAGAATTTTCTTAAATACCCATGGTACCAATGATCAGGATGTCAGCCCAGAACTCGTACAACTCTTGCAATACATAGAGCATACCAATGACGAGAATTTAATCTTAGATCACGACAGACTAAAACAACTTCGGCAGAATGTTAAAAGTGTTCAGGAAAATGCGGAAGTAGGTGTTAAGTATATGAGATTATGGGAAGAATTTTTACAGGAACGCAGACTTGGACGCGAAGAAGGCTTACATGAGGGTAGAATCGCCGGTGAACGCGAGGGTGAGCAAAAAGCTCAAGCCGAAACAGTAATTTCATTTTTAGAAGATCTCGGTAAGGTTTCTGACGCTTTGAGAGAAAAAATCACATCCGAAAAAGATTTGGTAATACTGAAAGACTGGACAAAAACAGCCGCCAGAGCTGAATCAATAGAAGCTTTTGAAAAAGAAATATTGAGCTAGATATATCTTTGCCCGCCGGCTTTTACGAGGTTTTGTGACTTTCTTAGCGGCATGGCGAACAAAAATAATACCCGGTTTCAACTGTCTGAAGACGAAGTCTGAGTTTTGAAACCGGGTATTTTATAAATATCCCTACCAATAAACACTCAACAAATAAATGGTCGTCAAAATAAATCCAAAGCAAAACAACATCAGACCAAAGGAAAGGCTTCTGCTGATTACCATCCGGTTTTCTCTAAGTTCCAGCTGCAGCAATGCCAGTTCATGGACAAATTCATGATGCTTGTGCTTTTTATCCGGATGTTTGCGCTCCAGATAAGCCTCAATGGCATTGAGAATCGTACCCAGATGATAGGTAAACATGGTTCCTTCCGTGGGCTCAAACGGCAGTGGTTTATCCCGGTAAACAGTCTTACGCAGCAATACCACAATGCCGTCTACCAGACTGTCGCAAATTCTGGAGAAGAAACCTCCTACTGCACAAAGTACGATAATCAGGGGACGATAGAAATAATTCTCCAGATCCATCCAGGAAGGCCATCTGTTTACATACTCTCTTCCCGTCTCTGTTTTTCTCATCAAAAGCGGACGCACAACCAGACCGTAAAGAACGACTCCAATCACGATGGAAATCAAAGCTCCCTTTAAATTTCCCAAACTAAAGTACTGTATTTTTTCTTCCAACTCACCGGCATGCATCAGGCTGGTTCCCCGGTTAGCAAGAAAATCCATCACGATGCCGGGCATAAATCCCATGACAGGTAAAAGCACAGCACTGACAGTTAGCGCAATCTTACTGGGCACATTCATATACTGTTTCATGCCGTCAAAGCGCTCCTGCTCTTTGGGGTCTGCATTCTTTTCTACAAAGACTGCTACATAAAGCTTGGTCATATAAGCAATCGTCAAACCGCCGCTGATTAAGAAAATCCATTCAATCCATTTCATGCCGGTTACCGTAAACAATCCCGTCACAACACCCTCGGCACAAAGATTGGTATATTCCACGATAGATTCATGCAAAAGGGTTTTGCTCACATATCCGTTCCAAAGAGGAATACCGCCGATCCCCAGCGCTCCCATGAGGAAGATAAAGTTCAACAACGGTTTCTTTCTGCCAAATCCTCTGATTTCATTCAGGTTCAGCTTGTGAATATTCATAAAGATAACACCGGCAGCCATAAACAATACCAGCTTAATCAGTGAATGATTAACCATATGAAGAAGTGTACCTCTTGCAGCCAGCGCATTTTCTTCTCCCAAAAGTCCCTGCATACCGATGCCCACCATGATAAATCCAATCTGGGACATGGATGAGCAGGCAAGTGTTCTCTTTAAATCTACGGAAAACAGTGCTAAGAGCGCGCCGCCAAACATCGTAACAGTTCCAAGTAACAGAATGACTTTTCCCCATTCTCCGTCTCCATACAATAAGTTACAGCTGACTACCAGCATTCCGAAAATACCGGATTTGGTCAAAATACCGGACAGCAAAGCCGATGCCGGCGCCGGTGCAACCGGATGCGCCTTGGGAAGCCAGATATGCAGCGGGAATGCGCCGGCTTTGGCTCCAAATCCAACCGTAATACATGCCCCTGCCACATAAAGCATGGTCTTATTTTCACATACTTCTGCCAGTTTCAGCAAAGAAGCAATTTCCAACGTTCCCAGTTCGTGATACAGCAAAAACAGTCCCATAAGCATGACCATACCACCGATAACGGCAACCGCAAGATAGGTTTCTGCGGCTCTGAGGGAACTCTTCTTTTCATCATGAGCAACCCATACATAAGATGTAAAGGACATCATTTCAAAGAAAATAAAAGTCGTATACAGATCTGCGGATAAAAAGACACCCATGGTCGCACCGAAGGTCAGCAGCATAAACAGATAATAACGGTTTCTGTTATGATAATGTTTGAAATATTCCTTGGAGAATATGGTAGTCATCATCCACATCAATGCCGCAACCAGCGCATAGACACTGCGGAAACCGTCCAATGTAAAATGCAACCCGAATCCCGCAAACTGTTCGATCGTGCAGCTTAACAGACTGCTGCTTTGAAAATTGCAGAACAGATACAGCACAAGGGCAAACTCACTGACTACAACAAAGTCCGCAAAATAGTCTCTGGCTGCCTTGTGAAAACGTCCGATGATATAGGAAATGATTGCTCCCACAATAGGATAAAAGACCAAAAATGCCAAAATGAAATTTGTTTTCATCGTTCCACTCTCCTTTCCTAAAACAGCCCGTTTGCAATGTCAGTAAAAATCTCAATCAGGGGCTGGGGATGCAGACCGAGCACGACCATTCCCACCACAAACAGGGACAGCGGAAGAAGCATAACCCAGTTGGGGTCTTCCACATCCCGGATGGAATCATAATCAAAATCCTGCTTCGGGAAAAACGCCCGAATGACAATCGTCAGCATATAAATTGCCGTCAAAATTGCAGATATTAACAATGCTCCGATACCCACATATGCCAACACATTTTCACTTTCCACCGCTGCCTTTGCCAGATTAAATTTGGAAACAAACCCGCAAAGTCCCGGGACACCCATGAGGGCAAAAGCGGAAACTGTAAAAATCCCAAAGGTTTTGGGCATCTTACGCCCGAAACCGTCCAACTCATAAACATAACTTCTTCCGGTTTTGTACATAACGGCACCGGCACAGAAGAAGGAACAAATCTTCATAACCGCATGGCAGATCATATGTGTCAATGCACCGACCAATCCCAGAGGCGTCATGATCGTCACCCCAAACAGAATATAGCTTAAATTACTGATCGTAGAATACGCCAGTCTGCGCTTGATATGCCTTTCCCTCACAGCCATGGAACAACCGAAAACAATGGTAAAGATTGTAATCGACATTACCGTGTACTGCGCCCATGTCCCTTTCAAAAAGTCTGTTCCGAAACAATAATAAGTAAGACGCATAATGGCAAAAGCACCTGATTTAACAACGGCTACCGCATGCAACAGCGCCGTAACCGGAGTCGGTGCCACACCTGCCTTGGGAAGCCAGCCGCAGAACGGACAAATGGCAGCCTTTACACCAAAGCCCATAAAGGCCAGAACATAGATAAACAGCAGTAAATTCACATTTCCCGTATAATTTGCCAGATTCAGCACACCGCCGTAGACAAAGTCTGTCGTATTGCCATAGACAATGATAAAAATCATACCGATGAATGCAAAGGCAGCTCCGCCAAGGGAATAATATAAATAGGTTCTGGAAGCCAGCACCGCCTCACGTTTTAATGTGTGCAATACAAGCGGTGTGGTTACCAAAGTCAACAATTCATAGAAGAAATACATGGATAAAATATTGGCACTGGTAGCGATTCCCAGAGTCACGCCAAAAGTCATGGTATAAAACATAAAGAAGACCTTTTCGTGCTCTTCATGTTTCATATATTCAAAGGAATATAAGGTTGCCAGAGGCCATAAAGCGGAAACCAGTCCCGCAAAGACACATGCCAGCCCGTCAAGATGGAAAGTCACGGACAAATTACCCGTAAACTTTAACAGCGTGAAAACACCGTCCGGACGGTTAAACAAAAGCAGCCAGACCAGAATACTGTTGATCACTACAACCGCTTCTATATAAATCATCATCCATTTTCTGTTTTTAAAAGGCAGAATCGGAATCAGAACACCTGCGGCAAGGGGGAACAATACGATTATCAGCAACATCACTTCATTCATCTCTCATTCCTCCTCTCTACATCAATCCGGCTGCGATTGCCTGAATATAGGAAAGCAGCCCATTGGGAAACATACCGATCACAACCGACAATGCTGCCAGAATGACCAGCGGAATCGTCATCCATTTACAGGGTTCACATTTTTCCAATTTATCATAATCAAAATCATCACCCGGGAAAAATCCCTTGATGGTAACCGGAAGCAAATACCCTGCCGTCAACAATGCACTGACCAATAAAATAATGGGACCGGCATATTGAAATCCCGCAATGCCGGAATCCAAGGCTCCCGTTGCCAGATACCATTTGCTGATAAAGCCGCCTGTGGGCGGAATGCCTATCAGACCTAACGATACAATCGTAAAACACCAGATAGTTAGCGGCATCTTCTTTCCGATACCTTTTAAGTCATCCACATTTGTAATTCCCGTTTGAAAAATAATGGCACCGGCGCATAGGAATAATGCACATTTAATAAATGCATGCGCAATCATATGCAGCATGGAACCTGTCAATCCCACCGGATTCAACAAAGCAATCCCGAACAAAATATAGGAAAGCTGGCTGACCGTGGAATAAGCCAAACGCTTTTTCAGCACCTTTTCCCTGTATGCCAGCATGGAACCCATAAACACCGTAATCAGCGAAAGTGTCAAAAACAGATACTGAACCCATGTTCCGCGGATAAAATCAGCGCCGAACAGATAAAAAACAACACGGACAATTGCCAGCACACCCGCTTTGACGATAATGCCGGACAATGCTGCGGATGCGGGAGCCGGTGCTACCGGATGTGCGGTAGGAAGCCATGCGTGCAGCGGAAACATGCCCGCTTTCACGCCAAAGCCCACAATCATCAGACAGGCAGCCACCAAAAGAAGTGTCTCATGCCCTGCTGCCAGCTCCATGTTCAAAGTTCCTCCGGCCGTAAACGTCAACGTCGTCGTATAACGGCACAGGAAAAACAATCCGAACAAAGCCATATATGCTCCGAAAAAGGAGTAAAACAAATATTTCAAGCCAGCCATAACCGCTTCTCCGGACTGATTGTGAATGACAAGCGGAAATGATACCAGTGTCATAAACTCATAAAAGGCATACATGGTAATCAGATTTCCCGCGCAGCCAAGTCCGACCAGTACGCCAAAGGTAACCAGATAAAACCCGAAATATCTTTTTTCTTTATGCTCATGTTTCATATAAGTAAAGGAAAAACAGCCTGCCAGGATCCAGACAATGGTCACAATGGCTAAAAACAGTTTTCCGAAACCGTCCAGTTTCAAAACAATGGGAACATGTTCCATCAACTCAAACAGTACAATTTCCGTTTCCTTTGTGGTGAGGGCATTGATGACAAGCACACCTGTTATCCCCAGCACAACTCCCACATAGGTAAGGATCTTTCTGCGGTCATCGGTTTCCTTTAAAATAAGGAGCACCGTTCCCGCCAAGATCGGAAATAAAATTGCTAACAGTAATGAGACGCTTTCATTCATTTCCTTCGCCCCTCCTTATGCAAACATGGCAAGTCCCGAGCGAATCAGATCAACGATCGGCTCCGAACACATGCCAAGTATTACGTTGCAGATAATAAAACAGATACAAACCACACCATAAGAAATATCATGTTTCCATGGTATGGACGGATAATCCGACTTCACCGGTGTATAAATACGCACCACGGTCTTCATAAAATAAATCGCATTGAGGATCGTACTGATTGCCAGAACGATCAA
Source organism: Lachnospiraceae bacterium (assembly GCA_051877575.1). Lineage (GTDB taxonomy): Bacteria > Bacillota > Clostridia > Lachnospirales > Lachnospiraceae > UBA2882. The sequence continues at coordinate 10,984 of JBJEJA010000010.1, read as the reverse complement.
GGTAGGCAACATCTTATTTACCCCTACGGAAACACTCGCCTGGGCAAACAAAATCTTGCTGATAAAACCGGAAAACAACGGCACACCTACCATGGATAAAGAACCGACGGTAAAGGTTGCTCCCGCAATCACATTGCGGTATCCCGCTCCGGTCAGATCGATAAACTTTTTGCTCTTGCCCGAAGCATCCGTCAGCCCCACAGCCGCAATAAACAGCATGCTCTTGGTTGCCGCATGGGAAAAAATATGGAAAATGGATGCAATCATTCCGGCTTTTGTTCCAAGTCCAAAGCCCATGTAAATATAACCAATCTGTGCAACAGAAGAAAAAGCAATCATTCTGCGGATATCATTCTCCCGAATGGCACTTAACGAGCCAAAGATCATACCACAGAGACCGAATACAAAAAGCACGTTAAACAACCGGCTCTCGGCGATAATCTCAAAGCCGATAACGCGGTAAAAGATCTTGATCAGCAGGAAAATATATCCTTTGGAGACAAGACTTGATAAAATCGCCGCACTGGAAACCGTGGAATATCCGTAGGAATCCGGCAGCCACGAATGAAAAGGGAACAAGGCACTTTTAATCGCAAGGCCCACACCCATAAAAATAATTGCCACAACCAGCGGAATATGATACTGTCCCGTCCGTTCCAGAATCAACACCTGCTCCTTGATATTACTCATCAGCAGATGTCCCGTAATATCATACAGAATACACAATCCAAACAAAAGCAGACCGGATCCGATCAGACTCATCAACATGTAGCGTGTTGCCGCTTCCAACGTATGCCCGTTTTCACGGATCATAATCAGTCCGCAGGCAGAAATCGTATTGATCTCCACAAAAACATAAGCGGTAAACAAGTCATTGGTATAAATCAAAGCCAGTAAAGAACTCATCAACAGGTTGATCAGCACATAGTATAGATTTTCCTTAAAAGGATCCACCTCTGCAAACAAGTGCTTTCTGCCGCCAAGAATAGAAAGCAGCATTATGACACTGAAAAACAATGCCATAACGGCTTCCAGATTACCGAAACGGATCTCGTTTCCCCAGGGCGCAGAGAAACGTCCCATTTTGTATATATAACATTGGTTTGTCACAAACGTAAAATACAACGTGCATGCGGACATTACCCCGATGGCCGAAATCACAAATATGTTTAATCTTCTCGCCCATTTTCCGCTCAGTCCCGAAGAGATAATGGATGCACACATGGAAAGAATTAAGGAGAAACAGGGAAAATTACGCAAAAAATCCATTTTATATTTCCTCCTTTTTCAAAATTGTGGAAATTTCATCCATATTCAAAGTATGATATCTCTGATACAATCGAATGGTTAAAGAAAGCATCAATGCCGTAACAGATACCGATACAACAATACCGGTCAATACCAGCCCGCTGGGTATCGGATTGATATAATTGTTCACATCCTGAACTCCATCCACAACGATCGGCGCCATGCGTCCGGCAATATACCCCTTCTCCGCAAGGAATAAATAAGTTCCTGTATCCATAAAATTCAATCCGATAATTTTTTTGATCAGATTATTCTGTAACAGGAGATTGGCAAAGCCTATAACAAAAAGAAGAACCGCAACCGCTTCACCGTAATTTGTTATTAAACCGTCCAACATTTTACAGTCCTCCTCTTCTGAACAACGCATAGAAGGCATACATGGTACATGCAACCTCTATTCCCACAAAAATGTTTAACCACAAAATAATACCCGAAGAAAAAATCATTCCCGGCACACCCAGAGAAATATGATTGTCAAAATCATTGGCACCCATAAACAGATAATAAGTAATCACAACACAATAAGTACAAAGGGCCGCAATCTTGACTACCTTGTAGGTTTTCTCATTGAAAAATTTCTGCATTTTGTCAAACCCGTAAGCGCTGACATACAGAATCATACCGGCTCCGATCATGGCTCCGCCCGAGAACCCGCCGCCCGGAGAAAGATGTCCGTTTAAAATCACATAAATGCCAAAGATAAAAACAATCGGTACAAGAACAAATGCCACCTTTTGCAAAATAATATCGTTCTTAGGTTCATAACGGCGGTCATTCAGACTTTGATCGGCACGGATCTTTTCTTCTTCTTTCATTAAAAGTACCATGACACAGGTTGTGGCAATAAAGAGTACACAGGTCTCTCCAAACGTATCAAACGCACGGTAATTCAAAATCATTCCCGTTACAATATTGACTGCTCCCGTATCCTGAATACCATTTTCGATATAGACCCGGGAAACTTCATTGTTGATCGGTCTGTCCACAGTCTCCAGTTTCGGAAGATTTGCAACCATATCCAGCATTATCCCTGCCAAAGCAATACAAAACAGCACAGAGCATACTGTATATACCTTTTGAAAGAACCGAAGCAACCTATTGGCTTTGGTGTTATACACTTTTTCCATGGTCTGCTGCTCTTCCGCCATGATTTCTTCCAGCGTAAGGCTGTCTTTATAAGGCACTCCCGGCTGCATTTCCACTTCATCCAGATAAGGATCTTTCGTTCCCTTCATCCAGCGGAAAAAGTGAAAAGCTCCGGTTTTTGCATATTCTTCATCACTTTTCAGCCTGCTCATCTTTATGCTCCTTTCTGATTGCTTCAATCTTCTTTAAGGTAACAAAGAAAAGGATACTGGTTACACCGGCACCTACCGCCGCTTCCGTAATCGCCAGATCCGGTGATTCCAACAGGATCCAGATAATTGACATGATCAGACTATAGGACATAAAAACCAGAACTGCGTTGAGGAGGTTTTTGGTAAAACTGACTGCCAATGCACAAACAACCAGGAAAAACAGCAATATATACATGAAATATTCCATTATTTCTCCACCTTTCCGTACTGATCCTCTCCTTCATGAGTCGCGACTTCCAATTTGGCAATCAAATGGGAAGAAACCGGAGAAGAAAACCATAAAAACACAACCACAAGCAGCAATTTCAATGTGGTCAGATTGAATCCGTTTAAGATCATAAGACCAATTAAGGACAATCCAATTCCTGATGTATCCCCTGTAGCGGCGGCATGCATGCGGTTTAATACATAATCCAGCTTATAAACACTGATGATCTCCACCACAAAAAGCACCATACCCGCCAGCAGAAACAAGGTTCCCAATATAAAGCGAACCCATAATAAAATCTCCATTCTATTTGCCCTCCTCTTTACTGCTTTTTTCTTCTAATTGTTTTTCTTCCAGTTGCTCTTCTTCCTTATGTACACCCATAATTACTTTAGACAGTACAATAACCGCAAGGAAGCTGATCATTGCATATATGATACAAATATCAACCAGATAACTTTCATTCATCATAACCGCAAGGATTGCTATGATCGTCATGACCATCGTCCCCATCATATTGACAGACACCAGACGATCGGCAACCGTCGGACCCATGCATGCCCGGATCAGGCATAAAAACAGCATGATTCCCAGTACAATGAGAACTCCGACAAACAGAAAATGATAGGTTGTTTCCAAAGCCTGAATTCCGCTACTCATCTTTTTTCCCAATCCTTTCCGCTTTCTCCAGCATCCGTACAAAAACCGAATCCTCGATTCCTTCCGCAAAATCTTTGTCCAGCGCATGAACCACATAGGTATCATCCTCTAAAGAGACCGTAATGGTCCCCGGTGTCAGCGTAATGGAATTCGCCAACAGCACCCTCAGCACCGGCGATTTTATTTTGGTATGGAAGGTTACCAGCACCGGCTCTCTCTCATATTTTGATGTGAATATCATTTTCATGGTATCCATATTTGCCTTTATAATTTCCCATATCAACACAAACAGATATCCAACCATAAAAATTGCATACTGCATCATATGGATATCCTTGCGAAAACTCCAATCCATAAACTTACAAATAAAAGCATACAACAGGGCAGCTACAAATATGCCGATGATTCCTATTTCAAGCGTAAGCTGTCCATTAAAAATGACCCAGCACAAGAAAAACAGTATATACATAAGTATTTCCTTCCTTTCTCATTTCCAACTGATTATTCTACACCAATCATTTGTAAATCACAAGAAAAACAGCATTCAAAAAATGAATGCCATTTAAAATCTTTACACTATCTTAACTCCTTGTCATTTCACCGCTTGATTTTTATATTTTGCGTGATATAATGACTAACGTAGCAAAGGCACAGCCGCTTAAGGGGTATTAGCGCAGTTGGGAGCGCGCAACATTCGCATTGTTGAGGCCACGGGTTCGAATCCCGTATACTCCATTTTATGTATCCGTTCTTATTTTGACACCACGTGAAAGCCTTTGGCTACAATACAGTCTTCCACTTCTCCGATTTCTTCCGCATGGAAAATCAGAACCGGTTTACCGGAATCCCTGTTGAATGACAAATAAGTATAATCTACATTGATATTGCTGTCGGACAATGCCCCGAGCAATTGATTCAGATTGCCGACTTCATCTTCCATTTCCACACCGATCACCTCTGTCAGACGGCAAAGAAAACCTGCATCAATCAATGCTGTCATTGCCTGATCCGGATCGGATACAACCATGCGGATAATGCCGTATTCCGCACTGTCATTTGTTACAGATCCCCAGATATTGACGTTTTCTTTCACCAATATGGATGTGATCCTCTGCATATTTCCTTTTTTATTTTCTGCATAGACTGATAACTGTTTTAACATTGTAATCTCTCCTTCTATAATCTGTTACCCGTTTGCAGATTATTATAAATCCACACGGCTCAACATGCAACCGCACAAATACCATTCGCAATTTTGTTTTTCATGTTATAAAAGGAAGCCCCGGGTCCGTGTAGGGGGTACACGGATATCCGGGGTGGGTTGGAAAGCTGTTTTATTTATCTGTATTGTGCGGTGTCATCATTCTGACATATCCATACAATAATGCAGCAACTGCTGCAACACCTGTCACCTCAATTAGCAATACCTGAAATGTTTCTTCCAAAAACCATACCATGTTCATGTTTCTCCTCCTTTACAACTCTCATATCCTGAGTCTTGTCTTTATTGAGATATAACAGCGGAATACCGATACATACCATTCCGCCGATGATATTTCCGATTGTTACGGGAAGCAGATTGTCCAACAGGAAACTACTGATATCCAATCCTGCCAGTTGTTCCGCACCGATACCATACTCGGCAGCCGCCGCCTGCAAATATACGGGATTCATCTTTGCCAGCAGACCGGCTGTAATATAGTACATATTTGCCACGCAGTGCTCAAAGCCCTCCGTTACAAACAGAAAAATGATAAAAAATGAAGATAACAGTTTGCCTGCCACATCCTTTGCACACATGGCCATCATAACTGCGATACAAACAAGAATATTGCACAGTACACCGGAAATCACCGCTTGTCCAAAATCCAGGGAAACTTTCCCAAGCGCAACCTTGATGGTATAAGCGCCCAAAACGCCGTTGGAATAATTCAACTGTCCGCTGCCGGCAACAGCCATTGCCGTCAACGCAGCTCCGATAAAGTTTCCGATATATACAACACCGAGTACTTTGATCAGTTGTTTCACACTGTGTTTTCCGGAAGCCGTAGCCATGATCATCAGGCAGTCACCGGTAAATAACTCCGCTCCCATCAAAATGACCATCATCAATCCCACCGGAAATACAACTGCTGCCGCAAGACGGGACAATCCCACATTTCCTACGGAATGAGCCGCAACACTGCTGCCTGCTGCTCCCATAGCAATCATCATTCCCGCAAAGATTGCTTTAACCAGCAATTTTCTTGCAGGCGTATTGACCTTTGCCTCACATCCCGCTATATATTTATTCACTGCGCTTTTTATAGATAAAAAGTTGTCCATATATTGACCTCTGCAAAACTATTCATTTTGTAAAACTGCAAAGCCTTGCTTTCTGACTTCGTGGACAGTTTAGCAAATCTTCTGCCAAACCGGGTAATATAAATCCAAAAAAGTGTCATATAAAAAATCATATGACACTTTCGCAGGCAACTTCAATTTTTGAACTGTATAATTTTTTCTGAAAGAGGATGTCCAGTTCCGTCAACTGGTAATCCTTTCTGTAAATCAACACATCCTTATAAAGATTATCTTCTACTTTGCAGGCTCGCTGCACCAGATGATATTGCTCCAAATACTGGTCCGGCAAAGGTGATACCCACATATACGTTGTCGGAACCTTGGTCAGAAGATCAAATTGACTTCCTCTTTCATAGACATAAATCGTCCGGCTGTTCTTCCTCTCTTTATTTTCTTTCTGTTTTACTCCGGACTTCTCATCCGGCATCAGAATATCCCCATGGGTAATCTTTACATACTGCTCCAGATCCTGCTTTTCCAACACCGCCTTTCCTGCAAGGGGATGTTGTTTTGACATAACTACCACATATTCAAACTCCCAAATGGTCTCTCCCACCAATTTGTTATTCTCCAAAGCTTTTTGGAAATAATCTTCATTGGCTTTGGGATAGCGGATGATCCCCATATGATATCCCCTGTCAGCCACATTGCTGATCGTCTGCAGCGTGTTCGTCTCATTGATGGTAATCTCGATTCCTTCACTCATATCCAGATCTGCCACAAACTCCGTATAGCCGTTGGCAATGTAGCTTCCTCTCGGAATGGAAAGCTTAAACCGCCTGATTTCTTCTTCATCTCTCCGGGATATTTTCTCCATTTCATCCAGCTGCTCAATCATCTTGTGGGCATGATACAAAAATTCGCTTCCCTTTTCCGTCACCTTGATTCCACCGGGGGTGCGCTTAAAAATTTCGTATCCCAGATCATTTTCCAGATCCCGGATTGCCTTGCTCAGATTGGGCTGCGCCATATAAAGATTTTGTGCCGCCCGGGTAATGGATCCCGTTTTTTCTATCTCTACCGCATATCGAAAATATTGTGTATTCATGCTTTCCTCACTTCTTCAGACAGTCATATATGTTTTCATATGACCTCATATGAAATTTCATAATATAAAATTTCATCCAATACTTTATTCTTTAGAATTGTAATACACAAAACGAGAAAAAGAAAGAACAAATATAAAATAATATAATATTCCGGGAATTCTGATATTCTTTTTTCATCCCATTTGCCCGGCCGCACACTTGCCCGATGGGACTTGAACAAAAGCCGGAACCCGCAAAAGCCCATAGAAAGGAGACTTCCGAGGCACTGACTTGGGATGTGTAAACAAAGTGTAAAACAATTGATACATTATTTATAACCTGTCATCGTTAATGGCAAAGGTATTCGTTTATCGTTATTTCGTGTATTATTTCTTCTTTTTGTATTGTATGTTTCAATTCCTTCTGTTACACTATTTTTATGGGTGCTACCATTTACGGTAGGCGGTTAGTCCTTCGCCAGAGGGACTGTGACCCTCTGTTTACATAGAAATCCCCAGCTTGTCTGACGGAAATCTTGCTAAAGGAGGGGATGCTAATGTTGACTATTGAAGGTCTGATTGCAGTTATCAGCTTATGTCTGACCTGTTTCGGACTTGGATATACCATCGGAAGCCACAAGACACAAAAATAACCGCCCTGTCCTGAGAAAACAAGCGGTCATTTTTGTGATTAAACTATTTTCAATGGACTAACCGTCTATCGGTAGCACCCTTTCTATAATCATATTAGCATCATATAATGAATGTGTCAAAGAATTTTATGGGATTGATTTTGTAAATGGAACTCGAACACTCTTTCAAACTATGTTTTTTAGCACAACTTGGGATTTGTTCAGTTCAACAAACTGGAATTTGTATATTAATTTTTCTTATTTAGTCTAATATGGAAATCGTTGGCTTTAGAACATTCTTCATATGGAAGATTAGTTTCATTCATTAAATACTCAACGGCTTCCTCCTTTGTATTGTATTTAGATTTTTCTTTCATATATCTTAACAAATTGGTCATATATATTCTTCCGTAATTCTTCTGACAAACCGGCGTATTTTGTATCCAACACCTTTTTTACGGCCTCGTACTTCCTATTTTTATCTTCTATATCCGGGCCACGGTCATAATAAAATCTCACATCATAAAAAATGTGTTTCATATCGTTACTTAAAGCTTGTAACACCCGAAACCCTTTCATAGAAAACTTTCCTTCCCTTATACCATCCTCCACACAGGGCTGTCGCGCCCAATCCAACATAAACCAATTCTCCATTGGCATATTTACACCATATTCGGAATCTAACAAAAAGTCATTTATCTCATTCCAATTTATATGTAACGGCAAATCGTTTTCTTTCGCAAATAAATAGTCATCCCGCTGTAATTCCTGTTTTTTTCGCTTTCTTGTATTTCCTTCATAAACAATCCAGTATATTACCATTGCTACTACAATACACACGCTAAATATCTTTGTAATCATGGTATTTCCTTTATAAATAATCAAGTATACTACGGTTACTACCGCAATACTTATGCTGAGTACCTTTATAATCAAACCATTCATTGTGTATCTCCCTATCACAAAATTTTCCCTTATTTTTTCCCTTGTGAGCAAATAGCAAGGGAAAATCCTATAATTTCTTCTTTGCAATATTTTTATATATATTTTTCTTGAAATCATTCTTTGAGTGAAAGAATTCACTTTCTGACTTGGTTAATACATTCTTTTGTGCAATCGCTTCTACTGTACAAATCAAATCGGCTGCTTGTGATAATTTATACTGATTCGTCTCTATCTTTCGAAATTCCACATTCGAAAACATGGTATTAAACACAGACACAAGAATCTGCGCCAGCTCAACCTGTCCATAGTCATAGTAAACAATAATTTTATCAAAGGATGAAAAATATGTATCCTTTGCTCGAAGCTGATTTGCAATTTCTTTTGTCAATTTATCCGTGTAAGCCAGCTTTGATTTTTCAGCACAATCTCCCTGATTAATTATGGGACAGATGTATTGAATATCCAACAAACGAGTAAAATGATACAACGCATTAAACAACGCTTTTCTTTGTTCTCTCAAATCATTTTTATAAACACTTTCACGCCTGATTAAAGGACCTGTATGAATTGTATGCTCCGGATATCCCCAATTACTTATTTGCCTCTCCAATGATTCAATATTCTTTGAAATATCTATTTCCTGATTATGTAGAACCATTGCAACATAGTAGTTCGGAGAAACTGGATTATACTGTCCGAAATCTCCCGATTCATCTATAAAAACACTAAGTACTTTTTCCTTCATGTAACCGCCCCTTTATGTAGAAAAATGGCGGGGTAAATCCCCGCCAGCCGGTGGACCAGGACCTTTCGGTCAGCCCAAATATTAATGCACTTCGTGCAACAGATTCATATCTGTATAGATATTATATGTTGTTTTCCTTAAAATAGCAACTGGTTTTTATAATATTTTCAGCCTCGCAGAGCGAAATACATCCTTCGCACAAATTTTCAATTTATACTCTGTGTATTTCAAGATTCTATCTGATACAGTATAATATTCGCAAAAATATTTACTAAATTTCATCAATCACTTCGGACGTATCCATTCATTTCCTCTAAAGTCAAAATAGCACCCACTTTCTGATACCGCAAACAATTCAGCCACATCTTTCGGAAATGCAGCAACAAACACAAATCCATCAAAAGCCTCGGAAACCATTTCTCCATCCTGTGGAACTTTGCTATCTTCACTCAGAATCATTTCAAACTCTCCATCCTGACATAGAATACCATCTCTTTTTAAATCATATCCCCCGGAACTTACATTTATTGCTTCAATAAAAAATATGCAGTCCACTGCCTTTTCGTTTTGCCACTCACCAATTCCAAAATCACTTCCCAATATACTCTCCAAAGCAGTTAGTTCTTCCTTGTTTGTAACAACATACTTTCCAGTATTTTCTATATTCTCTAAAAATCCACAATGTATATTTTCGAAATATAGCGCATTCTCTGTATAATAATATGCTTTTGCACCTGCATATTCTTCCTCTGTCATTTGTTCGCAAAAAGATGTGATTTCCGGCAATAAGACATTATCAAAATACTCCATAAATTTTTTTGCTGAAACTGAATCCAATGCGCCCTCAAAATCACCGCTTTGCCTGCAAGATGTCATGTTATTACCATTGCATACATATAATATTCTACTACCTGCATCATATGCTGTTAATTCTGTTTCGTAGGTTTCTGTAGCATCTATATTAAAACATAAATTTATTGCCTCAGACATAACTCTATCTTCAATAGTCATAACAGGCTTCGTATACTCCTGTATATCTTTTAACTTTTCTATGAAATCCACTTCTGTATCTGGATTTTCCTGATAAATCAGTTGTGAAAAGCAATAAAAATATACTCTTCCCTTTACATCAATAAAGATACCTTCATCTTGATACCCTGCTGCATAATTCACTGTTCTGTTAATTATTAAAATCTGATTCTCGTCATATTCAACATGTGAAGTATCTACATTTATCTTGTTTTCAACATCATCACGGCTCATCAATACAAGAATCATAACACCCATAATCAAAATAGCCCCTAATGAAAACATAAGTTTTTTTCTCACGACAACGCACCTCCAATCAGCTTATAATATATATACGATTAACATAATGTACTTTTATGAAACTTTTTTAATTTTCTCTTAACCTATCTGTAAGAAAATATCTGTGAATGGTTACAATAGTCAACAAATTTTCTTTCCCTTGTATTTTCCCTTATAAGGGTTCGTAAACAAGGGTATAATGATATAACTCGATACAAGATGTGATAAAGAGGACACCCATGAAAACTTTAGTGTTTTCAATGGTTACCCGAGATTTTCATAACAAGATATAACAGTTATTTAATCCCTTAAAATACTTCAAGTGAAAATTCATATTTGCCATCTCATAAACTTTTCAACCTACGAGCATTATATCAGCTATTTCCAATAATGCATAGTATGATAGAACAAAACTCCTTGCATTATCTAGAAAAGGTGCTATATTGTAAT
>JBJEJA010000009.1:0-58723 GCA_051877575.1 Lachnospiraceae bacterium | reverse complement strand
AAAAGCGAAGAAAAAGAGGTTTTGAGACAAAGCGAGAAGCTCTTGAGTATGAGCGCCAGAAGAAGCTGAATAACAGCAGAAGCATGGATATGAAGTTAAGTGAATTCATGGAAGTTTACTTTGAGGATAAACAGAATGAGCTGAAGGAACGCACCATGAAGAACAAGCGGTATATGATGGAGCAGCATATTGTTCCATATTTCGGTAATCAGATGATGAGCGAGATAACCGCAGGACAGATTATACAATGGCAGAACGAAATGCAGACAAAGGGATTTTCAGAAGCCTATTTGAGAATGATACAAAATCAATTAACCAGCTTATATACTCATGCATCAAAGATTTACGACTTGCACGCAAATCCATGTAAGAAAGTAAAGCGAATGGGAAGAGTTGTATAATACCTTGACTGAAAAACGTAGTGAATTATTTGTTGTAGGTTGGCAAAATGACCCTCAGCCGAAAGAGAAAGTTAAAGGTGAAATAGTTTCTGTTTTGAATAAATTTTTACCGGATAGCTATGATAGAGAGGTGTTCTTAAGAAAAAGTACGCTCGTTTTTGAACACATTGTAGATCAGGCAAGGACAGGATATGACTGGGTTGCGTAAATTATTTCTTGCAAAAGTTAGAGTATTTAGTAAGAGGGATGATTTAGAAAAGAAACACTGAAAATAGAACAAAGATTAAGTGAGTAAAGAAACCATGAGCGGAAAGCAAAGAACTATATAAACTTTCAAGAAAGGAGCCTTATGCACCCCATCGACCAACAACGAACCGGGCAAAAACTAAAAATCATGTTCAAGCTGGCAGGTTATGATGTAAAGTATATCCAAGAGTACTTAGACTTATCCTGTCCCCAGCCTATTTACCGTTGGTTTAAAGGGCAGAATCTGCCAACGGTAGAGAAACTTTATGCTTTAAGCATTCTTCCGGGTGTGCATATGGAGGAACTGCTGGTTTTGCAGGGACAACCCATGTATATAGGCTTGTATAAGGTAGTGCAGAATCCGAAGGACAAACGCCTTTTATATTACGCCCAGCACCTGCAGAGGACTGCATAGGTGTTTTGGACTATCCGTCCAATGACAAACACTTGACTTTGAGATATCCTCTTATTAGAACCTCTGAATGGATTTCGGTAAGAGGATACTTTTGTTTGGAAGAGGAGAATGGTCATGGGGACTAATTATTATTTTATGAGCAAGAATAAAGAGCTGATGCAGACTTGTTTTGCCGGGAAAACTGAATGCGGTGTACTTGAAGAGGAGTATTCCATTGTAGATGAGCCTTTTCTTGGATACCGGAGCCACCTGAATAAACTAAGCTATGGATGGCGACCGTTGTTTCAGAAACATAAAGCTTTTGATAGTTTCCGAAAGCTGGAGGAATTTTATCGGGAACATCAGACCGATTTGGAGATTTATGATGAATACGGGAAAAAGTATTCTTGGGAAGAGTATTTTGAGACAGTTTACGAACATAGCCGACGCAGCACCGAACCTGTGAAGTGGGTATATGAAGTAGATCCTATGTTTTCGAGCAAAGAACCTAGCCTGCACACCGTTAGCTGCTGTGAAGACGAAGCAGAGCTTTATGTACCATTTAATCATATGGAGTATGAAGAAACGTTGAACAAAGCAAGGTCTAAATTCTGTGTATACGAACGAAGGTATGGGGAAGAAAAGTATTGGAGCGATCCGGAGTATTTGTTTGATTGGACGGATGGGGAGTTTGTGTAAAAGATAGGAAGTTACCCAAAACAGTAAAAAATTACACAGAAAGTGTAAAAAATCACTCAAAAAGGTTGATTTTTTTGCAAGATTGAATATAATAAAGTTAACAGAACCCAACACGCCTCTCAACGATGCGGACCACGTTGGGTCTTTTAATTTTAAGGAGAATGTTGTATGGAAGAACGTAAGCAGCATCAACCTTCTATGACAATTGAGGAACAAGTTGAAAATTTAAAGAGTATTGGCTTAATTGTTAATGATGAGGAATATGCAAAAAAAATACTAAATGATATATCATATTTTAGACTGATAAAAGCATATAGTTTGAATTTGAAGCCTAAGAATGGAAATTATGAAAATGATGTTACGTTTGAGCAAATAGTAGAGCTTTATCTTTTTAATGCTAATTTCCGTCAGATCATATTTCCTGAAATAGAGAAGGTGGAAATAAATGTAAGATGCAGAATTGCAAATTACTTTGCTGAACAATATGGTGTTTTAGGATATTTAGAGGCAGATAACTTTATTAATCCGGAATATCATCAGGCTTTTTTGGAAGATATAGAGGAAGAAATCAGAAGAAATTCCAAAGCTCCATTTGTTAAAAATTTCCGTGATAATTATGAAGGTGGAAATCTACCGATTTATGCATTGGTAGAAGTATTTAGTTTTGGAACATTATCTAAATTCTATAAGAATATGAAAAATCCTGATAAAAAAACGGTGGCGCGGTCTTTTGGTATAGGCTATACATATTTTGAAAGCTGGTTAGAGAGTATATCTTATGTTCGTAATATATGCGCGCATTATGGCCGTTTGTATAATGCGAAATTGTCAAAGACACCTATTTTGTATAAAGAATATTCACAAGCTGGTATTGGAAATAACCGAATTTTTGGTGTTTTATTATGTCTCAAACATCTTTTGAAAAATGACAGTCATTGGAATTTGTTTGTAGATAAAGTGGAGATGCTATTTGAAAAGTATGAGTCTGTAGATATTAGAACTATGGGATATCCTGAGAACTGGAAAGATCTTTTGGAGATAAAAGAATAATAGTACAATTTTGAAATGTATATTTTGCTTGCCTTATAATGTTTTTCTGCCCCAAAAGGTATAAAATGGGGTAGAAAACGAAGTGATGGGGTAGAATATGTAATTGACATAGCGGTCTGAATGGCATATTATTATTCATACAAAGGTCTCCATTAACCTTATGGTTTTGAACTATAGAAGAGATGAACATTAAAGAAAATATTATGTTATAGTTTGGGCTGGTCGAAAGACCTGGGTCCATCAGCAGATGGGGAGGTTCCCCATCAATTTTTTATAATATATTTGGAATTGCGGCGGACGTCTGCGGACTATGCCTAAGGGAGTTGGATGCGTCCGACTTCCTTTTTAAAGTTTAAGTAAAGATACACACGAGAGCAACTAGTGTGTACTTATACTTTAATGTGTATCACACCACGTATCTCCCCATTCTTGTTCGCCCACCTAAGTACATCCGAGCCGTGATACATCCGCAAAATAGAACTCCGTTCGCCCACCCCGTCACTAATCAACGAAGGTCGAACGAATTTCGCAAAGAATCAATTTGCATTCCGGTTCGTCCATGCTACAATATCTCCAAGGTGGACGAAAATGGTGTCGTTCGGGCGCGGACAAAAGGGCGTGATACACAGGGGATTTTCCCGAATCCGTGATACGAATCTGCAATATTTCCTCCGGAAAAAGCAAAAATAATAGGTAAAATACCCATAAAATGAGTCAAAAAACGGAAAAAACCGTAACAAATAAGTTCCTAAACACAGCCAAATCAGACCGTGAAGGTGGTAGAACAGTAGGTTCTGGCCGTGTTGCTAGCATCATTGAGTAATCAATAAAAATCTAGATTTTGAAGGGCTTTCCGATTTTCGGGAAGCCCTTTTTGGTATTATCTTTCTCTTATCGGCAAAAATGTGTGACACCTGATTTGAATTTATGGATTTATTGCCGATAACGTGGTATACTATATTCAGACGAAAAAAATCCAAATCAGAAGTAAATGGAGGGAAATCCATGAGATATCTATCGGTTGCTCAAATTGCAGAAAAATGGGGTGTGTCTGAGCGTAGCGTGAGAAATTACTGCGCCAACGGACGCGTAAATGGAGCATTCCTTACCGGAAAGACATGGAATATTCCGGAAGATGCCAAGAAGCCGGAACGTTCCAATCGGAAGAAAGAACAGCCCCATACACTTTTGGATATCTTAAAGGAGCAGAAGAAAAGTAAGTATTCGGGCGGCATTTATCACAAAACACAAATTGAATTAACCTATAATTCCAATCATATGGAAGGGAGTCGTCTGACCCAAGACCAGACCAGATATATTTTTGAAACCAATACAATCGGAGTTGAAAATGAAGTAATTAATGTGGATGATGTGATCGAAGCAGCAAATCATTTTCGGTGCATTGATATGATTATCGAGAACGGCAAGGCGGCATTGACTGAGAAGTTTATCAAGGAACTTCATTTGACTTTAAAGAACGGCACCGCAGATTCGAGAAAAGATTGGTTTGCTGTTGGGGATTACAAGAAGCTGCCCAATGAAGTTGGCGGAACGGCAACTACCCTTCCGGAAGACGTGCCTGAAAAAATGAAAGCGTTGTTGGCAGAATATAATGCTAAAGAAGTTAAGACCCTGAACGATATTTTAGAGTTTCATGTAAAGTTTGAAGAGATACATCCTTTTCAAGATGGCAATGGTCGCGTGGGAAGACTGATTATGTTCAAAGAATGTCTGAAATATAATGTTGTACCATTCATCATTGAAGACAATATGAAATTGTATTATTATCGTGGCTTGAAAGAATGGAATCATGAAAAAGGGTATTTGACAGACACTTGTCTGACGGCACAGGATAAATATAAAGCCTATCTTGATTTCTTCCGAATAGAGTATGACGAGTAAAATGTGCATCAGGACCTGAGTAACATCAATTTACATTCTACAATACCCATAAAATGAGTCACAAAACGGCAAAACTGTAACAAATAAGTTTCTAAAATAGCCCTTTTTGCGTATGGGCTTTAGCCTGCTTCGCGGGTGGAGTCAAATCGTTATACAAAATGGATGTGCAAATACCATATCGTATTCACTCCCAAGTATAGAAGAAAAATAATTTATAATCAATTAAAAGCTGATATAAGAGATATTCGGAATTGTACTTAAAATTTACTTGTGAGCTCCGAAAAAACATTGTAGAATGGTTTTGATATAGTAGCATTGCGATGATTCCGGGTTAGCGGAGTGAGGGGTGAAGACGACAATGAATACTGTAAATTTGCAAGAGATTTTGATTGTAAACGGACTGGGAATTGTAATCATGTTCTTTTTGTTGCTGATGCGTCATCGCGAAGGCAGGAAGGACAATTATAAAGAAAAGCTGTATGATGCTATGATCTGGCTGACAATTACAGAATGCGTCGTTGAAACCCTGACTTTTGTACTTGACCACAGGATGTATCCCGGCTGCATTGCAATTGCTTATATTCTGAATACGATCTGTTTTGTGGGGACAAGTCTGATTGGCTTTTTATGGTGTTTATATGTGGATCTGCGTATCTTTAACCGATTATATCGGGTGCGGGAGAAAATAAAATATTTGATTCTCCCTTTTTTTGCGTTTGTAATAATAGCACTGGTGAATTTAAACGGATGCGGTATTCTGTTTACCATTTCAAAGGATAATGTTTATCAGCGTGGGAAATATGTATGGATTATATATGTCGTTCTTTTATTCTATTTTATATACAGTGTCTCTTTGGTGGACCGTTTTAAGAAAAACGGATTGTATATCCATTATTTCCCCACATTCTATTTTGTTATTCCGTGTGTAGTAGGAGTCATGATTCAGGCGTTGTCATATGGAATTGCACTGGGCTGGATATCCGTCGCACTGGCATTATTGTTTGTGTATGTGCAGCTACAGTCATTGAATGCTGTGGTAGATACTCTTTCCGGGCTGTACAATCGTCGATATCTGGATAATCTTCTTGCATATCTGCAACGGAATTCGAAGATTATGACGGTTTACGGGATTATGATGGATGTAAATGGTTTTAAACAAATCAATGATAGTTTCGGACATTCGGTGGGCGACGATGCTTTGCAGAATATAGGGCAGATCCTTTCGGATACCATACCAAATTGCGGAATCGCAATACGATATGCGGGAGATGAATTTATCATTTTGTTAAATACTGTCTCGGAAACGGTAGTAAAAGATACCATGCAGCATCTTCAGCAGAATATTGAAACATTCAACCGATTGGGAAAACATAAATATCAGTTGTCTCTTTCCATGGGTTATGAGCGTTTTGATACGCAAACCGGCGATGCGGAGCGTTTCCTTTTCACAATGGATAAGCGGATGTATGAGGCAAAAGAGAAATATTATGCTTCCGTTGGAGAAGGATGATAATATAGGAAATATAAGAATATTTAAAGTATTTGAAAAGGACTTTTGTTTTACGGTTTTTTAATCGTTAAAACGGAAGTCCTTTTCTGTTTGTCTATAAAGTGTATCCTTTTTATTTGCCGTTTTAATAATTTAGAAACAAAAAATAAACAAAACGCAAACGACGGCATGGCATGATAAGCATTAAAAGCACCGTCAAAACCGGTCTGGCATGAGGTGGCTTATATAAAAAATTGTCCGGCCTTTTGATTTGGGGAGAAAAGAGAATGAATCGATTGGTATTGATGGTACTTAGAAATTTCTGGAAAGTTCCCGGAGCGTATGGGAAATTATGTTATTATGCAAGGCACACAGACCAATATGCCGAAGAAGTAAAATACAGACATATACAGTACATAATGAAGACAGCTGTAAAATCGGGAAACGTCGACCTGCAGGTGTTTGGAAAAGAAAACATTCCGAAAGAAGACGGATTCTTGATGTATGCAAATCATCAGGGCTTATTCGATATTATTGCTCTTGTGGCATCCTGTGACAGACCTTGGGCAGCAGTTCTGAAAAAAGAATTGTATCGGTTGCCTCTTTTAAAGGAAATAGTGGATTGCACCAATTCGTTTCCTATGGATCGGGAGGATATCAGGCAGTCAATGCAGGTGATTCAGTCTGTTACAAAGGAAGTAAAAAATGGAAGGAATTACCTGATTTTTCCGGAAGGGACCAGAAGTAAAAACGGTAACCGAATGCTGGAGTTTCACAGCGGCAGTTTTAAATGTGCAACAAAAGCCAAATGTCCGATTTTGCCCGTTGCATTTATAGATAGTTATAAACCGCTGGATCAGAAAGGCAGCCGGAGAGTAACGGTTCAGCTGCATTATTTAGAGCCCATTTATTATGAAGAATATGAAGGATTCAATACTGCAGAACTTGCCCAAATGGTGCGTTCGAGAATTGAAAATACCATAAATGAATGTGCTGATGCTGACAGGAGCATAGAAGAACCATGAAAAAAACAATTGTAATCTATGACAAAGATGGGGCAAAAGAGCAGGAAATAAATTATATCCCCTTCCGATTTATTCTTGCTATTTTGCTCACTTTGTTGGAAACAGCGGCGGTATTGGCACTAACGGTATTATGTGCAATCTACATTCCCTATTTTTATCTTGCTATGTATGCCACAGAAATTGTGTGCGTATTAAAGATTATTAATTCACAGGAAAATCCCGATTATAAGATTCCATGGCTATTGTTTATCTTGATTGTACCGGTTGCCGGATTTATGATCTACTTTATGTTTTATGACAGAAAACTGAAGAAAAAATATATAAAAAGATTGGCGAAGATTAAAAGCCAGCAGGTACAAACCGAAGATGGGGAAACATTATTCGGACTGAAAGAGGAAGATAAACAGGCATATTTAAACGCAAATTTACTTTGCAAATTAGCAGATACGCATTTATATCAGAATACGAACGCGGCGTATTTTGATATGGGAGAGAAACTTTATGCTGCCATGCTGGAAGATTTAAAGAAGGCCGAGAAATTCATCTTTTTGGAATATTTTATTATAGAAGAAGGCATTTTCTGGAACAGTATCCTGGATATTCTGAAAGAAAAAGCAGCAAAGGGCGTTGAAGTAAGGGTGCTTTATGATGATGTAGGGTGTATGTGCACATTGCCGGGAGATTACTATCGGACGCTAAGAGAGCAGGGAATTAAAACGGTATGTTTCTCCCGTTTAAAAGGGCAGGCTGATAATGAATTTAATAACCGCAGCCATAGAAAGATTATGGTAATCGACGGTAAAATCGGATATACGGGCGGGGTGAATATTGCAGATGAATATATTAATGAGAAGGTGCTTTATGGGCTTTGGAAAGATGTGGGAATACGTCTGGAAGGAGAAGCGGTAACACAGCTGACATCTATTTTTCTCGCTGACTATGAGATGAATGTAAAAACACCGGTTGCAGGCTTTGCCCAATATTTTGAGGATAGAGTTTCCATGGAGAACAGAGGATATATCATTCCGTTTGGAGACGGGCCGGGACCGATGTTTAAACACCGGGTTGCAAAGACCATGATCATGAATATGCTGAATCAGGCAGAAGATTATGTGTACATGATGAGTCCTTACCTGATCATTGATAACGAACTGTGTCAGGCGATGGAGAATGCGGCACTGCGGGGAATTGATGTGAGGATTATCACTCCCCATATTCCGGATAAGAAGATTGTGTTTGTCATGACCAGAAGCTACTACGGGAGACTTATGGCTGCCGGTGTGAAGATTTATGAGTTTGAACCGGGATTTGTCCATGCGAAAGTTTATCTTTCCGATGATAAGTATGCAATTGTCGGAACCATAAATTTGGATTACAGAAGTCTCGTGCATCATTTCGAAAATGGTGTGTGGCTGTATAAGCATGAAGTGCTGGAACAGATCAAGGATGATATGGTCGGGACAATGAGCAAATCTGTCAAAGTGGAAACGGGAATCATAAAAGATACTTTACCGCAAAGGTTTATCCGTGCATTGGTAAGAGTTCTATCACCATTGCTATAGATATTTTGTGCCGATGATATTGCGATTTAATATTTCGTAAACAAAAGTCAAACAAAGCAGAAACAAAAGCGTGGTATTCTTGCAATATCAAATGAAACAAAATAAATCAAAAGGAGAGGTAAAGAAATGGCAAAATCAAAATTGGTAGAAGTAAATGAGAAAATTGCTGAAAATGTAGTCGGCGGTTATAAAAAAATCGAGGAAGGCGTAGTCGGCGGCTATAAAAAAATCGAGGACGGAGCAGTCGGTGGTTTCAATAAAATTGCAGATAAGTTTGTAGACAACTTTTTAACGAAGGAAGGCGAATCTGTAGAGGATGCAAAAGAAAGACTGGCCGCAGAACAGAAAGCAAGAGAGGAAGAAGGTATTAAATCATGAAGAAAAGTACATTTGTTGCTATGATATTAGGGACAATCGGGGGTATCCTGTTTGCACTTGGAATGTGTATGGCAATGATTCCGGAGTGGAATGCTTTCAGACCGGGTGTCATTATGGGAGTGATCGGTGCAGTTGTGCTGCTGATCATGGTACTTGTATGGAGAAAGATGGAAAACAAAGAACCGATCAAACTGTCGGGGAAAACCATAGGTGCAACATTGATCGGAATTGTGGGAGCCTTACTGTTAGGTGTCGGTATGTGTCTCACAATGGTGTGGAGCCATATGGTTATCGGAATTGTAATCGGCATCGTTGGCATCGTTGTGCTGCTCTGCCTGATTCCTTTCATCAAGGGATTAAAATAAAAACATGACGATAAAAAGTTCGCTGAAACATCGTATGTTCACAATTTGGACACAATTTGCAAACAAAACTCAAACAAATTCGGTTTATGATAAAAGAAAAATAATTGTTCAGAGCCACTCGCAAAATTGCTTCTGCGGGGCTCTGAATAATTGCGTAAAAGGAAATTTCATATATGAAAACTTCTAAAGATACAGAGAAGAAAAATATAAGCAGCTACATTCCGTCATTGCAATTACGATACAGGGTTCTTTTGTATTTTGTGACGACAATCTGTATCATACTTTCATTGCTGGAAGTGAATCTGCAGTGTTTTCCTTATCTTATAGGCATCCTGTTTTATGCGCTGGCGGCCATAACACTTACGGCAAGCTGTTATTATATGATTATTCATATCAGACAGCATATCAGGGAGATTATAAAACCGGCAATTGCAGCAAACCCATATACCCATAAGATTACAACCGACTACAGATTGCGAACCATTTTGTTTGCGGTGCCCGGTATGATAGGTAATATTGTTTTTGCGGTATTTAACGGCGTAATCGGGATCGCCGGCCGGTCGGCGTGGTTTGGGACGTTGTCGGCATATTATATTCTGTTGAGTATCATGCGGGCGGGCATTGTCAGACAGGAAAGGGAAATTGCTGCCATTGAGGAAAAGCAGGAGCATATGAGGCGGGAATTATCCGTTTACCGCAGGAACAGTGTATTGTTTATATTTATGGCAGTGGTGCTGGCTGGGGCGGTTATTTTGCTTTTGAATGCCCAGGGCGGTAAAAATTATCCGGGTTTTACGATATATGCAGTGGCGACATATACTTTCTATAAGATCATTACTTCCACCATACAGGTGGTTAAGGTTGGAAAAAGAAAATCCCCGCTTCTTTCCATAACCAGAAGGATCGGATATATTGATGCCTGTGTTTCCATTTTGACACTCCAGACGGCGATGTTTGCTTCTTTTGCGGTCGGAGAGGAAGAAATGATAAAGATGATGAACGCAATGACCGGAACGGTGGTATGCGTGATGGTTTTAGGCTTAGGAATACAGGGACTTTTCTGTTCAAGGAAACAAAAGGAATTTGAAAAAAGGATGGAAATAAAATGATTCATATACTTGTGGTAGAAGATGATATAAACATAAATCAGATTGTCTGCACATATTTAAATGACAGCGGATTTGGAGCAAAAGGATGCCTGTCTGCAAATGAGGCATATGAGGAAATGTACAATCATCTGTATGAGCTTATCATTTCGGATATTATGATGCCGGAAATTGACGGGTTTGAATTTGCCCGGACAGTCAGACAGGTGAATAAAACCATTCCCATTTTATTTATGTCGGCAAAGGATGATCTGCCGTCCAAGCAAAAAGGATTTCAATTGGGAATTGACGATTACATGGTAAAACCCATTGATCTGGATGAATTGCTGCTCCGGGTCAGGGCATTGCTTCGCAGGGCAAATATAGAAATGGAGCGGAAAATTACGGTAGGAAATCTGGAACTGGATGCGGATGGGATGAGCGCCGCAATAAACGGAGAAGAGATCAGTCTTACCACAAGAGAATTCAACATCATATATAAGCTGCTATCCTATCCGAATAAAACATTTTCCAGAGCGCAGCTTATGGATGAATTCTGGGGAATAGACAGCGATACCAATCTTCGGGCCGTAGATGTGTATGTGACAAAGCTGCGGGATAAACTGTCGGCATGTGACGGATTTAAAATAGTAACCGTCAGAGGCCTTGGCTATAAGGTGGTATTAATATGATAAAAGGAAAAGATAAAAATTATGGAATGGTAAAGGAGAGCCGGTTTCCCTCGTCCTTATTTGCAATATACCTCGTGATACTTCTTTGGATGTCAGGTATTCATACCGGTTTGATCGTGCTTGTAAACCGCATGGAATGGAATGTGATAGTGCAGACGATGGTTCCGTCGGTTTATTGGGGAATGGTTGCGGTATCCCTTACTTTGTTTACCAGGAGAAAGATCCGCGCCACCTACGAAGAACCCATGCATAAGCTGGCGGAAGCCACCAGCCGGGTGGCAAACGGGGATTTTTCCGTGTATGTTCCCACAATCCATACGCAGGATAAACGGGATTATCTGGATGTAATGATTATGGATTTTAATAAGATGGTAGAGGAACTGGGAAGCATTGAAACTTTGAAAACCGATTTCGTATCAAATGTATCCCATGAAATGAAGACCCCTATTGCCATTATCAAAAATTACGCGGAATTGCTGAAAGCCGAAAACATCACGGATGAGCAGAGAAAAGAATATGCGGAAAATATTGAGGGAGCGGCAATGCGGCTTTCCAATCTGATCAGTAATATTCTGAAACTGAATAAGCTGGAAAACCAGAGGATAACCCCGGAAGTAAAAGCTTTTGATGTGTGCAGACAGTTGTGTGAATGCATCCTGCAGTTTGAAGATGCATGGGATGCAAAGGAAATAGAGTTGGAAACGGAAATAGAAGATGTTGCAATGGTGCAAGCGGATGAGAGCCTTTTAGAGCTTGTGTGGAATAATCTTTTGTCCAATGCGATCAAGTTTACGGAACCGGGAGGTACCATTACAATAAAACAGTCTTCGGATGAAAACTTTGTAAAAATATCTGTTTCGGATACGGGATGCGGTATGGACAGCGACATCATGGATCATATATTTGACAAGTTTTATCAGGGGGATACTTCCCATTCCAAAGAGGGAAACGGACTGGGGCTGGCATTGGTAAAACGGGTACTGGAGCTGTCGGACGGCGATATTCAGGTTTCCAGTGAAGCAGGAAAGGGAAGTACTTTTCTTGTGATTTTACCCGTAGCAGGGTTATCCGAAAAAGCGGATGGAGGAGATCGTGAATGGAAGATGTAGGAACATGGAAAAAAGAATTTATCGGATATGAATATAAAGAGGTCTCTACGGATAAGGGCAGAGCATCCTTTCTGCTGGATGGATATGAGAATTTCGGATGGGAATTAGACGGAAATATGACAGAGGATTCCGGAGACAACAGAAACCCTGTGAAACAAAGCAATGTGATACTAAGACTGAAACGAAACCGGAAGATTGTCAATAAAATGGAGCTTACGAGGCTTCAGAGAAATTTTGAAAGCTGTGTCAGGGAAATCGATTCGTTGGAAAAATCAAAAACTTCAGCAGCGACGGTATATGCACTTGTGATCGCTGTTGCAGGTACCGCGTTTATGGCGGGGGCAACTTTTGCAGTATCGGCGCAACCGCCTCATATCATCTTGTGTATATTGCTTGCCATACCGGGTTTTATCGGGTGGATTCTTCCCTATTTTGTGTATAAAAAGGTGCTTAGAAAGCAGACAGAAAAGGTTACACCGCTGATAGAAGAAAAGTATGATGAGATTTATGAGATATGCGAAAAAGGAAACCGGCTGTTATCCTGAAGCCGGACAGAAAGGCTAATAAACCGGGAGGTAAAAATGAAGGCAGGAATTTATTTAGGACAGGAAAATATTGAGATCAGAGATCTTGAAATGCTAAATGTGGGAAGATGTGTGGGATGTGCAGGAAATTATGGCAGGCGATAAATGGAATAAAGAAAGCTTCGATGAACTTTGTTATTCATCGGAGCTTTTTTACATTCATTTTACAAGCTCTTGATTGAGCGCCCGTGAGGGGGATGATATATTTTACTTATACAGTAATCGAGGGATAAATTTGGAATAAGAGTATGAGAGCAAAAACCAAAAAGACATTTGAATTATCGTCAATCAAAAAATACAAGGAATACGAGCGTAAGCTTTGGCTGATTCCTATGGGTTGCCTGCTGTTTACGGTCATGTGTCCCGGCGGACAAAAAGTATTTGATGAATTCATGGAAAATCCGAGTATTGCGACAGTGGTGGGTATCCTGTTATTTTACGCGTTGGGAACAATGGTGCTTTCCGTTATCCCTTTTTTTGTGGCGAGAATTATTATTAGAACAGGACTTAAGACCACGATTGAGAACTGCACCATTACGAGTATGCAGGATTTTGAATATTACCGGGATAAATTGACCGGTCTGTCTCCGGCGGCCATTAGTATTCTGACGGATCTGGAGATTGAGCAGGAGAAGGATGTGGCAGCGTCCGTTCTACAGTATGAAAATCTTGGATTGTTGGCAGAAGAAGCCGATCATACATATCGTACTACGGAAAAATATGATAATTGCAGTGATTTAAATGAGAGTGACCGGTATTTAATAGAGCATTTGAAAAAAGGTGATTTCGATTGGGAAAATGATATGCAGTGGAAGCAGCTTGTCATGGAGGAGGCCGTTTCGGAGGGATACATTACCTCCAAATCATTTCCGCAGGTAAATGGGCAGAATGAAGAGGAGCAGAAAAAGACCGGTTCCGTAAAAGATCTTCTTCCTTTGGTAGCAGTGCTGGTTTGGATTCTTTGGGGAGCGAGTGCAATGGTAAGACTCCAGGATTTTCAAGCAGTTCTGGAAACAGCGCCGGAGAATGCAACTTTGGTAGAACAAGTCATTTTTCTGAGCCGGCCGGAATTGTTGCTTGAATGTATAGAAGTAATCGCATTGTTTATTTATACCATGTTTCTGATTTCCCATTTGATTGCGGCTCCCCGTGCGGCTGAGGTCGCAGTAAAAAACAGGAAAACCATCAAACGTACGGATTACGGCAATCAAATGGCAGAGTGTGTATATGGAATGAAGAATTTTATTCATGATTATTCAAATCTAAATGAAGCTGACAGGCGTCAGGTCGTTCTTTGGGAGGATTATCTGGTATATGCGGTTGTGTTGGAAGAAAATGAGGAAATCGTAAATGAAATTTTAAAAACAAGGAGTGAAGTTTTATGACAGTATGGATTATTTTAATTATTTTGGCTGTTGTTATTGTTTTTTGTCTGGTCGGATTGGTTTCGGGATATAACAGTCTGGTAACCCTTCGAAACAGAGTTGACAACCAGTCTGCCCAGGTGGATGTGCAATTGAAACGGAGAGCGGAACTGATTCCCAATCTGATAGAGACGGTAAAAGGATATGCAAACTTTGAAAAATCTACACTGACGGATATTGCAGAGCTTAGAAGCAGGGTAATGAGTGCCGGAAGTACCGGTGAAGCATGTGAGGCAGATGCAAAACTTGGCAAGGTGTGTTCCCGGGTGCTGGCTTTGGGGGAAAGTTATCCGGAATTGAAGGCAAATAGCAATTTCTTAAAACTTCAGGAGGAACTTTCGGAAACAGAAAATAAAATTGTAATGGCGAGACAGTTTTATAACGATATTGTGACAAAATATAATACCGCCATTCAGATCTTTCCAAAGTCCGTGGCAGCAGCTATATTCGGCTTCCGGAAAAAGGATTTGTTGGTGGTTGAACGGACGGAGCGGGAAGCGATTAAGATTGATAATACCACTTTTCAGTATTAAGTCCGGTTGCGGAACGAAAAATTTTTTATATGCCGGGAATTGTGTGCCGGTTTATTTTTAATGCAAGTATATAAGAGATTATGCTATAATATAACGGTAATCAGGTATTGTTACGGGGAATGATCGCCCGGAAACAAACTATGCATGGGGAAAGGTGCTGTATGGAAAAGACAATGAATATTTCTTTTATATATGGAAGCATTGCCTGTTTGTCATTGCTGCTTGCCTGCGGTTATTGTGCGCTTGTCCGCAAGAAGGAAATATGGCTCATATGGTTATATTTTTCGGCTTTTATTGCTAACCTGGGGTATTTTGCGCTTTCGATCTCAAAGACTTTGGAAGAAGCGCTGCTTGCCAACAGAATCGCCTATTTAGGTTGTGTATTTCTGCCGTTGTTTATGCTGATGACGATCATGAAGGTGTGCCGTCTGAGGTGCCCGAAAGGGGTTGCGGCTGTTTTCATAGGCATTAGTTTTGCCGTATTTTTAATCGCGGCAAGTCAGGGATATGTTGATTATTTTTATGAGGATGTTTCCATTACATTTGTAAACGGCACGGCAAAATTGGAGAAAGTTTACGGTCCGTTGCATGGTGTATATTATGTCTATCTGTTTGCTTATTTTGGGCTTATGATCGGGGTAATCTGTATTTCCATGATCGGAAAGAAGGTCGCTTCTTACAAACACGCCGGACTTCTTGCGGTTGTGGTATTGCTCAATATAGCGATCTGGTTTGTGGAGCAGCTTGTTCATTATGATTTTGAGTTTTTGTCGGTTTCTTATATGGTAAGCGAGCTTTTATTGCTGCTTTTGTATGGGATGATACAGGATTACGAAATACATATGGAACAGCCCGCCCCGTCTCCGGCATCTGTCTGCGAGGAGAAACGGAGTGCAAAGCGGAGAATGCTTGACTGTCCGGAGCTGGATAAACTTTCGGCCCGTGAAAAAGATGTCCTTATGAAAATGCTCGAGGATAAAAAGCGGAAAGAAATTGCGGATGAATTGTATATAACAGAAAATACTGTTAAAAAGCACATATCCAATATTTTTTCAAAGTTGGGCGTTGCAAACAGAAATGAACTGTTTGAGAAAATTGGGCAGAAGTAATAGACACGTTAATGAGAGGAGCCGGTATACAGACCGGCTCTCTTTTATATAAAAACAAAACTACCCTGTAAATGGGACTGTTATTATCCTTGGGGGTAATAGAAAAAATGAGGATATTTTTATAATATAATACGATAGGTTAGTCTGGAATTTTAGAATAGCAAATGAAAAGAGTGGAGTGAAACACATGGTAACCGGATTTTACTTTGTCGTATTTATATCAGCTTTGGTAATGACAGGAAGTTTCCTGTATCGGAACAAAAATGTAGATGCGCATTTTATTCTTTTTAGTATATTGGTAACGATCAATTGTCTGGGGCGATATATGCTTGCGGCTTCCGAGACTTTGGAAATGGCAATTTGGGCAAATAAGTTTTTGTATGTGGGAGGGTGTTTTGCACCGCTGCTTACGGTATTTGTTCTGGCGGAATTGTGCAGTCAAAAGATACATCGGATCCTGGAGTGGGTCATGACGATTTATTCAACGGTGGTTATGTGTCTCGTTATGACCATCGGTAAATCCGAAATCTATTATAAACATGTGGAGCTCGCTCAGGGAAACGGCTATCATTATCTTGTCAAAACATATGGCCCTTTACATATTTTGTATCCCGTAATGATGCTGATGTATGCGGTGATTATGATTTTCTATCTGGTGTATTCGGTCAGAAAGAGAAAGCAATTACCGTTTCGGGTTGTGGTTACGATGAGCGTAACCTGTTTTTCTGTTATATTGATGTATATTTTGGAGCGGGCGATAGGGTCTAATATCAGTTTCCTGACGGTGGGGTATCTGATCGGGATAGCGTTGCTGACCAAATATTATGAGCGGATTAACATTTATGATATGTCTTCCAACGTGGTAAATACCATAGAAAAAATGAAGGAGTACGGATATATTGTTTTTGATGATAAATTTAGATATATCAGTGCCAATGATTATTTGAAGGAAGTCTTTCCGGAGATCCATGATTGGGCGGTTGATATGGAGGTCCCGAAGTCGGACAGTTATTTGTATCGGGAAGTTGTGCAATATCTTTACCAACGGGACGGTAAAGAAGATAAAAATAAGACCGTTAATGTCAATGACAGATTTTTTCAATTAGATATCAGGGAAATTACCTATGCCTATAAGGGGAAGGTCGGATATCTGATCGAATTTGTGGATCGGACGCTGGAAAAGAAATATTATAATACCATCGAGGATTATAATGCCTGTTTGGAAAAAGAGGTCGCGGAAAAAACGGAGCATATCATGCACATCAAGGATATGATGGTGCTGGGGATGGCGGATATGGTCGAAAGCAGGGACCATAATACCGGCGGTCACATCAAGAGAACCAGTGAAGTCATCAAGGTTTTTGCGGACAGACTGAAAAAATATCACAGTGCTTTGGGGTTGGATCCCGCATTTCTGCAGCAGGTTGAAAAAGCGGCGCCCATGCATGACCTGGGCAAGATCGCCATTGATGATGCCGTCCTGAGGAAACCCGGTAAATATACGGAAGAAGAGTATGCCGAAATGAAAAAGCACGCAGATGAGGGTGCAAAGATCGTTGAGAATATTTTAAAGGGCGTAGAGGATGACAGCTTTGTCAGTATTGCAAAGAATGTAGCTCATTATCATCATGAGAAATGGAATGGGCAGGGATATCCGTCGGGATTGTCAAAGACCGATATCCCGGTGGAAGCAAGGATTATGGCACTGGCAGATGTTTTTGATGCGCTGGTAAGTAAAAGATGTTATAAAGAAGCATATTCCTATGATAAGGCGTTTTCCATTATTGAGGAATCTCTGGGGGAGCATTTTGATCCGGATCTCGGGAAGATATTTCTGGAGTGCAGGGCGGAGCTGGAAACTCTGTATAACGGATATTTATAGATATTTCCGTACGGGACGGGTATGTGAAATGAACATGACATAAAACAATTACCGACTGTTGCGAAATCCGCACGTGTTTACTATAATAGAAATGTTATAAAAATACATGCAGATCAGCAATAAAAGTGGTGAAGATATCATGAAAGAACAAATGAAAGAAGCATTTTCCATACGCCGGGATACAGCGGATTTTGAAGAGATCAGAGAGAGGATCGTCAGCGGAGGAATGGTTACAGGAACGAATCTGTGCATTCTGATGCTGGCGATTTTGATTGCATCAATCGGATTGAATATGAATTCCACTGCGGTGATCATCGGTGCAATGCTGATTTCTCCGTTGATGGGGAGCATTCAGGCCATTGCCTACGGGGCGGCCAGCAGTGATGCAAAATTATTGAAAAACTCCGCTGTGGGATTGGTTTTTCAGGTTGTAATCTGCCTTGTGACATCTACGCTGTACTTTTGGATATCACCCATCTCAACCAAAACTTCCGAACTTTTGGCCAGGACACAGCCTAATATTTGGGATGTGATCATTGCTGTATGCGGTGGTCTGGCGGGAATGATCGGCCTGACAAGAAAAGAAAAATCCAATGTACTTCCCGGAGTGGCAATCGCAACAGCATTGATGCCGCCGCTTTGTACCTGTGGTTACGGAATCGCTCATGGGAATCTCAGGATCCTGTTGGGAGCGGGATATCTGTTTCTCGTTAATACCTATTTTATTTTCCTTTCATCCGCTCTGGTACTGGTTGCTTTGGAGGTGCCACGGGAAAAGGAAGTTGATATTCAGAAATGGAAACGGGTAAGGAAAAGATTGATCTTAAATACGGTAATCATGCTGATTCCCAGTATTATTGTGGCGGGAAATATGGTCAGACAGGCCAATAAGGATGCACAGACTGTTACGGGATTTGAAAAAGCAGTGCCGGTCGAACAGCTGATTTCTGAAATCTATATTTTGTTTCCTACAGTCAGCAATGTAAAGTTGGGGACCATGGAATCGGTGGATGAAGCCGGAGAACTTGTATCGGAAACAAGTGCGGTCATATATCTTCGTGAAAAAATGGGACAGGAAGAATCAATGCGCTTTGAGAAATGGCTGGAAACGGTATACGGAGAAAAGTGCGAAATTGTATACATTATAGAAGAATAGGAATTGTAATTTGGGGACATTTTATGGTATAATAATGTGCGGATAAATATAACAAGATACGTAGGAGGGGTAATGTACAATGAACTATGATAAAACTTCTGACGAAAGCAGGGTTAACGCAACAGCGATGTTCTGTTACACTATTTTGGTATTTATTTTAGTTGTAAGTTATCTTATCGAGGTACTGAAAAAGAGTAGGACAGTGACTTATTATTTGATATTTTTGGCACTTGCGCTTGTACCTTATATCATATGTAAGGTGATGATACATAAGAATAAAGAGTCGGAACGCATGAAATATGTGATGGCGGGAGGTTTCTTCATCTTTTATGTATTTATTATTTTTACGACGATTTCTCCCATAGCTTATGTATACGCTATTATGATGGCGATCATCTTGCTTTGCTATAACAAAAATAAACTGATTTTTTGGTATATGTTGTGTGTCACACTGAGTAATGTGGTACAGGTAATCGTAATGGCAGTCAATCACGAGATTGCTTCAGCGGATATGCCGAATATAGAAATCCGTATAGCATCATTGATTTTATTTACCCTATATATGACAATGAGTACCGTGGCAGCTGAACTGACAAATCGCAATCGAATGGAACAGATCAAGGCTGAGAAGGAACGGGTTGCCAAATTGATGGAACAGATTTTGCGAGTATCCAATCTGATGTCAGAGAATATAAGCAATGTTGCGGAAAAGATGGCGATATTGAGTGATACAGCCAATAAAACCAAAATGTCCATGGAAGAAGTAACCCAGGGCACGGGCGAGACGGTAAATTCCATCCAGTTACAGATGGAGAAAACGGGAGAGATTCAGGAAGCAATCAGCCGCGTCGGTACTTCGGCAAATACGATTTCCGATAATATCGATGCTACAAGAGCGGAAATTGTGGCATCCAGGACCAATATCGATGATCTGATCCGTCATGTGGAACTATCCAATCAGTCCAACAAAGACGTATCCGATGAGATTGTAAGATTAAATGAATATGCGGAAAAAATGCAGTCCATTATTGAACTGATCAATGGTGTGACGACGCAGACAAGCCTGTTGGCATTAAATGCAAGTATTGAAGCAGCAAGAGCGGGTGAAGCCGGCAGAGGCTTTGCGGTAGTGGCATCCGAAATCTCAAATCTGGCGACTCAGACGGAGAATGCAACAGTTGATATTACCGCATTGATCAGTAATGTTTCTACGGAATTGTCCAGCATGGTAAAAGTAATTGAGGATATGCTGCACAATGCAGAAGAGCAAAATGAAGTCGCAAACAAAACAGCGCATTGTTTTGAGGAAATTGCCGCGAAGGCAGATGCTGTTTATTCTGAGGTAGAGAAACTGGATGAACTGGTAGCAGGTCTGAGTGCCGCAAATGAGCAGGTAATCAGCGGGATTGAAACAATCTCGGCGGCTACGGAAGAGGTTACGGCACATTCCAACGAGACTTTGGAGACCAGTGAGAAAAACAGTAGCATTACCAATGAGGTTGAGGTAATCGTGGAAGAACTCAGCAATCTGGCAAATGAATTAAAAGCTGCAGAAGCATAAGATGATTTTGTAAAAGTATAAATTCCTTGAATTTTGATATGCTATGAGTAATGTTTGGCATATGGCTATCAAAATTCAAGGAGTTTTTTTATGAAAGAAGTATTCTATATTATTGCACTTTCGTTGGGGTCGCTTATTGCTATTTTTATCCTGACTAAATTGATGGGATACCGTCAGATGTCCCAGATGAGTATGTTTGATTATATCAACGGCATTACAATCGGTTCCATTGCGGCAGAAATGGCGACTTCTTTGGAAGAAAATTTTGTACAGCCGCTGACGGCAATGATTGTTTATGGGCTGGTCACACTGCTTTTATCCTGGCTGGGTTCCAAGTCCATTAAGGTCCGCAGGCTGGTGGAGGGCGTGCCTCTTGTGCTTTTGGATCACGGAGAGTTGTATCGGGAAAATCTGAAAAAAGCCAAAATTGATGTAACGGAATTTTTGGAGCAGTGCCGCGTCAATGGGTATTTTGATGTATCTAAGATTGAGACTGCCGTTTTGGAGGGCAACGGAAAAATCAGCTTTCTGCCGAAGGTTTCGGGCAGACCTGTAACACCCTCGGATATGCAGTTATTTCCACAGCAGGATTTTATGGTAGCCAATGTCATTTTGGATGGTAAGATCATGAGAAAGAATCTGGCAATCATCGGGAAAGATGAAAAGTGGCTTCAGAATCAGATTCGGACAAAAGGTGCGAAAGAGATGGAAGATGTACTTTTAGCAACCTGCGATTCGGAGAATCGGGTGACCGTTTATCTGAAAGAAAACCGAAAAGAAGCAAGGGAATCCCTGATGTAACCGTGAAGTTATAGCCGGACGGAGTCGGAGAAAGGTGCGGGACGATTTAACGCGAAAGGACCGGACAGCACTTCTCTGGCTACGTACAGACTCCGATCGGCTTTTGTATTCAATGTCCATTTGACAAGGGTGATACGGAGACCCTCGATTTCCATACAGGTAATACAGCGTGGATGGACGCAACTTCCGCAGTTATAGTAATATGTGTCGGATTCAGAAAGTGCCGGTCTGTGCGTATGCCCGGCAATCAGAATATGATTTTCCTGTTCCGCCCAGTGGTGGAGGCGTTTTTCGGTTTTCTGTTTTCTGGTATAGTTTTTGGCAGCGCTGGTAGGATCCAGGACCCCATAGTGTTCCAGCGGTTTCCAGAGATAGCGCACAAGAAAGCGGGACAAACGCCAGAGGGTGGAATTGAATAAGTCTGCCTGATGACCGTGAGTCAGGTAAAGATCCATCGAATCGGGAGACGCGGTATCTTCCAGAATGATCCCTTCGTAAAAAGTCATGCCGGGAAGCAGAGACTGTTTTTCCCAATAAGAGTTGTTCCCACAGCAACAGGGATAGGTGCAACAGCATTTTTCCGTATAATTGTTGTTTTTCTTTATCATATCGTGATTACCGAAAAGCATGTATAAGCGGTTCTGCTTCCGAAAACGGGAGAGCAGCCAGAAGACATTGCCGTGTATTTCTATAATCTGTTCCAGACTGCGGTTTTCCCAGAGTTCATCACCGTCACCCAATTCAATATAGGTATATCCCGATTGATAATAATGCTGCAAAGCGGCAAAATACAGGTTCTGATTTTTCAGAAAATTATCATTGGACGTACCTGTGCCCCGATGGCAGTCACTAAATAATACATATTTTGTGCAGTTGTTGAGCGGAAGCCGCGGTACTCCCTCAAATGCCTTGTTCAGACGTGAATAATAGCCCATCATATCCTCCTGTTTCCGCTAATTGATTTTGTTATATGTTATGAATTTATGTCGCAAATGTGTAAACGGAAAGGAAGGTAAAGAAGTGGATGGCAATAAAGTCAAAAAGTGCTATACTGTATAAGGAAATCCGGGCATAGGATAAACGCTATGCGGAATCTTGAAAAGGAAGAGGAACATGACACATTCAGAAGAAAAACTGGGTACAGAGAAAATCGGAAAGCTTATTTTATCCATGGGCATTCCCACTTTGATCGCCCAGGTTATTAATCTGCTTTATAATATTGTAGACAGAATGTATATCGGGCATCTGGTAGGGCCGGAGGCGTTGACCGGAGTAGGGCTGACGCTTCCTATTATCATGCTGATTTCCGCATTCAGCGCCTTTGTGGGTGCAGGTGGTGCACCTCTTGCAGCCATCGCCATGGGACAGGGAGATAAGAAAAGAGCGGAGACTATTTTATCCAATGCGGTTACCATGCTTTGCTTTTTTACGGTTGTTTTGATGGTTGTTTTCTTTTTTATAGAGAAACCATTCCTGTATCTGATCGGTGCCAGCGATGTCACTTATCCTTATGCGGGAGCATACCTGAAGATATATCTGCTGGGCACGCTTTTTGTACAGATCGTCATAGGATTAAATCCCTTTATAACGGCACAGGGACAGTCCAAGATTGCTATGTTGTCGGTGCTGATCGGGGCGGTACTGAATATTGCGCTGGATCCGGTTTTTATATTTGTATTGAAAATGGGTGTCAGGGGTGCAGCTCTTGCCACTATTATTTCCCAGTTTGCCAGTGCCCTGTGGACTCTGCATTTTTTGATTTCTAAAAAGACATCGCTGCACATACAAATGAGATATCTGAAACCGCAGTGGAAAGTCATCGGTAATGTGGCGGCACTGGGTGTTTCGCCTTTTATCATGCAGAGTACGGAAAGTCTGGTTTCCGTCGTGCTCAGCAGCGGCTTGCAGAAGTATGGCGGGGATATTTATGTGGGATCTCTGACCATTCTGCAGAGCATTATGCAGCTGATCAATATACCGATTTCCGGTTTTACTCAGGGTGTACAGCCGGTCTTAAGTTATAACTATGGCGCGGGGAATATTGAACGTGTTAAGGACACCTATAAGAAGATTATTATGCTCACAACGGCTGCATCCTTTACCATTACTTTGTCGGCAATGTTGTTTCCCGGAGTGTATGCACGGATATTTACAGAGGATGCGGCGTTGATTGCCGTGGTAAAAAAGGTAATGCCCATCTTTGTGGCGGGCATGCTGGTATTTGGTGTGCAGATGGGATGCCAGACCACGTTTATGGGATTGGGGCAGGCGAAGATCTCCCTGTTTATGGCGCTTCTCAGGAAAGTTTTCCTGCTGGTGCCCTTTGCAATTATTTTCCCGATGGTGACAGGAGATGTCATGAGTATTTATTTTGCGGAATGTTCGGCAGACGTGATTGCAGCGACCGTATGCGGTATCGTATTCTTGTGTAATATTCGTAAAATTCTGAACAGAGGACCCGGACAGAATGAGATGCAATAGAGAGGGCAGTTGTAAAAAGGCCGGAGTACTTGCAAAGGAAAAAATGATATGATATTCTAAAAAAAATAATACATAGAAAAGGGGAAAATTATGGAGACATATAATCCAAATAATTATTCGGGAAATCATATGGATAACCAATATCAGGATGCAGCCGGCACACGATATGATGATAATTACTATTACGGAGGCGGGCAGCCGGTGCAGAACCCGGAGGAATTCATGAATATGAATGCGGGATTTGAAACGGAAAGTACTCCTATGATGTCCGGCATTCAGAATCTCAGCAAGATTGCCGGAGAAGAGGTGGTCGCAAAATCATTCCTGTTTATGGTTGTTGCGTTGTTGATTACTGCCGGGGCGGCATTGACTACATCGCCCATGGTTGCATTCCGAATGCTCAGCGGAAATAATTTCTTTGTTTTATTGATGGCAGAACTTGCGGTGGTTGCGATATCCAACTGGGCAATCTCCAAAAACAATGCAATACTGGCAGGTATCTTATTTGCTGTATATTCCTATTTGACCGGTGTTACGTTTTCGGTGCTGTTTCTGGCTTATACGGGAACTTCCATTGCAGTGATCTTTCTGGTAACTGCAGGATTATTCGGTATTATGGCAGTGATTGGTCTTGTAACGAAAAAAGACCTCACCAGCGCGGGAAGTCTTTGGCTCATGGGTCTGCTTGGCATTGTTATTGTAGGATTTGTCAATCTCCTGATTTTAGGGAATGATATGGTCGACACCATTATCTGCGTAGTCGGTGTGCTGATTTTTGTGGGATTGACTGCATATGATGCACAGAAAATCAAACGGCTTGCGACGGTGTCTAATGACAGTAATGTGCTGACACTTGCTTTGATGGGTGCATTTGAACTGTATCTGGATTTTATCAACATGTTCCTGAAGCTTTTGAGATTATTCGGAAAAAAGAAATAATATGACCCGTTAAAATCATATGGAAATCAGAAAACCGCAATTTTCGCGTATCTATCGGAAATTGCGGTTTTGTATTGTGCGGATGTATGAAGAGCCGCTATGGAAATTCGTTAAAAGTGAATGATATTCAGATGTTCCAATAAAATTTTAATGCCCATCAGTACCAGAATCAATCCTCCGGCAAATTCTGCCTTGGATTTGTACTTGGAGCCAAAGACATTTCCGATTTTAAGACCGATACCTGATAAAATAAAGGTGATGATACCGATAAAGGAAACAGCGGCGAGAATATTGACATCCGGCAGCAAGGCGAAGGTGATACCGACTGCTAAAGCATCAATGCTTGTAGCAATTGCCATCAAAAGCATGATCTTAAAAGCAAAAGAATCATTGGCATGTTCTTCTTCTTTTGAGAAAGACTCGCGGATCATATTTCCTCCGATCAGAGCAAGAAGAATGAAGGCAATCCAGTGGTCAAGCGTGGTAATGTATTGCTGGAATGCCGACCCGAGCAGATAACCGAGTGTCGGCATCAGTGCCTGAAAACCGCCGAACCATAAACCAACAATCAAAAAGTGTTTTGCTTTCACTTCCTTGGTGGCAAGTCCTTTACAGACGGATACTGCAAAAGCATCCATAGAAAGACCTACCGCGATCAAAAATAATTCCCATAAATCCATGATATTATCCTCCTGTATAAAAAAAATCAGATACATTGCTGTATCTGACAATAAAAAAGACTCAGATACAGCCGCTATGCCATACCATGAGTCTCGTTATTTAAGGCAAGCCAGATTTCTTAGAAATCAGTATGTTGACTTGTCACGACCGATTGCGCTAACTACTCCCTCAAAGTTTTTAAAATTTTACCACGTCCGGGGAGGGTTGTCAATTGCTTCTGGTCACCGGAGCTACCATACGAGTGCTTACGGAAGCGGAATTTTCTTTATAGGCCTGTTTGACTGTGGCAAATGCGGCAACGACCATCAGAAGCAGACCGATGAAGACATCCTGAGCAGCGGCAGCCATAATTTCAGACTGGGAAAGGAAGAAAGGTACACTCTGGAAAGCTTCTATGAATGTAAAGTCGCTGAGCGCTTTGCAGATTTCAATACTCAGACAGACCTGTTCCGCAAAAAACAGCATCAATACGGAAATAATGCAGGAAAGAGCAATTCCCAGCTTATTGAGCCTTCCGCCCAACAGTTCATAGCCCTTCATGGAGCAGACAACCATAATCAGACCGCCCAAAGCGGAGATGTAGCCCAATTCATAGATGATAACCCATGCGGCAACGCCGAGAAGGGAGCCCAATAATGCACCGATGATACCACCGATCACATTTCCGCTGCCCAATTTCTTTTTCTGAATGGCATTTTGCTGAATTTGAGCGGTTACGCCGGTATAGCAGGATGAGCAGAACATATGCGGGCTGCCGTCTAATTGATAAAGATTAAGCCCAAACTGGGTACCGCAGCCTTCACAGCATGGCAGGAAATCATTGTTTCTGCAATAGGTAGTAATTTCCCGTAAAAAGCTTTCCATACAGGGGACATAGTTTTTGCCCCATTGGAATCCTGTTCCCTGAAACTCGGCAACGATTTTGGTGCCATTATATGATGATGTCCGGAGATATTGGAATCTGGCCGGACATTGATTCAGGTAATCTACGGCCGCAGATGCGGATGCGTCATTTGCCGGTTTTGCCCAAAGGCAGATAAGATGCCGTGCTTCGACGGTTGGATGCTGCTGGATTAAAACGAAGTAACCGTTTAACAGACCGTAGGCCAGTCCGGATTTGTCTTCTACTGTCAGACCGTTTGCGGATGCAAACTGCTTTACCTTTTTGTACATGAAATTTCCTCCTCATAAAAGTATCAGACTGATTATAGCACAAAAAAGGTCATTTTTACCATAAATATTGCCTGTTTTTACCAAATTTCAAATCATGAAATACTGTTGCCTAAACGAAGTATTCTCTGCTTTCTGCAGATATCCTATAAAGTTACTTTATAAAGATTACAGATAGGAGAAAACCTTGTTGATAAATATTTGAAAAACGGGTAAGATAGTAAGCAAGATAATAAGCAAGATGAGGCGGTAAACTATAAATGAGTAATTATGTACCACCATATACTATTTCAAATAAAATGATGAAACTTGTTTCTGATATATCTGAAAAGGTTGGCAAAATCAGCAGTCACAAGGAATTGGAATCAAAACCATATTTAAGAAGGAATAATAGGATTCGCTCTATTCATTCGTCGTTGAAAATAGAGGCAAATTCTTTATCTCTTTCCGAAATGAGAGATGTTATTCATGGTCATTTGGTCTTAGGGGATCAAAGAGAAATACAAGAAGTAAAGAATGCGTATGCCGCGTATGAGAAAATAACAGAAATTAATCCTTCCAGTATTTTTGATTTAAAAAAAATTCATGGTATCATGACTTATAGAACTGCTAATGGATCAGGAGTCTTTAGAAAAGGTGAAGAAGGAGTTTTTTTCGGGGAGAAATGCATTTTTGTAGCACCACCGGCTAACATGGTAAGTGAGTTGATGAAAGATTTATTATCATGGGTTAAGAAGAATGAAGGAATTGTACACCCGCTCATTATGGCAGCAGTTTTTCATTATGAATTTGTGTTTATTCATCCTTTTGCCGATGGAAACGGAAGAATGGCAAGATTATGGCACACAGTTATTTTATATCGATGGCGAAGTATATTTGAATTCATTCCGTTAGAAAGCCAAATAGAAAGATTTCAGTCAGAATATTATGATGCAATAGCTAAAAGTCATGTGAATGGTACTTCTGATGTTTTTGTTGAATTTATGTTAGAGATGATTGACCAAGTGTTAGATGAAGTTATTACGCAGGTGAATAAAGCAAATGTGAATGCATCGGAATATGTAAAGCGTATGCTTGAAGTTATGGAGTATGATATTCCCTATACCTCGAATACGATTATGGAATTGCTTGGTCTGAAATCTAAAGAAACTCTCCGAAAAAATTATATAAATCCGGCGATGGAATTAGGGGTCATTAGGATGACATTGCCGGATAAACCGAAGAGTAAAAACCAGAGATATATAAAACAGTAGATTCAAATTTCAAAGGAAAAGTCAGAGAGGCGGACAATGAATTATGAGGAGTGAGTGAATGAGACAACACAATAAAATAGCATCATTTGTAATATGTGTCGCCATAATCTCGGTATTATGTGGCTGCGGAAAGAATAATGTAATTACCGAATTCAGTGCCGATAACTGGACATCTGTAGAGCGGGATTAACGTTATCATATGCTGGATGATTTATATACAAAAGTTGAATTAGTCGGAATGACGTCAGATGAAGTTGAGGAATTATTAGGGGAGTATTCTATCAGCCATGGAGCATATCTAAGCGATGGGGAAAAGTATGATTATCATTGGGGATATATTGTTAGGGATGATCGATGGGAAGGTTATGAATATTTACTGATCAATTTTAAAGATGATATAGTAGTCGATTATGAACTTGAGTATGGAAGTGAACTGTAGAGTGTAAGGACAAGTTATGCCATGTCGGATTCATAATTCCAAATTAAAAAATGATATGCTATACTGACTAAGGGAAAATAATCTGCCGGATGTTTGGCAAAGTATAAGTTATGGCATGAATGAGAGAGGAAAGAACAATGAATTATCAGGAAGTACTTACCGAGGCGAGAAAGACAATCGGAAACTATTGTAAGGCATGTAATGTATGTAACGGAAGGGCATGTGGCAATCAGATACCGGGGCCGGGATCAAAAGGATTGGGTGATACGGCAATCCGCAATTTTGATGCATGGCAAAAGGTGCGTATCAACATGGATACCCTTTGTGAAAACCGTAAAGCAGATACCTCCGTGGAAATGTTCGGACAAAAGTTCCGGATGCCGGTTTTTGCCGGACCTGTGGGAGCGGTAAAACTTCATTACGGAGACAAATATGATGATTTAAGCTATAACAGCATTTTGCTGGAGGCTTGTGCGGAAAATGGAATTGCTGCATTTACCGGTGACGGCGCCAATGAACAGGTCATGATCGGTGCAACCGAAGCAATCAGAAAAGCCGGAGGTATGGGAGTGCCCACGGTAAAGCCATGGAGTAAAGAGGTTATTGATGAAAAAATGAAACTGGTAAAGGACTCCGGTGCTTTTGCGGTAGCCATGGATATTGACGCGGCAGGACTGCCGTTTCTGAAAAACTGTGAACCGCCCGCAGGAAGTAAAAGCGTAGAAGAATTGAAGGAGATCATTGGCGTACATAAGGTTCCTTTTATTGTCAAAGGCGTGATTACGGCAAAAGGTGCATTAAAAGCAAAAGAAGCGGGAGCTGCGGCTATCGTTGTTTCCAATCACGGAGGCAGAGTGCTGGACCAGTGTCCTTCTTCGGCCGAGGTACTGCCGGAAATTGCGGCAGCCTTAAAGGGCAGCGGGGTTAAAATCCTTGTTGACGGCGGTATCAGGAGCGGTGTAACCGTATTCAAAGCATTGGCTATGGGAGCAGATGGTGTCCTGATTGCAAGACCTTTTGTAACGGCTGTTTACGGCGGTGCAAAGGAAGGCGTAAAAACTTATATTGATCAGCTTGCCGGAGAATTGGAAGATACCATGGCGATGTGCGGAGCAGCGTCCATTGATGAAATTACGTCCGACATGGTGAGAATCCCACAGGTGTGGTAAAAATCCGAAGCTATGCGGGAAAGTCTATAAGGATGGCAACATAAGGAGGAATGGAAACATGTCAATTGAAGTAGTGAAAAAATATTTTTCCCAATACGGTATGGAAGGCAGGATATTGGAGCTGGAGCAGTCCAGTGCCACAGTGGAACTGGCTGCTGCAGCGGTGGGGTGTGAGCCGGAACGGATCGCCAAAAGCATTTCTTTACTTTTGGAGGACAAGCCGATTATCATCGTAGTCAGCGGGGAAGCCAAAATAGATAATAAGAAGTATAAGGAACGGTTCCACGCAAAGGCAAAGATGATCCCTTTCGATGAAGTGGAGGAGTACATCGGTCATGCGCCGGGCGGAGTGTGTCCCTTTGGGGTAAAACCGGAGGTAACGGTTTATCTGGATGAGTCCCTGAAAAGATTTCAGTCCGTATATCCGGCGGCCGGCAGCAGTAACAGCGCAATAGAACTGAAGCTGGAGGAATTGGAGAAGTATTCCGTATCTTCCGGCTGGGTGGATGTATGCAAAGGATGGCGGGAAGAGGAGAGTTAGCATATGGTAACAATAGGAATTATCGGAGCAGGCAGGATTGGACAGGTTCATGCTAAGAGTATTGGCAGTCAAGTGGCCGGTGCAAGAGTAAAGACGATGGCCGATCCGTTTATGAATGAAAAAACAGAAGACGCAGTTAAGGCAATGGGAGTGGAGAAGGTAACAAAGGATTACCGGGAGATTTTGCGGGATCCGGATATTGATGCGGTTTTAATCTGCTCATCCACCAATACACATTCTGCAATCTCCCTGGAAGCAATTGCTGCGGGAAAACATGTATTTTGCGAGAAACCCATTGATTTTGAGGTGGCCAGGATCAAAGAGGTTATGGAAGCGTTAAAAGGCAGTAAGGTAAAGTATCAGGTTGGTTTTAACCGGCGCTTTGATCACAATTTTGCGGCAGTAAAGGAAGCTGTTGCAAGCGGCAAGATCGGAAAGCCTCATATTATTAAGGTGACTTCCAGGGATCCGGAGCCTCCGAGTGCGGAATATGTCAAAGTATCCGGCGGAATGTTTCTGGATATGACCATTCATGATTTTGATATGGTCAGATTCCTGGCGGGGTGTGATGCAACTGAAGTATATGTGCAGTCCGCGGTACTGGTGGATTCGGAGATCGGCAAAGCGGGAGATGTGGATACGGCAGTTATAACTCTTCAAATGGAAAACGGTGCCATTGCTGTGATAGATAATTCCAGAAAGGCGGTTTACGGATATGACCAGAGAGTGGAAGTGTTTGGGGATAAAGGAATGGTAAAAGTGGAAAACGATAAGCCGTCTTCAGTGGAATTCAGCGGGATTACAGGAGTAGAAAGTGAAAAGCCGCTCTATTTTTTCCTGGAGCGCTATATGGATGCCTATGCCAAAGAAATGGAAGCATTTGTAAAAGCCATCGAAGAGGATATCCCGGTGCCGCTTTCGGCAGAAGATGGTTTAAAACCGGTGCTTATGGGGCTTGCTGCAAATAAATCCGTAAAAGAGCATCGACCGGTTAAAATCAGCGAATGTCTATAACACAAGAAAACGGCTGTCCGGCTGATTTGCATAATAGAGGCAAAGATGGTAAAATCTCTCCTATATCATTTGGGTAAAGAGAGGATATGTGTTTATGGATAGAAAAGAAAAGCTGGAGGGGGAAGAGATTCAGAAGGGGCTGGAGCTGTTTCTGGAGCAGGAGCTTTACGGAAGCGCCGGTAAGGTTCAGACACGGCCCAAAACGGATGAGCTGGATCTGTCGCTGGCAAAACCGTCATATGAACAGCCTCCCAACAGGCGGCAACCGGTAGAGAAAGAAGCGGATGGTCCGGATCTTTCACTGGCAAGACCGGTTGAACGCAGAACGGAAGGAAAGTCGGCAAGTAGACAATCCGCAGGAAAATCTACAGAAAGCAATCGGAAAGAGATGGCACAGAGAAGAAAGCAGGAGCCTGCAAAAACAAAAAAGCAGGGGAGCAAAAAAGCAGAAAATAAAAGGCAGGAAACCGGAAATAAGAATAAGAAAAAACAGGAAAAGGGAAAGAAGAAAAAAAATAAATTTTTTAAAGTTCTTGCAGTTCTTGCCGCTTTGTTCATTATCGGATTTATCGGGCTATATACAATCGTCGGAAGCCTGTATAACAAAATGACATATAAAGAGGCGGACAGTTTCACCTTTGAGCCGATGAAGGAGAATGGCGTAATCAATGTGCTGTTAATCGGCAATGACTCCAGATTGGCGGGAGATGACGGAAGATCTGATGCGATGATTCTGATTTCCATCAGCGACAAGACCAAGACGATTACCATGACTTCACTACTTCGGGATATGTATGTGCAGATTCCTGGTCATGACGGAAACCGTTTAAATGCAGCATATTCTTATGGCGGACCGGAGCTTTTGATGCAGACCATTGAGGAAAATTTTGATATTCCGGTACATAGATATGCGTTGGTGAATTTCCAGGCATTTGCCAATCTGGTTGATGCGGTAGGGGGTGTGGATCTGGAATTGACCAATGATGAAGTACAGTATGTCAACGGCTATCTGATGGAGTATAACCAGTTAGAGGGAAGAGATCTGGCAACAGACTTTTTGGATCCTTCTTTAAGCGGCATGATTCATTTGAACGGTCCTCAGGCATTGGCGTTTACCAGAAACCGTTATATCGGAACGGATTTTGGAAGAACGGAGAGACAGCGAAAAGTATTGTCGGCAGTGATTGCAAAGCTTCCGGGATCAGTTTTGACAAACGGAGGGGAATTGGCAGACGGGCTGTTTCCTAATTTGACGACCAATCTGAAACAGGGAGAATGTTTTAGTCTTTCCCTGAATGCATGGAAGTTTTTAAGTTATGATATGGTTCAGCAGTGTGTTCCCATAGAAGGAAGTTACACCAATGCGACCATTCGGAATATGGCAGTTTTGGAAGTGGATTTTGAGGCAAATAAACAATTTTTGAAATCTACCTTATATGGTGAGTAGAGTAAGAGGAAAAATATGGATAACAAGCAACAGCAATCGGACAACAAAAATATGCCCAATGGGGAATTGCGGATTATTGGACAAAATAAGCAGCTGTTATATGTTCTGACATTGGCATTGGTAATTTTGTTTGGTTTAATGATTCGCAAAAAACTAATCTGGTATCAGTCCAGAGATTGGACAGGTTTTTTAGAGATTTGGATCGCGCAACTGTCACAGAATGGCCTCCGG
Source organism: Lachnospiraceae bacterium (assembly GCA_051877575.1). GTDB lineage: Bacteria > Bacillota > Clostridia > Lachnospirales > Lachnospiraceae > UBA2882. The sequence goes on along the minus strand of JBJEJA010000009.1, from coordinate 25,911 downwards.
GCGCTGGCAGGTGATTTTTATGATTATTCGCCTGCATATATGTATTTACTGGCGATAGCGGCACAGTTCGGTGCGAAAAGCATTGTTGCAATGAAGCTGATTACGATTTTTTTTGATTTGGTTCTTTCTGTGGCGGCAGGACTGATTGTCTATGTAATTTGTAAAAAGGAATTTCGTGCAATGTTGGCATTTTCCATTGTGTTTCTGGCGCCTACGGTTATTTCAAACAGCAGCATGTGGGGGCAATGCGATGCAATTTATTGTTCCTTTTTGTTGCTGACTCTTTTATTCCTGTTAAAGGAGAAGAGCAGAACGGCTATGATTTTTTATGGAATTGCTTTTGCATTTAAGTTACAGGCCCTGTTGTGGCTGCCGATTATATTGCTTCTTTGGCTCTTTAAGAAAATAAAAACAGTGGATTTTATCTGGATTCCACTGATATATCTAATAAGTATTATTCCTGCGTGGATTGCAGGAAGACCGTTGGCAGAGCTTCTGGGCATATATTTTAAACAGACCGGAAGTTATGCTGAAAGACTTTCCTTGAAATATCCCAATATTTATTATATTATTGGTGAACTGAATCTGACTTCCTGGTATAGTCAGGCGGGAATATACTTCGCCTTAGGCGTAATATTGTTGTTTATGGTAGCGGTTGTTTATAAATTGATGCATACCAGACTGACACCTGAGCTTTTGTTGATGATCTGTTATGCACAAGGAGCTCTTGCTTTGTATTTTCTGCCGCAGATGCATGAAAGATATGGTTATTTTATTGAGATTATTGCCATTATGCTCGGTGTTTTATGTGTCAGATTGTTCTGGGTACCTGTTGTGCAGATTCTGGTTACATTTATTACTTATAGTTACTACTATAATTATGATCAATCCAAGAATGTTCCGTATTTCGTATTATCGTTTGTGACACTGGGGCTTATGCTGTTTATGGTGTATCGGACAATGTCATATGAGAATGGGTGGAACGGAGAGCAGATTACTCATGAGAAAAAAATGGAGAACTAAACAAAAACTAACGATACTTTTATGTTTCATTCTGATATTTTTTGCAGGATGCCGCAACAAAAATGAAACCGAAGACATTGCTGCTGAGGGGATAGAGACAGAAACGGAGAGTTTGAACGGCGGCGAAGCATTACCGGCTGCAGGTGTGGAAACTGCCTTGGGTATTGATGTATCCGAAAAGGAAGCAGGAGCGGTGCAGGAAACGATTCCTCAAATTGAAGATACGGTGACAATCCTGCCCGCCGAATCCGATGCAGAATCAAGTGATCCGGCTTCTGAAACAAAAGAGCAGGAAGAACAAAGTCCGGGAAATAGCGGTTATCTGATTGCAATCGATCCCGGTCATCAGGCTAAGGGAAACAGCGAAAAGGAACCCATCGGTCCCGGGGCATCGGAGACAAAAGCAAAGGTGGCAGGCGGTACCAGCGGCGTTTCCAGCGGAGTGCCGGAGTATCAATTGACTTTAGATGTATCCCTGAAACTGCGGGATGAGCTGCAGACGAGAGGTTATGAAGTTTATATGGTGCGGGAAACCAATGATGTCAATATCAGCAATTCCGAGAGAGCAATCCTGTCGGCAGATGCAGGCGCGGACATATTGATCAGGATTCATGCCAACGGCTCTGAGGATTCTTCCGCAAACGGAATCATGACGATCTGCCCTACGGCATCGAACCCCTATTGCAGCAATATCTACTTCGGCAGCAGAAAACTTTCCGATGAAGTCCTGAACCATATGCTGGCGGAGACCGGAGCGGCAAGCAAAGGAGTCTGGGAGACGGATACCATGAGCGGGATCAACTGGTGTACCATTCCGGTTACGATCGTGGAAATGGGATTTATGAGCAATCCCACAGAGGATATGTTGATGCAGACAGCAGATTATCAAAATAAACTTGTAAAAGGTATGGCAGACGGAATTGATGCTTACTTTGCAGAATAAAGAGCGGGCAATGTCTTTGGGTTGACATTGCCTGTTTTTTATGCTAATCTTAGTGTACTAACATAAATAGTACACATCAAATACGTATTTTCATGGTAAGGAGAGATGAGAATGATTTGGATTGATTATACCGATGCAACTCCCATCTACGAGCAGATTGTCAATAAGTATAAGAATCTTATCGTGAGAGGGGCACTTGCGCCAAATGAAAAGATGCCGTCGGTCAGGACGCTGGCGATGGAACTTTCCATAAATCCAAATACGATTCAGAAGGCCTATGCCGAACTGGAAAGACAGGGATTTGTCTATACGGTAAAAGGCAGGGGCAATTTTGTTGCAGATAATGTCGGTCTGAAAGAAATGAAGGAGAAAGAAATATTGCATAAGCTGGAGACGGTTGTGAAAGAAGCGGAAGAATCGGGAGTAGATCTTGCGGTGCTTTTGGATTACTTAAACGAAAGAAAGCATAAAGGGGGAGAGCAGGCATGATTAGTGTAAAAGGAGTCACAAAAAAATTTGATGATTTTGTTGCGGTCGATCAGATTGATTTTGATATGAAGGAAGGTATGGTATTCGGGCTGATCGGGACAAACGGAGCAGGAAAGTCCACGCTGCTTCGTATGATAGCGGGAGTCAGCCATGCCGATCAGGGAGAGATCATGATAGACGATCTCCCGGTTTATGATAATCCCGAGGCAAAGCGGAAAGTGTTTTTCATTGCCGATGAACCTTATTTTTTTGCACATTCCAATGCGGTAGAAATGGAAAAATATTATTCCATGGTTTATCCGGAATTTGATAAAAATGAATATTACAAATTATTGAATCAGTTCGGTCTGGAAGGGAAAAGAAAAATAGGAACCTATTCCAAGGGAATGAAGAAACAACTGGCATTTATCTGTGGTCTGGCAGCAAAAACGGATTATCTGTTATGTGATGAGACCTTTGACGGACTTGATCCGGTCATGCGTCAGGCAATTAAAAGCCTTTTGGCAAAAGAAATGGGAGAAAGAGGGCTGACACCGGTAATTGCATCCCACAACCTGAGGGAGCTGGAAGACATCTGTGATGCGGTGGGACTGTTGCATAAAGGAGGCGTGCTGCTATCCAGGGATCTGGATGAGATGAAATGCAGCATTCAGAAGGTACAGTGTGTATTTCGGGATGAAACGGAATATGAGAAGGCTTTATCAATCTGCCAAATCATACATAAAGAGCAGAGAGGGTCTGTGCATATTTTTACCATCAGAGGGGAAAAGAATGAAACGATACAGAAATTTGATACGCTGGAAACGGTATTTTGTGAGGTGCTTCCATTGACCCTGGAGGAAATCTTTATCAGTGAAACGGAGGTAGTTGGTTATGACATCAAAAAACTCATTCTGGAAGCTTAGCGGCTGGAATTTTAAGAAAAGATTATGGACATGTGCGCTTTGCGTTGTGATCTGGTTTTTTATCCTGCCGGTATCGGTCTTTATGCAGGCGGGAACCTATATGCAGGGATTGGAGTACTATGGGGCGGCAGGAAGACAGAGCCAGTTGGCATGGTTTAAAAATTACGTTATAAACAGCAGTATATCCGGCGGAGGCATATATAGTATTGTTGTGATAGGAATGGCAATGCTGCTGGCATTGCAGGGGTTTTCATGGATCAATCATCAGAAAAAGGTGGATCTGTTTAAGTCTGTTCCGGTCAAGGCATCTACGCGGTTTTGGTATATCAATCTGAACAGTCTGTGGATCTTTCTGCTGAGTTTCGGCGGAAACATGATTTTGGCGAATGTAGCGGCAGCACTCAGGGGAATCTGGGACGGTGATTTTTTCAATGCCACGCTTATGAGCTTTTTTATGCATTTGCTCCTGTTTGTTGCAGCTTATTTTTTGGTATTAATTGCACAGAGCCTGACGGGGAATGTTGTGCTGGGCTTCTGCGGAGCCGCGGTACTTTTGCTGATGGAACCGGCATGCTTTCTGCTGAAAGAGGAGCTGATGAATATATTTTATCAGACCCATATCTCTGCGGAAGTTTATGATATATTGGCGCCGGGAGTTTTTACTCCGATTGGGGTTTTTGTCGGAATGTACAAATCGGTTTCCATGGAAAATGCCGGATTTGCGGATAGCGGCAACTTTGGCGGCATTTGGGGATATGCAGCGGTTCTGGTGCTTCAGATTGTCGTTTACGGAGCAATTGCCTGGCAGCTTTATCACAAGCGGCCGGCGCAGACCGGTGGAAAATCCATGATTTTTTCCAAGACAAAACCTGTTATCAAATGTATGATTATGATTGTGGGAAGTTTGTTTCTGGGCGTGTTCATGATATATATGGCAAATGCCGAAAATTCCCGGATCTGGTACGGGCTCTTTGGTGTATTCTGCGGACTGCTGATTATGCAGGTCGTATTGCAGACAATTATGGAAGGAAATTTTAAAGAGGCACTGGGAGGGAAAGTTTCTTTTGCACTGTCAGTGATTGTTACACTGGTAGTTTACTTTGTCTTTGCCTGTGACCTGACGGGATATGATACCTATCTTCCCAAAACGGAACAGGTAGAGAGTTTTGCCTTTGTCCGTTATGAAGATTATCATTACGATATGTACGATGCAGAAGGTAATTATATTTCTACCAGTGATTATTTGATGGAAAATATGGAGATAACCGATCAGGAAGCGAAAGAGCGGTTAATCAGCATGCTGCAGCAGGCAATAGAGCGTGGGGAATATTGTTATGATGACAGCCTGGATACAGAGAGTGCAGTTTTAGTGACAGAGGATGTACCGGCTTATGAGAATGGGGACGGAGACAGCAGAGAGGATATATCTGTCAAATTCCGCCTTTCCGACGGGAGAGAAGTGATGCGGCATTATTATCTGAAGATGGATGATATCAGAGAATGCTGGGCATATCTGTACGATCTGCCGGAATATAAAGAGGCTGTTTACCTGATATTAAAGGAGGAAACTGAGCTGGCTTTTTTTAACAGAACCAGTAAGAATACGGTAACTTATCACACTTATAATCTGGATACCAGCGACAATAATACCATGCTTTTTGAGTTGACAAGAGAGCTTTATGATGCAATGAAAGAAGATGTTGCCAATAGGAGTTCTGAGATGGTTATGACGCAGGTGCCCATCGGAAATATATGTTTTTCAACAGAATATTTCGAGGATCAGCAGATGAGCTTTAATTTACCGGTTTATGAAGAGGATACTGCTACCATCGAGATCTTGAAGAGAGAAGGCTGGTATGGAAAAGCCGGGATTGAAAAAGATGATGTAGCATTTATTCAGGTATATCAATGGCTGAATGATGGGAAGGATATGAAAGTTTTGAAACTGCAGCCGGATGATCCGTTGTTTGAGGATGTGCTGGAAAGCCTGTTTTTATCAGAGGCGACGCAGAATCTGATCGATGAAGGAACCATTTCCAAGAAGGGCTATTATGCCAGGATTGCGCTGAAGAAATACGGAAATCAACAGTATAATTGTAATTTTTATATACCGTTGTTCCCCGAAGAGCTGAAAGAGGTCTTCGAGGAGTTGGAAATTGAGGACGGTATATATGATTACTGACGGCTCCATCGTCCGCTGGCTCCGCAAGGTAATACCAAGCCGTTGGAGCTGACGGGCAGACCGATTTCGTCGGCCTGTACATGACCGCCGAAGCGGCTGACAATTGCCGTATTGAGCATATAAGAAAGTACGGCGGGCTGCAGTCCTGTCGTATAGGAGTTGATCAATAGGAAAAGAGAATCCTTATTTAAAAGTTGTGCCGTCAGTTGAATAAAAGGATAAACGGACTCTTCGATTTTCCAGATTTCACCTTTGGGCCCTCTTCCGTAGGAAGGCGGGTCCATAATAATACCGTCATAGGTGTTGCCGCGGCGGATTTCCCGTTCTACGAATTTGACGCAGTCATCCACCAGCCAGCGGATGGGTGCGTCGGCAAGACCGCTGGATACGGCATTTTCTTTTGCCCAGCCAACCATGCCTTTGGAAGCATCCACATGGGTAACGGCAGCGCCGGCTTTTGCGGCGGATACGGTAGCGCCGCCGGTATAGGCAAAAAGGTTCAGGATTTTGACCGGTCTTCCGGCCTCCCGGATTTTTTCGGCACACCAATCCCAGTTGACTGCCTGTTCGGGAAAAAGTCCCGTATGCTTAAAACTGAAGGGTTTTAGATGAAAGGTCAGTTCCTTATAATGAATGATCCATTCTTTCGGAAGATTGCGAAATTCCCATTCGCCGCCGCCTTTGTTGCTGCGGTGGTAATGACCGTTTTTGTTTTTCCAGGCGGGATGGTCGTGACCGGTATCCCAGATGACCTGAGGGTCCGGACGTACCAAAATATAATCTCCCCATCTTTCACATTTTTCACCGGAACAGGTATCTATCACTTCATAATCTTTCCATTGGTCTGCAATCCACATAACAGTACCTCCTTGATTGTTATTGCCAATATTGAATCAGGTCGCCCATATAATCGATATGACAGGCGATCAAAAGAAAATTGCGAAAAATAAAAAACAGGACTGAAAAAATCAGCATTCCCCAAAGAAAAACGAGACAAATATCAAATTCTGCCATACCGTGCTGTCTGACTAAAAAAAGTAAAGTTTTTCCCCAGTAGTAAAAAGCGCAAACGACGATATATAATACAAGCGGATGGCACAACAGAGATTGTATCGGTTGCAGATGGAATAAATGATAAACCGCTCTTGTGCCGCCGCAGCCCGGACAGTACAGGTGAAAAAAGGATTTAAAGCCACATGATGTAATGAACCGGGGAAGCGCTTCTACGGTTGCGATATACAGATAAACAGCAACGCCGAATACGAGGAGAAGAAAGGTAAGTATCATAAACGGTATTTTTTTTATACGGACGTGATAATACATGCTTTTTACTCCTTTTATTTCTACTGCATAATACTGTACAATATTTTTATCCGTTAGTCAAAAAGGACAAGTTGAATTTTGTGAAATTATCTAGTATAATGATATCCATCATAACAATTTATCGGAAGGAATAAAGAATGGACGATAATAATCTGATGAATGAAAATCCGAACGGACAGTATGATCCGAATATGCAGTATAATCCGAACGGACAGTATGATCCGAATATGCAGTATAATCCGAACGGGCAGTATGATCCGAATATGCAGTATAATCCCAATGGGCAATACGGTTCTTATAACTACAATTATTATCAGCAGCCGTACCAGCAGGAAAGTATTTACGCGAAGCCCGGTGAGAGAAGTGCAACGGACGGTTGGGGGGTCGCTGCATTGATTTGCGGCATTCTGGCGATACTTACCTGTTGCTGCTATGGCGTCGGCGGAATTGTTTTTGGCATTGCGGCAATTGTTCTGGCATGTGTTTCCAAAAAAGAAAGCGGCGGAATAATGCCTTCAATCGCGCTGGCAGGCATGATCTGCGGCATTGTGGGCATCGTGCTCGGATTGTGTTTCCTGGGAATAATGATTGTCGGTATTATGGATGAAATGGGTTCTATTTAAAGGAAAGAAATCAGTAATAAATATATAGATAAAACAGTTCAAAGAAGAACAGCGGCTGCGGCGCTGTTCTTTTTTTCTTGTACATGACCGCCGAAGTATGCTATGATGAAAAAAGTGAAATATAAGCAGGAATAAGAGGAAGAGGAGTAACTACATATGACAACATCCAATATTTGTATTTTAATTTCCATTGTGCTCTATCTGGTTTTGACTATCTGGATCGGATTCAAGTTTTCCAAAAAGAATAAAACGACGGATGATTTTTATCTGGGAGGCAGAAAACTGGGGCCTTTTGTAACGGCTATGAGTGCGGAAGCATCCGATATGAGCAGCTGGCTTTTGATGGGGCTCCCGGGAGTGGCGTATGCAACGGGAATCGCAGATGCTTTCTGGACAGCGGCTGGTCTTGCCGTCGGAACTTATATCAACTGGCTGGTTGTGGCCAAAAGACTTCGTAAATATACGGTGGCATGCAACAATTCCACAACGCTTCCGGTATTTTTCTCAAACAGATACAGAGATGATAAAAAAATTCTTTCCGTTATTGCGGCAATCATCATCATTATTTTCTTTGTACCCTATACGGCATCGGGCTTTGCGGCATGCGGTAAATTGTTTGCCAACCTGTTTGGTGTGGATTATTTTGTGGCAATGGTAATCAGTGCAATTGTCATTGTGGGCTATACAACGCTCGGTGGCTTTCTTGCGGCCAGCACCACAGACTTTATACAGAGTATTGTTATGACGCTGGCAATTATATCCGTCCTGGGCTTTGGCGTGGTAACGGCCGGCGGTATTGAAAGTGTCAGTGCCAATGCACAGAGTATGGTAGGCTACTTCAGCCTGACTGCCATGCATGATGCGGCATCGGGAGAAGCTGTTCATTACGGTGCCATTACCATTCTTTCGACACTGGCATGGGGGCTCGGTTATTTTGGTATGCCTCATGTATTGCTTCGCTTTATGGCAATTGAAAATCCTGAAAAGTTAAAATTATCCAGACGTGTTGCAACCATATGGGTGGTTATTTCTCTGGGCGTGGCAATCCTGATCGGTATTGTCGGCAATGCCATGAGCCGGTGCGGTGCTATTCCTGTGCTTGAAGATCCCGAGACAATTATTATTGCGGTAGCGACTCTGATCAGTCAGCACGGTATTCTTGCAGCATTGCTTGCAGGCATTATTCTGGCGGGTATTCTGGCGGCGACGATGTCCACAGCAGACTCACAGCTGCTGGCGGCATCTTCCAGTGTATCGCAGAATATTATAAAGGAAGTATTTTTTAAAAACCTGTCCGAAAAGGCATCCATGATCATTGCCCGTGTTACGGTTGTCATTATTTCATTGGTTGCGGTCATCATTGCCAGAAACCCCAACAGCTCCGTATTTGAGATCGTATCTTTCGCGTGGGCGGGCTTCGGCGCGGCATTCGGACCGGTCATGCTGCTTGCTTTGTTCTGGAAACGCTCCAATAAATGGGGTGCACTTGCCGGAATGTTTACCGGCGGTGCCATGGTATTTATATGGAAGTTTCTGGTAAGACCCATGGGCGGCGCATGGAATATCTATGAACTGCTTCCGGCATTTATCGTTGCGATTGTTGTAAATGTAGTCGTTAGTATGCTGACAGCGGCTCCTACACAAGATATGGTGGATGAGTTTGAAATGGTAAAGGCAGAGTGCAAAAATCAATAAATTGTATTGAAAAAAATACAAAAAACGAAAGAAAACTTTGAAAAAAGGGGCTTGCAAAGCTCCTTTTTTTCATTTATACTAGCAAGTGCTGTGGCATGATAGCGATGAAGCGTGAGGTTGCTGCACATCGTTGCAGGTTTTCCGTGGAGCGAATGTCAAGTTAGGAAACTGACGACAAGTCACTGTACAAACATAAATGTCTATCAGAGAGATAGAAACGACGTGTGAAAGTCTTTAGGACACACACGGGAGAGTGTACAGTCACCGCTTGTCGTACTTAAGAAACAAAAGTGCGAAAAGGAGGCGACTTTTTTTATGGCAAATCAGCAGGTAATGAGAATTACATTAAAAGCTTACGATCATCAGTTAGTTGATGCATCTGCCAAAAAAATCATCGAAACAGTCAAAAAGAACGGATCTCAGGTAAGTGGCCCTGTACCGCTTCCTACAAAAAAGGAAGTTGTTACCATCTTAAGAGCTACTCACAAGTACAAAGATTCCCGTGAACAGTTCGAACAGAGAACTCACAAGAGACTGATCGACGTAATGGCACCTACACAGAAGACCGTAGATGCATTACAGAGACTTGAGATGCCCGCTGGTGTTTTCATCGGCATCAAAATGAAATAATCATTTCAAAGTAACAGATTAGATCCTTAATTAGGTTTATATAGAAGCAACGAAAAGTTCCACTTATATGTACCTGGATCTAGTATGAACGGCGAGGGAAACCGATGACCCGTTCCGCTGTAGAAACAAGGAGGTAACAAAATGAAGAAAGCTATTTTAGCAACAAAAGTCGGAATGACTCAAATCTTCGATGAAGACGGCACATTAATTCCTGTAACCGTTCTTCAGGCAGGACCTTGTGTTGTAACTCAGATCAAGACAGTTGAGAACGACGGCTACAATGCAGTACAGGTTGGTTTTGTTGACAAGAAAGAAAAAATCGTCAACAAAGACAAAGCAGGAAAGAAAGAAATCGCTCACAGACATGGCGTAAACAAACCTTTAAAAGGTCACTTTGACAAGGCAGGCGTTTCCGCAAAGAGATATGTGAGAGAGTTCAAGTTTGAAAACACAGAAGATTATGCACTCGGTGCAGAAATCAAAGCTGACATCTTTGAAGCAGGCGACAAAGTAGACGCAAGTGCAATTTCCAAAGGTAAAGGCTTCCAGGGTGCAATCAAGAGATTTGGTCAGCACAGAGGACCTATGGCGCACGGTTCCAAATTCCATCGTCATCAGGGTTCCAACGGTGCTTGTTCTTCCCCTTCCAAGGTATTCAAAGGAAAAGGAATGCCCGGACATATGGGATGCAAGAAAGTAACGATCCAGAATCTTCAGGTTGTAAGAGTTGATGCTGAGAAGAACTTACTTTTAATCAAAGGTGCAGTACCGGGACCTAAAAAAGCATTAGTAACAATCAAAGAAACAGTTAAGGCTGAGGCTTAATTAGGACGAAAGGAGGACCATTCAGATGGCAAACGTATCTGTTTATAATATGGAAGGCAAGGAAGTCGGTAAAATGGACTTAAACGATGCGGTATTCGGTGTTGAAATCAATGAACATCTGGTACACATGGCAGTCGTTGCACAGCTTGCCAACAAACGTCAGGGAACACAGAAAGCAAAAACTCGTTCTGAAGTTTCCGGCGGCGGAAGAAAACCTTGGAGACAGAAAGGAACCGGTCATGCAAGACAGGGTTCAACAAGATCTCCCCAGTGGACAGGAGGCGGCGTTGTATTTGCTCCCACTCCCAGAGATTATACGATCAAATTAAACAAGAAAGAGAAACAGGCTGCATTGAAATCCGCTTTAACAAGCAAAGTGCAGGACGGAAACTTAATTGTTGTTGATGAATTGAAATTTGACGAAATTAAAACAAAAGCTTTCAAGACAGTTATGAATAACTTACAGGTTGAAAACGGCTTGGTAGTTTTGGCGGACAATGATACAAACACTGTAATGTCTGCAAGAAACTTAGACAAGATCAATACAACTCTGACAAACACCATTAACGTATATGATGTTATGAAAGCAAAGAAAGTAGTTCTGACAAAGGACTCCGTTGCAAAACTTGAGGAGGTGTATGCATAATGGCAGCAATTCAGTATTATGACGTTATCCTGAAACCGGTCATTACCGAAAAGAGTATGTCCGGCATGGGAGAAAAGAAATACACATTCCTGGTTCATCCGGAAGCAAATAAATCTATGATTAAAGAAGCTGTTGAGAAAATGTTCGAAGGCGCAAAGGTTGCCAAAGTCAACACAATGAACTGTGAAGGCAAGAACAAAAGACGCGGCATGGTAGTAGGTAAAACCGCAAAAACCAAAAAAGCAATTGTTTGGTTGACAGAGGACAGCAAGGATATCGAGATCTTCGCAGGTCTGTAAGATGTCCGACCATACGCACACAAGCGTGATGACAAATGTAATTGAAAGGAGAAACAACCATGGGAATTAAGACATATAACCCATATACACCGTCCAGAAGAAATATGACCGGTTCCGATTTTTCCGAGATCACAAAAACAACTCCCGAAAAATCACTTTGTGTTTCCAAAAGCAAAAATGCCGGACGTAACAATCAGGGCAAAATCACAGTAAGACACCGCGGAGGCGGAAATAGAAGAAAATACAGACTTGTTGATTTCAAGAGAAATAAAGAGGGTATTCCCGCAAAAGTAATCGGTATCGAATACGATCCGAACAGATCCGCAAATATTGCTTTGATCTGCTACGCTGACGGCGAGAAATCCTACATCCTTGCTCCTGAAGGATTAAAGGATGGCATGACCGTTATGAACGGTGAGCATGCAGAAGTAAAGGTTGGTAACTGCTTACCTTTATCTGCAATCCCTGTTGGTACACAGGTACACAACATTGAGCTGTATCCCGGAAAAGGCGGACAGATGGTTCGCAGTGCCGGAAACAGTGCACAGTTAATGGCTAAGGAAGGAAAATATGCAACACTTCGTTTACCTTCCGGCGAGATGAGAATGGTGCCTATCGTTTGCCGCGCAACAGTGGGTGTAGTCGGCAACGGTGATCACAACCTTGTTAAAATCGGTAAAGCAGGACGTAAACGTCATATGGGTATCCGCCCTACAGTTCGTGGTTCCGTTATGAACCCTAACGACCATCCGCACGGTGGTGGTGAAGGAAAGACCGGTATCGGTCGTCCCGGCCCATGCACACCTTGGGGTAAACCTGCTCTGGGTCTTAAGACACGTAAGAAAAAGAAACAATCCAACAAGTTGATCGTAAGACGTAGAGACGGTAGAGCTATTAAGTAGGATAAGGAGGAATCACAATGGCAAGATCACTGAAAAAAGGACCATTTGCAGACGCAAGCTTACTGAAAAAAGTAGATGCTATGAATGAAGCAGGACAGAAACAAGTTATCAAAACCTGGTCCCGTCGTTCCACAATCTTCCCTTCCTTCGTTGGACACACATTTGCTGTTCATGACGGAAGAAAGCATGTGCCTGTATATGTTACAGAGGACATGGTTGGCCACAAGCTCGGCGAGTTCGTAGCAACCAGAACTTATAGAGGACATGGAAAAGACGAAAAGAAATCAAGAGTTAGATAATTGAAAGGAGGTTTCATCCATGGCTAAAGGACACAGATCCCAGATTAAAAGGGAAAGAAATAGTAACAAGGATACAAGACCCAGCGCAAAAGTTTCTTACGCTAGAGTTCCTGTACAGAAAGCTTGTTTTGTATTAGATGCCATCAGAGGCAAGGATGTTGAGACTGCATTGGGTATTCTGGCTTACAATCCCAGATACGCAAGCAGCGTCATTAAAAAATTATTAGAATCTGCAATCGCAAACGCAGAGAACAACAACCATATGAGCGCTGATAAGCTTTATATCGCAGAGTGCTACGCAAACCAGGGGCCTACAATGAAACGTGTACAGCCCAGAGCACAGGGCAGAGCTTACAGAATCTTAAAGAGAACAAGTCACATCACAATCGTGCTTGATGAAAGATAGGAGGAAAGATCATGGGACAGAAAGTTAATCCTCACGGCTTAAGAGTCGGCGTTATTAAAGATTGGGATTCCAGATGGTATGCTGATGGTGAGTTCGCTGATTACTTAGTTGAAGATTACAACATCAGAAAATACCTTAAGAAAAAATTATACAGTGCAGGTGTTTCCAAGATTGAGATTGAAAGAGCATCTGACAGAGTAAAAGTGATCCTCTATACAGCAAAACCGGGCGTTGTTATCGGAAAAGGCGGTGCAGAGATCGAAGTAACAAAGAAAGAACTTTCCAAGCTGACAGATAAGAAAGTTCTGGTAGATATCAAGGAAATCAAGAAACCTGACAGAGATGCTCAGTTAGTTGCTGAGAACATTGCAGGACAGCTTGAAAACCGTGTATCCTTCAGACGTGCAATGAAATCCTGTATGGGAAGAACGATGAAGAGCGGTGCGCTTGGTATCAAAGCAAGCGTCAGCGGTCGTCTTGGCGGTGCTGATATGGCTCGTACCGAGTTCTACAGCGAAGGTACTATTCCGCTTCAGACATTGAGAGCAGATATTGACTATGGTTTTGCTGAAGCAGATACAACCTACGGCAAAGTTGGCGTTAAGGTTTGGATCTACAAAGGCGAAGTACTTCCTACTAAAGGAAATCAGGAAGGGAGCGATAAATAATGTTAATGCCGAAAAGAGTAAAACGTCGTAAACAGTTCCGTGGCACAATGGCAGGAAAATGTACAAAGGGTAATACAATTACCTACGGCGAATATGGTATCGTGGCTTTAGAGCCATGCTGGATCAAATCTAACCAGATCGAAGCAGCCCGTGTTGCTATGACCCGTTATATCAAACGTGGCGGCCGCGTATGGATTAAGATTTTCCCGGATAAACCAGTAACTAACAAACCAGCAGAAACACGTATGGGTTCCGGTAAAGGTACTCTTGAATACTGGGTAGCAGTTGTGAAACCAGGCCGTGTAATGTTCGAGATCGCCGGAGTACCGGAAGAGGTCGCTAAAGAAGCATTACGTCTTGCAACACACAAGCTTCCTTGTAAATGTAAAATCGTTTCTAAAGCAGACTTGGAAGGCGGTGTATCAAATGAAAACTAATAAATATGTAGAAGATTTACAGGCAAAATCAGCTGCAGAGTTAGCAGATGAATTAGTAGCTGCTAAAAAAGAACTTTTCAATTTGAGATTCCAAAATGCAACCAATCAGTTAGACAATACCAGCAGAATCAAAGAGGTTCGCAAGAACATCGCCAGAATTCAGACGGTTATCACGCAGAAAACTAAAGTTGCAGAATAATTCTCGACAGGAAGGAGAATAGATCGTGGAAGAAAGAAATTTAAGAAAAACACGTACCGGTAAGGTCGTAAGCAATAAAATGCAGAAAACAATCGTTGTTGCTGTAGAAGACCATGTAAAACATCCTCTCTACAAAAAGATCGTGAAGAGAACTTACAAATTGAAAGCTCATGACGAGAATAACGATTGTAATATCGGCGATACCGTAAAAGTAATGGAGACAAGACCGTTATCCAAAGATAAGAGATGGAGACTTGTCGAAATCGTAGAAAGAGCTAAATAAGCATTTAGGAAGGAGAATTGGCATGATTCAACAGGAAAGCAGACTGAAAGTCGCTGATAACACCGGCGCAAAAGAATTACTTTGCATCCGTGTTATGGGTGGATCAACAAGAAGATATGCCAGCATTGGTGATGTAATCGTTGCTACTGTTAAAGATGCAACACCAGGCGGCGTTGTAAAAAAAGGCGATGTAGTAAAAGCTGTCGTAGTTCGTTCCGTAAAAGGCGCTCGTCGTAAAGACGGTTCTTATATCAAGTTTGACGAAAATGCTGCTGTTATTATTAAAGACGATAAGACCCCCAGAGGAACCCGTATTTTTGGACCAGTAGCAAGAGAGCTTCGTGATAAACAGTTTATGAAAATTGTTTCCTTAGCTCCCGAAGTATTATAGGAGGTGCCGTATGTTAAAGATAAAAAAAGGTGATACCGTAAAAGTTATCGCCGGCAAGAACAAAGACAAAGAAGGTAAGGTTGTTTCCGTAGATCCCAAAAACGGCAAAGTTGTTGTTGAAGGCGTTAACATGGTAACAAAACATATGAAACCTTCACCTGCCAACCAGAATGGCGGCAGAATTGAAATGGAAGCACCTATCGATGCGTCTAACGTAATGCTGGTTGTAAACGGCAAGGCTACCAGAGTAGGCTTTAAAGTAGAGGACGGCAAAAAAGTACGTTATGCAAAATCCACAGGTGAAGTCATCAAAGAAAAAGAAGATAAATAGGAGAGGAGGACGAATCTGTGAGCAGACTTAAAGATTTATACAAAGACGAGATCGTAGATGCTATGATCAAAAAGTTCGGTTATAAAAATATCATGGAAGTACCAAAGCTTGATAAGATCGTTATCAATATGGGCGTTG
Organism: Lachnospiraceae bacterium; assembly: GCA_051877575.1. Taxonomy (GTDB): domain Bacteria; phylum Bacillota; class Clostridia; order Lachnospirales; family Lachnospiraceae; genus UBA2882. Next base: position 10,274 of record JBJEJA010000009.1, on the reverse strand, counting down.
GCGAAGCAAAAGACAATGCAAAAGCTTTGGAATCGGCAGTGAAAGACTTAGAGACCATTTCCGGTCAGAAAGTTATCACAACAAAAGCAAAGAAATCTGTTGCAAACTTCAAATTGAGAGAAGGCCAGGCAATCGGATGTAAAGTAACATTACGCGGAGAGAAAATGTATGAGTTCCTGGATCGTTTGGTAAACCTTGCATTACCTCGTGTACGTGACTTTAGAGGTGTTAATCCCAACGCATTTGATGGCAGAGGAAACTATGCACTTGGTATCAAAGAGCAGATCATCTTCCCTGAAATCGAGTACGATAAAGTGGATAAAGTAAGAGGTATGGATGTTATTTTCGTAACAACTGCCAAAACGGATGAAGAAGCCCGCGAGTTATTGACATTATTCAACATGCCGTTTGCAAAATAAAAGGAGGTAAATTCACATGGCTAAGAAAGCAATGAAGATTAAACAGCAGCGTCCGGCTAAATTCTCCACAAGAGAATATACACGTTGCAGAATCTGTGGTCGTCCACATGCATACTTAAGAAAATATGGTATTTGTAGAGTTTGCTTCCGCGAGTTAGCATACAAAGGACAAATTCCAGGCGTTAAGAAAGCTAGCTGGTAAAAAGAGAAAAGGAGGCAACATACAATGGCAATGAGTGATCCAATTGCAGATATGCTTACAAGAATCCGTAATGCAAATACTGCAAAACATGATACGGTAGATGTACCTTCTTCCAAGATGAAACTTGCGATTGCAGACATCTTAGTTGATGAAGGATATATTAAAAAATATGATTTAATCGAAGATGGTAACTTCAAGACAATCCGCATTACATTAAAATATGGTGCAGATAAGAACGAAAAGATCATCTCCGGTATCAAGAGAATTTCCAAACCCGGTCTTCGTGTTTATGCCGGCAAAGAAGATCTTCCTAAAGTATTAGGCGGACTCGGAATTGCTATCATTTCCACAAACCAGGGCGTTGTAACTGACAAAAAAGCAAGAGAACTTCAGGTTGGTGGCGAAGTTCTGGCTTTTGTATGGTAATATAAGGAGGTACGGGCATGTCACGTATAGGAAGAATGCCAATCGCGGTTCCTGCAGGCGTAACTGTAGAAATTGCAGAAAATAATAAAGTGACTGTAAAAGGTCCCAAAGGTACACTTGAGAGAGTGTTACCTGCTGAGATGGAAATCAAATTAGAAGGAGATCAGGTAGTTGTTACAAGACCTAACGATTTAAAGAAAATGAAATCTTTACACGGTCTGACAAGAACTCTGATCAACAATATGGTTGTCGGTGTAACCGAAGGATACGAAAAGAAATTGGAAGTAAACGGTGTCGGTTACAGAGCATCCAAACAGGGTAAGACATTAACATTAAACTTAGGTTACTCTCATCCGGTTGAAATGACGGATCCCGAAGGCATTGAGACAGTTCTGGACGGACAGAACATCATCATTGTTAAAGGTATCGACAAAGAAAAAGTTGGCCAATTCGCAGCTGAAATCAGAGATAAGAGAAGACCTGAACCTTACAAAGGCAAGGGTATCAAATATGCTGATGAAGTTATCAGACGTAAAGTTGGTAAGACTGGTAAGAAATAGATAAGGAGAGTGTAAAAATGGTTAGTAAAGAATCAAGACAGAAAATTCGTATGAAAAAACATTACAGACTGCGTAATTCTTTAAGTGGTACACCTGAGAGACCGCGTCTGGCTGTATTCAGAAGCAATAATCATATGTATGCTCAAATTATCGACGATACAGTTGGCAACACCTTAGTAGCAGCTTCCACACTTGAGAAAGATGTAAAAGCTGAATTAAAGAAAACCAATGACGTTGAAGCAGCAGCATATCTGGGAACTGTTATTGCGAAAAAAGCATTAGACAAAGGTATTAAGACAGTAGTCTTTGATAGAGGCGGCTTTATATACCAGGGCAAGATCGCAGCATTAGCAGAAGCAGCAAGAGAAGCTGGTCTGGAATTTTAGGAAGGGAGAAAAGACACATGAAACGTTCAATCATAGACACAAGTAATATGGAACTTACTGAAAAAGTTGTTTCCATTAAGCGTGTAACAAAGGTTGTTAAGGGTGGTCGTAACATGCGTTTTACAGCACTGGTTGTTGTAGGCGACGGTAACGGTCATGTTGGTGCAGGTCTTGGAAAAGCTACTGAAATTCCGGAAGCAATCCGTAAAGGAAAAGAAGATGCTACAAAGAGACTTGTCAGCGTTGCTTTAGATGAAAACAATAGTATTACACATGATATTTACGGAAAATTCGGAAGCGCAAGCGTACTTTTGAAGAGAGCTCCCGAAGGTACCGGTGTTATCGCCGGCGGCCCTGCCCGTAGCGTATGCGAGCTCGCAGGCATCAAAAACATCCGTACAAAATCTTTGGGTTCCAACAATAAGCAGAACGTAGTTCTTGCAACTATTGAAGGATTAAGCCAGTTAAAGACTCCTGAAGAAGTAGCTAAGAACCGCGGTAAAGCAGTAAGCGATGTCATGGCTTAAGGAGGAAATAAAAATGGCAGACAAGAAAGTAAAAGTAACTTTAGTAAAATCTACAATCGGCGCTATTCCCAAACACAGAGCAACAGTTGCCGCTTTGGGTTTAAAGAAATTAAACAAGACTGTAGAATTACCTGATAATGATGCAACCAGAGGCATGATCAACCAGGTGAAACATTTAGTAAAAGTTGAAGAAGCATAAATCAGGTTAAGGAGGTGCGATCATGGAATTATCAAATTTAAGACCTGCTGAAGGTTCTAAACACAGTGATAATTTTAGAAGAGGCCGTGGACACGGATCAGGTAACGGCAAAACCGCCGGTAAAGGCCACAAAGGACAGAAAGCTCGTTCCGGAGCGCCCAGAGTCGGCTTCGAAGGTGGACAGATGCCTTTATACAGAAGAATTCCCAAGAGAGGATTCAAAAATAGAAATTCAAAAGATATCGTTAGCATTAACGTAACAGCATTGGAAAGATTTGATGACGGCGCTACAGTAGATGTAGAAGCATTATTAAATGCAGGCGTTATCAAAAACCCCAGAGATGGTGTTAAGATCCTCGGAAACGGAGAACTTACCAAAAAGCTTACAGTTAAAGTTGATGCTTTCAGTGCATCCGCTAAAGAAAAAATTGAAGCAGTTGGTGGAACAGCAGAGGTGATCTAATGTTAGAAACCTTAAAAAATGCCTTTAAAGTGAAAGAAGTCAGAAACAGACTCTTGTTTACATTCGCAATGATGCTGGTCATCCGTATCGGATGCACGCTTCCCGTTCCGGGTGTAAACAGGGAGTTCTTCTCCCAGTGGTTTGAACAGCAGACCGGCGGTACATGGGGATTTCTTGATGCATTCACAGGTGGTTCATTCCTGAATATGTCAGTGCTTGCATTGAATATTACACCATATATTACATCATCCATTATTATGCAGCTGCTTACCATCGCTATTCCCAAGTTGGAAGAGATGCAGAGAGACGGTGAAGACGGACGTAAAAAAATTGCGGCAATTACCCGTTATGTGACGGTTGGGCTTGCATTGATCGAATCTTCTGCAGTTGCGATCGGTTTCGGAAATCAGGGATTGTTGGCCGGAGACATTATTGTTTTGGATTATATTGTCATCATCGTATCATTGACGGCGGGTAGTGCATTCCTGATGTGGGTCGGCGAAAGAATTACGGAAAAAGGTGTCGGAAACGGTATCTCCATTGTATTGGTAATTAACATTATTTCAAGACTGCCACAGGATTTTGCGAATTTGTATGATCAGTTCGTAAAAGGAGCGGATACCATCGCACTCGGTGTGGTAGCGGCAGTGGTAATTATCGCAATTGTAATTGCCATGGTAGTGATCGTTGTTATTTTAAACGGTGGTGTAAGAAACATTCCCGTGCAGTATGCAAAGAAGATTCAGGGCAGACGCAGTGTGGGAGGCCAGAGCCAGAATATCCCGTTGAAAGTCAATACCGCAGGAGTTATTCCGATTATCTTCGCTTCATCGCTGATGGAATTTCCGATTGTTATTTGTCAGTTGTTGCATTATAACGGAACCGGTGTATGGTCAGAGATCTTAAAGTATCTGAATTCCAATAACTGGTGTAAACCAAGTACGCCGCAGTATTCCATCGGACTTTTGGTATATGTGATTTTAGTTGTATTTTTTGCTTACTTCTATACTTCACTTACTTTTAATCCGCTTGATGTTTCCAATAACATCAAGAAACAGGGCGGTTTTATTCCGGGTGTCAGACCGGGAAAACCTACCACAGAATATTTAAGCAAAATTCTTACCTATATTATTTTTATCGGAGCATGCGGATTGATTATCGTTGCGGTAATCCCTTACATCTTTAACGGTGTATTCGGTGCAAATGTTTCTTTCGGAGGAACAAGTCTGATCATTATCGTCAGTGTTATCCTGGAGACGGTAAAACAGATTGAGTCCTTATTGCTGGTAAGAAATTATAAAGGTTTTTTAAATGACTAGAATTTAAAAACATGTGCATTCTGGGACAGGCGGATTCCGCTTTGTCCCATGAATTGCATATACGCTCGGAGGTTTATTATGAAAATTATTATGTTGGGTGCTCCCGGAGCGGGAAAAGGCACACAGGCTAAAATGATTGCCGATAAATACGGTATTCCCCATATTTCCACAGGGGATATTTTCAGGGCAAATATCAAAAATGGTACAGAACTCGGTATGGAAGCAAAGAAATATATGGATCAGGGGCTTCTGGTTCCCGATGAACTGACAGTTAAGATCCTGTTGGACCGTGTGGCACAGGATGACTGTAAAAACGGTTATGTATTGGATGGTTTCCCCAGAACAATTCCGCAGGCAAATGTGCTGGATGATGCGTTGAATAAGCTGGGAGATAAAATTGATTATGCAATCAATGTGGATGTGCCCGACGAGAACATCGTCAGAAGAATGGGCGGAAGAAGAGCCTGCCTTGCCTGTGGTGCAACCTATCATATTGAACACGTTCCTCCCAAAAAAGAGGGGATTTGTGATAGATGCGGTAAAGAGCTGATCTTAAGAGATGACGATAAGCCGGAAACCGTAAAAAATCGTTTAAACGTATATCATGAACAGACACAGCCTTTGATTGAGTTTTATGAGAAAAAGGGCGTGCTGAGAAGTGTGGACGGTACAGTGGATATGAATGATGTATTTGCTGCAATCGTAGACATTTTAGGAGAGTAAAAATGGCTGTTTCAATTAAATCTGCAAGGGAAATTGACTTAATGAGAGAATCCTGCAAGCTGCTTGCGGATGTATTTCATCAGATGGAAATATCGATTGAACCGGGGATGTCCACTATGGATATTAACGATCTGGGAGATAAGCTGATCAGAAAACACGGATGTGTTCCGAATTTTCTCCATTATCAGGGATATCCTGCTTCTATCTGTGTTTCGGTAAATGATGAGGTTGTGCATGGCATTCCCAGAAGGGATCGGATCTTACAGGAAGGTGATATTGTCAGCCTGGATGCCGGTCTGATTTATAAGGGCTTTCATTCGGATATGGCCAGGACTTTCGGTGTGGGTGAGATCAGCGAGGATGCAAAGCTGCTGATTGAGCGGACAAAGCAAAGTTTCTTTGAAGGAATAAAAATGGCAAAAGATGGGAATCATTTATTTGATATTTCCAATGCCATTGATGCTTATATCAGCCGGTTCGGCTACGGTATTGTCAGAGATCTGGTGGGACACGGGATCGGCAATCATTTGCATGAGGATCCGCAGATACCCAATTTTGCACAGAAAAGAAGAGGATTGAAGCTTTGTGCGGGTATGACTTTTGCCATTGAGCCCATGATCAATATGGGAACGGGCGATGTGGAATGGCTGGATGATGACTGGACCGTGGTTTCTGCGGACGGCAGTCTTTCCGCACATTATGAGAATACAATTCTAATCACACCGGATGGTGAACCGGAAATCCTGACATTAATATAGAGGAAACAAGATGATCGGAAATATTGCGGTATCAATGGCAGGGCATGATAAAGGAAATGCATATGTCATTGTAAAAGAAGATGCTGAATATGTATATTTGTGTGACGGCAGTCTGAAGCTTTTGGAAAAACCCAAAAGAAAGTTCCGAAAGCATGTGGCGGTCAACAAGAGCTTTGATACCGGGGAAACGGGAAAAAAGCTCAGAACGGGTGAAAGGATTTACGACCACGAAATTAAAAGAATCATGAAACTTTATAAGATGCATGTCAAAAAGACGGAGGTATGATATGTCAAAAGCAGATGTAATCGAAATTGAAGGAACAGTAGTTGAAAAGTTACCCAACACCATGTTTCAGGTGGAATTGGAAAACGGACACAGAGTTTTGGCCCACATCAGCGGAAAGCTGAGACAGAATTTTATCCGTATCCTTCCCGGAGACAAGGTAACATTGGAATTATCTCCCTATGACCTGTCAAAAGGAAGGATCATTTGGAGAGATAAATAAAGCACTTGGAAAATGTTGCAAATATAATGAAGAAAAGGGATTGCAATTAAAATACCCTTATGCTATAATGTAAAACGGTCTTTTTGTGAAAGGAGGGTTTAACGTGAAAGTTAGATCATCAGTAAAACCAATTTGCGAAAAATGCAAAGTAATTAAAAGAAAAGGGAAAATCAGAGTAATCTGTGAAAATCCCAAGCACAAACAGGTACAGGGATAATCCACAATCAACAGACCAGAAGTGGAAGCTTTATCGGATCGAAAAGCGGCTGAGGCATATCCTGCCGTCATCAGGGTGTGCTGTTTAAGATAATTGAACGTAGATGAGCCTACGGGAGATTACTTATTGATACCGAGAAGACAATCTTTAGTATCGGAAAGATCGGGTAGATACCCGGTTGGGGATGAAAACATCCCCCAATCAATTAGTAACTATTTAAACAAATGGAGGAATTTTTAAAATGGCTCGTATTGCAGGTGTTGACTTACCAAGAGACAAACGTGTTGAAATCGGTCTTACTTATATCTACGGAATTGGTAGAGCAAGTTCCAACCGTATTTTAGCAGAAGCAAAAGTAAATCCCGACACACGTTGCAGGGATTTAACAGACGAAGAAGTAAAGAGAATCAGTGAAGTAATCGATGCTACTCAGACAGTAGAAGGTGATTTGAGAAGAGAAATCGCTTTGAACATCAAGAGATTACAGGAAATCGGATGCTATAGAGGAATCCGTCACAGAAAAGGACTTCCGGTTCGTGGTCAGAAGACCAAAACAAATGCAAGAACCAGAAAAGGTCCTAAGAGAACTGTAGCAAATAAGAAGAAATAATCAAGCATATTGAAGAAAGTAGGTTAGTTTAAAAATGGCTAAAAAAGTAGCAACTAAAAAAGTTACAAAAAAGCGTGTTAAGAAAAACGTTGAACGCGGACAGGCACATATTCAGTCTTCTTTTAATAACACAATCGTTACATTAACAGATACTGAAGGTAATGCTTTAAGCTGGGCAAGTGCCGGTGGTCTTGGTTTTAGAGGTTCAAGGAAATCTACTCCATATGCAGCACAGATGGCAGCAGAGACTGCAACAAAGGCAGCATTAGTACATGGATTAAAGACAGTAGATGTATTTGTAAAAGGACCCGGATCAGGACGTGAAGCAGCAATTCGTGCACTTCAGGCTTGCGGTCTGGAAGTTACAAGTATCAGAGACGTAACTCCTGTACCTCACAACGGATGCCGCCCGCCCAAACGTCGTCGTGTCTAATTCCGATTAGGGCGCAGTTTGCAAATTTTCTGTATATGTTAGGATACGGAACATTTGTGTATTGATTTTTATAATATGAAGAAAGCATGTTGGAAGAAAGTGCATGATGCACTGTAAACAATAGTAGGAGGAAAAGAAAAATGGCAGTAAACAGAGTCCCTGTTTTAAAGAGATGCAGATCTCTCGATTTAGATCCAACTTATTTAGGATATGACAAAAAATCCAATCGTAAATCCTTAAGAGCCGGAAAGAAAATGAGCGAGTATGGTTTACAGTTAAGAGAAAAACAGAAAGCAAAATTCATCTACGGTGTATTGGAAAAACCTTTCAGAAACTATTACGAAAAAGCTGATAGAATGAAAGGCATGACCGGTGAGAACTTAATGACTATGTTAGAGTCCAGACTGGACAACGTAGTTTTCCGTCTTGGTTTTGCAAGAACAAGAAGAGAAGCAAGACAGGTTGTTGATCACAAACATATTTTAGTAAACGGCAAACAGGTTAATATCCCGTCTTATTTAGTAAAAGCCGGAGATGTAATCGAAGTCAGAGAGAAATCTAAGAGCTTACAGAGATATAAAGATATCGTAGAAGTAACCGGCGGAAGACTGGTTCCTGAATGGTTAGACCAGGATTTAGAAGGCTTGAAAGGAACTGTAAAAGCACTTCCTACAAGAGAACAGATTGATGTTCCGGTTAACGAGATGCTTATCGTCGAGTTGTACTCCAAATAATAACCAGTTTGTAAGGAGGGTATTGCAGTGTTTGATTTTGAGAGACCTAATATTGAAGTTGCAGAAATCTCAGAAGATAAAAAATATGGAAGATTCGTTGTTGAGCCTTTGGAGAGAGGCTATGGTATTACCCTTGGTAATTCTTTAAGAAGAATTATGCTCTCCTCTTTACCGGGTGCAGCAGTTAGCCAGGTTAAGATTGAAGGCGTATTACATGAATTCAGTTCCATCCCGGGTGTAAAGGAAGATGTAACGGAAATCATTATGAATCTGAAGAGTCTTGCGATCAAGAACTCCAGCAGTTCCAATGAGCCCAAGACCGCATACATCGAGTATGAAGGAGAGGGTGTTGTAAGAGCATCCGACATTCAGGTTGATTCCGATATCGAAATCATCAATAAGGATCAGGTTATCGCTACATTAAGCGGCGGTAAGGACTGCAAGCTGTATATGGAAATTACCATTACAAAAGGCAGAGGTTATGTAAGTGCAGATAAGAATAAACATGAGGACTTACCGATCGGTGTGATCGCTGTTGATTCTATCTATACACCTGTTGAAAGAGTAAATCTGACTGTAGAAAATACCCGTGTAGGCCAGATTACGGATTTTGACAAACTGACATTAGATGTTTACACAAACGGTACTTTAGAACCTGATGAAGCTGTCAGTCTGGCAGCAAAAGTACTCAGCGAGCATCTGAAACTCTTTATCGATCTTTCCGAAAACGCTAAGAGCGCAGAGGTCATGATTGAAAAAGAAGATGACGAGAAAGAGAAAGTACTGGAAATGAGTATTGATGAACTGGAGTTATCCGTTCGTTCTTATAACTGCTTAAAGAGAGCAGGTATCAATACGGTAGAAGAATTAACCAACAAAACTTCCGATGATATGATGAAGGTTCGTAACCTCGGACGCAAGTCTTTGGAAGAAGTTTTGGCAAAATTAAAAGAATTGGGACTTGAGCTGAATTCCAGCGAGGAATAATGTAAAAGAAACAATAGAAAGATGATTGGCATATGGAGTAAGACCGACGAGCGTCTATGTGTACACTCATGAATGGCAAACAAAACCGCAGGGTATCTAAGACCGAAGAGCGTTGCCCGGTGGAACCATGAATGGAGGATTTAAAAATGGCAAAGTACAGAAAACTTGGCAGAACAAGCAGCCAGAGAAAGGCATTATTAAGAAATCAGGTAACAAATTTACTGTATCACGGTAAGATCGTTACAACAGAAGCAAGAGCAAAAGAAGTTAGAAAGATTGCTGAAGGCTTAATCGCATTGGCTGTAAAAGAAAAAGACAACTATGAAACTGTAAAAGTGACAGCTAAAGTTGCAAGAAAAGATGCTGAAGGTAAGAGAGTCAAAGAAGTTGTAGACGGTAAGAAAGTAACTGTTTATGATGAAGTCGAGAAAGAAATCAAGAAAGATTTACCCAGCAGACTGCATGCAAGAAGACAGATGTTAAGAGTATTATACCCTGTAACAGAAGTTCCTACAGAAGCAGCAGGCAGAAAGAGAAACACAAAAGAAGTTGACCTTCCTGCAAAATTATTTGATGAGATTGCTCCCAAATATGCAGACCGCAAAGGTGGTTACACACGTATCATCAAGATCGGTCAGCGTAAAGGTGATGCAGCAATGGAAGTTGTTCTTGAGTTAGTTTAATTTGAGATACCTTTCAAAGTAACAAACAGCATTTCAGGAGACCATCGCTTAGGCGGTGGTCTTTTTTGTTTGCGCGCCATGGGCGCGCTCTAACGGGTGCAAGTCCCGAACATGCCCGGGTA
>JBJEJA010000008.1:0-59986 GCA_051877575.1 Lachnospiraceae bacterium | reverse complement strand
CAAAAAAGACACCCGTTTTTACGAGTGTCTTCTATCCAGTTTCTTGGAAATCATCATGCCGATTCCCTGTAAGATCTGTACCAGTACCACCAGAATAACAATCGTTACCACCATGATATCCGTCTGATACCTGTAATATCCGTATCGGATGGCAATGTCGCCAAGTCCGCCTCCGCCTACGGTTCCTGCCATGGCAGAGTAGCCGAGGATCGTGCCGACCGCAATTGTCACACCGACTAACAGGGAAGTTCTTGCTTCTGCCAGAAGCACTTTCCAAATGATTGTAAAAGTACCGGCTCCCATGCTCTGAGCCGCTTCAATGACACCCTTGTCAACTTCCTTCAGGGATGACTCCACCATACGCGCAATAAAAGGGGCCGCCGCAATGACCAGCGGAACAATGGTTGCCGAAGATCCATAGCTTTTCCCAACAATCGCCTTGGTCAGAGGAATGACCAGAATCAACAAAATCAGGAAAGGTACGCTGCGGACTACATTGACGATAAAGTCCAAGACCTTGTAAACAGCCGCATTGGGCTTGATGCCTTCCTTATCCGTAATTGCCAAAATAATTCCCATAGGAAGCCCCAAAATATAGCCAAAGAGTGTTGACACAAGTGTCATATATAATGTTGCCAGTGTTCCTTCCCAAAGCATCGTAACAATTGTATTATCGAGCATAATCGTCAACCTCCTCTACACCCAGATTTTTGTCCCTGAAATATTGAATCATTTTATCTGCAATTTCTTTGGACTCCGGCAGCTGCAGGATCATTTCACCTTCGGCATTGCCGTTAATGGTTTTTGTATCCGCATAGAGAATATTAACCGGTGTCTTGCATTCTAAGATAATATTTCCGATGATCGGTTCAAAAGCGGAATTGCCCGCAAAGGTAACACGGATTTTTCGTTCTCCCTTCATGCGGCTGATATGGGCAAATCCGGTCAGTATTAGTTTCTTTGCCGCTTCTGTTTTCGGGAAACGGAACAACTCTTCCACCGTGCCGCTTTCCTCAAGATTGCCGTGGTCAAGCACCGCCACATGCGAACAGATTTCCTGCACCACGCTCATTTCATGGGTAATAACCACGATGGTAATGCCTCGCTTCCGGTTGATTTCCTTTAACAAATTTAAAATAGACTTGGTTGTCTGAGGATCCAGCGCACTGGTCGCCTCATCACAAAGCAGGATTTCCGGATCATTGGCAAGTACTCTGGCAATCGCCACGCGCTGCTTCTGTCCGCCCGAAAGTTGTGCCGGGTAAGCCTTTGCTTTTTCTGAAAGTCCGACGATTTCCAACAGCTCCAAGGCCTTTTTCTTTGCTTCTGCTCTTTTGACACCCGCAATCTCCATAGGGAAACAGATATTATCCAGTACATTTCTCTGCATTAACAGATTAAAATGCTGAAAAATCATACCGATGTTTTGTCTTGCCTGTCTTAATTCTTTCCCCGATAAATCCATCAGACTCTTTCCATTGACATAAACAGCACCGGAGGAAGGCTTTTCCAACAAATTCAGGCAGCGTACCAGCGTACTTTTACCTGCACCGGAAAGTCCGATGATGCCGAAGATATCTCCTTTTTCAATGTCAAAGCTGATATCTTTTACCGCTTCAACCTGTCCGTTTTTTGCATGAAATGTCTTGCTTACATGATCCACCCGAATGATCGGTTCCATAAAAACTCTCCTCCCGTATCATTTATACTAAACCCAGAATTATCCGCAGGAAAATCCACCTGCGGATAAATCCGGTTTCCAATGCGTCAATAAAAATTGATCACAATGATTTACTTGTTTCTAATATTTACTCTTCAAAAGGAATAACTGCACCGTCATAGGTATCATTGATATACTGTTTGATCTCATCGGATTTTAATACTTCTACCAATGCCTTGATGCCTTCATTTTCTTCATTGCCTTCTTTGACTGCGATAACATTGACATAGGTCTTTGCTGCTTCGGAATCGGATGTTTCATAAGCAACTGCATCTTTTGCTACAGAAAAACCTGCTTCCAATGCATAGTTACCGTTTAATACCACAAATGCCACTTCATCTTTGACACGGGAAACCTGTGCTGCTTCTAATTCCTGGATTTTGATATTTTTAGAATTTTCCTCGATGTCGTTTACCGTAGCGGTAAGGCCTGCACCTTCTTTCAGCTTAATGATGCCGTTTGCCTCCAGTAATAATAAGGCTCTTGCTTCGTTTGTAGTATCGTTGGGTACTGCAATGACATCTCCCTCTGCAAGTTCATCCAGAGAGCTCTTTGTTCCGGGATAGATCCCGAACGGCTCATAGTGGATACCGCCCACATTTACGAGATGAGTTTCCTGCTCCTCGTTAAATTCATTCAGATAAGGAATATGCTGAAAATAGTTTGCATCGATTTCGCCGCTTTCCACTACCAGGTTCGGTTGTACATAATCATCAAATACGGTTACTTCCAGATCCCATCCCTGTTTAGCCAAAATCGGTTTTGCATACTCTAAGATTTCTGCATGCGGTGTAGCGGAAGCTGCTACCGTAATGGTTCCTTTGGTCTCTACAGGCTCTGCATCGGCTGCAGGTGCAGCATCGTCAACAACACCGCCTTCTACTACAAGGCTGTCGATATCAACTTCAGAACCATATACAGGCTCCAGAGTTGCTTTGTAATCTGCATGGAAGAACTGCTCATCCGCCAGTGCAACGATCTCATCATTGAGCCAGTTTAATAAGGTTTCATTTCCTTTGGATACTGCCGGAGCAATGGTATCCAGATTTCCGATGGATTCAATACCTACGGTAAATCCTTCATTCTGGATCGCCCATGCAAGTACTTCTGTGTTATCTGTGGAGAATGCATCTCCTCTGCCGTCTAATAATGCGTTATAAGCTTCTGTGTACTGATCAAATTTTAATAACTCTACATCAGGATAATTCTCTGTGAAATAAGTCTCTGCCGTTGTTCCTTTTGTAACGATCAACGTCTTTCCGCTTAATTCTTCAGGGGAAGTGATCAATGCATTATCGGGAGATACAACACCGAGAGCAACTTTCATGTAAGGTAATGCAAAGTCTACGGATTCTGCACGCTCAGGTGTCACGGTAAAGTTCGCAAGGATAATATCAACTTTTCCTGTCTCCAGATACTCTACACGGCTTGCTGCTTCTGTGGATACATATTCCACTTCAACACCCAGATCCTGTGCGATACGCTCTGCAAAGTATACATCATAGCCCTGATACTCTCCGTTCTCATCTACGTAACCGAAAGGGTTCTTGTCGCTGAAAACACCGATTTTAATCGTGCCGCTTTCCTTAATTTCATCAAGTGTACGATAAACAGCATCTCCGCTTGTTTCCGCATCTGCCGCAGCCGCTTCGTCTGCAGAGCTACCGCAGCCGGTTAATGCTCCCAAAGCAACTACAAATGTTAACAGTAACGATAAAAATTTTTTCATATAGTCTCTCCTCCTTTTTCTTTTTCCATATGAAAGATAAATGTATTCAAAAACCGCCTTGCCCGTTCGGTTTTTGGCTGAGTAAAAAATTGTTCCGGCTTATCGTTTTCCACGATCTCTCCGCCGTCCAGGAATAAAATCCGATCTGCAACCGCTCTTGCGAACTGCATCTCGTGTGTCACGATCATCATGGTGGAACCGTTCTTTGCAAGCTCCAGCATAACATCCAGTACTTCTCTTACCATTTCCGGATCCAGTGCCGCCGTGACCTCATCAAAAAGCATGATCTCCGGTTTCATAATCAGTGCTCTTACGATTGCGACTCTCTGTTTCTGTCCGCCCGACAATTGTCTGGGGAAAGCATCCTTTTTATCCGACAGTCCCACCCGCGCAAGCAACTTTTCCGCTTCTGCCTCTGCTTCCTTTCGATTAATTCCCTGTACCTTGGTCGGTCCCAGCAATATATTGTCCATGACCGTCATATGGGGAAACAGATCATAGCTTTGGAATACCATGCCGATTTTCTGTCTGACTTCACTCCATTTTGTTTTGCTTCCTGTAATGACCTCTCCGTCCAACAGGATTTCACCGGACTGGATCTGCTCCAGCCCGTTCATACATCGTAACAATGTACTCTTACCACAGCCGGAAGGTCCTATGATCACAACGACTTCTCCCTTATGGATATCCAAAGACACATCTTTCAAAATAGGGCCGTTGCCGTAATCTTTATATAAATGCTTTACTTCCAGTAAAGTTTCCCTTTCCTCCAAGATCCTGCACCTCAGTTCTTCCAATATTCTAACTTTCTCTGATCACTATCTTTGATCCTTAATTCTTCCATTTCTTTTCCAACCGTCCTGCCAGCAATGAAATGGGCCAGCATACGATAAAATACAGAAAAAATATGGTTCCGTATATCCACAATGCCGAGTCCGGCACGGTGTAGCGGTTTGCTTCAATGATCTGCTGTGCAACCTTTAAGACCTCCACCACTCCGATCATAACGACCAGTGATGTGGTTTTGATCATCCTCGTTGTCAGGTTGATTGCCAGAGGAACCAGCCTACGCAGCGTCTGCGGAATGATGATATATTGGTAAATCTGCAATTTGCTCAATCCGATCGCCGCACCGCTTTCATACTGATGCTTCGGTATGGAAATCAATGCTCCTCTTACCAGATCTCCCATTTCAGCGGTTCCCCAGAAAGTAAATACAATGACCGCCGATACCTCTCCGGAAAGATTGATGCCGAATGCCTTTGTCAGCCCGAAGTAAACCAGAAACAGCAGTACCAGCTGCGGCATGATCCTGATAAACTCCAGGTAAACCTTGGTAACAGCTTTGGTGACCGGATTTTTGAATGTCATAACCATTCCCAAAAAAGTTCCGAGCACCAGAGAGATCAGCACCGCTATCAATGAAATCTTTACGGTTACCCAGAGACCGGTCAAAAGTCTCTGAAAGTTATTTCCCATAAACAAAACCCTAATTCCCAAATCCTGCATAGCGAAGCCTCCTTTCCAGCAACGCTGCAACGATGGAAATCGGCAACAGCAAGATTAAATATGCTATAACCAGCATCAACAATGCTTCATCCGTCTTGTAATACAATCCGATCAGATCCTTTGCCACATACATCAGATCCGCCAGCGCTACCACGCTGAAAACCGAGGTCTCCTTGATCAGAAAGATCACATTGGCACAGAGTGCCGGAACCGATACGGATAATGCCTGCGGCAGTACCACATACCGCATTGCCTGTCTGTGTGTCAGCCCGATGGAAAGCGCCGACTCTTCCTGAATTTTATCCACAGACTCCATTCCGCTTCGGAATGCTTCTGCCATATAACTGCCTCCCAAAAAGGTAAGACCGATGATTGCACAGACCTCCGAACTGAAATGAATGCCAACCTTCGGTAATCCGAAGTAGAGGAAGAACAACTGCACCAAAAGCGGTGTGTTTCTGGATAACTCGATATAAACAGATACAACCCTCCGCAAACCGGGTATCCGGAAATATTGTACGAGGGAACAGATCAATCCGACAAACATCGAAAGTACAATTCCGATCAGCCCCAGACCGATGGTCAGCCTGGCAGCTTCTACATATAAAGGAATATATTTTATGATAAATTCTGTATCCAACTCTTCACTTCCTTCAGTATTGCTTTTTACCGCAGTGCACGAAAAACTGCAACAAAATAGGAAGCGTATCTTCCGCTTCCCGTATCCGCTGCACTGTATTCATCCGCATCTGCATTTTACATTCGTAAAAGCCGCAAATCGTTTCGCTGCATCGGTAGACCGGGAAGCATCTTCATATTTTGACCGCAAGTGCCCATACATGTGCACATATTCATGTATATGCACATATTGCCGTATCTGCATCTTGTACTGTTGTCAATTCTTCTATATGCCATACTTCCCGCTCCTTTCTTCTTAATTCACATCGGAATAATAGGATTTTAACTCATGAATTTCTCGTTGTCAATCGCTGTGGTTATCGCATGTTATTGTGGCCGGCTATAGTTTGAGACTATAGCCGCATTTTCGTTTTCATATCCGCCAGTCTGTCCAGGGCTTCGTTCAAGGTCGCATCCTGCTTCGCAAAATGGAAACGGATATAACGGTTTTCGGGCTCTTTAAAGAAACTGGATCCGGGTACCGCTCCCACGCCCACCTTTTTCGCCAGATCTTCACAAAAGTCCAGATCGCTTGCATATCCGAACTCGCTGATATCAACCAATACATAATAAGCACCCTGGGGATTGGTAAAATTCAGACCGATGTTCTGTAGCCCTCCGGTAAACAAATCCTTCATATGGGTATAATGTGCCTGCAACCCTTTATAATAATCGTCTCCGAATTGCAAGCCCACAACCGCCGCCTCCATCAACGGTGCTGCAGCTCCCACGGTCAAAAAATCATGAACCTTTTTGACCCGGTCAACGATTTGGGGAGATGCCATGACATAGCCCAGTCTCCACCCTGTAATGGAATACGTCTTGGACAGAGAATTACAGATGATCGTCCGCTCTCTCATGCCCGGCAGCGTCGCAATACAGGTATGTACATTGGGTGCATAAACAATGTGCTCATACACTTCATCGGTTATGACATAAATATCATATTTGATCGCAAGCTCCGCAATAATCTTTAATTCATCATAAGTAAATACTTTTCCGCAGGGATTGGACGGATTGCACAGAATCAAAGCCTTGACTCCCGCCTGTTTCACCGCATTCTCCAGCTCATCTGCGTCAAATCCGAACGTCGGCGGTTTCAGAGGCACATAGACGGGCTCCGCACCCGAAAGAATGGTATCCGCTCCGTAATTTTCATAAAAAGGCGAGAAAATGACAACCTTGTCACCCGGATTGCACACCGACATCATCGCTGCCATCATGGCCTCGGTGCTACCGCAGGTAACGACGATTTCCTCATCCGGATTTACCTTCATCCCATAAAAGTGCTCCTGTTTCTTCGCCAATGCTTCCCTGAAATTCTGCGCTCCCCATGTCAGTGCATACTGGTGAGGTCCGATGGCGGCCACTTCGGAAAGCCTGTCCGTAATCTCCTTCGGCGGATCAAAATCAGGAAATCCCTGAGATAAGTTGACCGCTCCGTATTTTAAAGAAACTCTTGTCATTCTGCGGATTACCGAATCGGTAAATCCGGCTGTTCTTTCACTTAAATTTTTCATAGCCCGGTCTCTCCTTTGACGGCATCTTTTACAAAATCTGCTCCAGATATCGGCAGATGGCTTTAGCAAGTCTCTGATGTCCTTCCCTGTCCAGATGTTCTCTATCCGTTCCGCTGGGAACGGCATATTGGGAAGCGGCCAGAAAACAGATGCCCTTTTCTTCTGCTATTTTACCATATACTTTGGGAAGCTGCATGGAAATCTGCACGGATTGCCGGTTAAATTCCGGATCAAAACCTTCCTCCCACACGCCGTCTCCCAAAGCTATGGGCGACATCAACAGGATTTTTGCCTCCGGTGCCTTTTGACGGATCTGACCGATCAGGGTTTCTATTCCCTTTCCGATCACCCCGGCATCCGCATTGTAGACCGTCTTGCAGTCGTTGGTTCCCAGCATCAGGATCACCAGTTCTACCGGCGCATGCGTTTCCAATATGACGGGGAGCATTTCTTCCCCTTTTCTTCCCTTCCTGAAAGGATCCTCAAAAACCGTGGTCCTGCCGCACAGGCCCTCCTCGATAACACGGTAGCCTTTTTCTGCCACCGCATCATGTAATATGCCGGTCCATCTTTCCGTCCATGCATATCGGTCTGTCGTTCCCGGTATCAGGCCATAGGTATTTGAATCACCAAAGCATAAAATCTGCTTCATATGCCAACCTCTTTTATATGTAGTATTCAATCGTTTTATCGGCAGTCAGTCTTGTCTGCTCGTTAAACAACAGAACGGCTTCTCTGTTCTCTATGGGTCCCAGCGCATAAATCTCAAAGGACTCCCTGTTAAAATAAGCCTCCGGCACAATCCTGTTGTATGCAAAAGGATGTGTTGTATCCAGAAGAATATCCTTCTGCAAAAAGGGCTCATCCCGGTAATAGGGATCAAACATATAGACCATACCGTCCTTCTCTCCGGTAAGCAGCACATAGTGGGCTTCATCATAAAACAGCCGTACCACCACGGCACCATGGTGATGAAGGGCATCGTTGATTTCGCTCCCCCTGCCCAGATAGACATTTCTTCCCGACAGATACCTGCTTGTTACCGGAAGCTGCCCAATCTTGCCGAAGCCGTTGAGCCAGTTGCTCAAAAACATCATGGCAGCCGTTGACGTCCCGCTTTTCCCGGGTACACCTTCTACGCTGTAGCAGTCCAGACAATATAACATAATGTTGCGGATGACCTCCGGCGGTATGGCTTCCCTCGGAAACAGAAAGCTGATCGCATCCAGCATTGCCGTAGGCCCGCAGTCATATTCAGATAATTGATAGTGCAGCGGATTTTTCATTTCTTTTCCTCTTTTTCCCATTGGTTTAGTATGATATGTGTTGAAAAAATAATACTACCGGAAAAGTCATCTGTCAACCGAATTTATCAGATAACCTACCAACTCGGCTCCCTGCACCAGATCCTGCAGCAATGTGTATTCCTTTACGGAATGGACCTGATACATGCCGCAGGATAGCACAATCCCTCGGATTCCTTTTTTTACAAGTACATTGTTGTCGCTTCCGCCAAAGGTTTCCGTCAGTTCGGCGGAAATCCCCGCTTCCCTGCAGGCTGATAAGAACCTTCGAACCACAGGTTCCCCTTCCCCGATTTTATATGCCTCGATATGAACCTCCGATTCCAGCGTAAACCGGGCACCTGTTCCGCTCAGCACCTCTTCCGACACCCGCTTCAGCTCTTCCAAACTCTGTAATGCTTTTTCATGGGAAAAACTTCGTACTTCTCCCTCGCACCGGCAGGTTTCCGGCACAATATTGGACATGGTGCCACCCGAAACGATCCCGATATTCAGCGTTGTTTCCCCGTCCAGATGTCCCTGCCTGATCCGGGCAATGAAGCGGCTCATCAGCGCAATCGCATGAATGCCCTTTTCCGGCTCAAACCCTGCATGGGCTGCCTTGCCCGTTATGGTAATACAGAAAGAAATAATAGACGGAGCCCGTAAGGCCGCCTTGCCGATTGCCCCGCTCAAATCCAATATATAGGCATCTTTTGCTCTGATCTTGCTAAAATCAAAGACTTTGGTTCCCTTGTCGTACAGTTCTTCTCCTATGGGAAAAAGAACCTCCACATCCCGATGGGCAATTCCGGCTTCCCGGACACTTCTGATCCCTTCCAGTATCTCCACGATTCCTGCCACATCATCGGCACCCAGCACCGTATTTCCGCCGGAGGTTATTTTCCCATCTTCATGAAAATCAGCCTTTTTTCCGTTTCCCGGCTGCACCGTATCCATATGAGCCACAAACAAAATGGATTCTCCCGGAAGCGTACCTTTTAAAAATCCGTAAATATTTCCCGCATTCCCGCCATATCCGGCTCCCGCATTATCCTCCCGGACTTCAAATCCCAGCTCTTTTAATTTTCCAATCAAACAATCCGCCATCTCCCGTTCCCGGAAGCTGACGGAATCAATTGCCGTTAGCTGTATAAATTCCTGTTTGATTCTTTCCGTATTGATTACAAATGTCCCATGACCCATTTTTTCATCTCCCCGGGAGCTTTCTGCTCCTTACATAATCTTGCCGCCTCCGAGTACCAGATCTCCGTCATAAAATACCACTGCCTGTCCCGCTGTGATGCCCCTCTGAGGTTCGTCAAAAACAACCCTGACCCTGTCATCGGCTATTCTTTCTATCATGGCATCGGCTTCCTTTTGTTTATAACGGATTTTCGCCTTGCAGCGCACCGGTTCCGTGATCTTCTCAAAAGCAATCCAGTTTAAATCCGATGCTTCTAACGTATCATGGAAAAGTCTCTCGTTTTTGCCGAGAACCACCGTATTGCTATCCATTCTTTTTTCACATACATATAACGGCTCCGGAAGTGCAAGTCCCAGCCCTTTGCGCTGCCCGATGGTATAGCGGATAATTCCTTTGTGCCTGCCGAGAACAGTCCCGTCCTCCGTTATAAAATCTCCCTCCGGAAAGGTTTTTCCGCAATAGGTTTCTATAAAATGTGCATAATCTCCGTCCGGCACAAAGCAGATATCCTGGCTGTCAGGCTTATTGGCATTGACAATTCCCAGCTTCTCCGCAATCTCCCGGATCTCACTCTTATGATACTCTCCCAGCGGAAACAAAGTGTGGGAAAGCTGTTCCTGCGTCAGATTATAAAGTACATAGCTTTGATCCTTGGACTCGTCCACGCCCTTTTTCAACAGATAACGCCCACTGCCTTCATCATAGGCAATCCGTGCATAATGTCCCGTTACCACATAATCATATTCCAGTTCATACATACGCTGCATCAGCTTTTTGAATTTCAAATAACGATTGCACTCAATACAGGGATTGGGTGTACCGCCCTCCATATAAGTATTGACAAACCGCCCGATCACTTCTTTTTCAAATTCATCCGTAAAATTCAGCACATAAAAAGGCATGCCAAAAGACCTTGCCACATTCCCGGCGTCTTCGACGTCACTTAAGGAACAGCAGGTCTTTTCTTTTTCCATACCGATTTCTTCATTATTGTATAACTTCATTGTGGCACCGATACATTCGTATCCCGCTTCCTTCATCAGATATGCTGCCACACTGGAATCCACACCGCCGCTCATGGCGATCACTGCTTTTTTCTTCTCAGCCATTCTACACCTCTTAGCATAGTATTATGCTAGGATTTTATACCGCCCTGCACAAAAGGTCAACTATTGTTTTTCTTCGGTTCCCAAAATCATCTCAAAATGACCCTTTTCATTTTTCTTTGCACGGTACAGTGCTTCGTCAGCCAGCCGGAGCAGATCCGAAATATTTTCTTTCTTATCAACGGATACCGCCACTCCGCCGGATACACCGATCACCTGCTGTATTTCCGGTGTCAGTTCCACGGGATTTTCCTGCAGACTTTCCCGAAATTTCCCAAGCAGAGCCTGCGCTTCTTCCTCTCCCTGTAATCCATATAAAAACATACAGAATTCATCTCCGGAACGCCTTGCCGGAATACAATGTTCTTTGGGAAGCTGCTCCATGATTTGGGCAAATTCAATCAGATACCGGTCACCCACGTCATGACCATAGGTATCGTTGATATTTTTAAAATTATCCAAATCCATCATGACCGCAGCACAGATTTCATTTTCCTTCATTTTCCCAAGAAGCTCTGTTGCAGACTTCTTAAAATAGCCGTATCTGCAAAGCCCTGTAAGCTGGTCATGGTCATTTTCATATTTCATCCGATGCTTTTCATCAATTTCCGTAGTCACATCCGTTACAACACCCAGATATCCCGTATTGTCTTCCGATAAATGAATCCGTATGTAACATTTGTCGGACATTTTGAAAACATCCTTTTCCCCTTCTGCCGGGCTTTCCATGATCTGCTCGATTTTCCTGCGAAATTTTCTTCCGTCTTTATATAATTTGGCTGCTTCTTTTTCTCCTAAATTTAACAGCTCCGATAAGCCGGATGTCACAAATACCCGGTGCATATCCTCCCGGTATTCAAAAGCAGCCAGCGGAATATCGCTCATCTCAATGATCTTTGAAATCCGGTCGGATGTATTGATAATGCTCTTGACCATCGTATTGATACCCTCACTCAACTGCTCAAATTCCCGATTTCCCTTTACCGCCACCGTCGTATCCAGATTGCCGTCGGTAATCTCGGACAGATCATCCAGAATGCTATGGATTCCGCCGATTACCTTTTTACTGACCAGGTAGTCCAGCAATGCAATAACCACAGCCAAAATCAATAACAGATAAAGACAGGTCATGGTCACATTCATCCAAAGGTCCTCATACAATATTTTTCTCGGCAAAGATGCGCCGATCAAAACATCTCCGTACTGTCTGGTTACCACATAACTGACTGTATTGTCCCGCAAAACTACAAACTCGCCGTCTTCACACTGTTTCAGCCCCTCTACGTCCCGATACTCGTCATGCTCCACATGTTCATAAGCACCTTCTCCCGAATGTGCGATCAGCTCATTGCTTCCGCAATCTATGGCAAAAAACTGTTCTCCCACATCCGTCGGAAATCTGGAAAAAATATAATCATAAGTATTTCTCTTCTGCGCCTGCAATTCCCTGATGGGTTCCAGTCCCACCTGTACGATTCCCTGTTTGTCATCCACTGCCACGCCGACATATTTCATCATTTTGCCCTCTGCGGCATTGGGTTGTGACTCCTGAATGATGTATTCACTCCGGGAATTCTTTTCCAAAAGCGGCAAAAAATCTTTTGTCTGCTCTCCTTCATGAAAATCCAAACCGATATATTCCGGCACAGAGGAATAGCGGATGATTCCATCCGCATCAATATAGTGAATTTCATCCACATTCAGCAACTGCGCAAGATTTTCCAATTCTTCGATACGCTCAAGCACTTCCGGATTTTTTTCTATCACGTAAGCGGCAGCCTTTGCTCTTGTCAGATAGTCCTCATTCAGATTCATTTTGATGGAAGCCAATTCTACCTTATTGTTTTCCATCATATGGATAACCTGATCAATTTTGGCGCTAAAGGTATCATATTGCTGATTTTGCAGCGAAAAGGCCGTCCACACAAAATTGATTACCATGATAATCAAAATGGCTGTAGATACAATAATAGTCATATTTTTTCGAAATATTTTCTGCATAAGAATCCCCTTATTTACACATTCCAATATCATCAAAATATAATATGGTACTATTTTACCACGTTTTGCCGAATTAGTCTAAAAAAATGTCATATTTTCCGGATTATATTTTCTGTTGTTATCTTCTGCTTTCCATCTCATAGA
This sequence comes from Lachnospiraceae bacterium, assembly GCA_051877575.1. Classification (GTDB taxonomy): domain Bacteria; phylum Bacillota; class Clostridia; order Lachnospirales; family Lachnospiraceae; genus UBA2882. The sequence goes on along the minus strand of JBJEJA010000008.1, from coordinate 47,089 downwards.
TTACATTTGCAAAATTCAGGGTAGATTTCCTGTGTGATACCAGCACTACGGTTTTGTCCGCACAAGCTTCCTGCAACGATTTTATGATGATACCTTCATTCAGAGAATCCAGATTGCTGGTAGGCTCATCCAGCAGAAGAAAGGGTGCGTCGTGCAAAAATGCTCTGGCTATCCCGATCCGCTGCTTTTCGCCGCCGGACAGGGTATCTCCCAGCTCTCCCACCTGCGTCTCATATCCTTGCGGCAGCGTCATAATAAATTCATGGAGCGAAGCCTTTTTTGCCGCCTCCTTAATTTCTTCCCGGGAAGCCCCGGGCTTTCCGACCGCTATATTGCCTGCAATCGTGTCGTGAAACAGATATGTCTCCTGTGTCACATAGGATTCCATCTTCCTTAAATCCGTTGTATTGATCCTTTTGATATCTTTTTTCGAGATCTGCACGCTGCCGCTGTCCGCATCCCAAAAACGCATCAGCAGTTTCAGCAACGTGGACTTTCCTGAGCCGCTGGCACCGTGGATACCCACTATTTTCCCTTTGGGGAGCTCCACGGAACAGGAATCCAGAATTATTTCCTCTCCATAAGAAAAATCCACCTGCATCACCTTTGCCCCATCAAATGCTGTGATTTCTTCTCCGCTCACTTCCGCAGTCTGCGGTTCTTCTTCCAGAACGGAGAGGACACGCTCACCGCTTGCCAGCGTCTGATTCAGATTATTAGACAGATTAGACAATGCAACCACGTGACCAAAGGAACCCATCATGGCAATTGTTGCAATCAGCATCCCCTCATAGGTTACATTTCCTTGTCGGAAATTCCAAATCATAAATAATAACATGCCAAAAGAAAACAACAGGATGACCATGTTGGTCAGAGCGCCCTGATTTGCCTCATTTTGGTTCAGCCTTTTCTGCATCTGCCCAAGCTTTTTGGAACGCTCATCCATCTGTTCCATCCGCTCTTTTCCCTTGTCATATTGGATTGTTTCATCCAGTCCCCGCAAAGAATCCAGAATAAAGCTGTTCAATTCACCGAAAAAATTGCGGAATGTCATGCCTTCGGCAGCTCCCTTCCTTCCGTTCCAAAGAGGGATCAGCACACCCACTGCCACATATCCCAAAAACGCGATCACACCTGCCGGCGGATACTGAAGACCGATAAAACATACCATCACCAACGAGGTCAGGATTCCAATGGCAATGGGAGAAATGGTATGGGCATAAAATACTTCTAAAAGTTCAATGTCCGAAGTCACAATGGCAATCAGATTTCCCTTGTCCCTGCCTTCCAGTTTTGCCGGAGCCAGTTTTCTGAAAGCCGCAAAAACCTTGTGCCGGATCATTGCAAGCAGCTTGAATGCAATAAAATGATTGCAATATTGTTCTCCATAATGAAGAATACCGCGAAACACCGCAAGAAGCACCAATACGGCTGCCATCTTTCCGAGGGAAAAGGGCAAAGCCGCTTCCGGATTCACCCCCGGCACTCCCGCAATCTGCAAAATACCGTATCCTGCAAGGATTGTCAGAAAAATCGCACACAGATATCCCAAAACACCCAGCACAATGGCAAGACACATCAACGGAAGCAGCGGTTTTACAAGTCCGACCAGCTGCCCCATGATCACAATTCCTTTTCTTCTGTTTTGTTGTTCCATTATTCTGCCACCGCCTTTTCCCGTGTTTTCCCATAGGCTTCCAATTTGCTCTGATAACAATATAAATTTTTATAGGCACCGCCTTCCGCCATCAGTTCCTGATGGCTTCCGGACTGAACCATCCTGCCGTTTTCCAACATATAGATCCGGTCGGATCCCACGACATTTGCCAGCCTGTGGGAGATCAGCAGAACGGTCTTTGTCTTTGCCAGAGTGCGAATCACATCCATGATCATTTCTTCGCTTTCCATATCGATATTGGAAGTAGCCTCATCAAAAATGTAAACCGGGGTGTCATGGAGAAGTGCCCTGGCAAGCGCCAGTCTTTGACACTGACCGCCGGAAAAGTTACTGCCTTTTTCCAGAACCGCCGTATCCAGCCCCTGCTGTGTCTGCAAAAAATCCAAAAGGTTTACTTTTTTAAGCACATCGTCCATCTCTCTATCAGTTGCATCCGCTTTTCCCATTTTTAAGTTGTCCCTGACGGTTCCCTTGAACAGATAACTGTTATGGCTGACCATTGTGACATGATCCATCAGACTTTTTTCGGAAATATCACGCAATTCTTTTCCCTGAACGGTAATGCTTCCCTCATAGCCTTTGTTGCGCCCCATCAAAATACCCGCTATGGTACTCTTGCCGCAGCCGGAGGTTCCCACAATAGAAGTAAAGCTTCCCGCAGGAAAATCCATGGATACTTCTTTTAAAATATCCCTGTCCGCTCCATATGCAAAACACACTCCCTCCAATCGGATGGCTGTTTGTGTGTCTTCCAGCGTTTCTCCTTTCTCCTCCTGCTCCGGCAGATCCAGCAGTGCAAATATTTTGTCACCGGCTGCCATACCGTTCATGGCAATATGGAAGAAGGAACCCAAAAGCCGCAGCGGAATGAAAAATTCCGAAGCCAGCAAAATGATCATCAGCGCCCCTCCGAGTCCGACATTTCCTTTCATATATTCGGAAAGCGTCACAATCATGCCGACGGCCGCGCCGCCATAGGCAATGATATCCATGACACTGGTGGAATTGAGCTGCATGGTCAGCACCTTCATGGTAATCCGGCGGAATCTCTGGGACTCCTCATCCATCTCCTCCGCCTTATCCGCATCCGCCTGATAGATTTTCAATGTGGTCAGCCCCTGAAGGTTTTCTAAAAAAGAATCTCCCAATTCCGTATAAATTCCCCAATATTTATTTAACAGTTTCTTGGCAAGCTTCTGCACCGCCACAATCGATATGGGAATCAACGGCACGCATACAAGAAGCACCGCACCGGCTTTGAAATTTACAAAAGAAAGAATGATAAATAAAGTCACCGGCGCCAGCAGACTGTAAAACAGCTGAGATAAATATCTGCCGAAATAGGTTTCCAGCTGTTCCACTCCTTCCGCTGCCATCTGCACCACCTCGGATGTGGCAACGCTCTCCCTATAAGAAGCTCCCAATTTTAACAATTTCCCATAAATTTTCTCACGCAAAATACGCTTGACATCCACGCTGGCTTTGTAAGATGCTAAAGACGCCTGTCTGTCACAGAAATGCCGCACGAAAACGGCGGCAAGCACCATAATCCCATAAAACCGTATGTCATTCTTTCCGATCGTATCCCTTAATGCCCGCTCCAAAAGCACGGAGACCGCGTATACCATCACAACCTGACAAAGCAGGGACAGCCATTTCCATATAACCTGAAAAACAATATATTTTTTTGCATGAGACAATAATTTGATCAGTCTTGTCTTAATCATTTTGTGTACACACTCTCTTCCGGCCTGATGGTCCTGATTCGAAGGAAAAAGTACCAGAGATGCCATATCCATACAATTGCAATACAGATTCTTCCGACCGGTACATTCTTCATACAGAGGAAACTGATTCCCATTATGATGGTCACAGTACAGATAATCCGCAGTTTCGTGCCAATGGTCATGGCACGCTGTTTCACAAAACTGTCCAGATGTTTTTTGTACAATCCGGTTCCGATGAACCAATCATGAAGCCTTTGGGAACTCTTGGCAAAGCAGAATGCAGTTGCCATATAGAAAGGCACCGTCGGCAGAACAGGCAGCATAATGCCTGCCGTCCCAAGCCCCAGACAGATAAAGCCCAGAGCAATCCAAAAAATCCGCAGGGGGTTTTTTATCATCATTTCTCCTCATCTTTCTTTACTATGCTTTTATGGGTTAGATATTTATAAGTATAATTAGTTCAAACTAACCAGAGTATATAGGAACTTTCCCGGTCCTGTCAATTGGTAAATCTTCTCAATGGTCATATCCGCCTTCTTTCCGGTCTTTCTTACCATGTTCTGATTATCTTAGACAGCTTATGATCAATATCTATGCGTGTAGCCTTGCATTCCTTCGAATATTTTCTTCCCGCACAGGATGCCGGCGTTCCGATTCGTCAAACAATTTCCTGGCCGTAATCCTTCTTTGCCGGTGACATTGTCAACGCATTGCATCCCTGTCTGTGAATCCACTTCACGCCGGATACAGCCATTCTGTCATCAATCGAATCCCCCGGCATAAGGATCATTGCTTTATCCGTTTTCTCCTCATTTTCAAAATACGCCCCATAGAATCCATCCTTTTCCGGCGCAAAATATATTCTTTTCATCATTCCGAAAACCTCCTTTTCCCACAGTCTCAAAATTTATTCTGCTGCCCTATGCTGCAGCACATGCGCGATCATTCCCGCCACGAAGCACACGGATGAAATTTTATGCAAGATCAAAATTGGCAGCATCTCCCGTAACGGATGCAGCAATACTCCGCTTACAAACACTGCAAGAAACGCAGCCAGAAGCAGCACATCCACTATTTGGACAGACCTTTTCTTAAGCTTTAGCTTGCCGATATGTCTTCTGATATGCATTGCAGTCACACCGAGTAAAAGAAGTCCCAGAATTATGTGACAAACTTCTCCCGTCAGCCGTTTAAAAAAAAGCAGCAGACAGAGCAAAAGTGTAACTCCCAAAAACAATTTGCTGCTTTTTTTATTCCATTTTTTCATAACCATATACCGCCTTATTATTTCTAAAAGATGTTTTCGCATCTTTTGCGGTATTAGTCTAGACTAACTCCTTGTTCACTGTCAAATGCAATATCTTCCAATTAGGCAGACTATACGTTTTCTGATCTTCTCATCCGTCACTCCACATTTTTAAGCGCTTCATCCATAGGAACCTTTTTGATTCTTCTGAAATCAAAAAACATAACAACCAGATACCCGATCAGGACAAAGGCAAACATTTTGAGATATCCTGCCGGTTCAATGACAAATGCAAACCATCCGCTATACTCAAACATAATGGCCTTCCATGCCCGTTCCATCACAAGCGCACCCAGAAAAACACTGATAATATCTATAACAACCAGAAGTATGGTAGTAGAAAGCAGATACAAACCGGCAATCTCTTTGTTGTCATATCCCAAAATTTTAGTCATGGATATGGCATTTTCATTTTTCTCAATAATAATTTTTGTCAAAAGGTAAATTAACACTGCCGACAACAGGATACACAGGAACTGGAAATATTGCATATAAGCTCCCATGGAATGATCTAACTGATCGCACATTTTTGTAATATCCCTTTCGGTAATCACAGTTGCGATGTTATCCTCCTCAATATCCGTTATTTCCGTATCGGACATATAACCGTCAAATTCCTCTTCGTCCAGTTCAAATACAGCCCGGTAATTCTGTATGGGCATAAAAACCGCAATGCTCTGACATTTGTCATAGATGCCTGCTACTTTAAGCTGATATTGGACATTTTCGTACTTCTCATCCAATGTAATAACATCTCCTGCTGCCAGATCATATTTTTCTCCAAAAGATGCGGAGATGTAAACCTCATCTTCTTCAAGCGTACTCAAATCCGCAATCCCCACATAACGGCTGTCATCGGAAATCCCGTAGACGGAGATTTCCTCATCCAGTACATCTCTCTTTTTCTGCAATGACCTCATACCGAATTTTTCGGCATCTTCATTTCCGGTTGTGATGACTTTTCCATCCTCATCTTCATACGCGTTCAGGACATACTGATACTTTGCAAACATCATATCCGCCGCATTGTCCTGATAATACTTCAGCGTCGAAGGCATACCTACAGCCATTGCCAGCATAACCATGATAAAGAAAATACCGGCAAAAAGAATGATATAGTTGGGAATATTCTGAAACATGATACGCAGGCGGAAGCGACTGAAAAACTTCCATCTGGGAAGTCTCATTGCTTTTTTACGTTTCGTTTTTTTCAAATCGTGCCGCAAAAACTGCAAGGGTGTATGCTGCATCATTCTGGTAATCACAATGAGATTTACCACAAGCATCAGAACAACCGGTATCAGGGTTGTCTTTACAAATGCCTCGGGGTTCCATACAGTTTCGTAGGTCGGCAGGCTGTAACTGTTATAATACATGGAGACCACTACATTTTTAAATACCGAATAGCCGAGTATATTTCCCACTGCCGCCGCAAACAGCGTCACAATGACCGGCATGGAAAGATAGTGCCTGATCAATTCTCCCTTGCTGTAGCCGGAAGCCCGAAGTGTCCCGATTGTCGACGCTTCTTTTGCAATGGTATTGCTGATGGTGACCGCAAAGATAAAGGCAATGATCACGATCAGAATATCCAGAAGCACACCTCCCATTGCCTCATCGGAACCCATATCTTCCGTCGCAAAGTTGACTGCCGGGTTCGCATACCGCGGCATATAATCTTTAATTTCATAATCTCCGACAACCGTCTGTGTCAACAGAGCCTTCAAAAAATCGTCCGACAGATTTTTTTCTTCTTTTTCGTCTGCGGGCTCCTTTATGTACTGCCACGCATATGCATAATGAATGGTCTGATCTAAGCGGTTGAACCCTTCTTCCGTAACCATTGCCACATCAAACTTAATCGCATCAAACATCAGATCAGTACTTTTTTCATGAAGCGTGGAATAATTGACATAGGCAATCAATCCCACAACCTGATAGGACTGTCCGCCGACCGTTACGGTATCCCCCACTTCAATTCCGGTATTATCCGCATGCATACGATCAATGGCAATTTCATCTTCCGCCTCGGGAAAATGACCTTCCATCAGGCATGCCATATTCACTTTCTCTGTCCTGACATATATCCGGACAGTCCCATCTGCTACACCGTCATTATCGTTATCTTCTTCTTCATTCCTGTAAAAATTTTCATATATCGTTACAGGGACCGCTTCGAAATCCGGATCGTCCAGCTCATACTTTTCCTCGGATTCTGCATATTCTTCATCAATCTCATCCCGGATTTCTTCCCATGCCTCATCATAGGCTTTGGGATATGCCTCATCATAAGCTTCCCGGTACGCTTCATCATATGCGATATCATAAGCTTCCCGGTATACCTCATCATAGGCATTGTCATAAGCAGATTGATAAGTTCCTTCCTGTTTTGCCTGTGCCGTGAACGCCTCATCAAACTGTGCAGAAAATTCAACATCGAATTGTTCGGTAAACTCTTTTTCAAATTCCGCATTAAATTCTTCCGTAAATTCCTTCTCAAACTCGTCATCGAAGCGATCATCCAGTTCTTCTTTGGCTTCGTCCAGATAATATTGTTTGATATCGGCCTTTTCACCGGACTCTATGGCTGCAAGCAGTTCTTCATCCGCTTTGGCATCCAGTTCAAAATGTCCGTCTTCCAGTTTATATTTGGCAATGCCCTCCTCTGCGGCTTTCATCATGCTGCCGTTGGCAACATACATGCCGGATACAAATCCGATGGTAAGGATCAGAAACAGACTGACCAGCAGATATTTTCTCCAATCGCCGAGCAGTTCTTTGGGGATTCGTTTTATCAGGGGATTTTTCACTTTTTTCCCACCATTGTTTGCTTTCACATTTTTCATATTCGTCACGCCCCTTACCACTCCAGATCTGCCGCTGAGATTTTATTGTCATTGATTTCGTTACGGCGGACAATTCCGTCCCGGAGCTTGATCACATGATCAGCCATATTTTTAATTGCTTCATTGTGCGTGACCATAATAACGGTATTCCCGTATTTTGCATTAACATCCTCGATCAGTTTCAGAATTTCTTTGGAGGTGTTGTAATCCAATGCACCGGTGGGTTCGTCACAAAGTAAAATATCGGGGTTCTTGACGATGGCGCGGCCGATGGATACGCGTTGCTGCTGTCCGCCGGAAAGCTGGTTTGGCAGTTTATAGCGGTGATCATAAAGCCCCAATGTATGCAAAAGTTCGTCGATATCCAACGGATCGTCCGAAAGATATGCCCCAACCTCAATGTTTTCCTTTACATTTAAATTTCCGATCAGATTATACATCTGAAAAACATATCCAAGGTGTTTTCTGCGGTACTGCGTCAGTTTCTTTTCACCCAGATCTTCCAGTTTGTCACCGTTTATGGATATATATCCCGAATCGGCACTGTCTATCCCTCCAATGATGTTAAGCAATGTGGACTTTCCGGAACCGGAAGGGCCTAAAAGCACACAGAATTCTCCTTTCGCCACCGAAAAATTCATGCCCCGCAGCACTTCCTGACGGGTATCCCCGCTGCCAAACCCCTTCTTTAAATCTACAATTTCCAAAAATTTTCTTTCTTCTTCAGACATACGATCTCCTTTCCCAGTCTGAGCCAATGCTCAGATTGCCTCCTCATTTTTCATCTCAAGTATTTATTTCTGAACATATGAACATTTATTCATATGTTGTTTAAAAAAATATAACATATTCCCGTATTACTGTCAATTTCATTTTATACGCTGACCCGATAGCCCAGTTTTTCAATTCTATCAATGATAACGGTATCTTCTATATCTGTGCCAAGCTTTACAACTGCTTCTTTCCGCTTCAAACTGACTTTTGCATTGACCTGATCCATGGAATTCAATTCATTTTCAATTCTTTTTCTGCAATTATCGCAGCTCATACCCTCAATTTTGAATATTTTTGTTTCCTTGACCTTCTTCAGTTTCTCTTTCCTGACTTTCGGCTGGGATCCGCCGCCGCAACAGCCGCCTTTACCACTCATATGTTTTAATGTTCCCCGAAGTGCAAAGATTGCTGTCATGATCAATATCAAACCGACAATGACCGTTCCCATGTTCTCACTCCTCTCTTACCATAACAGCAGGGGGACCTGCCTTTCCGCACAGATCCCCTGCCGCCGGACTTCTTATTTGGCACCGGCCAGTTTTTTCATATTCACATTTAATGTTTTACTTTCTTTATAGGGTCTGAAAAGTAAGTAGATAAAGCCGATGATGATCAAAATTGCCACAACGGTTCCTACCCCGAATGCGCCGGTTGTGAATAAAGTTCCGATCTGGTATACGCACAGGGAAACCAGATATGCCAATACACACTGATATCCGATTGCAAACCAGAACCACTTGGTATTGTTCATCTCTCTCTTAATTGCGCCCATAGCGGCGAAGCAGGGTGCACAGAGAAGGTTGAATACCAGGAAGGAATATGCCGCAACCTGCGTCATGCTGCCTGCCAGCTGTCCCCAGATTTCCGCGCCGTCCTCCGCAACTTCTGCAAATCCGAAGAGTACGCCAAAGGTTCCTACTACATTTTCTTTTGCGATCAAACCTGTTACCGCAGCAACGGCCATCTTCCAGTCGCCCCATCCAAGCGGTGTAAAGATCGGTGCAATGACACCGCCGATACTTGCCAGGATACTATTATTTAATTCTTCCGCTTCCAGCATACCGAAGGAGCCGTCAACCCAGCCAAAGCTCATTAAGAACCAGAGAACGATGGTGGATAACAGAATAATGGTTCCCGCTTTTTTAATAAAGGACCATCCGCGTTCCCACATGCTTCTTAATACATTTCCCACTGTCGGCAGGTGGTATGCGGGCAGTTCCATAACAAACGGTGCCGGATCTCCTGCAAACATTTTCGTTTTCTTTAAAACAATACCGGAACAGATAATTGCCGCAATTCCAACAAAATATGCACTGGGGGCAACCCATGCGGCACCGTCAAACAGTGCTCCCGCAATCAACGCAATGATTGGAAGTTTTGCCCCGCAGGGGATAAAAGTTGTTGTCATGATCGTCATTTTGCGGTCTCTGTCATTTTCAATTGTTCTGGATGCCATAACACCGGGAACCCCGCAGCCCGTGCCGATCAGCATGGGAATAAAGGATTTACCGGACAAGCCGAACTTTCTGAAAATTCTATCCATAATAAACGCCACACGTGCCATATAGCCGCAGCCTTCCAAAAAGGCAAGGAAGATAAATAATACCAGCATCTGAGGCACAAATCCCAACACGGCTCCCACACCGGCTACAATACCATCCAAGATCAATCCCTGCAGCCAGTCTGCACAACCAATCGCATTTAACAGATTTTCAACCAACACAGGAACACCCGGTACATATATGGATTCGATGCCGAATAAATGCCAGCCGTCTCCGAATACGCCGTCATTAGCCCAATCCGTCGCCCATGTTCCCACAGTTGTAACCGATACATAATATACCAAAAACATAACAACAGCAAAAATCGGCAACGCCAGAAATCTATTTGTGACAACCCTGTCAATTTTATCGGATATGCTCATTTTCCTGCCGGTTTCCTTTTTGGTGACGCAATCACCGATGATGGATGAAATATAGACATATCTTTCATTTGTGATAATACTTTCCGTATCATCGTCAAATGTATCTTCCAACTGTTTGATCTGTGCCGATACATCCGGAACCTGTTTCATCTGTGCCGCAATCTTATCATCCTTCTCAAGCAGTTTGATTGCAAAAAAGCGTTTCTGTCCGTCGGCAATGTCATCTCCCAGCATATCTTCTACTGCCCGAATGGACGCTTCCACTGCCGGTGCAAATTCATGAACCGGAACAGTTGTATCTTTTCTCTGCGCCAAGTCCACCGCTTTTTCTGCCACCTTCTGAATTCCCGTTCCTTTTAATGCGGAAATCTCTACAACCTCACAGCCCATCTTCCGGCTCAGCTTATCGATATGTATGGTATCTCCGGATTTTTCCAGAATATCGATCATATTAACCGCCATGATCACCGGAATGCCCAGTTCCATGATCTGCGTGGACAAATATAAGTTTCTTTCAATATTGGTTCCGTCTACGATATTGATGATCGCATCCGGTCTTTCATTGATCAGATAATTTCTGGCTACAACCTCTTCCAATGTATAAGGGGACAGAGAATAAATTCCCGGTAAGTCCATAATCGTAACATCTTTATGCCCCTTCAGCTTACCTTCCTTTTTTTCTACCGTAACGCCCGGCCAGTTTCCCACAAACTGATTGGAACCCGTCAAAGCATTAAACAGTGTTGTTTTGCCGCAGTTCGGATTACCTGCGAGAGCAATTTTAACAGACATTTTTCTTCTCCCTTCCTTTTATTCAACCTCAATCATTTCCGCATCCGCTTTGCGGAGAGACAATTCATATCCTCTCACGGTAACTTCAACGGGATCGCCCAAAGGTGCTACTTTTCTGACAAAGATTTCAACACCCTTTGTGATTCCCATATCCATGATACGTCTTTTGACCGGCCCCTCGCCGGACAGTTTTTTTACGGTAACCGTCTGCCCGCAGGCAACTTCCTTTAGTGTTTTCATAATATGCTCCTTCCTCATATATCTTTTATGAAACCATAATTTTATTTGCCATATCTTTTCCGATGGCAATTCTTGAATCCTTGATATTGACAATGATATTGCCGCCTACCTGAGAGACGACCGTCACCGTTCCGCCGTTTACAAAACCCAGATTTTCCAAAAATTTTCGGGTTTCCTCTTTTCCGCCCACTCTGGCGATCACATTCGGTTCTCCTTCTTTTACCATAGATAACGGCATCATAATCACCCTTCCTTTTTTAACCGTTCTATTCGGTTTTCATTTTGCACTTGTTGTTGATAATGATTTTCATTTACTCCTTTTCGATAGTTAGTATATTCTAACATTTATTAGTTGTCAATAATCAAATAAACTTTTTTGTAATTTTTTCCAAAAGTTTGATAGCAAATTCCCGCTGTGATATACTATAAGAAAAAAAAGGGGGGGCGTATATTTCATGGCAAACAACGAATCATCGGAAAACTATTTGGAAACCATACTGATCTTAAGTAAGAGACTTCCCGTTGTCCGTTCCGTAGATATTGCAACAGAACTGGGCTTTAAAAAATCCAGCGTCAGCATTGCAATGAAAAATTTGAGAGAAAAGCATCTGATCACTGTAACCGATGCAGGGTTTATCTATCTGACCGACTCCGGAAAAGAAATTGCAGAAATGATTTATGAAAGGCACCAACTGCTTTCCGCCTGGCTGGAACAACTGGGTGTTCCTTCTGAAATCGCCGCAGCAGATGCCTGTAAAATAGAACATGTCATCAGCAAAGAAAGTTTTGAGGCAATCAAAAAGCATGTGAAATAAAATATCACATGCTTTTTTGATTTGGGCAAAATCTTGCAACCGTTTGTTATCTTAGAATTCAACCCCTTTTCTGGCCTGAATTCCTCGTTGAAAGGGATGTTTTTCACATTTCATTTCCGTTATATAATCAGCCGCATCCAGCAATATCCGATCCGGATTACGACCTGTCATAACCAGTTCTACTCCATCCGGTTTATTTTTTAATAACGTCTCCAGCTTTTTTCTGTCTATCAGGTTCCACTCATAGGCATAAGTAATCTCATCCAGGACAATAAGTCCTCCGTTCTTCATCCGTCCCGTTTCTTCCAAAACATAATCCAACAGTTTTTCCTGTTCCGACGCAAATGTCGCTTTATCTTCCTCGCTCATTTTCCCATAAAACCCTTTAGGCGTTTTGCTATGTGCGGTTTTGATCCCCGGTATTTTTCTTAATATTTCAACCTCTCCGGAAGAATCATATTTCATAAACTGTACAAATAACACTTGTTCTTCATTTCCCGCCGCGCGGACAGCCAATCCTATGGCTGCGGTGGTTTTCCCCTTTCCGTCGCCGTGATACAAATGGATCATTCCTTTTTCCATAAATCGTTCTCCTTATTTCCCAAGATACGCTGGTATCCGTAACTGAGTATCTGTTGTCTGTTCGGGCAGCTGTATTGAGTACAGTTTTTACAAATGTTACCGCAATCCTCCCGTTTTTCTTTTGACAGTTCTGTCATAAAAACAACCGTTTTTTGTGGTGTTAATGCCAATGCCTCATTACAGCATATTTCCTGTATTCCCATCTGCTCCAGCAGCTTTGGCACGCTCTTCATCTGTTCCTCATCAAAAAACCGAAACTCTCCCGGATACTTTTTCTCTCTCTCATATAATCGTTCCCCGAAAAGACCATATGCCTTTCGCAGTATTCCCATGGCAAAGCACTCCAACGCATATGCCTTTAACAATTCCCCCTTTGACTCATACAGATCAATCATTTCATCGTAAGTATTTCCGATTGTCATAACAACCGTAATCTTATTCATCCCTGTCTCATGTCGGTACCACACTTTTATGTTTGCTTTGGCATTCTGCACATCGGCTCCGTACAGATCCGTCCACACACCAAGACAGGTTTCCATGTCCGTTTCCTGAAAATGTGACTGTCTCATAAACTGCTGAAAGTCTTTCTCTGACAGAAGGACTTCATAAGTCATATCACTTGAAGCTGCTTTGCTTTTTTCATCATTGCTTAACAACGCCCCCCATATTTCTGTCAGCTTTTCCCGAGAGAATGCCGCATTTGCCGGGCTGGTGGACGGAAGTACAATGATGTCCTTTCCCGTAACCGGCAGTATCAGTTTGTTATAAAGCCCTGCTGCCGTTTTCCCGTTTGCAAAGATTTGTTTGATCCCTGTCTTTTTCAATAGTCCGGGAATATCCGCCGGAATGACATTTCTGATACTGCTGTCGCTGGAGCCTTGGATATCACATTCCTCAATCACATCCCAGACTGCGATGTGCAAATCCAGGAGCATCTTTTTCTTTTCTTCTATTGACACAGGCTCCGATACCCCAAAAACCGCAGCCAGTATTTTCCAGAATCGGTTTTTGGGATGTCCGTAATAAAAACCGTTCTCCCTGGATTTAACGGACGGAATGCTCCCCAATATCAGGATTTCGGAATTTTGGTTATAAATCGGTTGAAACGGCTGTTTGATATGCGTATATTCCACAACTGCACCTTCTTCTGATATTTTACCTTTTCGGCTCACGTGATATTCACATCATATCACAGTTTTGTTCCGAGCCCAACCCAAAAGATAAACCGGTTGCAGGACACAGAATATTCATTTGCAATTTCTGTACAAATCTACTAAACTGTTATAGTATGAAACGGAAAGGAGTTTTTACAATGTCCTTTATTTCTTTTTCCCATGTTCACAAAGACTATCAAATGGGTGAAGTGACCATCCATGCATTGGATGATGTAAATTTTGAAATTGAAAAGGGTGAACTTACCGTTATTCTCGGCTCTTCCGGTGCCGGAAAGACAACCGCACTGAACATTTTGGGCGGAATGGATACCGCTTCGGGCGGAAATGTATTTGTAGACGGTACGGACCTGACGGCTTGTAACAAAAAAGCTTTGACCAGATACCGACGGGAAGATATCGGGTTTGTTTTTCAGTTTTATAATCTGGTCCCCAATTTGACCGCTTTGGAAAATGTGGAACTGGCTTCACAGATATGTAAAAATTCCCTCGATGCCGCTACCGTATTGGAAGAAGTGGGGCTGAAAGACCGTATGTCCAATTTCCCCGCACAACTATCCGGCGGTGAGCAGCAGCGTGTTGCCATTGCCAGGGCCATCGCCAAAAACCCCAAGCTGTTGTTGTGTGACGAACCCACCGGCGCTTTGGATTATGCCACCGGCAAGCAGATCTTACAGTTGCTGCAGGATACCTGCCGCAAGGAGAAAATGACCGTTCTGATCATTACACACAACTCCGCACTGGCACCCATGGCCGATAAAGTCATCCGTTTTAAAAGCGGAAAAGTTACTGACATCACTGTCAATAATTCTCCGACCCCCATTGCCGAAATTGAGTGGTAGTTCCCCTGCAGTCGGAACCGGTCAATAACAATCGGAAAACATCAGATTGTAAATCATTGAAATGATAGTAAATAGAAAGGAACCATAAACTATGAGTCAGGAAAAAGTAAACAAGTATAAGGAAGAAAAAAAGAACCGAAAAGCGCAAATGGAAAAGGAAAAGAGACGTAAAAAATTCTGGAAAATCTTTGGTCCCGTACTTGCAATCATCATTGTTGCCGCCCTGGGCGCAGGAATTTATTTCATTCCAAAATTGACCGACCGGGCAGTCACACAGCAGAGTGCCGAGGAAATTGACATGGATGCACTGATGGAAATGCTGAATTCTTCTCTTTCCGAAAACGATACTACGGAAATTACCGTCGGCGATGCCCCAGTAGAAGATACCTCTACAGCAGAATAAAATGATCTGAAATATAAAAGGGCTGTCGCATTTACCCAAAATTACGGATAACAAAGGAAACCTTTATAAAAACGCAGCGTGTTTCCGTATATCTGCAATTTTTTTAAATGCGACAGCCCCTTTTACTTTTATTTCTTTAACACGTCCAAATACCACAGTGCTTCATCGGACAGGTCATCTCTGGTAAATCCGCTGGACTTGGTACAGTCCGTTTTGAAGAATGCGGAAGTTTCAGCCTTATTGGAAAGATTCCAGATACAATAACTGATACCGTCCTGATCCATCAGGTCAATCCATTTATTTGCTTCATCCACATTGATAGCGCCGTTACCGGAAGCATCGCAGATACCGAATTCACTGACGAAAATAGGTAATCCCTGATTGTATGCATTCTGCATGGTATTACGCAGATCATCTCTGTGTGTATCCGCATAGAAATGCAGCACATACATCAGATTATCATATCCGGTAATGGGATCTGCCGCAGCTTCATTGACAAACTGGGACCAGTTGGGTGTTCCAACCAGAATGATCGCATCCTGATCCTTTTCCCGGATAACCGGGATCACTTCGTTGGCGTATGTCTTGATATCGCTCCAGCTTGCGCCGTTGTTGGGCTCGTTGCAGATTTCATAAATGACATTGTCATATCCCTGATAGCGCTCTGCCATCTCTGCGAAAAACTTCTTTGCCTCTTCCTTATTCTGTAAAGGATTGCTGTCGCTTAAAATGTGCCAGTCAATAATGACATACATTCCCAGATTGGTTGCATGGTTTACGCCCTCGCCGATGACATTTTTCAACGTCTGCTTGTTATTCTCATCTCCGACGCAGTAGCCGTTATATTCTGCCGTATACATGGCAAGCCTCACGACCTCCACATTCCACTCATCCCGCATCTGTCTGAAGAAATCTTCGTTGACATATTGGGGATACCAGGAAAGTCCATGTGTACTGATTCCTTTTAACTGCACCTGATTTCCGTTTTGATCGGTCAATCTGTTTCCTTTTACCTGAAGCGCTCCATAGCGTTCAACCGGCGTATTTCCCATCGCTGTACCCTCCGCTTTCATTTCCTGTTCATTTTGTTCCGACTGTCCTGATTGCTCTGGCTGCACCGACTGATCCGGCTGTATCTGCTCCGCCTCCTGATCATTCTGCGCCGCTGCGTCATCATCGTTTACGATTTCTGTACTGTCCACTGCCGCACTCTCTTTACTTCCGCCGTCTGCACTCATTTTCTGCTGCATGGTCATTCCTGCAATAACGCCTACAGCCCCCATCAACAATGCGGCCAAAATCGCAATGATCACTAAATATTTCTTGTTCTGCATAGCCCCTCCTCAATCAATAAAGCATCTTCCGTATTTCCTGTTTCTATTTAAAATAATTGACACCGGACTCGAAAATCTTCATATCCTGTTCACCGTAAATATTGATGGCAACCGATGCATCCCGTCTCTCGGAATGTGCCATCTTACCGAGACATCTTCCGTCCGGGGAAGTAATTCCTTCAATTGCGCTATAGGAACCATTGATATTCCATTCCTCGTCCATGGAAACATTTCCGTTGAGATCCGCATACTGAGTAGCAACCTGACCGTTTGCAAACAGCTTGTCAATCCATTCCTTCGGGGCCACGAAACGACCTTCCCCATGGGATGCCGGGTTTACATAAGTCTTGCCCAGCTCTGCTCCTGCCAGCCAGGGGGACTTGTTGGTCACTACTTTCGTATATACCATCTTAGAAATATGACGGTTAATGGTATTGAAAGTCAGGGTAGGAGAATCCTCCTTCTGACCGACAATCTCTCCGTACGGTACCAGTCCCAGTTTGATCAGCGCCTGGAAACCGTTACAGATACCCAGTGCCAGACCGTCTCTTTCATTTAACAGCTTCATCACAGCCTCTTTGATCTTCTCATTCTGGAATGCCGTAGCAAAGAACTTGGCACTTCCATCCGGTTCGTCACCTGCCGAGAAACCGCCGGGGAACATAATGATCTGTGCCTGACTGATCGCTTTTTCAAATTCATCTACAGATGCTCTGATGTCCTCTGCCGTTATATTTCTGAATACTTTTGTAACCACGTCGGCACCCGCTCTCTCGAATGCCTTTGTGCTGTCATACTCGCAGTTTGTACCCGGGAACAACGGAATAAATACCGTAGGTCTTGCCACTTTATGTTTGCAGACATATATGTCATTGGTGTCATAAAGTTTGGACGCAACCGGTTCGCTCCCTTTCACTGCCTTGGTAGGGAATACTTTTTCCAGTTTGGAAGTCCATGCATCAAGCGCTTCCTCTTCACTTACGGTCTGTCCCGCTACCGTGAAACCGCTCTCTGTGACTTCACCGACCATGACATAAGGAATATTGATAGTATCCAGTTTTTCTGCCGGCACCTCCGCAATGATATTGCCGAGCTGATTGGTAAACAGCTCCTTTACGGAAAGGGTTTCATCAAAGGCAACACCCAGCTTATTACCGAATGCCATCTTGGCAGCTGCCGCCGCATAACCTTTGGCATCCAGTGTATAAGCGGAAATAATGGTCTTTTCCCGAATCAGTTTTGCAATCGTTTCATATAAGTCGCAGACCTTGTCATAGACAGGCAGGTCATATTCATCCTTCGCAATTTGGAAAGCAACCAGCCTGTTGCCGGGTTTTTTCAATTCGGGTGTAATAATTTCCGGATATTTAGCCACATCCACAGCAAATGACACAAGTGTCGGTGGAACATCGATATCATTGAATGTACCGGACATACTGTCTTTTCCGCCGATACTGGGCAGCCCGAAGCCCAGCTGAGCATCAAAGGCACCGAGCAGCGCTGCAAAAGGCTGGCTCCAACGATGCTTATCCTCTGTCATTCTGCGGAAGTATTCCTGGAAAGTAAAACGTACTTTTTTATAATCACCGCCTGCGGCAACGATCTTGCTCAAGGACTCCAGCACCGCATAAACCGCACCGTGATAAGGACTCCAGCTGGATAAATACGGATCAAAACCGTAACTCATCATCGTAACCGTTTCGGTCTTTCCTTTTAATAAAGGAAGCTTGGCAACCATGGTCTGGGTTTCCGTCAGCTGATATTTACCGCCGTAAGGCATATAAACGCTTGCCGCACCTATGGATGCGTCAAACATCTCCACAAGCCCCTTCTGACTGCATACATTTAAATCATTTAAAGTCTTTAAGAAAGCTTCTTTGGCATCCTGCTTTCCGTCGATTGCCTCTGCTACGGCAGGAATAGCAATTTTATGGAAATAATTATCTTCTTTTTTCGGCACATCTACGGCTACATCCGTTTCCTGATGTGCTCCGTTGGTATCTAAGAAGGCTCTTGCGATATTGACAATCTCTTTGCCTCTCCATTTCAGCACCAGTCTCGGCTCTTTGGTTACAACCGCAACTTCCACAGCCTCCAGGTTTTCCTCTGCCGCATAGCCGAGAAATTCTTTGACATCCTTGGGGTCTACCACAACAGCCATACGCTCCTGGGATTCGGAAATCGCCAGCTCCGTGCCGTCCAAGCCCGCATATTTCTTGGGAACCTTATCCAGATCCACTACCAGCCCGTCTGCCAGCTCACCGATTGCAACGGAAACACCGCCGGCACCGAAGTCATTACACTTCTTGATCAGTCTGCTGACCTCTTCTCTTCTGAACAGTCTCTGGATCTTACGCTCCGTAGGTGCATTTCCTTTTTGCACTTCTGCTCCGCAGGTCTCGATGGAGCTTTCCGTATGCACCTTGGAGGATCCGGTTGCACCGCCGCAGCCGTCACGCCCGGTTCTGCCGCCTAACAGAATGATGATATCGCCGGGATCTGAATTCTCACGGATAACGTTCTTTCTGGGCGCAGCTCCCATAACGGCACCGATTTCCATTCTCTTGGCCACATAGTTGGGATGATACAGCTCTTTGACATATCCTGTTGCCAGACCGATCTGATTGCCGTAAGAGGAATAACCGCTTGCCGCACCTCTCACCAGCTTCTTCTGTGACAATTTACCTTTTAATGTATCCTTTACGGGAACGGTAGGATCTGCCGCACCGGTAATACGCATTGCCTGATATACATAACCGCGGCCCGACAGCGGATCACGGATTGCTCCGCCAAGGCAGGTAGCCGCACCACCGAAGGGTTCGATTTCCGTCGGATGGTTATGGGTTTCGTTTTTGAAAAATACCAGCCACTCCTCAGTCTTACCGTCGATTTCAACGGGAACCACGATGGAGCACGCATTGATCTCATCGGATTCTTCCAAATCCTGCAGCTTTCCTTCTTTTTTCAGCTTTCTCATAGCCATCAGTGCCAGATCCATCAGACAGGGGAACTTATCTTCTCTTCCCTTGAATATCTCTTCTCTCGTCTCAAGATATTCCCTGTAGGATTTCTCAATAGGTGCTTTGAAATAACCGTCTTCGATTTCCACGTTCTTCAATTCCGTGGAAAACGTCGTATGACGGCAGTGATCGGACCAGTAAGTATCCAGCACACGGATCTCCGTCATGGACGGATCTCTGTGCTCCTCATTTTTATAATAATTTTGAATATGAAGAAAATCTTTGAATGTCATTGCAAGCGAAAGGGAATCGTACAATTCCTTTAAAGCTTTCTCATCCATTGCGGAAAAACCGTCAAATATCTTAACATCGGCAGGCTCTTCGAACTCCGTAACCAGTGTTTCCGGTTTTACCAGATCCGTTTCCCTGGAATCTACCGGGTTGATACAATAAGCTTTGATTTCCGCAAATTCCTCATCGGAAATCGTTCCGGACAGCAAATACGTAACTGCAGTCTTGATGATCGGTTCTTCATCTTCTTTCAAAAACTTCACACACTGCATGGCCGAATCGGCTCTCTGGTCAAACTGCCCCGGCAGATATTCCACGCTGAAGGTTCTCTCTCCGGGTTTGATATCAAACTGTTCTCTGTAAAGGATATCAACCGGCGGCTCCGAAAAAATTGTCTTGCAGGCCTTTTCAAAAACTTCATCAGATAAATTTTCCACATCATATCTGATAAAGACTCTGACACCTGTAAGCCCTCCGATTCCAAGATAGCTTTTTAATTCCTCCTGCAGTTCTTTTGCTTTTACCGCAAAGGCATCTTTCTTTTCCACGTAAATACGTTTTACATTTGCCATGATGCTTCCTCCGTCTTGTTTTCTTCATGCTTTCGTTTTACTGATTTGCATACTACTTTTATTATACAAGATTCGGTCCTTTTTTCAATAAGAAGGAAGATTTTTTCTGTTTCCCGTTCTTTCCTTTCTTTTTCTCCCGTCCTCCACCTTGTTCTGTTATTCGGATCCGCATTTTATAACATTTGCTATTATTGTATATAGTAGTTTACAATAATTTTAACTACCATATCTTGTTGTGGCGTTATGAAATCCGTTTTTATCCTACTTTCTCATCGGTTGACAGATAACATGTTCTGAAACAGCTATTTATGTTTACTATATATTGTGTTCAACTTGTATTAAAATTACAATATATAGATTACACATTCTATTTTTTGAAAACCGACATCTCAGACAGATTTCCTTTTATTGATATTTTAAAGGAAAATGCAAATGCTTTTTTCTTTTTTCAAATTATTTTACTTTTATGTCATAATTGTATTCTTTTCTTTTTATCTTGTTGTGTTTTAGTTTACATAATTTATTCTCATTTTGACTAAACAACACTATATATTGTGTTTTTCATATTTTCATTTTTAATATATTGACCGATATTTATTTTTATGTAAACCGTCATTATGTCAACCATATTGGTTGTATTTTATTCATAACAACCATTTTTTATTTCCCCGGATTTTAAATCAGATCAAAGAAAACGGTAAAAAAGCCACTAAAAACAAAGAGTAACGAAAAAGCCGGAAAAACAAGGAAAGGAAAAGACAAGAAAGAAGAAACAAAGAAAGGAAAAAAGGTCAAAAAAGAAACAAGGAGAAAAAAAGAACAAGAAGGAAAGAAAAAAGAGCCCAAAAAGACCAGCAATGGCAGGCGGCTCCAATAACTAACCGTCTGCCATCATCCTGATCTCCCGCTCCATCTCCTGCAGTTCCGAAGATATGTTTTTAAATCTTTCTTTTTTATCGGGCTCTATTTCTTCTTCTTTATAACAAATCCGGTGCTCCATGCTCGCCCACAGATCCATTGCCATGGTTCTCAGCTGGATTTCTACCGGATAATATTCCATCCCGTCCGTGTGATACACCGGCATCCCGATGATCAAATGATAACTCATATATCCGTTTTCCTTTGGATTTTTAATATAATCCTTTTCTATCAGCACCAGAATGTCCGCCTGTTTCTTGATCAGCGATACTACAGAATAGATATCTTCTTCAAAATAACAGATAATCCTTACTCCTGCAATATCTGTCAGGTTTTCTCTCGCCTTTTCCGCTGATACTGTCAGGTTTTTCTTCATCAGCTTTTTTTCAATACTTTCCCTGCGCTTGATGCGGTTCTGTATATGATGAATCGGATAATTTTTATATTTTAAACGGTAATCCCTGTTTAAGGCATCCAGTCTTACCAACAGGTTTGCCGTTGCATCTTTATATGGTATGACAAGCATGTCATAATCAGAATCCGAAATATGTAATGCCATTAATGCCGTACCGGCACCGTCTTTCTGCTGTTCATCCTCCAATTGTATATTCCACTCCTTTTTTACTTATCCCATACTTCATATTATGATCATAGCAGAAAAATTTGATGGAAGTGTGGACTTTCCCTAAAACCTTTCTAAACTGTATATTAAATAATCGTAACACTGTAAAGCGAATGACCTGTTTCCCCGGAATCCGACAAATCACACCGCAAACTGACTGTTATAAAGGTTGGCATAAAA
Organism: Lachnospiraceae bacterium; assembly: GCA_051877575.1. GTDB lineage: Bacteria > Bacillota > Clostridia > Lachnospirales > Lachnospiraceae > UBA2882. The sequence continues at coordinate 25,111 of JBJEJA010000008.1, read as the reverse complement.
GCCGTTTAAAGCCAGTAATTCTTTATGATTTCCCTGCTCGATAATATGTCCGTCCTTCATGACCAGGATGACATCCGCCTCTTTGATTGTAGATAGCCTGTGGGCAACGATAAAGCTGGTCCTGCCTTTCATCATGGTTGCAAAGGCATTTTGTATTTTCAATTCCGTTCTGGTATCGATAGAGGAGGTTGCCTCGTCCAAAATCAGCATAGGCGGCAGGCAGAGCATCACTCTGGCAATGCACAAAAGCTGTTTCTGCCCCTGACTGAGACTTCCGCCGTCTTCTCCTATGACCGTATCATAGCCGTTGGGAAGTCTTTTGATAAAGCTATGGGCATGAGAAGCTTTGGCGGCCTCCACCACTTCTTCCATGGTGGCTTCCGGTTTTCCCATGCGGATATTTTCCAAAATCGTCCCGGATTTTAACCAGGTATCCTGCAGCACCATTCCATAGGAATCCCGCAGACTCTCCCTGGTAATATCACGGATATCGTGATCCATAACCCGGATTGCTCCCTCATCCACATCGTAAAAACGCATCAGAAGATTGATAACCGTAGTCTTTCCGCAGCCTGTGGGTCCCACAATGGCAACCCTCTGCCCGGGCTTTACCGCAAGGTTCAGATGCTCGATCAGCTTCCGGTCAGGCACATAAGAAAAACTGACATCCGCAAGTTCTACCTTACCCGTTACATTCGTAAGCGTTATGGCATCTTCTTTGTCCGGCACCTGTGGTTCCTCATCGATCAGGTCGAATATTCTCGCAGCGCATGCCAATGCATTCTGCAGCTCCGTAACCACGCCCGAAATCTCATTGAAAGGCTTGGTATACTGATTTGCATAGCTTAAGAAGGTAGACAATTGTCCCACCGACAACACGCCCTTTAACACGGCAAACGCGCCTGTGATACATACTCCGGTATACACAAGAGAATTGACAAACCGTGTCGCCGGATTGGTAAGAGAGGAAAAGAAAATTGCTTTCAGGGAACACTTTTCAAGCCGTCTGTTGATCTCTTCAAACCGCTCCAGCACATCATCCTGTTTGGAAAATGCCTGAACCACCTTCTGATTGCCGATCATTTCATCAATCAAAGCGGTCTGTTCTCCACGGGTTTCCGACTGCAGCTGAAACATAGAGAATGTTTTCTTTGCAATAAAGCTCGCCACAAACAGGGAAACCGGCGTAATTACAACCACTACAAGGGTTATGCCTACATGAATGGAAAGCATAAAACCCAGCGTTCCCAAAATGGTCAGCACACCGGAAAACAACTGGGTAAATCCCATGAGCAGACCTTCCGCGAACTGGTCCACATCGGCGATGACCTTGCTGACAATTTCTCCCGTTGGATGATTGTCAACATATTTGAAAGGAAGGACTTCCAGCTTTTCAAAAGCATCCTTTCTGATATCCCGTACAACACAATAGGTCATACGATTATTGCAAAGGCTCATCAGCCACTGAGAAGCGGCAGTCACGGCAATGGTCACGCCCATTGCCTTTAAGATTTCTACTAATCCGGCAAAATCAACCATTCCCTTTTCCAGAATATGATCGATGGCTTTCCCGGTCAAAATCGGCAGATACAGGGTGCTGGCCACCGTAATTACCGTTAAGACCAAAGAAACAACCAGATAAAATCCATATTTTTTGATTCTTCCCAACACTTTTATCAGCGTACTTTTTCTTCTGCCTTCCATCTTATTGACCCTCCTTTTTATATTGTGAGTCATAGATTTCCTGATATACCTGACAGGTTTCCATCAATTCTGCATGTGTGCCGATTCCGACGATTTCTCCGTCATCCAGCACAATGATCTTGTCCGCATACTGAATGGACGCAGTTCTCTGGGAAACGATAAACACCGTAGGATGATAAGACAGTTTCTTGAGCCCTGCCCGCAGTGCCGCATCCGTAGCATAATCCAGTGCCGAACAACTGTCATCCAAAATCAGGATTTCCGGCTGCCTTACCAGCGCTCTTGCAATGGTCAGCCTTTGCTTCTGCCCTCCCGACAGATTCCTGCCGCCCTGCTCCACCTTAGCATCCAGCCCGCCTTTCTTTTGCTCTATAAATTCCTTTGCCTGTGCTACCGTCACGGCTTCCGCCAGTGCCTCCTCCGATGCATCTTTTCTGCCGAACAACAGATTATCGCGGATTGTTCCTTTAAATAAAGCCGCCTTCTGGGGAACCATCCCGATTTTTTCCCTCAGTTCATCCGGCTCATATGCTTTGACATCTTTTCCATCCACCAGCACTCTTCCGACAGTAGCGTCATAAAACCGCGGGATCAGCTGTACCAATGTCGATTTGCCGGAGCCTGTCCCTCCGATGATACCGACAGTCTCCCCTTTTTTCACAGAAAAATCCATATCAGTCAATACCTCCGCACCGGCTCCTTCATAAGTAAATCCCACATGCTCAAAAACGACATGGTCATCACTTTCTTTCTGCAGCATCTCTGTACGGTTGTTTTTCGCTTCTTCATGCTCCATTCCCTCGGGAATTTCCATGACAGTTTCAATCCGGGAAGCACACGCCATGGCCTTGGTCAATGTTACGATCAGATTTGCCAGTTTGACCAGCTCTACCAGGATCTGGGACATATAGTTTACCAAAGCAATCACATCTCCCTGCAGAATAGCTCCCGTATCCACACGCACGGCTCCCCGGTAGAGCAATGCGATCAATGCCACATTGATGATCACATAAGTAACGGGATTGAGCAATGCGGAAATCCGCCCTGCAAACAACTGGATTCCGGTCAGACTTTTGTTTTTCTCCTCAAACTGCTTTATTTCTTCCTCTTCCTTATGAAATGCCCGAATAACGCGAATACCGTTTAAATTCTCCCTGGTTGCCGACAGCACCTGATCCAGACTGCTCTGAACCTTTTTGTAAAGCGGTATATTGATAAAAACAATTCCGAATACTACAAGGCTCAAAATCGGAACCGCCGCAACAAACACCCATGCTGCCCGCGCATCCACATAAAAAGCACCGATCACCGCACCGATTACGATAAACGGGGAACGCAAAAATAAGCGGAGAAACATATTGACTCCGCTTTGAACCTGATTCACGTCGCTGGTCATCCTTGTAATGAGTGTTGACGTTCCCACGCTGTCCAGCTTTGAATAACTCAGTTTCTGAATATGGGAAAACATCTCGTACCGCAGTCTTCTTGCAAAACCGGTTGCCGCTTTTGCCGCAAAGTATTGTGCCGTAACGGAACAGATCAGTCCGATGATTCCGAGCAGGATCATGACCAGACACATGGAAACAATATATCCTTCATCATTTTCCCTGATCCCCCGATTGATGATCTTTGCCACAACAAGGGGCACAAACAGTTCGAAAGAAGCTTCCAGCATCTTGAATAACGGAGCCAGAATACTTTCTTTTTTATATTCCTTCAGGTATTTTAAGAGACTTTTCATCGTGCTTTCCTCTTTCTATAAATTCTTCTGACTGTCAGAAATAAAGCAAACCCCAGCATGCCTCCGATGGTATTCAGCAAAATGTCATCCACATCAAATGCGCCGAAATGGCTGATCAGCTGAAAGAGTTCAATACATAGCGACAGCCAGAAAGAATGCAACAGGATTTCCCACCAATGGTCTATTTTAGGAAATGACAGAGGTATCAGTATTCCCAACGGCATGAACGCCAGCACATTTCCGAACAGATTATCAAAACCGTTGATGCTGTCATAATAACGGATATACATACGGATTGTCTTAAACAACGTCAGATTCGCCGTGGCAACTCCTGCCTTGGCATTGCCCAGCTCCCATTCATCCATAATACCGCGTATTACCGGTACCGGATATTTGAAAATAATCAATCGGACCAAAAAGAACAAATATATCATTAACAATATGCACGAAATATATCGTCTTTTACTTCTTACTTTCTTCACTTCGTCCCATGGCTCCTATTTCCCTTTACTCTCTCTCATATCTGACCCACAATAAGGTCAGCCCTTTCGCCGGTACTGTCTCGCCCGCACATTTCCTGTCTTTGGCTTCCAGAATTTCCCTCATATTCTCCGGCCTCCGTTTTCCTGCACCCACTTCCAGCAGCGTGCCTGTCATAATCCGTATCATATGAAACAGAAAGCCGTTGCCCCGGTAGCAAAACCGGATTTCTCCCGCGCTTTCCTCGATTTCTATGGAAAAGACAGTTCTGACCGGAGATTTCTTTTTCATTTTTTTCCCGCAAAAACTTTGAAAATCATGTTCACCGATCAAAAAATCCGCTGCGCTTCTCATGGCTGCAAGATCCAATGCCGGTGCACCGCCATATTCATATACATATCGCCGGTTAAACACGTCCGTCACCTCTGCAACGGAAACCCGGTATATATAGCACTTCTCTACGGCATGATAGCGGCTATGGAATTCATCTGATACCTTTGTCACTTCCAAGACCGCTATATCTTCCGGTAAATATTTATTTACATATTGTAGGATTTCTTTTTCTGAAAGTTTTGTTGCAAAATGAGCATTTGCCACTTGTCCTTTTGCATGAACTCCTGCATCCGTTCTTCCGGAGCCGATTACCGCAACAGGCTCCCCTGTCATCTTTTCCAGTATGGCCTCCAGTTTTCCCTGTATGGTCTGCTCTTTTCCGCCCAATTTCTGCCATCCGGAATATCTGCTTCCTTCATACTGTATTAAAAATCTGTAATTTACAACGCTTTCATCCATATCGCTATCCCATCGCACATGTCATCCCCGGGCATTCTGTCAATAAACCTGCCACGGATTTTCTTTCCCTTCCATAAACAAAATACAGCTTTTTACCGAATCTTCCACAACCGTTCTGGTGCAATTATCCGTATAGAATGCCATATGATGTGTGACCGTCACATTGGGCATTGCACGCAAAATACCGATACTGCGGTTGGTCAGTACATCATTTTTATGATCATAATAATAGAGACCGAATTCATTCTCTACCACATCCAGACCTGCTCCGCCGATTTTCCCGCTCTCCAGACCTTCGATCAAAGCTTCGGTATCAATCAGTCCGCCTCTTGCCGTATTGATGAGGACAACACCGTCCTTCATTTTGGCAATGGTTTCTTGGTTGATCATATGGAAATTGTCATCCGTCAAAGGTGTATGGAAAGTAATGACATCCGACTCCCCGAAAAGCGTATCCAGATCAACATATTCCGCATATTGCTTCACTTCTTCCTTTTCATATAAATCATATGCCAAAATCTTACATCTAAATCCACTTAAATTCTGTACCACGGTTTTTCCGATATTTCCGGTTCCGATGACACCAATGGTCAAATCCTTCATTTCTCTGCCCAGATTTCCCATCAGACTGTAATCCTGCAAATTCCCTCTCTGCAAAATCCTTTTTGCCTTTCTGATCGTCATCAGGATCAACATGACCGTATAATCCGCAACACCGTTGGGTCCGTAAGGAGAATTGCTCACGTGGATCCCAAATTCCTCACATGCCTCTCTGTCAATGTGGTCATATCCGATGGTCCGGGTTGCAATATATTTCACACCAATTTCCGCAAAAGCCTTGATCAGCTCTCGCGTCATTTTGGATGTTATGATATCAATGGCCTCAGATCCCTCTGCCAGCCGCACGTTGGACAGATCCGGTGCATCGGGACAACAGACGATCTCTACTCCCGTCTCCTTTTCCTGTTTCTTAAAATTATCCAATTCATCAAAAGCTCTGCAATTGTAAACTGTGATCTTCATAAAAAATCCTTCTTTCCATTCTTTGGCTATTCATTAAAATCCTCATCATCCGGAGTAAACTTTCGGAATTTATTCACATCTCTGACCAGATAACGCACACTGGTCTTTGCCTGGTCAAAAATACCGGCCTCATTCAGATTCAATATAATGATTGCAACGGGAAGTGCAAAAATCATCCCCCATACACCGCTTATTTTCCATCCGATATAAAGCAGGAACAAAGTAGGAATGGGAGGCATTCCCATGGAATCGCCCATGATCTTAGGTTGGATGATCTGACGCAGCAACTGTCCGCCGCCCCATAACGCTGCCAGAATAATCGCCTGTAAGTATTCTCCGCTCAGCAATTTGATGATTGCCCAGGGCACCAGCACCGTTCCCGTTCCGAATACCGGAAAGAAATCCAGCACCGCAATCCCCAGCGCTACCAATGCCGCATAGTTGACATTTGCCAGAATCAATCCCAGATACAGCAGTACATACATCCATATTTCAATCTTTAACTGTGCCTTAAAATATCCGCCTACCGAGCGGAGCAGACTGCCCCAGACCAGATCCCATTTCATCAGTATAGAATCCGGTATATATTTTTTCAGGAAATTCCCCGCATAATCCTTATCCGCAATAAAGAAATACGCTGACAAAAAGCACATGATGATTCCAATCAGCAGGCTCGGAATATGCTTTGCCGCATTTCCGATGGCATTGACCGTCGGTGTACTGATTTTTGACATAACATCGGAGATATAACTGTCCAAAGATGCCTGGACCGATACAAGCGTATCCTTCAAATCCGCAGGAAACTTATTGTAGAGCTTTGTAAAATGCGCCGCAACCGCCGAAAGTTCCGCTTCAGCCGCTTTCCACATTCCCGGCAGATCCTCCATAAAACCGATTGTCTGCTCTCCCAGAAAACTGCAGATACCATAGATAATCAAAACAATGACCGCCAATACCAGTATAATCACAAATGCCGATACTGCCTTCCGCCTGATCTTACACTTTTCGGAAATAAAAGCCACCAGCGGATTGGCCATCTTCGCCAGTAAAAATCCAAGAACAAAAGGCCAGAAAAACACAATGATCTTAGGTCCCAGCCAGAAGAGCAAAAACAGGCTGACACACGGGATCACAATATTCAGAAAAATTTTAAAGTAATGTCTGAATGTACTCATAGATTTCGTCCCTTCCCTGCTTGGTCAACGCAGAATACGGCAACAAAACACTTGTAGACGGAGCCCCCAGACCTACTCTGACCGCTTTCAGCTGTTTTTCAATCTGGGACCGTTTAATCTTGTCCAGTTTGGTGGCAATGATAACCGGCTCATATCCCTGAGACACGATCCAGTCATACATCTGCCTGTCATTGGCAGACGGATCATGCCGGATATCGATCAACAGAAATACCGCTTTCAACTGTTTGGAAGAATGCAGATAGCGCTCGATCATTTTTCCCCACTTTGCTTTTACCTCTACGGAAGCATTGGCATAACCATAGCCCGGCAGATCCACAAAATATAATTCATCATTGATATTGTAAAAATTAATTGTCTGGGTCTTGCCCGGCTGTGCCGAAGTCCGCGCATAATTTTTACGGTTCATCAACCCATTGATCAACGAAGATTTTCCCACATTGCTTTTACCCGCAAAAGCAATTTCCGGCAGCGTATTTTGAGGCAGCGTGCTGGTAATGCCGCATACCGTCTCCAGATTTACACTTTTAATGATCATTTTCTGCTCCTATTGTCTGTCGAAAACACATAAGGCTGCCGCAATGCGACAGCCCTTACATTTACCTTGCTTTTTTTAATGGTTCGCGTCTGATGATCTCCGGTTCGCTTTCGCCCAAAACCGCACCCTTTGTAATAATACATGTTGCGATTGTATCATCGGACGGTATGCGATACATAATATCCATCATAACCCGTTCGATAATAGAACGAAGTCCTCTGGCTCCGGTCTTTCTCTGCATAGCCAAGTCGGCAATGGTTCTTACCGCATCCTCTTCAAATACGAGTTCCACCTCGTCCATCTCAAATAATTTCTGATACTGCTTGATCAAAGCGTTTTTCGGCTCTGTCAGGATTTTTACCAATGCATCCTCATCCAGTCCCTCCAGTGAAATGGTAATCGGCACACGTCCCACAAACTCCGGGATCAAACCGTATTTTACCAGATCCTGTGCGGTTACATCCTTTAAAAGTGCACTGACATCTTTGTTGCTCTTGCTGACAATCTCGGTGTTGAAACCGATAGCCTTGCGATCCAATCTTGCTTCTACGACCTTTTCCAATCCGTCAAAGGCACCTGCACAGATAAACAAAATATTGGTTGTATCAATCTGCAGCAGTTCCTGATGAGGATGCTTTCTTCCGCCCTGGGGCGGAACACTGGCAACGGTACCTTCAATAATCTTCAAAAGTGCCTGCTGTACCCCTTCACCGGAAACATCTCTGGTAATGGATACATTTTCACTCTTTTTGGTAATCTTGTCGATCTCATCGATATAAATGATACCATACTGCGCTTTTTCAATATCATAATCCGCATTCTGTATCAGCTTTAACAAGATATTTTCAACATCTTCGCCTACATAGCCCGCTTCCGTCAATGTGGTGGCATCGGCAATGGCAAAGGGTACATTGATAATCTTAGCCAGAGACTGCGCCAGATAAGTCTTACCGGAACCGGTCGGTCCTATCATGATAATATTACTTTTCTGTAATTCTACATCCAGGTTTTTATCTGCCGTAACCCTTTTGTAATGGTTATAAACCGCAACGGAAAGTACCTTTTTGGCCTCCTCCTGACCGATGACATAATCATCCAGGAATTCCTTGATCTCAATGGGTTTCAAGAGATTGATGGACAGTTTTTCTTCCTGTTCCATCTCCTCATACTCTTCCTCCATGATCTCGGAGCAAAGGTCGATACATTCATCACAGATATATACCCCGTCCTGACCGGCAATCATTTTTCTTACCTGATCCTGGGTTTTATTACAAAAAGAACATCTGATTTTATCCTGTGGGGTTCTTCCTGCCATTTATATGCTCCTGTTTCTTTATTTATTTCTGATTTGCGTCATCCTCTCTGGAAGTAACAATCTTATCCACCAGACCGTACTCCAAAGCCTCCTGCGCGCTCATCCAGTTATCTCTTTCCGTATCTGCAGCCACAACTTCCAGATCTTTGCCTGTGTTATCTGCCAGAATACGATTCAGTTTTTCTTTGGTCTTTAAAATATGTTTTGCGGCAATCTCAATCTCCGTTGCCTGTCCCTGCGAACCGCCGGAAGGCTGATGGATCATAATCTCCGCATTGGGAAGTGCCAGTCTTTTTCCTTTTGTCCCGCCTGCCAACAGGAATGCACCCATGCTGGCTGCCATACCGATACAGATCGTGCTGACATCACATTTCACATAATGCATGGTATCATAAATCGCCATACCTGCCGTTACGCTTCCGCCGGGAGAATTGATATACAGATGGATATCTTTATCCGGATCTTCCGCTTCCAGGAATAACAACTGTGCAACTACAATACTTGCTGATGTGTCATTTACTTCCTCACCCAAAAAGATGATTCTGTCTTTTAAAAGTCTTGAATAGATATCGTAGGAACGCTCTCCACGGCTCGTCTGTTCAATGACATAAGGTACTAAACTCATTTGAATTCCTCCTTGTCATATTTAAAACCCTATGCTTATTTTATTTCTCTTTCTTTTCTTTTTTCTCTTTTGCGTTTTCTGTTACAAATTCCGCTGCTTTTGTAACTGCCAGATCCTTCATAATCTCTGCTTTTCCGGATTCGCCGATCATTTCTTTTACCTGATCCGTTTCCATCTTGTAAGCTTCCGCCAGTCTTGCAACTTCTTTATCGAAATCCTCTTCGGTTGCTTCAATCTCTTCTGCCGCAACAACAGCTTCCAGTACAAGTCTGGACTGGATTCTCTTCAGTGCCTGAGGTTTGATCTGTTCTTCCATCATAGCAAGGTTAGCACCTGTTAACTGAAGGTACTGTTCCATGGAAAGACCCTGCATCTGGATACGCTGTGCAAACTCATCCACCATCTGCTTCTGTACTGTCTGTACATATGCATCCGGGATTTCCATAGCCGCATCTGCGATCACCGCTTCGATGGCTGCCATTTCCTTCTGATCCTTAGCCTCTTTTTCCTTCTTCTCTGTCAGGTTTTTCCTGACATCTTCTTTGTACTCTGCCAGTGTATCAAATTCGGATACTTCGGATGCAAATTCATCATCCAGCTCAGGCAGTTCTTTCTCTTTAATATCTTTAATGGTTACTTTAAACATAGCCGGCTTTCCTGCAAGCTCTGCGGAATGATATTCCTCGGGGAAGGTTACGTTGACTTCCACTTCTTCTCCGATGTTCTTGCCGATCAGCTGCTCTTCAAACGTATCGATAAAGGAATGGGAACCGATGACCAGATCATAGTTTTCTCCCTTACCGCCTTCAAATGCAACACCGTCAACAAATCCTTCGAAATCGATAACCGCGGTATCCTTATCCTGAACAGGACGGCCTTCAACGGATTTGGTACGGCCGTTGTTTTCTCTCTCTCTCTCGATGACCGCATTGACTTCATCCTCGGTTACTTCTGTTTCGATCTTATCGATCTTAACACCCTTGTATTTTCCCAATGTTACTTCCGGTTTTAATGCAACGGTCGCGGTAAACACAAATGCCTGACCGGGCTCTAAAGTTACAACATCGATTTCGGGAGAAGAAACGATTTCTTCACCGCATTCGTCATATGCTTTCTCATATGCCGCAGGAATTACAGAGTTTGCTGCTTCCTCCAGGAAAACTCCTTTTCCGTACATTTTTTCAATCATAGCTCTCGGTACTTTTCCCTTACGGAAACCGGGTACGCTGATGCTGTTTTTATTTTTCTGATAAGCAGCCTCCGTTGCTTTTTCCAATTCCTCAGCAGGCACCTCAATGGTAAGCTTTGCCATATTCTTTTCTAATTTTTCAACTTTTACGCTCATGTTCCTTCATTTCTCCTCCTAAAACATTTGTGAATATCCATACATACTCACAGTCATTTTAGCATTATAGCATAATACACGGGAAAATACTAGCATTTTTTCTCTGTATTTTCGTCGCATTTTCACTGTTTTTTCCCGTAAATTACCTTGGAAGTAATCCCTTTGCACATTCCGAGCTTTCCCGACAGCGCATTGATTTTTTCCTCCGGCGCATCCACAACCACGCTGATGACATTCACGCCTTCCTTGACACGGGGAAGTCCCATTCTTCCGATAATATATTCCCCTGCATCATGAAGAATGGCGTTCATCCTCTCTACGGAAGCCATATCTTCCACAATAATGCCGATCAGGGCAATTCTTGTGGTCTCTTCTTTCATCTCTGTATGTCCCTCTCTCGTTTCATCTATGCAATTTTCCATATGGTGCCTCCCAACAATTCTGCATCCGTTTCATCGTGTGTTGCCACAATCAAGGTTCTTCCGTTCAGATATTTTCCGATAAAAGCTGCCGCTTTCTTTTTGGTCTCTTCATCCAGACCGGTAAACGGCTCATCCAAAAGGCAAACCGCATCCGGATTCTCAATCTGATAAAACATTGCCCTTGCCAGAGCGCAGCGCCGCTTCATACCGCCGCTCAATGCTGAAGCCGGCTGCTCCATACAGGATTCCGGCAAAATTTCCGAAACTGCCCGGACAATCTGCTGTTTTTCGCCTTTTGTAGTTAACATAATATTTGTTATGGTAAATTCGTTTTCCAGCAGGCGGTCTTCCTGGAATAAATATGACACTTCCGGCTTTTTACGGCATGCATTGTCACCTTCACTCACAACCGTCTGTATCTTTCCCCGATCAGGTTCCTCCAGCCCCGCCAGAATCCGCAGTAAAGTCGTCTTTCCGCTCCCGGAGGGTCCCATCAGAAGATAACATCCGCCCCGATTCAGATCCGCATTGATATCGCATAGCACTGCCTTTTCTCCAAAGGATTTGAAAATATGTGACAGCCTGACAACTCCCTTTGCCTGAACCGGCGTTTTATCTTCTGCCTGTACGTTGTTCTTTGCCAAAATTCCGCCGCTTTTCCCGGCATCCCTGCTGCCCCTGTCGATCCTCACAGGTCTTTCCAACAGTCTCACAGCCTTTAAAATCAGTTTCTCTGTTAAAAAGCTGAGCAAAATCAACGAAACGGTCCATGCAAACAGCCCCGGTGTGTCCAAATAAATTTTGGATACATAAATCCTTTCTCCGATGGAGAAATCCGGTACACCGATGACTTCCGCAGCCACACCCGATTTAAATGCCATACCGATGGAAATCTCCATGCCGGACAGCAGGAACCGCAGCAGGGAAGGTCTGTAAATATAAAACACCTTCCCGATGCCCCGTATGCCGAATACCTCCGCCATTTCCTTCAGCTTGGGGTCCACTGCCTCCAGCCCGTTTCTGGTGCTGATGCATATATTGGGAAAAACGACAAAAAAGCTGATCCAGACCGACAGATTTTCCGCTCCCTGCCAGATCAACAAAAGTACCACAAAACTTGCAACAGGGATGGACTTCATCACTGACAGCACAGGCTCGCTGATTTCCCTGACAAACGGGAAACGATAAGATACCGCCCCAAGGATAATGCCTGTCAGAAATGCCAGACAAAATCCCAGCAGGATCCTTCCCACAGATGCCAGACAGATACCGTAAAAGTCAGCTGTAACCAGCAGTCCCGCCAGCGATTTTCCTACCGCCACGGGACCTGCCAGCAAAATATCGTTATCTATGCACACTGCTGCGATCTGCCAGATCAACAGCCATAATATTACAATACAGATTTTTTTGATTCTTTTTTTCATAGCTTCATTTCTATTCTATCCTGCCACCCGGCAGTTTTCGACGTTTTCGTCACTATCTGATCGTGTAAAAGTCCTCTTCCGGCATTGCTCCGCCGATAAATTCCGGATTTTGACCAAATAAAACGGCCAGGTATTCCGACAAGGCATCTTTCATTTCCGCTCCGTCAATATACGTAATGTTGCATGCGGGTATTGCTTTTGCCGCCACCGCCGCTTTTTCCACTATTCCTCTTGCCGCCACAAGTTCCGCCGTCTCTTCTACATTTGTATTTGCGTAGGAAGCACTTGCTTCATGCTCTTCCATAAACAGGTCCACCGCTTCGGGATGTTCCTCCAAAAAGGCCTTTCTGACCACCGTAACGCCCGTTACAAGCCCTTTTCCGTCATTCAGAGCCTCCCACTCCGCATTGATGTCCAAAACGACTCCCAGCGCCTCATTCTGAGCACATGCCGCCGTTACAAAAGGCTGTGGCAAAAGACCGATGCCATCCGGGTTTTCTTTTAATACAGCCGCAACCTCCGTTGCCTCGGATTTATATTCCAGTGTCACATCACTCAAGGAAAGCCCATGTTGCGACAAAAGGTACTGCAGCGCATAATCCGGCGTGGTTCCTTTTCCGGTCAGATAAACGGTCTTTCCCTTCAGGTCCTCAATGCTGCCGACGGATTGATCTCCCGAAACCAGATACAATACACCCAGGGTATTGATATCAATGACCGATACCGCGCCCTCACTCTTTTGATAAAGAATGGCTGCCGCATTTGCCGGAAGCAGCGCAATGTCCACTTCTCCCTTGATCATCAGAGGCATGATTTCATCCGCTCCGGTCATCATTTCAAATTCATAATTTCCCTTTGCGGTTCCCTCATCCTGATCCTGCCACAGTTTCACCAGCCCCATGGATGTAGGCCCTTTCAAAGATGCCACTCTGACAGTTACCTCTTCTGCTGCATCCTCAGCCTCCGCAGCCGCCGGTTGCTCTTCTTCTGTTTCCTCCGTTATCTGTGCCTCTTCTGCCGCATTCTGTGCATCAGGCTGCGTCTCCGCCGCCTTCTGGCATCCGCAAAGAAGTCCTGCACTTAAGACTGCTGCCAGTAACATTGTTAAACATTTTCTTTTCATTTTCTTTTCCTCCTGATTTTTCGTCGGAACGTATCCTCCGAATTATCTTTTTTCATCCACATTTTAGCATATCATTCCCTTTCTTGCACTACCGTTTTTCCTATGTTCTTTTTTCTATGTGTATATGGATTTTTTTCTTGTCTTTTGATACACTCAAGATAGTTTATCAATGAAAAAGAGGTTCCTTATGATGAAATGTAAAGAATGCGGTGCAGATTTTGATGAACATCTTGCCGAATGTCCTTTTTGCGGGGCTCTAAACTACACAGGCGCAGAAGAAGCGTATCTCAATCATCTGGAAAAAATCAGGGATGATTTATCAGAGATGGCTGATGATTCCGAAGAAGCTTACAAGAAAACGATGAAAAAAAGCACTTTGATCATTATTATCGTCCTATGCTGCCTTATTCTGGCAGCCGGTCTGATCACAGGACTTTTTTTCCTGTTCCGTTCCTCTCTTTTCCCGACAGACAACGGCGATCTGCAAAAAGCTCAGATGCTCTGGCGCAATCAATATATGGATACATTGGATGAAATGTATGTCGAAGGAGACTATGACGGAATCCTGAACTTTCTAAACGAGCACTCCGGTGACGAAGGCTTCTCGCCTTACGGATGGGCACATTTGGATTTTATGGAAGTATATGATACCTATACACAGTTCAAAGCAGAAACCCAAGATCCCGATAAGAACGATCTGGAAAAAATGACCTGGTGTCTCTATGATGCCGCATCTATTGATTATGCCACCACACAGGATTTTTTTGAATATACGGAAGAAGAATTGGAATTGATCACTTCCTGGCAGGAAGAGACCAAAACTTTTTATCACGAAGTCCTCGGACTGACCGACGCAGAAATCACGGAAATGAAATCCGAAATCGCAAGCGATGACCAACTGGCAATTCCCACTTCCAAAAATTGCAGGAAATATTTGAAACAACATTTTGATTTTTAAGGAGACTTTTTATGAAATGTGAATTTTGCGGTGCCAATATTGACATCGAATCCGAAGTATGCCCCTTCTGCGGCATGAAAAAAAGCCAGTTTGAAAAACACCGAAAGGATATGGGCCGTTACAGCCGTGCGTTTCACGCCACCCGCGATACCGTTGTCGAAGAAAACCGGAAATTCAGCAGTAAGGCTGCGTCCATTACCATCATCAGCATCCTCATCGTTGCGATTCTGATCTTACTGATTGGCATACTCCAATGTTATGACATTCATAAAGCGGTTCTCACTTCGAAGCTTATGAGGAATTCAGACACCTATATCAGTAAGCTGGACGAATATGAAAGCTCCGGCAATTTTGAGGCCTTTGCATCCTATTACGAAGAAAACTCCCTTTATTATGCGGATGACAAATCCCCTTATTCCCAATACCAGCTTCTATACTATATGTCGTCCAATTATTCCGACGCCTTACAATCACTTTTTTATCTGCGTTATCCCGTTGAAGCCAACTCAACGTCACAAAGCAGGCAGATAGAATACTTTTTGACTTATTATGAGTACTTTCAAAATTATTATAATGATTATATGGATAGCACAGAGTCAACCTACTATTATGACAAGGGCTGCTTTTCAGAAAAACACATGGCAAGTGCAGAATCCATGTGGCAAAATATGAATCATCTGATTATTTCTTATCTTGGTGTCAGCGAGGATCAAATAGAAGATTTCCAAAATGCAAATACTGCCCATCGTACCATCATGTTGGAAGAAACACTTTCATCTGTACAGGATTCCGGCGAAATGCCGCAGGAGGTAGACGATTATGAATAAATCAAAGAGCACCGGAAATATTTTTTCCGTTATCATTATGATCCTATGTCTCATTTTCGTCATCCTGCTGTTTGTTTTTATCCATGAGTGGAAAGTCGAATCAGAACCATGGACCGTTAGTACCGAAACACTCTATCATTATGTAGATAACGGCGACTATCCGCGTCTTTACCAGATGTGTTGCAATAACAGGGCACAGAATGTCAAAGAAGATGCCAACCTGCGGGAATTGTATGCCGTTGCCGACTACTATCACAACGCTTTTTATTATTACGGATTACAGGATACGGAAGGTGCCGACCTGTCTTCTTATCAGGAAGGCATGAAACAGGCTGCGGCATCTGCAGGAGATCTCTCCTATGCTATTGAGGATATTGATTCTCTTTTTACAGACAGTTCACAAAAACCCGAATAAGAATACGCCCTAAGGAGATGTTAAAAATGGACCCGACCATCCAAAAACTATACTTCACAATGATTGCCTATATGTCGGGAGACCCCAGGCGCATACAGCATTTTGTCAAAGTACATGCTTACAGCCGCCTGATCGGAAGCACTGAAAAACCGGATGACCATACACAGTTTATTCTGGAAGCTGCCGCACTGATGCACGACATCGGCATCCGCGAGGGCGAACGTCTTTATCAACGAAATGACGGGAAGATACAGGAACAGTTGGGACCGGCAGAAGCGAAAAAAATATTAAAAGAACTGAATTTTTCATCAGAAGATACTGCCCGCATCTGCTACCTCATCGGTCACCACCATACCTATGATTCCGTTGACGGTATGGATTATCAGATCCTGATAGAAGCAGATTTTCTGGTAAATCTTCAGGAGGAAAACAGCTCAAAAGAAACCTGTGCAGCCGTTTATCAGAAAATTTTCCGAACGGAAACCGGTAAAAAATTATTCACAGACATCTTCGGTATCTGAGCATCAAAAAAAGCCGCGTCCCCCCTTGAACAACGGCTTTTTAGTATTTATCATATACCTATTACACATGACATTATATTAGCACAGAGTGGGTAGAAATAAACCACCCGAAGTGGGTGGTTTTTACAAAACAGAAGGAGGCTTTTCGCATGAAAACAGCTACAAAACATCTGGTCCGCCCCGAAGACCTGAATCATCACGGCACACTTTTTGGCGGCCGCATCGCGGAATGGATGACGGAAGCGGCTTTTATCGGCATTGCGGAAATACTTGGTCATACAGATCACGCAGTCATCGTTTCCACCAAAGAACTGACTGTCAGACATCCGGTTGCTCCCGGCACAATCCTGCAGTTGGATTATGAAATCGAGGCCGTTGGAACAACCAGCATTACCGTCCGGGTCTGCGGCGTCAATATGCTTGACACTTCTACGGAATACTGCCGGGGTTCTTTCATCTTTGTAACAACCGATGAAAACGGACACAAAAAAGCGCATGGTATCTGTCTCTAAGGACGATACCCTGCGCCTTCTCCGATCTCACATTCCGCAAACAGTCCGTTCATGATCCCTTTATATTCCGAAAGTGTCTTCGCCTTGCGTATCTTTTTTCCGTATTTATCCCCGTCTTCAAACATACAGATCATATAATGCCACAATTCCTTCATTTTATGAAGAACCGTCACGTCCCCGAAAAGCATCTGCTCATACACGGCAAGCAACTCATCATGAAATGCCTTGAAGCGTTTTTTATCCGCTTTTCCTTCTCCTTTTATCTCTTCCAGCAACGCGGGATTTGCCAGCATTCCTCTGCCAATCATAACCGCTTGCAAGTCCGGAAAGCGTTCCATTAGGTTTACATAATCTTCTTTTGTGAAAATATCCCCGTTATAGCAGACGGGATTTTTGCTATGTTCATAGGCATAGGCAAACTGTTCCATATGCGGTCTGCCGTTATAAAACTCCTTCTGGATGCGTGGATGTATGATCAACTCTTTGATCGGGAAGCGGTTGAACAGTTCCAACAGCTCATAAAACTCTTCTCCGTCATATCTTCCGATCCTCGTCTTGACGGATATCTCCATATCCAGACCGTCAAAAATCTCTGTTAAAAACCGTTCCAGCTCTTCCGGTCTTGATAAAAATCCCGAGCCCTTTCCTTTGGCGACCACCGTGTTGGAAGGACAGCCCAGATTCAAATTAATCTCTCCATATCCCATTTCCCGCAGTTGCTTTGCCGTATCGATAAATTCATCTGCCCGGTTACCGATGATCTGCGGCACCACACACAATCCCCGGTTATGCTCCGGCAATATATCCTGTTTGTCCTTATTTCTGATTTCCCGCTTCTGATTGGGCGCAATAAACGGTGTCACATAACAATCTGCCGATTTGAAATATTTTGCCTGCATATTACGATATACATACCATGAAATTCCTTCTAACGGCGCAAAATAAAATTTCATCTTTTTAACATTCCTCTCCGATGTGGGTCTTGAGCATCTTTAGTTCCTCCATGGCAATACAGTTTTTCATGGAATTTTCGGCCACCATTTTGATGCATGCCTCAAAATCCATCCAGACCACATCCTCGATCTCCTCTTTTTGTAAATGCATTGCATCTTTTTCGATATCCATCCATACAATAAAAACGGAACTGACCTGCTTATCCCAAAAAGGCCTGCCATGAAAAGTATCCTGAAAAGAAAATCTTCTTTTCCTTTCCGCAACATCATATCATATTTTGATCTGCAAATCAGTCGAAAATTTTCCATTTTTCTTACAAAAGTTACCATTATAAAAAATGACACTTGGCAAATACTAATGCCAAGATAAGTTGCAAGGCACGAGCCGAAAGAAAATTCTTAAGGTAAGTGTCAGACACACTTATCTTAAGAATAGAAAACAAAAAATTTGGAGGTGAAAAACATGGCATCTGGAACAAACAAAATGGAAGCAAAAGCAGCTTTGGATCGTTTCAAAACAGAGATCGCCAGCGAACTTGGCGTAAACTTAAAAGAAGGTTACAATGGTGACTTAACATCCAAAGAAGCCGGTTCTATCGGTGGTGAAATGGTTAGAAGGATGATCAAAAAACAGGAAGAGCAGATGAAGTAATAACGCCATCGGCTGGTAATACCTGAAATCCTAAAAGCGGGAAGAAACCAAATTCTTCCCGCTTTATATTTGCACACATTCATCTGCTGCTTGCATCTTCATTTTTCAGGCATTCACGATCAACGTCTGTAAACAATGGATTCCGCAATCTTATCCGCTTCATTCTTTCCCTGATACCGCTCCACAATGGCCAGTCCGAAATCGATAGCCGTTCCCAATCCTCTGCTGGTGGTGATATGCTCGGATACCTCTACACTGTTGCCAAATATAAGTGCTCCGTCCAGATGTCCCTCAAAAGCCGGATAGGATGTGGCAGCTCTTCCTTTGAGGAATCCTTTATGCCCCAGAATACTCGGTGCGGCGCAGATTGCGCTGATACACTTTCCTGCTTCATAAAAAGCATCCACCTGTTTCATCAGCGGCTCACATGCCTCCAGATTTTTTGTCCCCGGCATTCCGCCCGGCAGCACGATCATATCAAGATCTTCAAAATCGACCTCATCCAACAGAAGATCCGCCACCACAGTTACCCCATGGGAACTGGTAACATTCTTATCTCCGGTAACAGATACCGTCTTCAGATCCAATCCTGCTCTCCTGCAGATATCCACTACGATCAACGCCTCACACTCTTCAAATCCCGTTGCTAAAAAAACACCAATCTTTTCCATTTTTCAAACCGCCTTTCCTATTTATCCTAATCATAACCGTTTATCCACGCAAAAACAAGTACAACAGTTACTGCTTCCTCCAAATCTTTTTTAACATTTTACAGCCATGGGAATACAAAGAAATAATATGTCCCTTTCCGATATCTAAAAAGAAACCGGTATCCGAATTTTGGTCTATCAGAACCGGAATGACTGTCTCTTCCAAATTCGGATTCAAAACAGTCTCCATAGCAATAAACGTCTTTCCCGCCTGTTTCAGACTTTCAATTTCTCTTTCACCCACAGCATCCATATTGACAAAGAGAAGCAGACAGAAATTCTTTCCCTTCCCGGATATCTTATCAAAACGATCCATTTCCCTGTTAATTGCTGTTTGCAGATTAACATCTTCCGTTATCCTGACATAATAGGAAATGCTGTCTTTTAAAAACGAAAATTTTCTTTTCCGATAATACCCCTCTTCTGTAGCAAGGAACTTATGCTGCAGCAGTTTTTGTCTGATTGACTGCTTATCCATGCCCGCAAGCTGTTCCGGGCGACAGGAATCATACTTGCGGTCTATTTTCTTGATATCGGCAGTCATCAATTCCGGAGCGGCTTTTATCAGCAAAAATATAGCCGCAAAACTGCATCCGAAAAAAGTAGTCAGTACAACCGGCCAGATCATGCTGTCAGGAACGCCCCGATCCTGCATGACTGCAGCTCCGCCAAGCGAAGCAAACCCACAGATTTCCAAAATAATTGCGAATACAGCCATTACTTTTGCTTTTCTCAGTTCTTTTTCATCCTCATCCATAAGAGTAACTCCTTTCCGGTACTATAATCAATACTGCGAAGCCAAATAAATAGTTTCAAAATTCGTATTCCCAATTTTCTTTCCGGGCACTATAATAAAAGAGAAGACTACGAAAGGAATATACCCAATGGAAATCGAACGCAAATTTACAATCCGCAAACTGCCGGACAATCTCTCGTCCTACACATGCCTCCATATGGAACAGGCATATCTGTGTACCGATCCGGTTGTCCGCATCCGCAAGGAAAATGACAACTACTATCTGACCTATAAAGGAAAAGGCCTTTTAGCACGAGAAGAAGCCAATCTGCCACTGCATGCGGAGGGCTATGCCCACCTTCTGACCAAAGCAGACGGCCTTATCATACAAAAAGACCGTTATCTCATTCCTATTGATAACCCCACCTTTGATATGGACGCTTTAAAAGACTCGGGGATTGATAAACTTCCCGACAATCTGCAGCTCAAAATCGAACTGGACATTTTCCGAAGCCCTTCCGGACTCATCATGGCGGAGATAGAATTTCCTTCCATAGAGTTAGCCAATGCTTACCAAGCGCCGGGCTGGTTCTCAGAAGATGTCACCACCAACAGGGCATATCACAATTCCAACATCAGCAAAGGCGGCGCTATTTTTGATCCTGCGGCTTCTTTTCCGGAAGACGGAAACTGATTTCAGCCAATTTCAGCATCTTTTGTACCGTCACATCATCAAACTGTCCCGGGAGAAGTCTCCATTTCCAGTTTTCTCCCAAAGTAGACGGTTCATTGATGCGGGCTGCATTATCCAGTTCCAGATAGTCCTGGATCGGAATAATCGCCGTGTCCGCCACACTCATCA
The DNA here is from genome assembly GCA_051877575.1 of Lachnospiraceae bacterium. Classification (GTDB taxonomy): domain Bacteria; phylum Bacillota; class Clostridia; order Lachnospirales; family Lachnospiraceae; genus UBA2882. The sequence goes on along the minus strand of JBJEJA010000008.1, from coordinate 4,240 downwards.
TGGCAAGTCTTACCAAAGCCTTTACCAGACCTTTATCTGAAGAACAATGGCAATATTCTTTTACAAACTTTTTATCTTCTTTGGATAAATTTAAAATCCATCCGAGTGCAGTCTCATTATCATGCGTACCCGTATAGACAATACAATTTTTATCATAATGATGGGGAAGATAATCATTATCTTCATCATTGCCGAATGCAAATTCTATAATTTTCATGCCCGGATATCCGGTCTTTGCCACCAGTGCACGGACCTCATCCGTCAAAAAGCCCAGATCCTCCGCGATCACCTTGCACTCGCCCAACGTTTCCTTCATTTTTTCAAACAAAGCATAGCCCGGTCCCGGTTCCCAGTGACCGAATTCTGCAGTAGGATCTCCGTAAGGAATGGCATAGTAAGATTCAAAACCTCTGAAATGATCGATTCTGACCACATCATACAATTCATAACAATAAGCGATGCGTTTCATCCACCAATCATATCCCGTCTGCTTATGGTGATTCCAATCATATAAAGGATTGCCCCAAAGCTGTCCGGTCGCACAAAAGCAATCCGGCGGGCAGCCTGCTACCGCTATGGGATATCCGCTGTCATCCAGCTGAAACAGTTCGGGATTCGCCCATGTATCTGCGCTGTCAAAAGCGACATAAATGGGAATATCTCCAATAATCTCAATTCCCTTTTTATTGGCATACTTCTTTAATTTTTTCCACTGTTTGGAAAAACAGAACTGTAAGAATTTATAAAAATCCATTTCCCCGGCAAGCAATTCTTTATAACGGGCAATGGCTTTCTTTTTCCGCAGACGAATGTCTGCATCCCACTCCGTAAAGGCTTTCTCTCCGAAATGGTTTTTGACTGCCATATACAGTGCATAGTCCTCCAGCCAGTAACTGTTCTTCCTGACAAATTTGGCATATTTTTTCTCATCGGATGCCCGGAATCTTGCAAAAGCCATACGCAGGACTTTATAGCGGCTGAAATACATTTTTTCATAATCTATGTATGCCGGATTGTCGCAAACCTCTACCTGCCCGCATTCTGCTTCTGTCAGCAGACCTTCTTCGCATAGCAGATCAAGGTCGATAAAATACGGATTTCCCGCAAAAGTGGAAAAAGACTGATAAGGAGAATCTCCGTATCCGGTCTGTCCCAAAGGCAGAATCTGCCAATAGCTCTGTCCTGCCGCTTCCAGACGGTCCACAAATTCATATGCACTTTTCCCGAAGGTCCCGATGCCGTAATTGGACGGCAGACTGAAAACGGGACATAACACACCGCATTTTCTCATAAACTTTCCCAATCATCCTTCCAAGGTCTCTGCTGTACTCTTTTCCGCATCCAAAATCATTATTTCAGTTTCCAGATATCTCTGTTGTACTCGGCAATCGTACGATCGGAAGAGAAAAATCCTGCTTTTGCAATATTGACAAGCATCATCTTTTTCCATTTCTCACGATCTTTATAGTCCTCAAACATACGATCTTTCGTTACCACATAGTCTCTGAAGTCAAGCAAAGTCATAAACCAGTCTTTGTTCAATAGCTCTTTATAAAGACGTTCCAGATTTTCTTTATCTCCCACAGCCAGCATTTCGTCGCTTACGATAAAGTCAACCGCTTCCTTGATCATCGGATCATTCTCGTAATACTTCTTTGATACATAATCCGCTTTTTCATAATGGGCTATAACCTGTTCGGACTTTTCGCCGAATACATAAATGTTATCATCGCCTACCAGCTCATGGATCTCCACGTTGGCTCCGTCTGCGGTTCCGAGCGTAACCGCGCCGTTTAACATGAATTTCATGTTTCCGGTACCGGATGCTTCCTTACTTGCCAGAGAAATCTGCTCGGAAATATCACAGGCAGGAATCAGTTTTTCCGCATAGCTGACATTATAATTTTCTACCATCAACACCTGCATATAAGGAGAAACTTCCGGATCCTTGTTTACGATTTCCTGCAGGCACAAAATCAGATGAATGATATCCTGTGCAATCACATATGCCGGAGCCGCTTTTGCACCGAAAATAAAAGTCAATGGTGTGGAAGGCTTTTTGCCGCCCTTGATCTCCAGATATTTATGGATGATATAAAGCGCATTCATCTGCTGACGCTTATACTCATGAAGTCTCTTGATCTGAATGTCAAAGATGGACTCCGTATTTAAGCTTACTCCCTCTGTTTCCTTCACATAAGCCGCCAGTTCTTCTTTCTTCTGTTTCTTAATTTTATCAATCTGATCCAGGAAATGGGCATCATTGACTTTGGAAAGCAATTTCTCCAGTTCCGCCGCATCTTTCTTGTAGCCCTCTCCAATCGTATCCGTAATCAGCTTTGCAAGAGGTCTGTTACAGGATAACAGCCATCTTCTGAAAGTGATTCCGTTGGTCTTGTTATTGAATTTTTCCGGATAAATTTTATAGAACGCATTTAATTCCGTATTCTTTAAAATTTCCGTATGGATTGCCGCAACACCGTTGACCGAAAATCCGTAATGAATATCGATATGCGCCATATGCACTCTGTCATCTTTATCGATGATCTGTACCTTTTCATCATCATATTTGGCTGCCACACGCTTATCCAGTTCCTTAATATAAGGCACCAGCTGGGGAACGACCTTCTCCAGATATTCAAGGGGCCATTTTTCCAGCGCTTCCGCCAAAATGGTGTGATTGGTATAAGCACAGGTCTTGCTGACAACCTCAATTGCCTCATCCATGGTAAATGCCTTTTCCTCTACCAAAATACGAATCAATTCCGGAATTACCATGGTCGGATGGGTATCGTTGATCTGAATAACCGCATGATCATACATTTTACGAAGATCTACTTTCTTCTCTTTTAATTCCTTTAGAATAAACTGTGCCGCATTGCTGACCATAAAATACTGCTGATAAATACGCAGCAGATTTCCGGCTTCATCAGAATCATCCGGATATAAAAACAGCGTCAGATTTTTTTCAATATCTTCCTTGTCAAAGTCGATTCCCTTTTTGACAATGCTTTCATCCACAGATTCTACATCAAATAAACGGAGCTTGTTGATACCGTTCTCATATCCGATCACATCGATATCATACAATCTGGATTTTACGGTTAAATCTCCAAACGGCACCTCAAAAGATACCTCTGTTTTGTTCAGCCAGCTTTCCGGTTCAATCCAGTCATTCTTTTCGGCTGTCTGCTTTCTGTCCTGAAACACCTGTTTAAACAGGCCGAAGTGATAGTTTAATCCGATACCGTCACCGGACAATCCCAACGTTGCGATTGAATCAAGAAAGCATGCTGCCAGACGGCCCAGTCCGCCGTTTCCCAAAGATGGCTCCGGCTCAACCTCCTCAATTTTCGTAATATCCTTACCATATTTTCTTAAAATTTCTTCTACTTTATCATATACACCCAGATTAATCAGATTGTTGGATAATAATTTACCGATTAAAAATTCTGCGGAAATATAATATACCTTTTTATCACCGGCAATGGGTTCTGTCGCTGCAGCCAGTCCCTTTGTCAGCTGCAAAAGTCCGTAATACAACTCTTCATTGCTGCATTCTCCGATACTTTTTCCATAATGAACCTTCAAAATCTCGTTTAACTGATCTTCCATTTTCATTTCAATAATTTCTCTCTGCAGTGTCATGTAATCTCCTCCATAAAAAAACAAAACAAGATAAATTTTCCATCTCTTTAAGAGATGCACTCCTACAGAATTGTACAACAAAAGGGCGGTCTTGTAAACCGCCCTTTTTCCATAAGCGCCCATAAGCACTGCGGATAACAGGACTTGAACCTGCACGGTCTCCCACCAGAACCTAAATCTGGCGCGTCTGCCAATTCCGCCATATCCGCCTGTAATTATATTATCTTTTGCGTAAAAAAGCGGCAAACAACAGTCTGCCGCTTTTCGTGAGCCACCGGGGACTCGAACCCCGGACAACTTGATTAAAAGTCAAGTGCTCTACCACCTGAGCTAGTGGCCCGTATGAACTGGGCTAGCTGGATTCGAACCAGCGAATGCAGGAGTCAAAGTCCTGTGCCTTACCGCTTGGCGATAGCCCAATGATATTAAAAAGGTGGATACAGGGATTCGAACCCTGGGCCTCCAGAGCCACAATCTGGCGCGCTAACCAACTGCGCTATACCCACCATATTATCATTTGGAGAATTTGAACTCCTAAATGTGCCCGAAGGGATTCGAACCCCCGACCCACGGCTTAGAAGGCCGTTGCTCT
>JBJEJA010000007.1:0-61405 GCA_051877575.1 Lachnospiraceae bacterium | reverse complement strand
CTGTCCGAAGTCACAAAAGACGGAGAGGCTTTAAGAACCTACGGATACGATGCCTTCGGCAACCGTACCCGCATGACGGAAGGTGACAGCCGGACCACCTACACCTACAACGCCTGCAACCAGCTCATGAGCCGTGTGGACGCCATAAACGAAGAAACCTATGCCTATGACAGACGTGGAAACTTAAGCCTGATCATGGAAAACGGAACCATGAAAAACAGCTACACCTACGGAGCACTGAACAGGCTGGAACAGGCCGTAAACGGAAAAGGGGAAGCGGCAGCCTATGAATACAACGGACTGGGACACAGGGTAGGAAAAACCATAACCTCCGCCACAGAACCAGCAACTCCGGACCCCATGGGCAGGCTGAAAGAACAAAGCCCGGATCCGGAGACAAAAATCCGGTACACCATCGACCTGACAAGGGGATACCATAACCTGTTACAGAAAGAAGAAACAGGAAGCAGGCAGACCTACCTTTGGGACGGAAACGTGGCAGGAATGAAAGAAGAAGCAGAAAATAACTGTTACTACTTCCAGGATGAACTGGGAAGCCCGGTCCGCCTGATGGATGAAGAAGGAAGCCTCAGGGAAACCTACGGATATGATGAATTCGGACAGGACCTGTATGGGAACCAGGGGGAAATACAGCCCTTCGGGTACACAGGCTACCAGAGCGACCGGGTCACAGGGACCTACTATGCCCAGGCGAGGGAGTACAGGGCGGAACTGGGAAGGTTTGCCGGAAGGGACATCATCAAGGGATATACAGCAGCACCGTATACGTTGAATGAGTATGGGTACTGTTTTGGAAATCCGATGATACTGGTAGATCCGAATGGTGAATGGCCTCAATGGATCATAGATGCGTTTAACGGAGACGGCTCTGAGATGCCGGAATGGCTTGAACGGATTATTGAGGGAAATGAAGCACACAGGCTGTTGCAGGCAAGATTTATGCAGGATTATGGCGGAAGAGGCGGTGCTGTCGAATATTATGTTGGCTCTGGCATTAATAGAAATTCCTCTGGTACGGGAAGAGCAGATATTGTATATTTTAATTCAGTTACAAGAAGAGCAGAAGTATATGAGATAAAACCATTCATAACCTATGGACCGGGAATGCCATACCATCAACAAGGATATAATCAGATGTTGGGGTATGTTGGTGCACTTAATAATGGAAATTTATATAATGGGTGGAGGGCAAAACCGGGAACAACACTAAATACTTATTTTAATACTATAATTATTCCCAGTAAACTATATAATGGTAAAAAGGAAATCGTTTATCAGGTATATGAGGATGGTATGATAACATATTTTTATAGAGATAGGCAACCTGAAAGGCAACTTTCTGAAGTAACAGAGGAAGTAGAGGAAAAAATGGAAGAATGGCAAAGGAATTTAGCGGCAGCATGGAAAGAATATGGGACGGTTGTAATTATGTCATTAATTGTTGTTTTGCTTATTGCATGTATCGTATCTGGAGGTAGTTTAGCACCTGCTTCAGCTGCAGCAATAATAGTACTTTTGCTGATAAACAGGGAATTAGTAAACCAGACAGAGTGTGATGTGGCTTAGAAGGGGACAAAAATATGGGAACAAAAATCAATAGGGGAAAAATAATAAAAAAAGTGTATAAGAAGAATTATCAGATTTGGGCTTTCATTACGGAGGCTATGAGGATAATACATGGTTTTTCAGCGTAAGCTGGGAAAGATTACGTGGTATGTTTATATCTATGTATACCGCTTTAATCCATGGCAGCTTACTTTTCATCTTGGAACGGATATTCCAGGGAAAATGCAGGTTCAGGCGCATCACCTAGAAGGTGTGAAAGGGAACGGAGTTATTTTGGGATACTGGAGATACCAGGATGAAGAGAGCATGGTGGAAGTACTGAAGAAAATAGTTGAAATTATACAGAACAGGGGGAATAGATGCTTTAAAAAAATTGAGTATACCAGAAAGAATAAATGCCTCTGATAATGAAATGCATCGTGAATTGTATGTGATTTGAGTTGAAAGGAGAAACAATATGGAAACAAAATTAAAACGCAGTAAAATAATCAAAAAATATGTAGGAGAAGGACTTGCTGATCTGGGTTTTTCCTATGGAGAATATGAAGAAAATACCTGGATATTTCAAAGAAATTTGGGAAAGCTTACGTGGTATGTTTACATATACGTTTATCGTTTTGATCCATGGCAAATAACCTTTCATCTTGGGACAAATGTTCCGGGGAAAATGCAGGTTCAGGCGCATCAGGTAGAAGGAATCAAAAGTAATGGAGAACTGCCGGGATATTGGAAATATCACGATGAAGACAGCATGATAGAAGTATTAGAAGAAATGCTTGATATCATCAGAAACCAGGGAATAGGAGTTCTAAAGAAACTAAGTGTACTGGAAAAGGTTAACGTTAATGATAGAGAGATGCATCATAACTTATATCTCTATCACAAAGAACTTGCGGAAGCATTTATTCAGAGAACGGGAATGGTATCAACAGGATATGATGAGGAAAACTTGAAGCGATGGTTTGATTATATAGATCTCAGGATTGAAGAGTTAAGCAAAGGAAAATATGATGATAATGTAAAAAAAGAGTTGCTTGAAATGGCAGCGTTTCTGGGAGAGCAGATAGTTAAATATAGAGGGGGAAGGTGGAATTATTCTGAAAATAAAAACACAGAATCGTTTTGTATTGTATGCAGTTATCATTATAGTAAATTTGATAAAAATGCAACAGCAGAAATGCTCATCAACATATTGAGATTATTAGGGGGAAAATATTTAGGAAATAACAGATGGTGGATGGAGGAAGATTTTTACGAAATAATTAAATAAGATTAAATATTTCTATTGAAATTTTGTAGTTGCTATTTGCTGTACTAATAAAAGAGTTATCTTCTAATAAGGAAGAGAGTTTCTCCAAGAGAGAGGATTCTATGGCAGGTGGGGAAACTTAAGACTGATCATGAAAAACGGAACCATGAAAAACAGCTACACCTACAGGGAACTGAACAGGCTGGAACAATAGAGCCTGAACCCGGAGACAAAGATCCGGTATACCATCGATCTGACAAGGGGATACCATAACCTGTTACAGAGGGAAGAAGCAGGAAACATGAGGGAGACCTATGGGTATGATGAATTCGGACAGGATCCGTATGGGAACCAGGGAGAAATTCATTACAAATGTAAAAGGGGGAAGGCAGATCAGCACCATTTTCGCCAAAGTCTCCATAAACCTAAGCAATGGTAATTTCATCTATGTCTAAGAAGACCTTAAGGTGGAAGAAAATCTTCTCTTTGGTACATATATAGAAATGTGATAATAGAGGGATTATTATAAAAAAATAGATGATCTTGAAATCATACATATATTGACTGATTTTTACAAAATTAGCCGTTATTTTATTCATACTATTTGGAATGTCTCCTATTACAAACTATATTTTTTTAAAACAGTAATTGGAGGAAATATAGTATTAATTCTATTATGCTATTTAATTTTAGAAGTTATTGGAAAAGTTGAGGGAGCGAATTTAACCATTTCTTTCTGCATAATTACGTTATTGAATATGAAACAGACTGAGAAGTTATATGTATATTATGAAGAATACAAAAAAATTATAATGATTGGTTCTATATTATAATTATTATTTACTATAATTTTTTATACTATTGGGTCTGAATAAAAATGAAAGAAAAAAATATATTGAAGAAATAAGTGGAAAAAGCTGGATAAAAAAAGTTAAAAACAAACAAATATTGAGACTGATTAAAGTAATGATTAAATATACAGAAAGAGGCGATAAAAAAGGAGATGCTTTAAGAAAGTTTCATAATTTAAAAAGTAAGATTTTGCGTGTATGTTAAGATAGTATGCATATTAGGTTACATGAGAGGAAGAAAAGTGTTTATGGAAGAAAATGAAAAGTTGTTTGAAAGTTTAAATACAGAAAATAGAAATGCAATTCCATCATGGCAAGGTTATCATTATCAAGCTCAGGTTGCAATGTTTGAACTGTTAAAATGTATACATGAAAGTTGTGTTCAAAATATGAAAATGGAAGATGCAAATATTGTTTTAAAATTGGAATGGCTGGAAGATTTTGTTATTCTGGATGGAGGTAAGGTTTGTACCGTTGGTCAGGTAAAAAAAACATTAACGAAGAAAGAACATTATATAGTATTGGAAAATTTTATTTTCCAATTTCTTATAAAAGACGATAAAAAATGTACATGGAAATTGATTTTTGATAAAGCATATCGCAACGATTGTAGCATGAAAAAAGAGACTATCAAAGAAAGATTTGAGATAGTTACAGAAAAGTATCTTGGGGAGATTGAATTATTAGAAGCAAATCTTAATAATTTCGAATTTTTAAAAAAGAACTTGGATACAAGAAGCAGTGAATCAGGGTTACCCGGACTGCGTCATTATATAAGAAAAGTATTGAAAGAGAAAGGTATCGAATTGAATGGAACAAATCAAGAAAAATTGAAATATGAAATAGTGACATATGTCCTATTACTGAAAAGTAAATTATATTATAACGAAAATCTTATAGATGAGTTTCTAAATCAATTTAAAATTGTTCCAATAAAAAAAGCAGATTTGGAACAGAAAATATATGAAGAAATTGTTCGATTAAAAGACTGCATTGAAAAAAATGATGCATTATCAGAAGGCAATATTTTAAAGATGATTTATGCATTTATTTATAATCAAATTATGCGTGTTAATTGTAAAGGAATAGATGAAGCTATTATAACGATTAACGATATCATTAATATTTATCGGGATAAAGAGAATCAGGAATATCTTAATGAAGAAGTTTTATTTGATTTAAAAGCTTCCTTCGACGAAGCAATTGGAAAAAGATGTAAATCTTGTCAGACAAATAGCGATACAGATTGTAAAGATTGTATTATGAAAAATCTTTCTGAGGTAGATATAAAAGATGTGACAAAACATTTAAGTCTAGAAATACCATTGCCAGATGGTAATTTTTTTAAGGCTATTCGAAATTTATATTCGGATGAGAAAATAAACTATTTAGTTACCTTTTGCTTTACCTATCGTAAAATTAAAGAATTGCAGTGCTCAAAAGATAAACGGCAAATTTTTGCAAAAAATATATTTGTTTCAGCTGTCATAAGTGATCCTAATGAGAATTTAAGTTTAGAAAGCGATATTAGAGAACATGCTCTCGAACATCAGGAAATCTATAGAGATTACGATAAAATTGCGACAAAATTTTTTGAAAGGTCGGTTACATTTGACAATATAATTTCCAAAAGAAATGAGATGCAGATGGATAAGCAGTTGGATTTTCTTTCACTCCCAACTGTGAAATTTATTAAAAAGGATAATTTTGAGGAGAGCATATGAAAAAAATTGTTGAAAAAGAGTTATTTGATCATGAGTTTATTGCGGTAGAATTTAACATAACAGATTCAGATATTGCAATGTATATTCATCGAGAAAGGAATGAGTTTTACATCCTTGATTTTCATTACGAACTTAGTTTAAAAAGAATTCATTGTATTGTTGAAAAGATCATAAATAGTGATCAAATTTTGCAAGCATATAAGTCAAATATGATTTATATTTCTATATGTAAAGTTGATGCTATGACAGAAAATGACAGAAATACTATTCTTGAAATAGAGGAAAGTAATATTTTTTGCCAAAAGCTGGTATTGACTTACACATCAAGGGAAGAGGAGGTCATGTTAAAGCGTTATGAAGAAATGAATGGAATATACAATCTTAATGATTGGATTATGGATGCAAAATTATTTAACACTTTCAAAGAAGCGGCTAAAAGTTTAAAGGATATAGATAAAACGGAATGTCCGGATATTATATTATATTCTATTATTTCGAAAATATATATTAAATTGCCTTTTTTGACATTAAATGAAGTAAAAGTATTTGATAAAAGCATATTAGAGTATATGGAAGATGAGTTTAATAATTTGTGTTTAAACCTTTATCAGCAACTGCAGACTATTGGATTTCAGCAAGACACAGGTGGTTTGGATACAATTTTAGAGCAAATTGAATTAGATACAACGGAAGAGAAAAATATTGTAAATGAATTAAAGAAAGCAGGGGCATTTTATGACGAATAACAAATGGTACATTAATAGATTATATATTAGTAATTTCAAACCTTTTATATCGCAAATTCCACCTTTGGAGATTAATTTTCATGAAGCAGGTCAAAAGGGTGGTTTTATTATGCTTTCAGGACCAAATGGATATGGCAAGACAACTATTTTTCAAGCAGTGGAATTTGTTTTATTAGGATATATTGAGATAAGTCCTCTTAAAGATAAAACAAAGGCTTATTCGGAACATTTAGGCGTTCATGATTTGGAAAAAGAAAGCCTGGTTGCTGTTGAATTTGCTAATAGCGAAAATGAATATTTTGTTGCTATTCGACATAATCCTTGCGTTAAAGCATGTTCTGAAACAGATTGTGACGGAAAGGAATGGAAGGATTATAAGTTATATATAATTAACGGACGATTTGATTATTCTGTATTTAGTTCATTACTATCAAATCAAAAGATAGAAGTAGCGGATAGTAAAGAATTGGGGAAAAAGTTTGGAGAAAAGTCTTTAAAAGAGTGGATTAGCAGTAACTATATCCAACAGGATGTATTCTGAGGCAGAAAAGGAAATAAATAACTTGGAACATTAGAAAAAATTTATCGCTTTTGGTCTTATATATTTTAGGATGGGGAAGTATGCCATTCATGAATAATAAGTTTATGGACAAACACATCTATAATAATGTTTAAATTGTATTTAAAAACGAAGAATATGGTTACAATAGCAGATAAAGTGGGGATAGATTATCGTTCGGATTGATTGCTTTTCTTGTCTGCTGCAATTGACAAACACCGAAAATGCCAAAACGCCGAAAAAATATTTGCCAAAACGCCGAAAAAATATTTGCCAAAACGCCGAAAAATGTTATCATGGTATGAGAGGTGATTGTATTATGAGAGAGTACAAGAGAAGAATTGTAGATAATCTTTTGAAAAATAAATTAGAAGCTAAGGGCGCGATTCTCATTGAGGGACCCAAATGGTGTGGAAAGACTACAACGGCATTGCAGATCGCAAAAAGTACTATCCGTATGGATGAACCATCAAAGAGAGAAAACAATATAAGGATGTCCGAAATTGATCCGGGAAGATTGCTTGTTGGAGATGTTCCAAGGTTGATTGATGAGTGGCAAATTGCACCTAAAATATGGGATGCTGTTAGATATGAGGTCGATTGCAGGGGGGAAGAAGGACAGTTTATCTTAACAGGTTCTGCAGTTCCCGTTGAAACAAAAGAAATTACGCATTCCGGGGCAGGAAGATTTACTTGGTTAACTATGCGTACAATGTCTTTATATGAGTCAGAAGAATCTTCGGGTGATGTTAGTCTGGCTGAATTGTTTGAGAAACCGGAGAAAATAAGCGGTGAGAATAAACACGATATAGAATCTTTGGCTTATCTGATATGTAGAGGCGGGTGGCCACATGCTGTTGGGATGAAAGAGAAAGCAGCGCTTTCACAGGCCGAAGATTATTATGATGCGGTCGTAAGATCCGATATCAATAGGGCAGATGGTGTAAACAAAAACCCGGAACGGGTAAAAAGATTAATGCGTTCATATGCGCGTAATCAAGGAACTCAAATTGCAAATACAATGATCAGGGATGATATTGTTGCAAATGATTCTGAAACTGTTAATGAAGATACCATTTTGTCATATGTCAATGCTTTGAAAAAAATTTTTGTCATTGAAGATATGCCGGCATGGAATCCCAACTTAAGATCAAAAACATCTATCAGAAGCTCTGATACCAGATATTATACAGATCCTTCCATAGCAAGTGCAGCACTGGGGATAGGACCAAAAGATCTAATCAATGACTTAAATACATTTGGACTTCTATTTGAGACATTATGTGTCAGAGATCTTAGAGTCTATGCTGATAGTCTCGGTGGGGAAGTGTTTCATTATCGTGATAAGTCCGGTCTGGAATGTGATGCAGTGATTCATTTAAAAAACGGATCTTATGGGTTGGCTGAAATAAAACTCGGTGGAGATAAATTGGTGGAAGAGGGAGCAGCAAACTTAAAGGCTTTAGCCGATAAAATTGATACTACTAAAATGAAAGCTCCGGCTTTTATGATGATAGTGGTTGGTGTAGGAGATTATGCGTATCGCCGTGAAGACGGTATTTACATTGTGCCGATTGGATGCTTAAAAAATTGAAATTTTTATTTACAAAAGGAGATTGCATAATGAACACTTGTAATAATATTTGGCGTTTGTTAGTGAGTGCATTATTTTTAATTGGATTAGCATGTTGCATCTTTAAAATGTTAATTGTATGGATGAACTATATGACTTCGGAGCGGTGCCGATTTGTTCCTTATTTGAGGGTGTTGAAATGTTTAAAGAAGTTTAAGGTGAATAACGCGAATGCACACATACATTTTGCGTTGTTAAAGAATTATATGATTCTTGGAATGTATTCTGAGGCAGAAAAAGAAGTAATAGAAATAAATAACAAGGAAACCGGACAGGAAAATCTTGAAAATAAAATTCAAGATAGTTTGCGGATATTTCACTATGAATAAGACAAGTTAACATCTGTTTGAAATGGTAGCATCTGTAGTGGTATGATAAATGATATATCTTTTGCCCGGGTTATCCGGGCATCTCGATTCTCATTCCATTTCTTGGATGTTTATTCGTTAAGATTTCCTTTTGCTTATTCATAGAAACGTTGGTATAGATTTCGGTCGTAGTGATAGAGCTGTGTCCGAGCATCTTCTGAATGTAGCGGATATCTACGTCTGCTTCCAGCAGCAGAGTGGCAAAAGAGTGGCGGAACATATGTGGTGTGATATGCATTTCGATACCGGCATTTTCGCAGTAATGGTTGATCATCAAACGGACTGATTGCTCGGATAAGCGATGCCCGAGACGATTGACAAACAACCAACTGCATTCGGAAAGTTCATCTGCGAATGCTTCTTTATAGCGGGCAAGAGCGTGAAGGACATCCTGATTTCCGATTTGAAGGAAACGTTCTTTGGCGCCTTTGCCAAAAATCAGTATGGTTCCCGATTGCAGATCCACATTCAGCTGGGACAGGGAGCAGAGTTCGGAAATACGCATGCCGGTGGCAAACAATAGTTCAATAACCGCAATGTCCCGCAGGATGCTTTTTTTTTGATAAGGCGTCCGGGCTTTTTGTTCAGCCAGATAAATGGTGGATAGGAATGTTTCAATAGTATGTAAAGGAATGGTCTTGGGCAACAGTCTGGGCTCCCGGAATTGAATACGCAATTTATAAAAAGGATTGACATCGATCAGTTCCTCATATTCCAGATAGTGAAAAAAGGCTTTGATACTGGCGATTTTGCGCTTTACGGATTTAGGCTCATAGTGACTGTGGAGATGAGTCAGATAGTCGGAGAGGATTTCGCGGGTAATGGGGAGTTCCCTGACAGGAATGAAATCCAGAAATTGTCTAAGGTCGATTTCGTAGGCTTTCAGGGTTTTATCGTTTAATTCTTTCTGTGTTTTGCAGTAGTCCAAATAGGTGGATTTTAGCTGTTGTAATGTTTCCATATTTTCATTTGCTCCTTTATCAAAAATTTCAAAGTAACTTATAAAGGATTGTAGAGAAAAAGTCTTTTTTTTACAAGAAAAAGTCTTTTTTTTACATGAAATGATCACATTTTACTTTTTACTGCTGAAATGATGCAAAAATGATGCCGTTGTGTGAGAAGATTATGTGATAACATCGGAAAGCAGACGAAAAGTGAAGGGTGTATTGGAAGCGTATGAAAAGTATAAAAAAATATATATATCTTATAGTTCTCATGTTAATGATACTGCAGGGATGTGGAAAAACAGGACAACAGGAGAAACTTCGCGCGGAGCCGGGCGAGAATAAGGAAAGTATAGAAAATGAGGAAAATCTGATCCCGGAAAAGTTGTTGGGAGAATGGAGAGTATCCAGAATCATTTTGCTGCCAAAAGTGTGGAGAACTGACTTAATTATATCCTATAATTATGGAAGGACCATTACCATAACAGAAAGCGAAATCGTTGATAGTCTGGATCCGGCTACAATGGGTTCCAATGATTGGGATTATCAGCTGAGCAACTGGAAAAAGTTACTGTTATGGGATATTGGGATCATGCAGCAGAAAGAGGTTTTTCGGAAGAAGGTGAGCAGTATTTCTATTTGCTGGATGATGATACCATGATTAAACAGTTTAATTCAGGCATTTATCTTTTAAAAAAACAAAATACGGAAGCTGTAGATACTTTGGATGTGGAAGCGTTATATGGCAATTATAAAGTGACGGAAATGGTTTCAAGAGATATTCCGACTTCGGAGCCGGGAGCAACTGAATTTTTTGGGTGGAGCTTTTATTGGGATGAGAACGGAATTTATGATGTACGAGAGCAAAAATACATCCTGTCGGGAGCGGTACAACCGGAAACTACAGATATGGACAAGCTTTATGAAAATCATGTGGTGGACACCGGATTAGGACTAACAAATGACCGAATTTTAATCTGGGAACAGGGGAAAGAAACGGTTATTCCCGTTAATACAGAGGAAGTAATTGTAAAGTTGCCGGGTGGTTGGTACCGCATGGTTAAGACTGATTTTTTGGAAGCCAGTACGGATGATGTTAATGTTTTATCTGATTCACTTTGGAAACCGCAACAGATATTGTCATATACAGAGGGGACGGAAGAAGAACTTAAGGAAGCGGCACAATCGGCAGAATAGATGATGTCTGGTATTATATGACTAGGATAAGTTGATGTAATGAAAAGGACAAATGATAGAGTGAAGGAGGAGAAAAATATGTGGAGAAAACGAGAAAAGTCATGTGAAAAGCGGTGGAGTACCTGCATTCTTATTTTAGAATGCGTTTTGGTATTGACCGGATGTGGAACATATATAGCCGATGAGAATGAAACTGTCTGCGCCTCGGTAGAAGACGGGGAATTGACGCTGACCTTGGGAATGACGGTTGAAGATTTTTATGATTATTATGGGGAAGAAGAAATACCATCCGAGTCTACCCCGACACAACTGATTGGTACGGATGTTATTGACGGAGTGTACTATAAATGGTATTTCCATAATTTTGATGATATTTCCGTATCTACCACTAATTATCACGTGGCAGACAAGAATTTATCGGATGATGATTATGTATTGTGTGGGATCAAACTTTGGACTTCCCGGTTTCATACGTCAAAGGGAATCAAAGTTGGGGATACTTTGGCGGAAGTTATTGAGGCATATGGAGACGACCTACAGGAATCAAATGATGAGGGTACATATTATGTTGTGGATGGAGGTATAACAACTTCTTTTTATATAGAAAAGGATTGCGTTACAAGCATATATATTAGGGAAGACGAGCATAGCAATTAAAATTTTTTATGTAATATCAATAAAATTTACAGACTAAATCCGTATATCATACAGACCGGCCGCGGACCGGTCGGATACAAATGCAGAGAAACAGATGAGAGGGAGTGGACATATGGAAAATAGAAAATGTGGAAACAGAAAAAAAATAATGATCATAGTACTTGCTTTATTGCTTGTAGTAATTATATTAATTATTATTTTGGTGAGAATGTTGTCAAATAAAAACTACATAGACAATGATGTTTTTGGAGATGTCAGATACATTTTTCAATATGAAAATTTAAAAGAAGAAAAGGGAGAAGTTCTAAAGGAAAAATTAGTCAATGCTGATATGTGGTTGGCTGTTTTTGATGATATAAAAGTTCTATATCATTATCAGACGGACACTAATACAGTGGGTCATTTTATGTGGGCGCAGATTGATAATGATGAGTATAAATTTGGGAAACAACAATTAGCGGCAGGTATGTCAAGAGAGACTATAGAAAAGGCATTAAAAAATTCAAAAAGACCTGAGCCATGCATACAGGAATGTGAGTTGTTTGACTCAGAAGGCAATGTATATGAGGGAATTACGGAAGATTATTATGATGATGTATATGATTATGGTATGGGTTTTGTTTTTGATAAAGATGACTGTGTAAAATATATCAGAATCTATTTTGGACTATAAGGTATTACTGCACTTCAAGGGAGTAATGGGGATGAGAATGAAGATTATGTCTATAAAAATTATATAGAGCGTTGGCTCTTTGCAAAAGAAGAAAGTATAAAAGAACTTACATTGGAGTATGTTGGCATGCATGCGGTCGATTTAGAGCAATCGGAGATGTTTTTTTCTGATAGTCAAAATTGGACGGAATATACGAATGTGTGGCAGATTATTTCCTATCAGGATTATGCATACTTTAAGAATGAAATCGGTTTTGAAAATTCTATGGTGGGAGTAAGGTGTTGTCTTTGGGATGATTCGTATGTGATATCCTATGGCAAGAAAATTACAGGTGCAACTTATGATCCCTCAGTATATTTTGGGGCTCTCGGAGGTCCCATATTAACCTCCTATTCAAATGGAGGATATGCGGTGAATCATCAGCATTTGTTAAAAGCCTAGTATTATGATAAAGTTAAGAAACTTATTCCAAATATAGTAAGTATTCTAAGGAAGAATATCAAGTTAAAAACAGATCAGCCGGGAGAGAGGCAGTATGGCTTGGTTGATGTACAAAAAAGAGTTTTTAAGGAATCATCCTTATTTTATTTGATTTTTTGATGCTCATAGCGGTAATAAAGAAAATTGAGGTAAAAGAATGGCGGAAAACGCAATATAACGTATATAGATGCAAAGGGGAAAGAAAGTGAAAAAGAAGAAAAAGATTATGGTCTCATTTCTTATTGTTTTATTAGTACTAATTAGTATCTTTATTAGATTGAACTGGATTCCGGCTAAATATGCAATAAAGGAAGATGAGTTTAATATGTATAGTCCCTATATTTTGGTTCAAGAGGTACATTATACTGGTACAGGCTGGACTCAGGTGGGAAATGAAAATGGTTATTTTTCATCAGGTGATTATGTAGATGTGGATTTAGTAAATGGAAACGAATTACCGCAAATGGAAATGTATAATAGTGACTATGCCAATATATTTTTGTGTAAAGTTGAATATAGGGGTAAAGTCGATCACGATGCATATGACAAAGAAATCGATTCTTACTATATAAATGAATGGCATCCTTTATATCCTGTACGAAGAGATACAATGTTACCTGATTGGCTATATCCCAGTACGTTCATGACAGACAGAGAAGTTAAGGTGCTTATGTATTGAAAATGAAAGAAAAACTTACCGAAGAGATAGGGGGACAAGCAATGGAAAAAGGAGAGAACCAATGAAGAATAGAACGGATTATGAAAAACGAATCGAAGGGGCTACTTCCTTATTTCGGATTATTATAGGAATGGCACTGATTATGATTGTTTGTTTTGCCGGCATTTAGTTGTGCGGTTTCCGGTGATTCTACTTGCTTTTATGTACTGCCAATTTCTTTTTTTGAGTTGCTTTTGGCGCTTTATCTCTATAGCAGCTATTGCAAGAGATGCGTCATTGTAACCGATCAGGAAATTCTTTACATCAATTTCCTTGGGAAGAGCAGAGCGTATCCCCGGGAGAAGTGGGAAGAATTAAAGCATAGCAAATGGAGCAGGGATTTTGACGGTTTATCGGAGGAGAAGAAAAAGCCTAAAGTAAACTGGAGCATGGTGGCGTTCTGGATTGTAAATGCATTTTATGTATTTTATTTTTATGCGTTTTGGTGTTTGTTTGACGATAATGAGATTTATTACCGGTTTATGATCATTGATAGATTGTTTATGAACATGTTTGCTATCCACAGTATCCTTCAGAATTTTGCTGTTTTTATGAGGAAAAAACATGCAGGATTGTATTTGATTTTAGGACTTCTGATTTGGTTTTTTGTATTGTGTTTTACTGCCGGGCAGGGAGTTTAGTGTGATTAAACATACAAGATAACCGATACCGGTCTTTTCATCGTGTAAGATCGTCTGATTTCAACTATGATGATTTAGTTGACACTACGAAAAGCTTTCAACTATAATAAATGTACGGATTCCTCTGAATTACACAAGGAGGAATATAATTGAATAAAAGAAGAAAAACATTACAGGAATTAACATTCAAAGATAACTTTATGTTTGCAGCGGTTATGCTGGATGACGAAAATGCCAAAGGAGTCATCGAAAGAGCGCTCAACATTCAGGTAGACCATGTAGAAGTGTCCTATGAAAAAAGTATCGTTTATAATCCGGAGTACAAAGGAATACGATTAGACGTATATTTGAAAGATGATAAAAATAGACACTTTAATGTGGAGATGCAGGTTGCAAACACCAAGATCTTGAAAAGATCCAGATACTATCACAGTCAGATAGATATGGAGCTGTTAAGTACGGGGATTGATTATGAACAATTGCCTGAGACGTATGTTATATTTATCTGTGATTATGATCCAATCGGACTGGGAAAATACAAATATACCAGGCGTCAGGTTATAGAAGAGGATTTGTCCTATTATTTTGATGATGGGAGCTATACTGTATTTTTAAGTACTGTTGGAACAAACGAAGACGAGGTATCAAAAGACCTCGTGAATTTTCTAAAATATGTAGGTGCGGAGCTTGAGGAAAGCCAAAGCGATTATTCTGATGAGTTCGTAAAACGCCTGCAGAAGTCTGTTGAAAAAATCAAGTTTGATCGGGAAATGGGGAGGCGTTATATGTTATTTGAAGAATTGATGAAAGAAGAGTATAACGCAGGCAAGGTAGAAGGCAAGGTAGAAGGCAAGGTAGAAGCTTTAGGGAATGCAAAAGCCGTTCTTATGAATCTACTTTGTGAAACCGACCCTATTTCTGATAATCTAAAAAGCAGAATCTCATCAATAAAAGAGCTTGAAGATATTATGCAACTAACCATTAAAGCAGCAAAAGCGGATTCGTTAGAAGCGTTTGAAAAAGAGCTTGAGAAGATGGGATACTAATCGTGTCAAATCGACAATCATTCAAAATTTGAAATTCAAACAGGGGAATCCGTCAGGAAGTGATTGGACGAAATAGGTCGTTCTATAATTATGCTAAAATCACAAAAATGAAACTTATTTAGGAGAAAAATAGTATTGGTATAGAGTATGAAAATACAATATTGCATGTGCCGTCTGATAGTTGATAATTGGCTTTCCTTTTACAATAATGGTTATCCGATTGCATTGATTTTTACGATTATTTTAATGCCTTTTTTTCTTTTAAGTGTAGAAAATTATTGTTATGTAACTGAAGAAAAGATTTGCCTAAATAGATATTTTTCTTTTCAGGAAGAAGAATATTATTTTGAAGAAATAAGAACGTTATCAATTGAAAAGAAATGTGATAAGAATGGAGAGATTTATGGTTTGGCATGTTATGTCGAGAATGAAAACGGAGCCAGAATAGACATTTTAAGTTTGGATTGTGGAGATAAATTGAGGGAAAGAATATTCGAAAATATAGATATGGAGAATTGTAAAATCATTAATGATGCCGGCTTGTCGAAAGAGGATATTGAGAATTTGTTTGAGAGTAATTCTGATGAGCTATTCGAGTATGCCGAGTGAAAGAAGGAATTATTATGGATGATGTTGTCTGCACGCGAAAATCGCTTATAACTATCATGCATCTTGTTATATGCTTTTTTAATATAAATATCAGAGTAAACAAAAATGGTATTGAATATACCAACTTTATAAGAATAAGGAAAAGTATATGATAAAAATTATGCCCAGCTTATCGCATGGCTGAAACAAAAATATTAATAGTATTATTGATTGCAATCTTGTTGTACTCACTTTTTCATTAGATGAATACGGTGAATATGATAAAGTCGGAACAATGTATGTATGTGAGTAGGGGGGATTTCACCATTGTTTGTGAGGATGATCTACGTGGAGAAGTGCTATCTTTCGGATGAAAACGCCTGCGGTTTACATAATTCTGGACGCGCTCTTTGCATTGGTTACAATTTTGCCGGTATCATGAGCTGTTTATGCGGGAATTGCCTTCCAGCAAATTCTTAAACTCCATGTACTTGGACCTGCTGATGGGAAACTGGCTTCCGTCTGCAATGGTTGCTTTATAGCGCTCAATCTTTGTTACATATAAAATGTTAACCAGATAACTTCTGGATACATGATAAAAAGAAGGCAATGAGAGTGAGGAAAGTTTCATTTGGCAGGCAAAAGAGTTGTCTGATGTGTGGACGATACAGCGATGGTCATCTGCCTCAAAGAATAAGATTTCATTGGGATATAAATAATAGTATATCCCATTGACATCATGAAAGCACAGCTTTGTAGGAGTAACATTCTGTTTTATCTGCATCCGGCGGAAAAGAGCGGATTTACCAAATAACATGGATTTCGTGACGCGTTGGTCTTCTGTTGCGGCAGCATCGGGAACGTGGCATGCCATTGCATGGATCAGCCTTAAGTCTCCATTCATGTTTTTCAATGTCAGGGTAAAATGAAATTTGGTTTCAATGGTGGTGGCATCGGGGAGGGTAGTCTCTACTACGGCACGCCCGAAGGTCATCCAGAGAGAACGTTCATGGGTAAGCAGTTCGTACTCTTCCCTGTTGATGACAACAGGAGGAAGTTTTTCGGTTGTACAGACCATTTTTGCAAAGGAATCACGATCCTTTGTATAAAGGGCATCGTAATCGGCAATATAGATGAAATCTTCACTGACATAGTTTAAGAATTTGTCAAAGCGGTTGCTGAGAGCCAAGTGGATTAGCTTGCGTGTATGGTTTATGACAACGGTTTTTGTAATGTTTTTTGCCTTCATTCCGCACCTCCATTATGCTATATAATACCACAATTGGCTTTCGGTAAACAAGCTTGATTCGGCATAAATATGTCACTTCGCGAATAATGATTTACATCATACGTAAACCCGTTGAAAAAATTTGGAGAAGGATAGTATAATATTACATAGTACTGGCTTGCATGGTACTGTATGAATTGTTTGCGAGGGAGAAGTTATGAAAATACTTTACTTTGATATAGCTGCAATTATTATACAGGTAATCCTTTTGGTATCATTAGGTTTCCGCAAAATGTTGAGCGGAAGAACAAATAGATTTTTTGCATTGCTGTTAATAGATATATTGGTTACAACAATTTTTGATTTGTGGGCAGAAGCATATGGCATATGGCTGCCGGTTAAAGAATCAAATACCGGATTTCGCGAATTGTTATATATTTGCTATTTTTTATCCCGTAATCTGACGGCTCCCCTTTATCAACTCTTTCTCTGTGCCATTACGGACACATGGCATATCTTAATGAAAAACAAATGGCTGAAATTGATTTTTATCACGCCATACATAGTTGTTTGTTGTATCGTGTTAAGCAATCCGTTTCATCATATGGTATTCTTTTTTGACGAAAATTTAGCCTATACAAGAGGACTACTGATTTATGTTTTGTATGCGGTTTCCTTTTTCTATCTTGTGTGTGGCATTGCTTATTTGTTTATATACAAGAAAATGTTGACCGGCGATAAATTTGTTTCTTTGATTCTTATGTATCCGTTCAATGTCATTGCCATTCTTATTCAGATGTTCTTTCCGGCGTGTTTGATAGAAACATTTATGACTTCGGTAACAATGCTTTTGGTTACGTTTGTTGTACAACGGCCGGAGGAGACCATAAATCCCATACTGGGGGTGCAGAGCTACATTGCTTATACCACGGATATGAAAAATGTAATCTGATGCTAAAAAGGGTTGTAGCAGATTTGTCATTGTCCTATAGAGAAGAACATTTTCCAATGAGTTTATATTATCTGAATAATGGACTGTTTGCCCTTGTCACCGAAAAGGAGCAGGCGGGAAAGTTAAGGGCTGTGGCAGAGCGGATATCCGATATTTTGACAAAGCCCATGCAGCTTGAACAGATGGAACTGGAACTGGATCCCGGTATCTGTATTTTGAGATGCCCGCAGGATATCGATAATTATGAAAGCCTGTTATCTTTTGGAAATTCATTTCATACATATTTACCGGCGGGTGGTGTCATCAATGATATGGAAGAAGAGGGCGACCGTCGAAAATTCCAGCTTCGCAATGATATTGATGGCATTCTCAGTAGGGCGGTTGCCGAAAAACGGTTTCAGATGTATTATCAGCCAATCTATTCCGTTGAAAAACAAAAGTTTCTGTCGGCAGAAGCATTGATCCGTTTGTATGATGATACTTATGGCTTTATTTCGCCGGAACTGTTTATCACCGCAGCGGAAAAAAACGGAACCATATTGCAGATTGGGGATTTTGTTCTGGAGGATGTCTGCCGTTTTCTTGAGAAATGCAAAATGGACGGAGTTCCCATTGATTATATTGAAGTCAATCTGTCTATGGTACAGTGCATGCAGAAAGAGCTGGTAGAGAAAGTACAGTATTATCTGGAAAAGTATCATTTAAAACCGGAACAGATCAATTTGGAAATTACAGAAACGGCTGCAAATACGGCCCAGGATATTGTGGAAGAAAACATACAGGAACTTACAGAGAAGGGAATTGCGTTTTCGTTGGATGATTACGGA
The DNA here is from genome assembly GCA_051877575.1 of Lachnospiraceae bacterium. Taxonomy (GTDB): domain Bacteria; phylum Bacillota; class Clostridia; order Lachnospirales; family Lachnospiraceae; genus UBA2882. Next base: position 42,737 of record JBJEJA010000007.1, on the reverse strand, counting down.
ACCGGTTATTCCAATATCAGCAGGATTATGCTGCTTCCGTTCCGTATTGTAAAACTGGATAAGAGTCTTGCGGATAAAGTGAATAACGGCAGAATAAAAGTTCTACTGAAAAACACCATTCGAATGTTAAAGGAAATTGGAATGGAAATTGTAGTGGAAGGTGTGGAAACAAAAGAGGCTCTGCAGCAGTTTTCGGAGCTGGGCTGTGATTTCATTCAGGGCTATTATTTCTCAAAACCCTTGCCTGAGCAGGAGTTTGTGGAGTTTATCCAAAAATCGGTAAAGGTATAAAGTGACAGCGGCAATTCGGTTATTTTCCCGGACAGATATGACAATCAACACTATCTTTTTGGCTAGTTTACATGTTTTTCCCTAATATGTATAATATTGTGGAGTGTGAAATTATCTGAAATCGGGAGCAGATCATAAGTTTGATTCTGTATTTGCAGAAATAATGTTATCCGTGACAGATGGGATACAAATGATCAGAGGAGAGAAAAGTAGGTGAAAAAAATTATGTATGAGCAGGAAAAACATCAGGCGGCACATCTTCTGGTGTTGTTAAGCTGTACAATTTTGACAATCGGTTTGACCGGAGAATCCATTCTTCTCGGATGGGATACGGGAGCGATCGTATTGCTTTTGTTGGGAATCGCCGCATGTTGGGCACTTCACATTACGGAGGCAGTTCCCGAGTCGATCAGATTATGGTTATATTTTGCACTGTCCATGCTTGCTTTTTTCTTTTACGGCATCCATGAGACCAGTATTTTTGATCTGGCACCTATGATGATCGTTATTATTATCGTGTTTTCTGTCACAGAGATGTATAGTATCATCAGACTTTGTGTCGTAGTATATTTTCTGACCATGTGCTATGATTTTGTGTTTGTGGTGAAAGGCATTGGGAATTTTGATTCGCTTGAGGTTACGCGGACAATACTTCATCTGGTGCTTGTCTTTATGGCAGGATATTTAATGAAGGTTATGATCCATAAGCGGAACGTAGAGAGAAAAAATGTGGAAAAACGAATTACCGAACTGGAAGAGGCGAATCGCAGGACAGAGGATTTTCTTACAAACGTATCCCATGAGCTGCGGACACCGATCAATGCAGTTACCGGTATTACGACCGTTATGTTGAAAAATGAAGAGGATACCGACAAAAGGAAAAATCTGTTGTCCATACAGATGGCAGGCCACAGATTATTCAGTCAGATCGAGGATATTCTTGATTATACGGAACTTGATACCGGAAGGATTAAGATCAGTGATGATACCTATATGATTTCTTCATTGGTCAATGATATAATCACAGGAAACCGGTTATACGAGAGAGAGAATATGCCGGAAATGATCTTTGACGTTGATACCAAGATTCCGTCTGTTCTCTCCGGGGACGGCAGAAAGATTAAGAAAATACTGGTACATTTGATTGATAATGCGATCAAATTTACGAACAAAGGCGGGGTATATATCAGAATTTATGCGCTGCCAAAATCTTATGGCATCAATCTGTATATGCAGGTAAGCGATACGGGTGTCGGAATTGCCAGGGAGGATCTCGGGAAGATTACGGAACAGTTTTATCAGTCCAACGGAGGAAGAAACCGGAGCGCGGGAGGACTTGGTCTGGGGCTTCCGATTGTGTACGGAATGGTAACTGCAATGGGTGGTTTTATGCAGATAGATAGTGAGTTTGGGAAAGGAACTACGGTATCTGTCAGTATTCCGCAGAAAATCGTGGACGAAACGGGCAATATGATCGTGATGAAACGGAATAATTTGTGCCTGGCTTGTTTTGTGGTGCTGGAAAAGTTTGAAGTGCCGGAGGTAAGGGATTATTACAATGCGATGATCTCACATTTGGTACAGGAATTGGATATTCCGTTACATAGAGTCTCCAATATGGAAGAACTGAAAAAACTGAATGCCATGTATCAGTTAACGCATTTGTTTGTGGGCAGGAAAGAATATGAGGATAATCAATCCTATTTTGAAAACATGGATAAAAAGATAGAGATTGTTGTAGTTACAGACAATGGTTTTGTCCCGCATCAGGGTAGCAGGGTGAGGGTGCTCAAAAAGCCGTTCTTCTGCCTGCCGTTGATGAATATACTGAATACCGAAACGCCGGAGGATGAGGAGACACTAAAGGAAAAACAGATGATCTGTCCGGGAGTTAAGGTGCTTGTTGTGGATGATGAGCCTATGAATCTGATGGTTTCGGAAGGCATATTTGGAGATTATCAGATGTCGGTAAAAACGGCGGAAAGCGGTAAGAAGGCCATCGAATTATGCGAAAAGGAAGATTTTGATCTGATTTTTCTGGATCATATGATGCCTGAAATGGATGGAGTAGAGACTTTGAAACGGATTCGAAAGATTCACACGGATTCAGGCAGGGAATTTACCATTATTGCGTTTACCGCAAATGCCGTCAGCGGAGCACGGGAGATGTTTTTGCGGGAAGGTTTTGATGAATTTGTTTCCAAACCCATTGAAACCATGGAGATTGAGCGTGTTTTGCGGAAAGTATTGCCCAAATCGGCCATAGAGTTTGTGGATGAGAGTGACACAAAGGGAAAGGAAACGGAGCGGAAGACAAAAGTAGCGGAAGAAAATACAGCGGAAGAAGCGATAGCGGAAGAAAGCGTGCAGCAGGAGGAGAGCGGACTCACGGAAGGAGATAGTATGACCCGCCTCGAAAATGCCGGGATTCACACAAAATCGGGGCTGCAGTACTGTCGTGATGATCGGGAGTTTTATGTAGAATTGCTGGCAAAATTTGCGGGAGATGCTGCCTCGAAACGGAAAGAGATAGATGACTTTTTGAAACAGGATGATTATGAGAATTATGGTATCCTGGTTCATTCATTGAAGAGTACGGCCAAATTGATAGGGGCGGATCAGCTTTCGGAGATGGCAAGAAAGTCGGAAGAAGGGGCAAAAAATCATGATGAGGTCTATGTCAAAGAACATCATGAGGAACTTCTTGCGGCTTATCAGGAGACCGTGCAGCGAATATTGGATGCACTTGATATTGATGAATCGGGCTTTATGCCGGTGGATATTGAAAATGCCACAGAGATATCCCGGGATGATCTGATAAGGCGGTTAAAGGAATTGAAATCTTGTCTCGACACATTTGAAGCCGATAAGGCGGAAACCCTGATTTCAGAAATGAGAGGATTTGTATATCAGGGAGTAACCGTTGATGAGCTTCTTCATTCCGTCAGACAGGATGTGGATGATTTTGAAATCAGTGCTGCTTCTGAGAAAGTGCAGAGTTTGCTTGGTGATATGGAAGGGAGTGAAGCATGATGAGTCCTAAAAAACTGATACAGGCAATATGCGATCACAATCTGAGTTTGCAGGAGCGCCTGTTCCGACTCATTGTGATGATTGGTCTTGCCGGCTTGGCAATGGGGATTCTTGTGGGGCTGCTGGCCGGGGAAAATAAGTCAAACATTATTCCCATGGTTGTTGCTTTTTTGATATTATCAGGCATTACTTATTTTTCCATCCGTTATCACAAAATACAGCTCGGAGCGGTTCTGGTATCGACTGTGATTGTCTTTTTTGCATTGCCCTTCAATTTCCTGACGAGCGGAGGAATTTACGGAGGAGCTCCGATCTGGTTTTTATTCGGAGTGGTTTTTGTATGTCTGGTTGTCGAGAAAAAAATCAAATATTTTTTCATTGCCAGCAGTTTTATCCTGTATGCGGTATGTTATTATGTTGCATATTTTTACCCTCAGCTGATTGTTTCGCATACAATTCAGGTGGCATATACCGATTCTCTGGTGACGTTGATCATTGTAACACTTTTGGTTTCCGGTATGATTTTATTCCAGAATTCAATCTATCGTAAGGAAAATGCACTTGCACAGAAACAAAAAGAAGAGATTGAAGAATTGAACCAGATGCAGAATCGTTTCTTTTCCAGCATGAGTCATGAAATCAGGACCCCGATCAATACAATCATCGGTTTGAATGAAATGATTTTGAGGGAAGATGTGTCGGATGAAGTGGCAGCGGATGCCAAAAGTATCCAAGGGGCAAGTAAGATGCTGCTTACCCTTATCAACGATATTCTCGATATGTCAAAGATAGAATCCGGCAAAATGGACATTGTACCCGTTAATTATAATGTGGGTGATATGCTGTCCGATATTGTCAATATGATTTGGATCCGGGCAAAGGAAAAAGATTTGGAATTTCATGTTGATGTGGATCAGACCATGCCTTCACAGCTGTATGGGGATGAAGTGCGTATCAAGCAGATTTTAATTAATGTATTGAACAATGCGATTAAGTATACATCAGAAGGTTCCGTTACCTTGTCAATACAGTGCAAAAAGCAGGAAGACAGCTGCGTTGTATCCTATTCCGTAACCGACACGGGTATGGGGATTAAAAAAGAAAGCATTCCCTTTTTGTTTAGCGCATTCAAAAGAGTGGATGAGGAAAAGAACCGCTATATTGAAGGCACCGGACTGGGACTTTCCATCGTGAAGCAGCTTGTGGAACTCATGGGCGGTGAGATAGCGGTAAACAGTGTCTACACCAAAGGATCGACTTTTGTGGTCACTCTGCCGCAGCAGATTGTCGGAGATGAGGAGATCGGAGAACTTGATCTGGAGACCCGTCATGCATTGAATGAAAGAGAGCATTATAAACAAAGCTTTGAAGCACCAAAGGCGCATGTTCTGATTGTGGATGACAATGAGACCAACCTGATGGTTGCAGAAAAACTCCTGCGGGCTACAAAGGTGAAGGTCGATACTGTTACCGGCGGGAAAGAATGCCTGAAACAGACACTTCAGAACAGGTATGATGTTATTTTTATGGATCATCTGATGCCGGTTATGGACGGCATAGAATGTCTGCATGAAATCCGCAAACAGACAGGCGGGCTGAATCAGGAAACGCCGGTCGTGATACTTACGGCGAATGCAGGCGGCGAGAATCAGGCACTTTACCGGCGAGAAGGCTTCGATGGTTACCTCTTGAAACCGGTCAGCGGGGTACAGCTGGAGGCAGAGCTTTTGAGACATTTGCCGAAACAGCTGGTAAGCAGGAAGAATGCAGCCGGTTCGACCGGTGTGGTTGAGACCTCTGTTATTACACACAGAAGTAAACTGCCGATTATGATTTCTACCGATAGTGCCTGTGATCTTCCGGAATATCTTGTGGAGAAGCATCGGATTGCGGTGATACCATATCGGGTAGTGACGGAAAACGGCGAATTTTTGGATGGACTGGAGACGGAAACGGACGGCGTTCTTACCTATATGGGAGAAAACGGCAAATATGCATATTCAGAGGCACCAAAGGCATCGGAATATGAAGAGTTTTTTGCTGAACAGCTGACAAAGGCACAATATATTATCCATATCACGCTTGCTAAAAATGTCAGTAAAGCCTATGAAGATGCTTTAGAGGCATCCAAAACATTTGATAATGTACTGGTTGTTGACTCCGGGCATCTTTCCAGCGGAGTAGGGCTTATGGTTCTGCGCGCTGCCGAGTATGCCGCACAGGGGATGGGGCCGGATACCATCATAAAGGAATTGGAGCGTATGAAGGCGCAGGTCAGGACCAGTTTTATTTTGACAAGTACGGAATACCTGGCACGGGCCGGACGAATTTCGTCAAAAATAAATACTCTTTGTCAGGCGTTTATGATTCATCCGGTAATTGTATTAAAAAACAGCAGTATGAAGGTTGGTTCTCTCCGGATCGGAACCAGAAAAGATGCATGGAAGAGATATGTTGCTTCGGTACTCAGTACCGCACGGGGGATAGATAATCGTCTTTTATTTATTACATATGCAGGATTGACGGATGAAGAATTAAAGGAAATCAAAGAACAGGTTACGAAGAAAATCTCCTTCGAAAAGATTATTTGCCAAAAGGCATCACCCGCAATATCGGTAAACTGCGGACCGGGCTGCTTTGGTCTGTTGTTTGTAACGAAAAGCTGAATGAAATCAATGGATGTGAGGTGTTGACATGAAAAAGCAGTGTAAGAAAATGATCATGCTGTTTACAACGACAGCACTTGCATTTACGATGCTTGTAGGTTGTGCACAGAACGACGGTGATACGGTGTCCGTCATAGAACAGGGGCAGTCGGATCTGGAATATGTGCAGGAAAAAGGAACGCTGGTTGTCGGTGTTACGGATTTTGCACCGATGGACTATCGTGTGGAAGAGGAGTGGCAGGGATTTGATGCAGAACTGGCAGCAGCTTTTGCAAAAAGCCTCGGTGTTACCCCGGAATTTGTAGAAATTGACTGGGATAAGAAAACAGAACTACTGGAAAACGGAAGCATCGACTGTATCTGGAATGGCATGACAATGACGGAAGAACTGCAGGAAACGATTTCCTGCTCCGATCCGTATCTGTCCAATGCACAGGTAGTTGTACTGAGAAATGAAGACAGGGAACATTATGATACGTTAGAATCCTGCCAGCATATGCTGTTTGCAGTGGAGGCCGGATCGACGGGAGAGTCTTTGATAAAAGAATTGAAATTCCGCTATACGACTTATTCTACCCAGATTGAAGCACTGGAAAGCGTCCGCAAAAAGGAGGCAGATGCCACCGTCATAGATATTATTATGGCGGCTTATTATACAGATGAGGGGCAGGAGTTTGAAAATCTCGGATTCGATATTGCTTTAAACGATGAAAGGCTTTGTATAGGTTTCAGAAAGGATTCTGATTTGCTGGAGAGAGTCAACGAATTCCTTAAGGCTTCCTATGAAAATGGAATTATAAGAAATCTGGCAGAGCAATATGGGATTGAGAGTGCAGTTTTGAATTAAAATCATGGAGGATGCATATGAGTAAAAAGGAAAGTATAAGGGAGAAAGATGTTATGAAAGAGGGATTGAGCAGCAGAATCGGAAGAACATTTTCGGGTATCCTGCGTCGGGCGCTGATCATTGTATGTCTGGAAGCAGTATTGGTGGGCGGATGTTTTGCGATTATGTACACATTGAAAGATAATCGTGGGTCTGTTACGGAGTATACGGAGGAAATTGACCGTGCAATGCAGAGCAAGGTCAGTATGCTGGAAGCAATTGCATCCGGAATCAGCAGCGGAACGATTACAGAAAGGGAAGATATTCAAAATTATGTGGATTCCATGGTGAAAATGGATGAACAGATATCCGCAGTCTACAGTTGCTATGATGAAAATATTACCATCATGAGCGGCGGATGGCAGCCACCGGCGGATTTTATCGTAACGGAACGGGAATGGTATAAGGGGGCACAGAAGGATCCGGAACATGTTTACATTTCCGACCCGTATGTGGATGAGCAGAGCGGAGGAATCTGTATTACATTGGCAAAAGCAACTTATCGCGACGGAAAAGTTGCAGGTGTAGTGGGAATGGATATGTATATGGATAATCTGGTTTCTCTGATTGAAGCAAGTTATGCGTCTGACAGTTATGTATTTTTGACGACTGCAGACGGAACAATCCTCGTGCATCCCAATGAGGAATATTCTTTGAATGTGAATAATACTTCTAACGTACAGGAGGTAAATGCGGGCAGATATGAGGCCTTTGTAAAGGGAGAAATGTCTACAAAACCTTTTATAGATTATAAGGGCGGATTGAAGTTGGGAATCGGCAAAACATCCGATGTAACGGGATGGAAAGTGATTGCGGTAAAACCGCTATATTCCATATTGGTATTCTTTGTACTGATCGTGGGTTTGAATGTTGCAATTTATTTTATGATGGTTGCCGTTACCAAAAGAGATGTGAATGGCAAGATCAGTATTCTTTTCCGCCCTCTGGAATCTATCAGTGGCAAAATGACCCGGGTGGCAGAAGGGGATTTGTCCGTGATATTTGATGAGGAAAAGAATTCTCTGGAAATTGAACGGCTGACAGATTCCATCAATGAGATGATTTCCGGTCTGAAGTTTTATATTGAAAGTATTACCGGTACGGTTACGGCGATTTCGGATAAAAATCTGACGGTTACCATTGATGGTGAATTTAAGGGCAGTTATGTGGAGATCAAGGATGCTTTGGAAGAGATTGTAAGAAGTCTGAATGAATCGTTCAGACAGATCAAAGAAGAAGCGGAAATGGTTTTGAATTTTGCGGATCAATTGGGAAAGACAACGGAAAATGTCGCACAAAGTGCATCTATGCAGAATGAGTCGGTTGCCAATGTATCGGAAGATATGACACGGCTTACGGAGCAGACAAAGCAGATTACGGCGCGTGCGATACGTGTCCGTGATACGGCAGAGGTTACCAAGGATCATTTGGAGATGGGTAACCGAGAGATGGAAGAACTTGTAAAAGCAATGGAAAGCATAGAGCAATGCTATGGTGAGATTGCTGAATTTATCGGAGAAATTCAGAATATTGCCTCCGAGACCAATCTGCTTTCCTTAAATGCTTCCATTGAGGCGGCACGGGCAGGCGAAGCAGGAAGAGGTTTTGCGGTAGTCGCGGGAGAAATCAGCACACTTGCGGAATCCAGTGAAAGAGCAAGTCAGAACATCAGTAAACTGATAGAGGAATCCAAATCGGCTGTCGCTACGGGAAAAGAGCTGGTTACGGCTACTTCTGCGACAATCCAGCAGGGAATGAATGACTCCGTTCAGTCAAAACAGAATATTGATGAAATTGTGGAGTTTGTAGAGAAACAGCAGCAGGCGATTGAGGATGTCAACGGAGAATTAAAAGAAGTTGCCGGGATTGTAGAGAGTAACGCGGCAAGTGCGGAAGAGAATGCCGCTATCAGCCAGCAGCTGAACGAATGTGCACAGAGTCTGAAACAGATGGCGGATTCCTTTGTATTATAAAGTCCGTCTGAGAATAGACGGGAATGCAATCGTTTATTTGGAATGCGCCATCATATCCAGAATATGTAGTGCATATTGACGGAAAAGTTCCGGTTGCTTTTTCATTTCCTCTGTCAGTTCAAAGAAGCAGAGGGTATCATCATAAGCGCGCTTAAAAATAGGTGTGAAAAGAATATCCCACTGAGGCAGGTACAGGGATTCCTTGCGGGTATAGCAGTTGGAAGCCTTGGCCTGTCGGCGGTGGTTTTTGTCTACAAAAGCGGCTACGGATTTATGCAGGGCCACATCCTCCAGAGGAAGATAGTAGTAGTCTTTGTAATTGGCATAGAAATATTTCATTTCTTCGTGATAGAGCGGTACTTTCAGAAATCCCTCGCTTTCTCTGGCGCTGAAATAGCAGTCGGCCTTGTTCATGGCGATGGGTTTTGGGAAAGGTGCCGAGAAACGGATTTTCATCAGTACTTCATCCCTGGCATTTCCGACCTCATCCACATAGTGATTGGCCTGTACTTTTACAACCCGGAAAGGCTGTAAAAAAATATCGGCATAAGTCAGAACCGGAAGCAGTTTCAGCATGCCTTTCATATCATCCCTGTTGTGCAGGATCAACAGTTCTTCTGTTTCGGCGGAAGGTTTTTTACAGTAATCATGATAAATCTCAATCAGTTGTCCGCCGTTATACTGATCTTCTCTTACAATATCCAGAAATTGTTCGACTGTTTTCTGTTTGCAGTTTTCCAATCCCAGTATTTTTTTATAAGGGGAAATTCTTTTGAAAATATCCACACCTTCCATGCGGTCGAAGGGATGTTCCAGTCCGTATTGACCGGCTTTTGCTTTCATGAAAGGAATGTCAAAGGTATTTCCGTTATAATGGATCAGAATCGAATGCTCTTTGCAAAGGGTAAAAAATGCTTCTAAAATCTGTTTTTCTTCTTCGGGCTTTTCAGCAAAATATTGTATCAGCTTGGGCGTATTCTCTTCAAAACAGATACATCCGATCTCATATAAAGAGGATGTCCTGGCGGAAAATCCCGTTGTCTCGATATCCACAAATAAAATGTCGTTTAAATTGCCAATCTGTTCTAAGGGATAGCTGATCGCATCCATAGACAAATCATCCGTAAAAGTTTTCATATTCTTCCTCCCAATACTGCCGCAGAGCTCATTATATCATATTTTATAGTTTTCGTCTTTATAAAAAAATGTATTTTTTTATCATTCTTTGTGGCAAAGCTGTCAAAAAAATAGTATAGTAAAATAGATGTAGTGTATACATTATAGAAAGGCAATGGTACAGGAAAAATGACTGATAATCTGTACCGTTTGTTATGAAATACATAGAAAAGAGGGAAAGTTTATGGGAGCAAGAGGAACCTTCACGGGCGGTATTCATCCCTATGACGGCAAAGATCTGAGTAAAGACAAGCCGATCAGGGATATATTGCCCAAAGGAGATCTGGTATACCCGCTGTCTCAGCATATCGGGGCACCGGCAGTTCCGATCGTCAAAAAAGGAGATCATGTGTTGACCGGTCAGAAGATTGCGGAAGCGGCAGGTTTTGTTTCTGCGCCGATTTATGCAACGGTTTCCGGTACGGTCAAAGCAATCGAACCGAGGCGTGTGACGGTAGGTGACAATGTAAACGCCATTGTCATCGAGAACGACGGTCAATATGAGGAAGTGGATTACGGCGAATGTAAGCCCTTAGAAGAGCTTACCAAGGAAGAAATCATTAAAAAGGTCCGGGAGGCGGGCGTAGTCGGTATGGGCGGTGCGGGATTTCCTACCCATGTAAAGCTTTCTCCCAAGGAACCTGAAAAGATAGAGTATGTCATCGGTAACTGTGCGGAGTGCGAGCCTTATCTGACTTCGGATTACCGCAGAATGCTGGAAGAACCACAGAAGGTCATTGACGGGCTGAAATGTGTACTGGCTTTGTTTGATAATGCCAAGGGGATTTTGGCAGTGGAGGATAATAAGCCGGATTGTATCAAAGTGTTGAAAGAACTGACCAAAGACGAGCCGCGTATTACGGTTAAGGCGTTGAAGACCAAATATCCGCAGGGAGCAGAGCGTCAGCTGATCTACGCGGTGACCGGCAGAGCCATCAATTCCGCCATGCTTCCCGCAGATGCTGGCTGTATCGTCGACAATGTGGATACTTTGGTAGCCATCAACAGTGCAGTCAGAGAAAATAAACCTCTGATGTACCGCATTGTCACGGTAACCGGAGATGCCATTGCGGATCCGTGCAATTTCCGTGTGCGTATCGGCACCAATTATCACGAATTGGTGGAAGAGGCAGGCGGTTTCAAGGAAGAACCGGAAAAGATTGTCAACGGCGGACCCATGATGGGATTTGCAATTTTTAATCTGGATATACCTACCACCAAAACGGCATCGGCATTGTTGTGCCTGACCCATGACGAGGTTTCCCAAAAGCCGGAAAGTCCTTGTATCAACTGTGGCCGGTGTGTGGAGGCATGCCCGGGAAGAGTCGTACCCAGCAGGCTGGCTGATTTCGCGGCAAGAGGAGATAAAGAGAGCTTCCAGAAATGGAACGGCATGGAGTGCTGTGAATGCGGCTGCTGCAGCTTTGTCTGTCCTGCCAAGAGGCAGTTGACCCAACAGATCAAATCCATGAGAAAGATGATTCTTGCGGACCGGAAAAAGAAGTAGGAGGAAAAGAGAATGAGTGATTTAATGAAAGTTTCATCCAATCCCCATATTCGCTCAAAAGCCAGCACGAGCAGGATTATGCTCTGTGTTGTGATTGCTTTACTGCCTGCTGCTGCTTTTGGTGTTTATAATTTTGGATTAAACGCATTGTTTTTAATATTGATTACCATAGCATCCTGTGTGCTCAGTGAATTTTTATTCGATATGATCTGCCACAAAAAAAATACGATCGGAGATCTGTCTGCAGTGGTAACAGGTTTGCTTTTGGCATTGAACCTGCCGCCAAAGGCACCCTGGTGGATCGGCGTGATCGGCGGCGCTTTTGCGATTGTTGTTGTAAAAATGTTATTTGGCGGTTTGGGACAAAACTTTATGAACCCCGCTTTGGGAGCCAGATGTTTTCTGTTGATTTCCTTTACCTCCATTATGACGAATTTTGAGTGTGATGCTTATACGGGAGCAACGCCCCTTGCGGCATTGAAAGCGGGACAGAATGTCAATGTATTCGATATGGTTGTGGGACGTACGGCCGGAACCATCGGTGAGACATCCATGATCGCCATTGTGATCGGTGCATGTATCCTTCTTCTTTTGGGCATCATCGACCTGAGGATTCCGGGAAGCTATATTGTCAGCTTTGTGATTTTTATCTGTATTTTCGGCGGTCATGGAATCGACTTTGATTTTATCGCAGCGCATCTTGCGGGCGGCGGTCTGATGCTCGGTGCGTTCTTTATGGCAACGGACTATGTGACAAGGCCAATTACCATTAAGGGACAGTATCTGTATGGTATTCTTTTAGGTGTTCTGACCGGTATTTTCCGTCTTTTCGGCGCAAGTGCAGAGGGCGTTTCCTATGCGATCATTTTAGGAAATCTTTTAGTGCCGCTGATTGAGAAGATCACACTTCCCAAAGGCTTTGGAAAAGGAGGGGAAAGAATATGAAAAGCATGTTAAAAGAAGCTGCAATTCTATTTGCCATTACCCTGATTTCCGGCTGTCTCCTCGGACTGGTATATGAAGTGACAAAAGAGCCTATTGCAGAGGCACAGGAGAAGGCAAAACAGGAAGCATACAAAGAAGTATTTCCCGATGCTGCAGAGTTTGCGGAATGCTGTGACGCAAGTTCCGGTATTGCAACGGCAGGCATCGAAGGTCAATACAAGACAACCGTTGATGAAGTGATGGCTGCTAAAGATGCAGGCGGAAACATTCTGGGTTATGTGATTACCGTAACCAATCACGAAGGTTATGGCGGAGACATTCAATTTTCCATGGGCATCCAAAATGACGGAACCCTCAATGGGATTTCCATTCTGAGCATTTCCGAAACCGCAGGTCTTGGTATGAAAGCGGATCCGGTATTAAAGGAACAGTTCCCCGGCAGAAATGTGGAACAGTTTACATACACCAAAACCGGCGCAACTTCCGAGGATCAGATTGATGCGATTTCGGGAGCAACGATTACGACCAATGCGGTTACAGATGGTGTCAATGCCGGCTTAGCTTATTTTCAGGCGATTCGGGAAAACCCCTTAGTGGGCGGGGAACTGCCGGAAAATCCGGAGGAAGGAGGCAATGACAATGAATAAAATCGGTGAAAGATTATATAACGGTATTATCAAAGAAAATCCGACTTTGGTACTGATGCTTGGTATGTGTCCGACTCTTGCGGTTACTACATCGGCGATCAACGGTCTGGGCATGGGCCTGACTACCACGGTGGTATTGGCATTGTCCAATGCGATCATCTCCATGCTCCGTAAGATTATCCCGGATAAGGTCAGAATCCCGGCCTTTATCGTTATCATTGCTTCCTTTGTGACAATTGTGGAGCTGTTATTGGAAGGGTTTATTCCTTCACTGTACGATGCTTTGGGACTTTATATCCCGTTGATCGTTGTAAACTGCATTATCCTTGGCCGTGCAGAAAGCTATGCTTACAAAAATCCTGTTATTCCTTCCCTGTTTGATGGGTTGGGCATGGGTCTCGGATTTACCTGCTCCCTGACGATCATCGGTCTGATCAGGGAGATCATCGGTGCAGGCGAAGCTTTTGGCTTCCGCATCATGCCGGAGTCTTATGTGCCGGTCAGCATTTTTGTAATGGCGCCGGGCGCTTTCTTCGTACTTTCCATTCTGGTTGCCATCCAGAACAAGGTCAAGATCGAGGGCGAGAAGAAGGGCAAGGACATGAGCAGGATCGGTTCCGGCTGCAGCGAAGACTGTATGAACTGCGGTGAGTCGGGATGCTCGGCAAGAAAGTTCTATGACAATTCCGAGAAGCAGGAAGATGTCAAAACAGAAACGGAAGCAAAACAGGAAGCAGAGGAGGTAAGTGCAAATGAGTGAGTTGATTATCATTGCTTTAGGCTCTGCCTTAGTCAATAACGTAGTATTAAGCCAGTTCCTGGGGCTGTGTCCTTTCCTGGGGGTATCCAAGAAGACCAATACGGCGGCAGGCATGGGAACGGCGGTTATCTTTGTCATTACACTGGCATCTTTTGTGGCGGCTGTCATTTACAGATTTGTGTTGGATCCGTTGGGACTGGATTATCTGAAGACCATTGTATTTATTCTGGTCATTGCGGCACTGGTTCAGTTTGTAGAGATGTTTTTAAAGAAATTTATGCCTTCCTTATATGAAGCGTTGGGCGTTTATCTGCCCCTGATTACAACAAACTGCGCCGTACTGGGGGTGGCACTGAACAATGTACAGGATTCCTACGGTATTCTGGAAAGCGTGGTAAACGGATTTGCAACGGCGGTCGGCTTTACCATTGCCATTGTCATTTTGGCGGGCATCAGGGAAAAGATCGAATACAATGATATTCCCGCTCCTTTTAAGGGAATGCCGATCGTACTTGTGACTGCAGGACTGATGGCCGTTGCATTCTGCGGCTTTTCAGGTCTGTTATAGGAGGTGTGGCAAATGAATGTGACTGGAATTTTAATCGCTGCCGCTCTGGTAGGCGGTGTCGGACTTTTTATCGGTCTGTTTCTGGGAATTGCCGGTATTAAGTTTCGGGTTGAAGTAGATGAGAAGGAAGAAGCAGTTCTGGCTGCACTTCCAGGAAATAACTGCGGCGGTTGCGGATTTGCGGGATGTTCGGGGTTAGCGGCTGCTATCGCAAAAGGAGAAGCTGAGGTCGGTACCTGTCCCGTGGGCGGCGAGCCCGTGGCAAAAAAGATTGCAGAGATCATGGGCGTGGAAGCGGGCGAGAGCGTTCGCATGACTGCTTTTGTAAAATGTAAGGGTGACTGCGATAAGACAAAAGTCGATTACGATTACAGCGGGGTAACCGATTGCAATATGCTCAGCTTTGTGCCAAACGGCGGTCCGAAATCCTGTAATCAGGGATGTCTCGGATACGGCACTTGTGTAAAGGCTTGTCCTTTTGACGCAATCCATGTTATAAACGGTGTGGCGGTCGTTGATAAAGAAGCATGTAAGGCGTGCGGCAAGTGTGTAGCGGCATGTCCCAAGCATCTGATCGAGTTGATTCCTTATACCGCCAAATATGCGGTAGCCTGCAGCAATACGGAAAAAGGCCCTGTTACGATGAAAGCATGTGAGGTCGGCTGTATCGGCTGTACTCTGTGTGCAAAAAATTGCCCCAACGAAGCAGTTACCATTGAGAATTTCAATGCCCATATCGATCAGGATAAGTGCGTGGGATGCGGTGCCTGTGCTTCCAAATGTCCGAAAAAAGCAATCGTGGAAGTATAAGCAGGCAGAATAAGGAAAAACTAACGGAAATAGCGAAAAGAAGCAAAACGGGAAGTACGTTTGCGTAAATTCAATGATAAAGGCAGGTAATTTGGAATATGAAGACAGAAAGCGTCTGGGAAAAATACAGCGACGAGCAATTGAAGGAATTGGAAGACCTGAGCGCGTCCTATCGTATGTTTCTGGATAAAGGAAAGACAGAACGGGAATGTGTCGGCGAGATTGTAAACCGCATCGAGGAAGAAGGTTATGTAGAGCTTAAAAGAGTGATCAAAGCCGGAGAGAAGCTGAAACCCGGTGATAAGGTATATGCGGTCAATATGGAAAAATCCGTTGTGATGTTCCAGATCGGAAAAGCACCCATTGAAGAAGGTATGAATATTCTGGGAGCGCATATTGATTCCCCGAGACTGGATGTGAAACAAAACCCTCTGTATGAGGATGGCGACTTTGCTTATTTCGATACCCACTATTACGGCGGCATCAAAAAATACCAGTGGGTTGCGATTCCCCTTGCGCTACATGGCGTGATCGTCAGGAAGGACGGAACAACGGTGATCGTCAATGTCGGCGAAGAAGAGGATGATCCGGTATTCTTTGTTTCCGATCTGCTGGTACACCTTGCGTCGGAGCAGATGGAAAAGAAGGCCAATAAGGTCATCGAGGGAGAAGCACTGGATCTTATTGTGGGAAATAAGCCCTTAAAAGGGGAAGAAAAAGATAAGATCACTGCAGGTGTCCTGAGAATATTAAAAGAGCAGTATGACGTGGAAGAGAGCGACTTTATTTCAGCCGAGCTGGAGATTGTACCGGCAGGAAAGGCAAAAGAAGCTGGCTTTGACAAAAGTATGGTTCTGGCCTACGGGCAGGATGACAGAGTCTGTGCGTACAGCTCTCTTGCAGCCATGCTTTCGGTAAAGGATCCGGAGAGAACCGCATGCTGCCTTCTGGTGGATAAAGAAGAGATCGGCAGTGTCGGTGCCACGGGAATGCAGTCCAAATTCTTTGAAAACACGGTTGCCGAGGTATTGGAGTGCATGGGCGGTTTCAGTGAATTGACGCTGAGAAGGGCACTGGCTGAATCCAGAATGCTATCTTCCGATGTCAGCAGTGCTTTTGATCCCCTTTATGCGGCAAGTTTTGATAAAAAGAACGTAGCTTATCTGGGTCACGGTATGGTATTCAATAAATTTACCGGATCCAGAGGAAAATCCGGGTCCAACGATGCTAATGCGGAATATCTGGCATTTATCAGAAAAGTCATGGATGAAGCAGAGGTTTCTTTCCAGACGGCAGAGCTTGGCAAGGTAGATCTGGGCGGCGGCGGAACCATTGCTTATATTCTTTCTTTGTACGGTATGAATGTCATTGACTGCGGGGTAGCCGTTCTTAATATGCATGCACCTTTTGAGGCAACCTCCAAAGCGGATTTATATGAAGCAAAATGCGGTTATGCAGCATTTTTGAAGACAGAGTAGGTTGCGTATTTGGGAGAAGACAGAAAGGATAAGCAGATGGCAATCGTAACATTAAAAAAGGGAGAAGGCAGGGCATTAAAAGCCGGCGGCTGCTGGATCTATGATAATGAAATCGCTTCCGTAGCGGGGTCCATTGAAAACGGGGATATCGTCACGGTTCATGATTTTGACGGTTTTCCCATGGGAAAGGGATTTATCAATACCAATTCCAAAATCCGTATTCGGATGCTGACCCGGAAAAAAGATCAGGAGATCGATCAGGCATTTTTATACAAAAGAGTAAAAGAAGCGTGGGAGTACCGCAGGAAAACGGTGGATATAAGCAGCTGCCGTGTGATCTTCGGAGAAGCGGACTTTTTGCCGGGACTTGTGGTTGACAAGTTTGAGGATGTGCTTGTGGTACAGTCTCTTGCCCTTGGAATTGACCGGTTAAAACCGATCATTCTGGAGCAGCTGAAAAAGGTGCTTTCCGAGGACGGCATTGCAGTGCGGGGCATATATGAAAGAAGTGATGCCAAGGTCCGCAGTCAGGAAGGTATGGAGCAGTACAAGGGCTTTATCGGAGAACCCTTTGATACCAGGGTGCAGATAACGGAAAACGGCGTCAAATACATAGTGGATGTGAAAGACGGACAAAAGACCGGTTTTTTTCTGGATCAGAAATACAATCGTCTGGCTGTGCAGAAGCTTTGCAAGGATGCCAGAGTGCTGGACTGTTTTACCCATACCGGTTCCTTTGCGTTGAATGCGGGAATTGCCGGAGCTAAAGAGGTAACGGGCGTGGACGCATCCGAGCTGGCTGTCAGACAGGCAACGGAGAACGCCGCATTGAACGGACTTTCCGAACGGGTGAAGTTCATTTGTGAAGATGTGTTTGAGCTGTTGCCCGAATTGGAAAAGCGGCAGGAAAAGTATGATGTGGTGATCCTGGATCCGCCCGCATTTACAAAATCCCGCAACTCCGTTAAAAATGCGACAAAGGGATATCGCGAGATCAATTTAAGAGCCATGAAACTGGTAAAGGACGGCGGTTTTCTATGTACCTGTTCCTGCTCCCATTTTATGAGCTATGAATTGTTTACACAGACCATTGGTCAGGCGGCGAAAAATGTGCACAAGCGGCTGCGTCAGGTAGAGTACCGCACCCAGGCACCGGATCATCCGATCCTGTGGGCGGCGGATGAGTCCTATTATCTGAAATTCTATATTTTTCAGGTTTGTGATGAACACTAGAGTGTGTTATACTATGTGACGGTAAATAAGATATATTATTACATAAAGGAGAAACATTATGAAAAGAGCAATTATAACTGTACTTGGAAAGGATACTGTGGGAATCATTGCGAAAGTATGTACCTATCTTGCAGAACATCAGGTCAATATTCTGGATATTTCCCAGACAATCGTACAGGATTATTTTAATATGATGATGATCGTTGATATGAGTAAATCAAGTGCGCCTTTTGATACGGTAGTGGATGAACTGGCAAAACTGGGCGAAGATATCGGCGTTATGATCAAGTGTCAGAGAGAAGACATTTTTGACATGATGCACAGAATATAGTGAGTATGCCGGTGTACATGCGAAAGAGAAGGTTTTGGATAAAAAGATTGCCGTATTAACAGGAGAGTAGACATGATTAACTTTTATGAAGTAAACGAAACCAATAAGATGATCGAAAAGGAAAATCTGGATGTGCGTACCATTACATTGGGTATCAGCCTTTTGGATTGTATCGACTCGGATTTGGAAAAACTGAAACAGAATATTTATCAGAAAATCAAGGAGACCGCAAAGAATCTGGTGGCGACCGGTGAGGAAATCGAGAAAGAATTCGGTATTCCGATTGTCAATAAGAGAATTTCCGTAACACCTATCGCACTGGTCGGCGGTTCTGCCTGCAAAACACCCGAAGATTTTGCACAGATTGCGGAAGTGTTGGATCAGGTGGCAAAGGAAGTGGGCGTTAATTTCCTCGGTGGTTATTCTGCACTGGTGGCGAAAGGCATGACCAAGGCAGATGAAATGCTGATCCGTTCCATTCCCCTTGCATTATCCAGGACGGAGCGTGTCTGCAGCAGTGTAAACTTAGGATCCACCAAGACCGGTATCAATATGGATGCGGTAAAACTGATGGGAGAAATTATCAAAGAGACTGCCGAGTATACCAAAGAAGACAGTTCCATGGGATGTGCAAAGCTGGTTGTATTCTGCAATGCGCCGGATGACAATCCGTTTATGGCGGGAGCTTTCCATGGTGTGACCGAAGCCGACAAGATCATCAATGTAGGTGTTTCCGGCCCCGGAGTTGTCAAGACCGCATTGGAAAAAGTGCGGGGAGAAAACTTCGAAGTGCTCTGTGAGACCATCAAAAAGACTGCTTTTAAGGTTACCCGTGTAGGGCAGCTGGTAGCAAAAGAGGCTTCCAGAATGCTTGGAATTCCTTTTGGCATTATTGACTTATCTCTGGCACCGACACCGGCCATCGGAGACAGTGTTGCGGATATTCTGACAGAGATCGGTGTGGAGCATCCCGGCGCACCCGGGACAACGGCAGCCCTTGCGCTGTTAAATGATCAGGTAAAGAAGGGCGGCGTTATGGCTTCTTCCTACGTAGGAGGGCTGAGCGGTGCATTTATTCCCGTCAGTGAAGATCAGGGTATGATCGATGCGGTAAATGCGGGTGCACTGACCCTGGAAAAACTGGAAGCAATGACCTGTGTCTGCAGTGTGGGACTGGATATGATTGCAATCCCCGGAGATACAAAGGCAACGACCATTTCCGGTATCATTGCGGATGAAATGGCAATCGGTATGGTCAACCAGAAGACAACGGCTGTCCGTATTATCCCCGTAATCGGAAAGGGCGTAGGCGAGACCGTGGAATTTGGCGGACTTTTGGGATATGCGCCGATCATGCCGGTAAACCGGTTTTCATGTGATAACTTTGTCAACAGAGGCGGACGTATTCCGGCACCGATCCACAGCTTTAAAAATTAAATGAAAGCGCAAGGAAGTAGTCGGATAAACCGGTAAATACATATACAAATAGAAAAGAAAACAGGAAATAGAATCAGATGCAATTGGTGATTTTAACGGCACTGGGAATCGGCGGGGCAACCGTGGTGGGAGCTGTTATGGGCTTCCTGATTCCCGGGTATTCTCAAAAATTAAATGATATTCTGATGGGTTTTGCAGCAGGAGTCATGATGGCGGCTGCGGTTGTGGGTTTGATTCTGCCGGCAATCGAAGGAACAGGAAAGAGCGGCATTCCCATTGTGGGGATCGGACTTTTGTGTGGGGCATTGCTTTTGAACCTGTTGGATAAGGTAACACCCCATCTGCATCATCTGTCAGGGGTGGATTCCGAGAACCATCATAACGGCAATATAGATAAGGTATTATTGTTCGTTTTTGCCATCGGGCTTCATAATCTGCCGGAAGGACTGGCGGCGGGCGTTTCTTTTGGCGGCGGTGATATCGGAAATGCGATCAGCGTGGCACTTGGTATCGCTTTGCAGAACATTCCGGAAGGCATGATCATCATTTCCCCGATGCTGATGGCGGGAATGAGTAAAAAAAGAACCTTTGCGATCGCATCTTTTACCGGTCTGGTAGAAGTGGTGGGAACCTTTGTGGGATATGCGGCCACCAGTGTAGCAGCATCCATACTTCCCTTTGCCCTCAGCGTAGCGGGCGGTACGATGCTTTATGTGGTAAGTGATGAAATGATACCCGAGACCCACAGCCACGGAAATGAGCTTGCGGCAACGTATGCTTTAATGGCCGGCTTTTTTCTGATGCTTGTGATGGATACCTGTCTGGGATAAAATAAAAAAGGTGCTGTTTAAAACGGCACCTTTTATTCAGTTCCCTCCGGAGGGACATATTCCAATAGATCATTCAGCCCGCAATGAAGCACGTCGCACAGGCGTGCAAGGACATCAATATCCAGCCTTGTAATTTTGTTATTGCAATAATTATTAATCTGCGTTCGTTGCATTTCTGCGCGGTGGCTTAGTTTATTTTTGCTGATTCCCGCGTCTTTGATCAGTTTGTCAAGATGTATGATGACTGTACCGTGATTATTCATACTCACACCTCCCAGTGAAGAAATGGTAAATATAACCAATAAATACCTTCTTTAGTGTACCTTTCCTGCGATAGAGAAATAAGCTCTAAAAAGTCTTGTCCAAGAAATTACACAATTTGTTGAAAAAATGGAAATTAATGGATATAATAAATATATAGACAGGGATATGTAAACTAAGGTATGGTGGCAATATGGAATCGAGAAGGAAAATTCTCATTGCGGATGAGCAAAAAGAGAAACAAAAGATTTTATATGACATATTAGAAGACGAATATTGCATCCTGTATGCAGAGGACGGGCAGAGGGCATTGGATATTCTGATGAAAGAAGGAAACAGAATCTCTGCCGTTCTTTTGGATGTCCTTTTGCCGGTTCAAAACGGATATGAAGTCATGGAGGTTATGCAAAAAACTCCGCGTTTGTCGGGAATCCCGGTTCTGGTCATCAGTCGGACGATGGAAGAAGATTGTGAATTAAAGGCGTTAAATATGGGAGCGGGGGATTTTATTTCGCACCCCTTTAATGGGGAAATCCTGAAAAAAAGGCTGCACAATCTGATTCAGATGCATGAGACGGCGACGGCAATCGGTGTTATGGAAAAGGATACCCTTACAGAGCTTTACAGCAAAGAAGGTTTTTGCCGCAAGATGGATGAGATCCTGAGAGAGCGTCCGGACATTTTATACGATGTGATCGCACTTGATATAGAACATTTTAAGCTGTTTAACGATACCTACGGATTGGATGAAGGGGACAAGCTGCTAAAGCATATCGCACAAAAGATAAAAGAGAAAACCATAAAATGCAACGGGATTTGTGCAAGGGCTTATGCTGATCAGTTTTTGATCTTTTGGGAAAGAAAAAAGGAGTATGCCGCCGGAATGGTGGAATATTTAAACCGGGATATGGAATCCTATCCTTTGGATATGAAGGTGCATGTAAAGGCCGGTGTTTATGAAATACATGATGTCCATATTTCGGTAAACAGTATGTGCGACAGGGCTTTTATAGCAGTCAAAGCGGCTAAGGGTCGTTATGAAAAAGATCTGGCATATTATGATGATTCCATTCGGGAAAAACTGCTTTTGGAGCAGCAGATCGGGGATGAAATGGTATGTGCACTGAGAGAAGGACAGTTTGATGTGTACTTCCAGCCCAAATACAATCTGATCACAGGCGATATGGTCGGAGCCGAAGCACTGGTCAGATGGCAGCATCCTACCAAAGGCTTTATGTCTCCGGGAGATTTTATTCCGATTTTTGAGAAAAACGGGTTTATTACGGAATTGGATATGTATGTCTGGGAGAAATGCTGTCAGTTCATTGCGGAATGGAAACAGAAGTATGACATGACACTGCCGATTTCTGTCAACGTATCCAGAAAAGATATTTATAAACAGAATCTGCCTGAAATTTTAAAAACAATGGTTGATCGATACGGTATTTCAACAAAACTGCTCCATCTGGAGATTACGGAAAGTGCTTATACTGAAAATCCGGAGCAGTTGCTTTTGGTTGTGGAACAGTTGAAAAAAGAAGGATTTATGATTGAAATGGATGATTTCGGCAGCGGATATTCCTCTCTGAATATGCTGGCGGAGTTGCCCATTGATGTGCTGAAACTGGACATGAAATTCCTGCAGAATAAAGGCGAGCAGACTAAAAATGAAAATATTATGAGCTCTATTGTGGAATTGGCAAAGAAAATCAACCTGTATGTGATTGCCGAAGGGGTTGAAAAGGAAAAGCAGATATCCATGCTTAAATCCATGAAGTGTGATATGGTACAGGGATATTATTATGCAAAGCCTATGCCGGCAGTTCAGTTTGAAGCTACCTGTCTGCAATAAAGAAATTTGCTTATATTTTCACAATCTGTCTGCGGTATTCGTCACGCATACCGGCATGATATTTGGTGCCGGCAATACATTCATATACGTGGGAAGCATACACATCATGTTCAAATTGTTTCCTGCCCAAAGGATACAGATTGGCAGCGGCAGAGGTTGTTTTGGTGATCAAAGGAATAGAAGTATTCTTTTTGATTTTTTTGGTCAGCGGAGCCGCTTCGGAATGAATGCCCAATGTCCTTGCGTAGAAAACAATGCCGGAATCCATATACTGTTTTACCTCATCTGCATAGATATCCAGTAAAATATGAGAAAGACAGCGGCTGATCCTTGCATATGTCACATCTTTGGTCTTTAAAATATCACAGAAATCATCATATTCCTGCATCATAAAAGTATCGCGTACCAACTTGTCGGAAATGGCCTTGGTCACATCCAGATACTTTGTAAAGCCGTATTCGCGCTCGCGGATCAATTTAAATTTCAACATGGAAGAAAAATCCGCAGTAAAAACTGGAAAGGTCTTATGAAAATCTTCTTTCATAATCTCATAAGCTGCAGTGGGGAGCTGGGGATGAACCAGTTCCAAATTGTCCTGCATGGCAAGAGATTGTCTGATGGAGATAGCGGAACTGAAAGCATCTGCCAGTTTATAGGAATGGTAATCGGAGCCGATCCGCATATTTGTATAAGGCTCAATCGTACTTTTTTGGCGCAAAAGAGCCTTAATGTATTCGATGCCCAGAATATTGTTAGGGTAACCGAGGATTGTATCAAAAGAAATAAAGCCGTCCAAAGTTTCTGCAAGTGCTGCATTGCGGGCAACGGGGAATGTGCTTCCGTTTTTGATCTTGGCTTTTAGAGCCCTCTGGTAGTCGTCGGATTCGGTTACCAATGCCCTGGCAATATCCTT
This sequence comes from Lachnospiraceae bacterium, assembly GCA_051877575.1. Classification (GTDB taxonomy): domain Bacteria; phylum Bacillota; class Clostridia; order Lachnospirales; family Lachnospiraceae; genus UBA2882. Next base: position 19,140 of record JBJEJA010000007.1, on the reverse strand, counting down.
CAGGGGCGTGATATCCCCGCATTCACTGCCAAAGCAGATGGCATCCACACAGCCCAGCTGATTTAAGAGCGCAATGGCACCGGCAGCAAAATATTCGGCGCTTCCGGTAGCGTAACAGACAGGTAATTCGATAATCAGATCGGCACCGCCCATAAGCGCCATTTTGGCACGGCTGTATTTGTCAATGAGAGCAGGGGTTCCCCGTTGAGTAAAATTGCCGCTCATGACAACAATGATATAGTCTGCACCTGTTATTTCACGCGCTTTTTGGATTTGGTACTGATGCCCGTTGTGGAACGGATTGTATTCTGCGATAATACCTGTTATTTTCATAAGAAATACTTCTCCCAATTACAGTTTTGATGCTACATAATCAGTTTATGTAACCATAAGACAAAGATAACATGATTTAAAATTTCCAACAACAAAATCAAAAAAAGTTCATAAATTGTTCACTAAATTGTATTGAAATTAGGACAATATTTGGAGCATGGAAAATCTTGTGATTGTGGTATGAATGGATTATAATATGGACAGGGATAGCGAAAGGAGATAGGTATTCATGTCGTACATAGACTTAATCAAAGAAAAAGCAAAAGCAGATAAAAAAACAATTGTATTACCTGAAACAAATGATAAGCGTACATTGATAGCGGCTGCCAATATTCTGAAAGAGGAAATTGCCGATATTATTATGATCGGTAATCAGGAAAAGATTATGGATGGTGCCCGCTGGCTGGAAGTGGAACTGGATGGTGTGACGGTCATAGATCCGGAAGAATGCGAAAAGTTTGATGAATATGCAGAACTGCTTTACGAGACAAGAAAAGCAAAGGGAATGACGCTTGAGAAAGCCACGGAAATTTTGAAAAAGGATTATCTGACCTTTGGGGTTATTATGGTAAAGGCAAATGATGCCGACGGCATGGTGGCAGGTGCCTGCCATGCAACTGCTGATACCTTGAGACCGGCATTGCAGATTTTAAAGACAGCACCCGGGGTAAAACTGGTTTCCGGATTCTTCATTCTGGATGTGCCGGATTGTGAATATGGTGAGAACGGAACCTTCCTGTTTGCCGATTGTGGGCTGAATCAGGATCCCAATGCGGAAGAGCTGGCGGCTATTGCAGAGAGCAGTGCAAAGAGTTTCAAGAATCTGGTGGGAGCAAAGCCGATCATTGCCATGCTTTCCCATTCTACCAAAGGCAGTGCAAAACATGTATTGGTTGATAAAGTGGTTGAGGCCACCAGAATTGCAAAGGAAAATTATCCGAACCTGTGTGTTGACGGAGAATTGCAGGCGGATGCTGCGCTGGTTCCGCATATTGCCAAATCTAAAGCACCGGGCAGTGAAGTTGCCGGTAAGGCAAATGTATTGGTATTCCCCAATCTGGACTGCGGTAATATTTCCTACAAACTGGTACAGAGGCTTGGAAAGGCAGAGGCATACGGACCGATGTTGCAGGGAATTGCGAAACCTGTCAATGACTTATCAAGAGGCTGCTCCTGGGAGGACATCGTCGGGGTTGTGGCGCTGACGGCAGTACAGGCACAGCTTGTTTAAAAAATAAACAAAACAGAATGTAACGGATGAACCGGGCGGGAAGGCATCGTTGATCTTTGGGATGCATTCCTGCCCGGTTTTGTCTTTAGGCGTGCAGTTTTATGCCGTTAAGCCCGGTCTGAGAAAGAGGACATCTTGATGAGATACTTAAAATTTACATAGACAAAATTCCAAAAAAAGATTACGATAAAAATATATTAAAACGCATGTTTTAGAAAAATGGAGGACTGAATGATGCCGCCAAAAGCGAAGTTTACAAGAGAGGAAATCATAGAGGCCGCATTGAAGATTGCCAAAGAGCGTGGCTTGGATGCGGTAACGGCAAGGGAACTGGGAGCAGAGCTCGGCAGCTCGGCAAGACCGATTTTTACGGTGTTTCAGAATATGGATGAAGTACATGAGGAAGTCATAAAGGCGGCAAAGGAGATTTATGGCGGGTATGTCCGGAAAGGGTTGGAGCAGGAAGTTGCATTTCGTGGTGTGGGCATGGCATATGTTCAGTTTGCCATTCGGGAAAAGAGACTGTTTCAACTTCTGTTTATGAGAGAGAACACAGAGGAAAATGATATGGAACATATTTTGGCGTTCATAGATGATAATTATGAAACAATTCTATCTTCTGTGGAGGAATCATATGATTTGGCGCGGAAAGATGCCGAGAGATTGTACAGGCATCTGTGGATATACACCCATGGGGTTGCAACCCTGTGTGCTACCAAAACCTGCAACTTTACGGAGCAGGAAACAGAAGAGATGCTGACAGATGTATTTTCCGGATTGCTGAAAAAGATCAAAGAGGGGAAACCGGAGTAGAGCGAAGCTCCAGCACTGCCAATGCCGAACAGAAATATCCTGTCAGGTAGAAGCAGAAATAGTACATAAAGAACATGGCGGGCGCAGTCAGGAAAATCAGAACAATCTGTGCTCCGGTCAGAAACAGGATGCCGGCGGGAACAAATTTCTTTTTGCAAAGGCATATGATCATGCAGATCAAAGCAATGAGGATTGTCGGAAGGCAATTGTAGAAAACCGGATAAAGGATATTGGTCCTGACATCGTTTTCCGTATAATTGCGGCAGGAGAGAAAATCGATAACTGCATTACGGACTTTTTCTCCGAACACCGGCTGCATGAAGTAGTAGCTGTTTTTATAATCTTCTCCATAGTAAGTCAGGGTATAGATCGTTTCCGAGGTTGGTGCGGTGGGATGATTGATCTCATTCGCAAACATACCGTTGGTATGGGCGAAGGTCAGCCATCGGTAATACAGGAAATGATCAAAGTTATTTAAAATCAGTCGCATGGAAGCTGCCATGAATTCATGGAGCTGATCTTCGGGCAGTACATCGGGAATGTTCCAGTATTGACTGATATTGCGTACGGAAGGATGAAGACGCAGAGCCTGTACATCAATCAACTCATTGATCGTCATAATGTCATCATAGGCAGTTTCGCCGCGGATTTCATCCTGTGCGAAAATATTGCCCAAAGGGTTGATGACAAGAGAGATCGGATATTTGTTGCTACCGTTTAGAGCGATTTTATTGGGAATATTAAAGCCCTGAAAAGAAATCAGAATCACAAGGAAACAGAGGAAAACCTGTTTCCGATTTTTTTTGTATACCAGTTTTGCGGCAAGGGGAATAAACAGCAACAGATAAATGTATTCACTCCGCCATGCGATAATCAGACCGCAGAGCAGGGAAATGACCAATAACTGCTTTGTGGATAACGCTTGTTTTTTCCATGCGAACAGGCACATGCACATCACAAGAAGAAAAATCCAGCCCGCCAGAGTGGCACGCAGTGTAAACAGATTGCCGTCCAGCACGGGAAGCAAAAAACAGACGATACGGCAGAGTATTAAATTTTTACCGGGATAAATAATTTTTAATTGGTAAAAGATATAAGCATAGATACAACAGATGATTACAACCTGAAAAAAAGATATGGAAGCCATGGAAGGGAAGAATCGCAGGCAGGCAATATAAAATAAGCTGGTGATCCCGGTCTGGGCAGGGGAAAAAGTCAGTTTGCGGACTGCCTGCAGCACATAGAATTCATCGCCTTTAAAAATCCCCGGCCAGGTGCATAATAATAGAAGAAACATAGGAATGAAATAGATCATAAATTCTTTTAAAAGTCTGAGAAATGTCCGGTTTCCGGTGCATAAAAAATAAAGGGCGGAAAAAATGCATAGATAAACACCGTATCCGAACACCATGGACAGTGCGACTGCGGCATACTGTGTCTTTCCCCAGACAATATCCTGTGAAAAAATATTATTGACCTGATTACGGAGTAAAAAGGCATGAGCAATATAGAAAAGTAATGCTGCGAAAGGAAGCAGCAGACGGTTTTTTCTGGAATTCAAAATTTTCATAAAGTATGTTCTCCGGATAATATCAGAATAGTGAATTTATTATACCATAATCTATTAAAAAAGTAATCAAAAAATATAAGTATCCTTGTTGACAAATACTTTCAAGTTATGTATAATCGTTTGAGTGTGGATAGGAGTATGAAATGTTACTGAACCTGACAGACATCTTATCAAATGAAGGCAAAACAGAAGAAATACCTGTTACTTATGAGGCGGTTTTTTTTAAATCGGCGCAGGGACAGTTCAAGGTACTGCAAAACGGACCGATTGTGCTGACCTTAAGCAATCAGGGAAAAGGCAAGATGAGCGTGACCGGAGAAGGAAGTCTTTCTTTCCGGGCAAGGTGTGACCGCTGTCTTACCCGAGTTGATGTTACGGTTGAAATTTGTATTGATGAAACCATAGGAACAGAGCAGATTGAAAATCCTGCCGAAGCCGGTGAATATCCCTACCTAAACGGATATCAGTTGGATACCGAGGTGTTGATCGGCAATGAAATTTTGATAAACTGGCCTGGTAAAATCTTATGCAAAGAAGATTGCAAAGGTATTTGCACGAAATGCGGTAAAGATTTGAACCAAGGGGATTGCGGCTGCGATACCTTCGTACCGGATCCCAGAATGGCAGTATTAAAAGATATCTTTAACGCGAATAAGGAGGTGTAACGATGTCTATCTGTCCTAAAAACAAATCTTCTAAAGGTAGAAGAGATAAGAGAAGAGCAAACTGGAAGATGAGCGCTCCTACTTTAGTAAAGTGCAGCAAATGTGGTGCTTTAATGATGCCTCACAGAGTATGCAAATCCTGCGGCGCTTACAACAAGAGAGAGATCATCAACGTAAACGAATAAATAATGCGAAACGAAAAGCCATCGACAAAAGTCGGTGGCTTTTTAGCGTTAAAATCCTGTGTTTTTATGTTTGATGAGTATCGGATAGCAGATACTTGGCAGTCAATACTTCTTCAGAAGTATCATCATCCTGATCTACATATAAAGTTCTTTCATAACCAATTCCGTTATGCAACAGGCATAATTCCAGAAAGAGCAGAAAAATACCGATATCAATCCTGTTATAGTATGTGACCCGGTCGGCAGGCATAATGCCTCTTTTTCCCGGCTTTTTGTAACGGTAGACGGTGAGCTCGTTTTTATCTGCATCCACCTTCCAGGGCTGGGTGTTGCAGGCACTGGGAGCAAAACGCGCAATGTTGCCGATATCCTGATGATAAGCCTTGTTCCATACTTCTTCCGGAGGCTTACGCCTGCTTTTGAAAATGTCCTTTCTGAATTTATCCCGGGGCATTTTGGAAACCGCAATCATAATAACAAAATCAAGCCCCCGGTATTGGGTTTCTTCAATCTTGCCGATTCCGTACCAAAGAGCCCCGATATTCAGAGAAGCCAGATAAAGGTCCAGCTGTTCGCCGATATATCCGATGTTCTGTAAATAATTTTCTTTTGTTTCACTATATAGTAAAATGCAGTATTCTTCTCCGCGCTTGCAGGTCGTGTCGTTGGCCGATACGATTTTCAGGGCTGTTTTGATATTGCTTACAAGAGGTGTAAAGGTTTGATAGGCTTCTTCAATATCTTTTAACTCTACGGGAGTGATGGGAAGCGTATTCTTGAATAAGTGAAAGGATTTTCTTTTAAAAATCATTTGGTATAGCAATTCTTTTTCCATAGTAAACCTCACGGGCTCACGGTCCCAGCTGTACGTAGGCATTCTCATCTTCCGAAAGCAGGATTTGCTGAACCTGTCCCTCGGCATTCCTTTCCACCAATAGGATGCTTGCCTGCCAATCGTCTTCAACCTGATCCAAATTCATTTCATAAGCACAGGAATAACGCGGCCCCATGTTGTGGCATTTCATAATCATGAATGTCAGGTGTCTGGGTCCGTCCGGCGTATCCACATCATAAGAAAAACAATAACCGTCATAAGGAAAGGCAGAAACCGACAGATCTGTATAATCATCAGAACTGTGAATATTTATTTTTTCGGGCTGATCTTTATCACCGCCGCGCAAACAGGTAATATTATACGGAATTGCAGTTTCGCCGTTTACCTTTACGCGCATACGGATAGTGAGATTATTGCCGACGTGAAATCGGCTGCCGGGAATCAGTAAAAGTCCCAGAATACTTAGAAACAATATTGCCAGAGCGCTGATCAATATGCGTTTGGATTTCTTCATAAGGAATTCTCCTTTCATAAAATACTGCTGACAAAGCAAAAAGTTTCTAATGCTATTTCCAATATACCATATTTATTTTAAAAAGCATAGCAATAGCATGTCTACTTGATTTTTCTTCCTGATTCTAGTATATTTAATAAAGTATGGAGGTTTATGCGATATGGGAGAAATGGTTAAAGTTGCACTTGATGCTATGGGCGGCGACAATGCGCCCGGTGAAATCGTAAAAGGAGCCGTGGAAGCGGTTAATGAAAAAGAAAATGTAAAGGTATTTTTGCTGGGAAAAGAAGATCTGGTAAAAGCAGAACTGGCAAAATATACTTATGATGAGAACAGAATTGAAGTAATACATACCGAAGATGTCATTGAGATGGCAGAAGCACCGGTCAATGCAATCAGAAAGAAAAAAGATTCTTCCATTGTCAAAGGGATGACCATGACAAAAGAAGGAAAGACGGATGCTTTTGTATCGGCAGGAAGCACCGGAGCGGTACTGGTAGGAGGGACCGTCCTGGTAGGAAGAATCAAAGGTGTGGAAAGAGCACCCCTTGCACCGTTACTTCCCACGGCAACCGGTGTAACATTGTTGATCGATTGCGGTGCAAATGTTGATGCAAGACCTTCACATTTGTTGCAGTTTGCCAAGATGGGATCTATCTATATGGAAAGTGTCATGGGTATTAAAAATCCCCGCGTCGCATTGGTAAGCAACGGAACGGAAGAGGAAAAAGGAAATGCATTAATCAAAGAGACGCATCCTTTATTGAAGGATTGCCCCGATATTAATTTCATCGGAAATATTGAAGGAAGAGATATTCCCATGGGAGCGGCGGACGTAGTTGTCTGCGAAGCTTTTACGGGAAATGCGATCCTGAAAACCTATGAAGGCGTAGGTGCGGTTTTGATCAAGAAGATCAAAGGAAGTCTTATGACAAACCTTTGTACAAAGATTGGAGCATTACTCATTAAACCGGCATTAAAAAAGACATTAGCGGAGTTTGATGTAGACAGATACGGCGGAGCACCGCTTCTGGGATTAAACGGTCTTGTAGTAAAATCCCATGGAAATTCCAAAGCGGTTGTCATCAAAAACTGTATTTTCCAGTGTGTGACGTTCAAAGAGCAGAAAATCAACGAGAAGATAAAAGAAGGACTTGCCCCGGTAAGCGAATAGGAAGGAAGTCATACAGATGGAACTTGAGGTTTTGCGGGATATACTGGTAAAAATACTGGGAGTTGCACCGGATGAAATCAGACCCGATACCACATTTGAGGGTGATCTGGGAGCGGATTCTCTGGATATGTATCAGGTTGTGATGCAAATGGAAGAAACCTTTGGAATAGAAGCTGATCCGGAACAGATCAAAAAGATTGTCTGCGTTTCGGAAGCGGTAGATTATATCAAAGCAGCTAAGAAAAAAGAAACATTTTGAAATCAAACGAGATGAGCCCATCCGGGCTTTTTCGTTGTATAAGGGAAGCGGCAGAAACATGATTTCTTTAGAAGAACTGGAGGAAAAGATCGGGTACCGGTTTCAGGATAAGGGACTGTTGCGGCAGGCACTGACCCATAGTTCATTCTCCAACGAACAGAAAATCAATAAATGGAAAAATTATGAGCGGATCGAGTTCCTGGGCGATGCTGTGCTGGAGCTTGTCAGCAGCGATTATTTTTATCGCACCTATCCGGAGGAAACGGAAGGTAATCTGACGAAAATGAGAGCGGCGGCGGTTTGCGAACAGGCACTTGCCATAACCGCGCGGGAATTAAAGCTGGGAAACTATATGGTGTTCGGAAAAGGTGAGGAGAACAACGGCGGCAGAGAAAGAGAATCCATTATTTCGGATGCCGTGGAAGCAATCATCGGTGCCATATATCTGGATGGCGGACTGGAGAATGCAAAGACTTTTATTTATCGTTTTGTGCTGAATGATCTGGACAATAAAAGATTGTTTTATGATGCAAAATCTATTCTGCAGGAACGGGTTCAGGAAGCAAAGCTTGGGGAACTGACTTATGAGCTCCTTCGGGAAGAAGGACCGGAGCATGAAAAAACATTTGTCATGGCGGCATTGCTGGATGGCAAAACCATCGGAACCGGACAGGGAAAAAGTAAAAAAACAGCGCAGCAGCATGCGGCGTATGATGCACTTCTGAAACAGAAGGGCATGTGAGAGGGAAAATATGTATTTAAAGAGTATCGAAGTTCATGGATTTAAATCCTTTGCCAATAAAATAGTATTTCAGTTTCATCCGGGCATTACGGGAATCGTAGGTCCTAACGGAAGCGGTAAGAGTAATGTCGCCGATGCGGTCCGCTGGGTGCTGGGTGAGCAGCGTATTAAGCAGTTGCGTGGTGCCAGTATGCAGGATGTTATTTTTTCCGGTACGGAGAACCGTAAGCCGTTGGGGTATGCATATGTTGCCATTACTTTGGATAACAGCGACCACTCTCTGGCAATCGAATTTGAAGAGGTAACCGTAGCCAGAAGAATTTACCGTTCGGGAGAAAGTGAATATCTGATCAACGGAGCACCCTGCAGGTTAAAGGATGTCAATGAGTTGTTTTATGATACCGGTATCGGTAAGGAAGGTTATTCCATTATCGGACAGGGTCAGATCGATAAGATCTTAAGCGGTAAGCCGGAAGAGCGCCGTGAGTTATTTGACGAAGCTGCGGGTATTGTGAAGTTTAAAAGAAGAAAAGTGACCGCACAGAAGAAACTGGAAGACGAGAAGGCCAATATGCTTCGTATCAGCGATATTCTGGCGGAGTTGGAAAAGCAGATCGGGCCTTTGGAGAAGCAGTCTGAAAAGGCAAAAATCTATCTGAAGCAGAAAGAGGAATTAAAAACTCTGGATGTGAATATGTTTTTATTGGAGAATGCCCGTCTCAAAGACCAGTTTGACAGTGTAGAGGAGAAACTGAAGATTGCATCCGAGGATCTGAGCCGGACCACGGAGCAGTATGAAAATATCAAATCCGAATACGATAAGATTGCGGAAGAGCTGGAAGAGCTGGAACGCAATATCGAAGAAGAGAGAACGGCACTTTCTGATACCAGCGTCATGCGTGGGAAACTGGAAGGTCAGATCAATGTCTTAAAGGAGCAGATTTTATCGGCTACCGGCAATGAGGAACATTTGAAAAACAGACAAGCTTCTTTAAAGGAGCAGATTGCCGAAAAGGATAAAGAAAAAGAGGATATTCTCACAGGGAAGAAGCAGTTTGACGATGCCCTTGCGGAAATGGAAAGCAAAAAAGCAGAGGCTGTTTCTTTGTTGGAAGGCTTACAGAACCGCATGGAGGAACTGAACGAGCAGATAGAAACGGGTAAAAATTCTATTATCCAGGCACTGAATGACAGAGCGGGAATCAAATCCCGCATCAGTAGCTTTGATACAAGACTGGAGCAGATCCAGATCCGCAAAGCGGAATTAAACTCCCGTCTGCTTCGTGCAAAATCCGATGAGGCAAAGCATGAGGAAACCATTTCCAAGCTGCAGGGTGAGTTTGAGGCAATCAGCGATGAAATCGGCAAATTGAATGAAAAACAGAGCTCTCTGGAAGAAAGAAACCATGAGATTACCGATGAATTGTCCGCCAAAGACCAGAAACTGCGGGATACACAGGTGTTGTATCATCAGTCCAAGTCCAAACTGGAGGCTATCAGCAATCTGACGGAACGCTATGACGGATACGGCAACAGTATCCGCAAGGTCATGGAGCAGAAGGAAGAAAATAAAGGCATTATCGGTGTTGTAGCGGATATTATTAAGGTTGAAGAAAAATATGAAACCGCTATTGAGACAGCTTTGGGCGGCAACATTCAGAACATTGTCACCGATGATGAAGAAACTGCCAAGAAGATGATTTCCTTCCTGAAGAAAAATAAATTCGGCCGCGCGACCTTTTTACCTTTGACCAGCATTACCAAACCGCAGGAATTTAAGACCCCGGAAGTTTTGCAGGAAAAAGGTGTCATCGGCATGGCGGATGAGCTGGTCAATACCAAAAAGGAATACCGCAATGTGGCAAAAGCCATGCTCGGGCGTATTGTTGTTGTTGACAATGTGGACAATGCAGTTCGGATCGCCAGAAAATTTGACTACGGCATCCGTATGGTTACCATAGAGGGTGAGCTCCTGGTTCCGGGTGGTGCCATCAGCGGCGGTGCTTTCAAAAATTCCAGCAACCTGTTGGGGCGCAGACGTGAAATGGATGAACTGGAAGCAAAGGTAAAAGGATATCTGAAACAGATTGATGACATTCTGGATGATATCGAAAAGACCAAAAATGAGAGAATGCAGATCAGACGCGATCTGGAGGAAGTCAAAGCAACGCTTCAGGAACGTTTTATTGCACAGAATACAGCACGTCTGAATGTGATTCAGGCGGAAGAGAAACGAAACGAAACCGGCAAAGGCTATTCTCAACTGAAGGAAGAACAGGCAGAAATCGAGCAGCAGTTGAGCGAAATCGCCGAAGGCAAGGAAAGCGCAGCGGCAGAGCTTGCCAGTTCCGAGCAGATGGAAAAAAATGTGCAGATACAGATTACAGAGTTTCAAAAAGAGCTGGATGAGATCAGAGTACAGGAGAGCGAGCAGGCTGCAAAGAATGCGGAAATGGATGTGGAAATGGAAAAAGTCATCCAGAAGCAATCCTTCGAGCAGCAGAATCTGGATCGTATCCTGATGGAACGGGGCAGATACGAAGACGAGCTGGCCGAGATCAATTCCGGTATGGAAAGAACCGTCGGCGATATTGAACAGAAAAAAGCCGATATTGCGGAAATAGAAAAGACCATTGCCGCTTCTCATGACAGCCAGAATGAAAATGAAGAGAAACTGGCTGCCAATACAAAACGCAGAGAAGAATTGACGGGAAAACAAAAGAGCTTTTTTACAGACAGAGAGAACCTGTCGGAGCGTATGACTTCACTGGATAAGGAGGTCTACCGTCTCACATCCCAGAAGGAGCGGTTGGAAGAATCCATCGAATCCCAGATCAACTATATGTGGAATGAATATGAGATTACTCTTTCCGATGCGGCAGCACTCCGCAATGAAGAAATGACGGATTTGACTGTCATGAAACGGGATGCGGCAGCCATCAAGGATGCAATTAAGCGCCTGGGTGATGTCAATGTCAATGCCATTGAGGATTATAAGAGCGTCATGGAGCGTTATACATTCTTAAAAGGACAGTATGATGATCTGATCGAGGCGGAAAAACAACTTTTGGGCATTATCGATGAATTGGATACCGCCATGAGAAAGCAGTTTGAAGAGAAATTTGCGGAGATTACCAAAGAGTTTGATAAAGTATTCAAAGAGCTTTTCGGCGGCGGAAAAGGAACGTTGGAACTGATTGAGGATGAGGATATTCTGGAAGCGGGAATTCGTATCATTGCACAGCCTCCGGGAAAGAAACTGCAGAACATGATGCAGTTATCCGGTGGAGAAAAGGCGCTGACAGCCATTGCGCTTTTGTTTGCGATCCAGAACCTGAAACCGTCACCGTTCTGTCTGCTGGATGAGATCGAGGCGGCATTGGATGAGTCCAATGTGGGACGTTTTGCAAATTATTTACATAAGCTGACAAAGCATACACAGTTTATTGTCATTACACACAGACGCGGAACCATGGAAAAGGCGGACAGGCTTTATGGTATTACCATGCAGGAGAAAGGTGTATCCACTCTGGTCAGTGTGGATCTGATCGACAAGGATATCAAATAGTGTAGTGTCCGGATAAAGGACAGCAGACAGAAATAGATGACGACAGGGGCGTGATTCTTATGGCAGAGGAAAAGATCGGCTTTTTTGGCAGACTGAAAGCAGGGCTGACCAAAACAAGAAATAATATTGTTCATGGAATTGACAACGTATTCAATGGATTTTCCAATATCGATGAGGATTTTTATGAAGAACTGGAAGAAATCCTGATCATGGGAGATATCGGGGTCAATGCCACAACGAAGATCATTGAACGTTTGAAAGAACAGGTAAAGGAACAGCATATTAAGGAGCCGTCGGATTGTAAACATCTTCTGATTGAAAGTATCAAGGAGCAGATGCGGGTAGAAAGCACGGCGTATGATTTTGAAACCGAGCAGTCGGTAGTGCTGGTCATCGGTGTCAACGGTGTCGGAAAGACAACCTCTGTGGGAAAACTGGCAGGTAAGCTCAAAGATCAGGGCAGAAAAGTGCTGCTGGCAGCGGCAGATACCTTCCGTGCGGCAGCTATCGAGCAGCTGGAGGAATGGTCTCACAGAGCCGGTGTGGATATTATTTGCGGCAGCGAAGGAGCCGATCCGGCAAGTGTCATTTTTGATGCGGTCAATGCCGCCAAGGCAAGACACGTGGATGTGCTTTTGTGCGATACTGCGGGACGGCTTCATAACAAGAAAAACCTGATGGAAGAATTGAAAAAGATCAACCGTATCATTGACCGGGAGTTTCCGGGCGTGCATCGTGAGAATCTGGTGGTGCTGGATGGAACGACCGGGCAGAATGCATTGAATCAGGCAAGGGAATTTGCACAGGTTGCAGATTTGACCGGCATTATCCTGACCAAGCTGGACGGAACCGCAAAAGGCGGCATTGCCGTGGCGATTCAGTCGGAATTACAGATACCGGTAAAATATATCGGTGTGGGAGAAAGTATTGAAGATTTACAGAAGTTTGATGCGGATCAGTTTGTAAACGCATTGTTTGATGTAGCTCCGCAGGAGCAGGAAGAAGGATAAAATGAGCAGTGAAATGTTGACATTGGAGAAATTTGAAGAGGCTTCGGAAAAAGTAAAAGAAGCGACTCTGCCTACAGAACTGGTCTACAGCGAGTATCTGAGTAACCAGACCGGCAACAAAGTATATTTAAAGCCGGAGAATATGCAGTTTACGGGGGCATATAAAGTCAGAGGCGCTTATTATAAAATGAGTACCCTCAGCGAAGAAGAGCGTAAAAAAGGGATTATTACCGCTTCCGCGGGTAATCATGCCCAGGGTGTGGCATATGCGGCAAAATGCTACGGAGCAAAAGCGGTTATTGTGATGCCGACCACCACACCGTTAATCAAGGTCAACAGGACCAAAAGCTATGGAGCGGAGGTGGTGCTCCATGGAAATGTCTATGATGAGGCCTGTGAAAAAGCGTTAGAACTTGCCAAGGAACATGGATATACATTTATTCATCCTTTTGATGATCCGGCTGTTGCCACAGGACAGGGAAGTATCGCCATGGAAATCGTCAAAGAACTTCCGTTGGTTGATTACATTTTAGTACCCATCGGCGGCGGCGGACTGGCTACCGGCGTGTCAACGCTGGCAAAACTGCTAAATCCCAAGATTAAGGTCATCGGCGTAGAGCCTGCAGGGGCCAACTGTCTGCAGGAATCTTTGAAAGCCGGAAAGGTAGTGACGCTGCCGAATGTCAGTACCATTGCGGACGGTACTGCGGTAAAAACGCCGGGCGCCAATATTTTCCCTTATTTGCAGAAAAATCTGGATGATATCATTACCGTAGAGGACGAGGAATTGGTTGTTGCTTTCCTCGATATGGTGGAAAATCACAAGATGATTGTGGAAAATTCCGGTTTACTGACCGTTGCTGCATTAAAGCATCTGAAAGTGAAAAATAAAAAGATCGTTTCCATCCTGAGCGGCGGCAATATGGATGTGATCACTATGTCGTCCGTTGTCCAGCAGGGACTGATCTTCAGAGACAGGATCTTTACCGTATCCGTATTGTTGCCGGACAAGCCGGGCGAACTTTGCCGGGTTTCCGGGGTTATTGCAGAAGCCAACGGCAATGTCATCAAACTGGAACATAACCAGTTTGTATCCACCAACAGGAATGCAGCAGTGGAACTGCGTATTACGCTGGAAGCATTCGGCACGGAGCATAAAGAAGAAATCATGAAGGCTTTGGAGGAAAACGGATATCAGCCGAAGCTGGTCAGAACCAATATTTAATCACAAAGTGATATATGAAGTGAAAAAAGTCTGCATAAAGTATCAAAAAATGGACACCCTTTGTAAAAAAGGAGGTCCATTTTTTATGAAATCTATGATGAGAATTACAGGTGTGCGCGGCAGGGAAATCCTGGATTCCAGAGGGAATCCGACAGTGGAGGCTGAAATTACCGTAACTGATACCATGACGGGACATTTTTATCGGGGAAGGGCGGCAGTGCCTAGCGGTGCCAGCACCGGACAGTTTGAGGCGGTAGAACTGCGGGATGGAGAAACGCGTTATATGGGACTGGGTGTCAGAAATGCAGTCAATAATATTGAGACAAAGATTGCGGATGCGATTATGGATATGAACGCACTGAATCAGATCGAAGTTGATCGTGTGTTGCAGCATATAGACGGAACGGATAACAAGGGAAATTTGGGAGCAAATGCCATGCTTGCGGTATCCATGGCAGTTGCCAGAGCGGGGGCGGAGGCATTGCACATTCCGCTGTATCAGTATCTTGGCGGCGTTCATACCGGTCTTCTGCCGGTTCCGATGATGAATATTCTAAATGGCGGTAAGCATGCGGATAATACGGTGGATTTTCAGGAATTTATGATCATGCCGGTAAAGGCAGAGGATTTCGGTGACTGTCTTAGGATCTGTGCGGAAGTTTATCACAATTTAAAACAGATCTGTAAGCAGAAAGGGTTATCTACCGGTGTGGGTGATGAGGGCGGTTTTGCGCCGGATCTGCCGGATGCGGAAGCGGTTCTGTCCTTAATTGTGGATGCCATACAAGCGGCAGGATATACACCGGGCGAGGATATCAAAATTGCTTTGGATGTGGCATCCAGTGAATTGTATGATGAATCCGACGGCATGTATCATTTTCCGGGCGAACAGGTTATCAGGGATGCCAATGAAATGATTTCTTATTATGAAGAACTGATTGGCAGATATCCGATCATCTCCATCGAAGACGGATTAGCCGAAGATGACTGGGAAGGCTGGAAAGAAATGACCAGACGCATCGGTGATAAGGTGCAGCTGGTAGGAGATGATTTGTTTGTTACCAATACAAAACGTCTGGATGCCGGAATAAAGTTAGGCGTTGCTAATGCAATTCTGGTAAAAGTCAACCAGATCGGAACCGTCAGTGAAGCTATGGAAGCAATAGAAATGGCCCATAAAAACGGTTATAAGGCGGTTATCAGTCATCGAAGCGGTGAGACGGAGGATACTTTTATTGCGGATCTGGCAGTCGCAACCAATGCGGGACAGATCAAGACGGGGGCGCCCTGCAGGTCGGACCGTGTGGCAAAATACAACCAGCTTTTACGCATTCAGGAAGAATTAGGGGATGTGGCGGAATACCGCAATCCGTTCCAAAAAAGATAATAATACTGAAACAGGGAAAAGCCGGATGCGCCCGTATGTTTTATATATCAAAGGAAACTGTTTAAAAACGCCGGTATTTAATCCGCGTATTGTGCGGATTTATGTACCGTTGCGTTTTACCAAGCGGGAGCGTGTTTCTGTGATATATAAAACATACGGGCGCATCCGGCTTTCTCTGGCTGTTGCCATTCCACGGAAATCGTGTTACATTTGTAATATTGAAAATTACGGATACTTTGAAGACGGATATGTTCACGTAAAGGAGAAAATAGATGGATGCAGAGCAGAAGGTAACGGTAAAAAACAGTGTGGGAAGATTGATTTTTGTAGGAATATCCGTGTTGTTGCAGGTGGGATGGATCTCATTTGTGGCGATCGTGATGAATGAATATTCCACCGGAATTTCCGTGGTTACGAATGTGATTGCGGTTTTGCTGGTACTGCGAATTTACGGAATGCACACCAATGCGGCATTAAAAATGCCCTGGATCATATTGATATTGGTTTTTCCTGTTTTGGGAATCTGCCTGTATTTTTTGGTGGGGAAATCGGATCTTACCAAAAAGAAACGCCAGCAGTTTGAACAAATACAGGAAGAATTGTCGGACAAACTGCCGCAGGATCCTGATGTGGCAGAGAGACTGGAAACGCAGGATAAAGCCATAGCCAATCAATCCTTTTATCTGCAAAATTACGGAAAATATCCGATTTATCAGAACACGGATGTTGTTTTTTATGCGGAAGCATCGGATGGGATTGAGGCGCAGAAAGAAGCAATCCGCAATGCCAGACATTTTATTTTTATGGAATATCACGCCATAGAAGATGCGGAATCTTTCCATGCTGTCAGGGATCTGCTGGCAGAAAAGGTAAAGGAAGGTGTGGAGGTCAGACTTTTTTATGATGATGTGGGAAGCATCGGATTTATCAATAAAGATTTTATCAAACGTATGGAGAAGCTGGGAATCCAGTGCCGGGTGTTCAATCCGGTGCATCCGGTCCTGAATATATTTATGAATAACAGGGATCACCGTAAAATTACGGTAATAGACGGTAAAGTCGGATTTACCGGCGGTTATAATCTGGCCAATGAGTATTTTAATCTTACGCATCCTTACGGATATTGGAAGGATACGGGAGTCAAAATTACCGGAGATGCGGTAAGAAGTCTGACAGTCATGTTTTTTGAGATGTGGAATGCCATCAAAAAGACCGATGACAATTATGACCCATATCTGCCGGATATCAATTATCAGGCACAGGAAAGCGGATACATACAGCCTTATGCCGATACGCCGCTGGATGAGGAGCATGTGGGCGAAAATGTGTATTTGAACATGATCAAGAATGCGAAAAGATATATCTATTTTATGACACCGTATTTGATCATTACGGATGAAATGAACCGGGAACTGGGGCTCGCTGCCAAGCGGGGCGTTGATGTCCGGGTTGTAACGCCGGGAATTCCCGATAAAAAGCTGGTATATCAGATTACCCGTTCTTATTATGCGGGACTGGTCAGACGCGGTGTCCGTATTTTTGAATATACACCCGGTTTCTGTCATGCAAAACAATGTGTGTGCGATGATGAAGTGGCAACGGTCGGGACGATCAATCTGGATTACCGGAGTCTCTATTATCACTTTGAAAACGGTGTGTTTTTGTATGATTGTCAGGCTGTAAAAGATATTAAAAAAGATTTTGATAAAGTGTTGCCGGTTTGCAGGGAAGTGACGGAGCAGTACCGTACGGGAAGATCTGCCATACTGCGGACGAGACAGTGCATTCTGAGGCTGTTTGCTCCGCTGCTGTAAAAACGGCATGCTGATATAAGGAGCAAGAAGCGTGTTATCGAAAAAAGATTTTTATAAAATGGTCATATCCATGGTCATTCCGATTGCCCTGCAAAATTTGATCAATGTGGGTGTGCAGGCCGTGGATGTGCTGATGCTCGGAAAGGTTTCGGAGACGGTATTGTCGGCATCCTCTCTGGGCGGACAGATTTCATATATTATGACTTTGATTTTCTTCGGAATCACGTCAGGAGCAACCGTACTGACCGCTCAGTATTGGGGAAAGCAGGATTTGGATTCCATTGAAAAAATTCTGGGTATCGCTCTCAGGATCGCCGCAATTGTAAGCTGTGTTTTTATGATAGCTGCCATGGCGGTTCCACAGTATCTGATGCGGATATATACGTCGGAACCGGATGTCATGGCAGAGGGAATCAGATATTTAAGGATTGTATGCTTTTCTTATGTTCTGATGGCAATCAGCATGGTTTATCTGAACGTCCTCAAAAGTATGGAAAGAGTAGTGGTGGCTACCGTATGTTACGGAGTTTCTTTTATGACCAATGTGGTGGTAAACGCAGTTTTGATCTTCGGTATCGGTCCTTTTCCGAAACTTGGGATTGCCGGTGCGGCAATCGGTACCGTATGTGCAAGAGCGGTAGAGGTATTGGTAATTTGTATATATGCCGGAACGAAACAGGTGCCGGTTCGCTTCAGATGGAAATATTTTATCCGCATGGATCAAACATTGTTAAAGGATTTTTTGATTTTTTCCATGCCGGTTGTATTGAATGAATTGATGTGGGGACTTGGTACGTCCATGAATACAGCGATCATGGGACATCTGGGAAAATCCGTGGTTGCAGCCAATTCCGTGGCACAGGTCGTCAGACAACTGGTTACGGTAGTCAGTTTTGGAATAGCTTCCGTAGCGGCGATTGTCATCGGCAAAACAATCGGACAGGGAGAGATGAAAGCGGCAGAGGTTTACGGCGGTTATCTTGTGAAACTGACTGTCGGAGTGAGCATCATAGGAGCGGGCATTGTCCTGTTGCTTCGTCCGGTTCTGGTAGGGCAGATGGAACTGACGGTACAGGCACAGGATTATTTGTCCATGATGATGATTGTTATGAGTTATTTTGTAATCTGTCAGGGATATAATACCACAATGATCGTGGGAATTTTCAGGGGCGGCGGTGATACCAAATTCGGACTGATCATGGATGTGAGTACTATGTGGTGCTGTTCCATAATCATCGGCGCGCTGGCAGCTTTTGTGTGGAAACTTCCGGTAACAATTGTATATATGATACTGCTGGGGGATGAGGTTATCAAACTGCCTTTGTCCACATGGCGGTATAAGCAACGCAAATGGTTGAGAAATGTAACAAGGTAGATGTAAAAATTTTTTAACAGTTTTTTTGATTTACTGTTGACAAATGAGAGTCATTATCATATACTGATATCAACAAATGAAAATCATTCTCATTTCGGGCATGTAACAGTTCAGAAATGTGTTACTTGAATCATGGATGTGTCCGTGGATGGATTATATAAAAGAGGAGCAGGTGAAAAACATATGGGAACGCTTGTTGTAGGTGTAGTTTTAATTTTAGTTGTTGCGGCGGTTATTTACAGCATGATCCGTGACAAAAAAAGAGGAAGGTCATTACAATGCGGCTGCGATTGTAAAAATTGCGGTCATCATTGTGGACAATAAATGAAATGCCATAATCCATGAAAACTGCCACAGAGAAAGTCGCTCTGTGGTTGTTTTTTATATTAAAGGAAATTGACATTTATCTTCTTAAGGGTTATGCTCATTGACGGAATTTT
>JBJEJA010000006.1:0-4036 GCA_051877575.1 Lachnospiraceae bacterium | reverse complement strand
TTTCTGCTGTATTCGGATGCATCTGCGGATCCAGATTTTTCTTCTCATAAAATGCCTCTTCAAATAATTCTGCATTTTTCTTCCGGTCATCATCCAGGATATGGGAATATACATCCGTGACCATGCTGACCTGAGCATGTCCGGAGTCGCCCTGTACCGCCTTTATATCTCCACCATTCAGTTTCAGCTTATACGTAACACTGCTGTGTCTCAGGCTGTGGAAGACCACCGGTGGGAGATTATGCTCCTTGATCAATTGATTCAATGGTTTTCTGATTGCACCATCACCCAGAGGCAGTCCAAAAGTACTTGCCATGACCAGGTTATAATCCATATATTCATCCCCCAGGACTTCTTTTATTTCATCCTGTTTTTCTTTCCATTCAATCAGCATTCTGGCAACACTCTTCGGAAGAAATACCTTTCGGACGCTGCTGTCCGTCTTCGGTGTTTTCAGAACACGGACGGTCTT
The DNA here is from genome assembly GCA_051877575.1 of Lachnospiraceae bacterium. Taxonomy (GTDB): domain Bacteria; phylum Bacillota; class Clostridia; order Lachnospirales; family Lachnospiraceae; genus UBA2882. Next base: position 3,564 of record JBJEJA010000006.1, on the reverse strand, counting down.
ATTTTTTTTACTCTTTTCCGGAAATACGAGCAGAACATCTTTTGCATCCAGTTCCTTTAAGGCGGCCTTGCTCACACGCTGGGATTCTTTATTGATGAAAAGATATGCGCGGTTCTCCTCAATTGCTTCTTCGGAAATATCGACACAGTCCCATGTAAGTCCCAGAAGCTCACTGATTCGAAGAGAGCAGGAGAAGGAAAGATTCATGGCCAGTTTCAACCGCTCATCCTCACATACTTCCATGGCATACATCAGGGTTTCTGCAGTCCAGATATCACGTTTCTTTGCTTTGTGCTTTGGAACTGTCGCATAAATACAAGGATTTTTCTCCATCAGTTCCCACTTGATTGCCTGCTGAAAACAGCTCCGCAGAAGTTTATGAATATCCCGGATCGTGCTGGTCGATACATACTCATTCATCCTTTTTCCGATCATTGGATTGATCACTGCCTGAGTTTTCAACAATCTCTGGTAATACTTTTCAATAAAACGGGTATTGATCTCTGCCAGTTTCACATCTCCGATAATCGGAAGGATATAATTATTTATAAGGGATACATTTCCATCATATGTAGACAATGCCCAGTTATCTTTCCCATAAAGAGCAACATATTCATCCAGCAGTTCCTTCATGGTTTTACACTGTGAGATCACCATAGATCCCATTTCTTCCTTATACTCAATTTCCTTCTTTCGTTTTTTTGCTTCTGCTTTTGTAGCATAGGTTTCCCATTTCTGCTTCCGCTTCCCATCCGGATCGGTATAGGAATAAATCACATTAAACTTTCCATTTCGTTCTCTGATTGATGCCATAATCTAACAGCCCCTTTCTGTATTTCTTTTTTCCAGCCACTCTTCGAATTCTTTACGTTTGATACGGACATTGGCGCCCACCTTAACAGCCGGAAAATATCCTCTTTTGTACCAGACAGTAATCATGGACCGGCTCACTTTTGCCATAAATGCAGCTTCATCCGGCGTAAGATATTTCAAATTTCCATTTCTGCCTCGCTGTCCGGTCTGTGACAACTTTTTTCTTCGGAAATCCGCAAGCACAACATTTTCCTCTAAAGCAAGTTCTTCATAATCATTTGCCGGATCCAGATGATACTCATCCTGTCCATCCAGAAACTTTTGAAAACTTTCCTTTGTGATCCGTTTTCGGTCAGCAATCACTACATATTCAAAAAAGTGCTTATACTCCTTTTTATTCAGGATGCTATATACCTGCTTTCTGGAAATTCCCAGCTGTCTGGCCATCTCCGGCATAGTGAGAGTAGCAGCCTCCATTTCCGCATCCTTCTTTTTATCTTCCTTTGTCCGATATCTCGATTGACCATCATACCATTTCTGGAATGCCTCTTTCGGCACACGTTTCCAAAAATCTACAATAACCACCTCGATATTGTTTCGCTTAATCAGGTCATAAACAACACCATCTGTAACCTCCAGCATTTCAGCCAGCTCTGGAATCGAATAAGACCATTCTTTTAATTCCTTTCCCGGATCTTCTCCATTGACTTTGTGGTATTTGATCTGATTTGCGTACCATTTTTCAAAGCTCTCGATATTAATTCGCATTTTCCCAGCAAACTCTTTTGTCTCAAAAAAATTCTTATGTACAAGCCAATACCGATCCGTTTTCTTAAGTCCCAGAAGCTCCCCCATCTCCGAAACGCTCATCCATTTTTTAGTCGGAGAAGGCAGCCTTTTGTATGGACTGTTTGTTTCCACTTCCTTCAACAGACTGTCATAGCCTTCCGTATTTATCACTTCTTCTCGATCCATGAAGTCTCCCTCCTTCTGCCCATACCATACCGCATTTTTTCAAAAAAAATTAGGATGTCGATTTTGTAATTGGACATGAAATTAGTTAACACCACCCGGCAGTTTATCCAACCATTCATCAAAACTCTTTTTGGAAATGCGGTACTTACCGCCATCCAGCTGGATCCACCGAAATTCATTTTTCTTCAGAAGGTTATAAACCGTCGGTCTGCTGACTCCAAGGATCTCCTGCAGATCTTTTACTGTGTAACATCTTTTTTCTGCCATATGTCATTACCTCTCATTTCATCATTTTGGAGGTGCATGCCAAATCCCCCGCAAGTTACGGGGCATTTGGCTCTCGCGGCAGTCGCCAAATGGACATGCAAGCATGTCCGCTTGGCTCGTTGCTCGCGGATATAAATGTCCCTCTATATATCCAAAGTTTCAGAGGGTCTTATACAACATGTTTCAGTAAAAAAAAGTCAAAAAGAGAAAAAAGGATAAAAAGAAACCTCCGTATGAATGAATCATACGAAGGTGATATGTTCTCATTATGTTGTATTTATTCCATGATATTATTATTTTAAGAAACAGATAAACGGGAAGTTGTCGGGTTCATTACATAGATGAAATATCAATTTTACGGTCTATTTAAGTATTCCATATTGCTCATCTGTAACTGGCTCTAACCATTCACTTGAGCTATCCTTTCCTGGTACTTCTATCGCAAGATGAGAAAACCATGAATGTGGTGCAGCCCCATGCCAATGTTTCACTCCTGACGGAATATTAACGCAGTCTCCCGGCTTCATTTCTATTGCATCCTTACCCCATTCCTGATAGTAGCCTCTTCCCGCTACACAGACAAGTATCTGTCCACCACCTTCCAATGCATGATGAATATGCCAGTTATTACGACATCCCGGTTCAAAGGTCACATTAAAAATACCAATTTGTGATGCAGATATAGGTGCTAAGTAACTTTTTCCGATAAAGTATTGCGCAAATGCGTCATTTGGCTGTCCAATTGGAAATACCATTTCTTTTGCATGTGCTCTCATAGTTTCATCTTCATATGGTAAATCGCCTTCGCTAATCTGCCATACTTCCTTTGTAAGGGCAATATTAGACACTTCGGTGATAATGAACTTGAAGCAATCCGAGTAATCGAGTGCTTAAAACGATCAGGTCTTAAAATTAAGGATATAAAACAATTCTTTAAATGGGTTACAGAAGGCTCCTCCAGCTATCAAAAACGAAAAGAATTATTTGAACATCGAAAAACTGCCGTCAAAGATGAAATCAAACAGCTAGAAAAAACTCTCGCCATGTTGGAATTCAAATGTTGGTATTATGACACCGCCATAGCCGATGGCAACGAAGATAAGATTAATGCAATGCTCCCCGATAATCTCCCGAAGGACATTCAAAAGGTGTATAACAAAGCTCACAAATAAATTTTGTTATACACCTTTTGATGATTTTCTGTTTAATATATCAGTTTCAGGCAGTATAATCTCTGAATTCCTTCCGGTGTCGTATATGGGTCAAAGTACTCCACAAACTCCCAGCCGAACTTCTCATAAAACCCTTGCAGATGCGTGTAGAGGTACAACTCATTCAGGTGAAGCTGCTGCGCTTTTTCCGGCACGGATTCAAGAAGCCGCTTTGCGATCCCCAAACCACGAAATGCCTCATCCACATATACGTCTGTGAGCCAAGGGTATACGTCGGTCCGTGATTTGCAGTCACTCATCAGAATCTGATACATTCCGGCAGGCTTACCGTCAGCCA
>JBJEJA010000005.1:0-18769 GCA_051877575.1 Lachnospiraceae bacterium | reverse complement strand
CAGGCAGCGTTGAAGGAAAAATAAAAATACAGATTTTTGAGTAAGCGGAGGTTCATCAGTTTATCTGATGGACCTCTTTTTACATTTTCGGATCAGTTGGCTGAAGAGGTCAACAAAACAATTTGATTGTCAACTAAACAGAATAACCGAGTTGACAATTTGAGGGTGTATGATATACTAATGTCAACCAAAAAAGAGAAAGAGGTTGACAAATGAAAAAGACAAAAAACTTAATTTACTGTAGTTTGTTTACAGCATTGATTGCCATAGGGGCTTTCATCAAAATCCCGGTTCCGGTGGTTCCCTTTACGTTACAGTTCCTGTTTACCACATTGGCAGGCCTGCTTTTAGGATCCAAGAGGGGAACAATCTCCGTTGTTGCATATATGCTTCTGGGATTGGTGGGACTCCCTATTTTTTCTGAGGGCGGAGGATTCTGGTATATTTTTAAACCCAGCTTCGGTTATATCATCGGCTTTTGCGTCGGTACCTTTGTGACCGGGCTGATGGCAGAGAAGATGAAGGAAAAAACAGTGCCCCGGTATATCGTTGCGAATTTTACGGGGCTTCTGATCGTCTATGCCATGGGCATGGTTTATTATTATATCATCTGCAACTATGTGATCGACACACCGATTGCGTTGGGGCCGTTGTTTTTATACTGTTTTGTTCTGGCGGTGCCGGGCGATATCTGCCTGTGTGTTTTGGCAGCTTTTTTGGTAAAGAGAGTAAAACCGGTTTTAGACCGTCAGTGATGATCAATGTTTTTTGAATGGAGGAAACTATATGAATGCATTGGATTTGGCGCAGGAAATTATAGAAGGCAGGAGGATAACAAGAGAGGATGATCTGTCTTTCTTCCTGGCCTGTGATTTAAAAGAACTTTGTGAAGGGGCAGACCGCATCCGGGCACATTTTATCGGAGATAAGGTAGACCTTTGCTCCATCATTAACGGCCGCAGCGGCCGTTGCCCGGAGGATTGCAAATATTGTGCACAGTCGGTCCATCATCAGACAAACTGCGAAGTTTATGATTTTCTGCCGGAGGAAAAAATTCTGGAAGCCTGTAAAATGAATGAAAATGAGGGTGTGGATCGTTTTTCCATTGTAACGTCGGGCAGGGCACTGACCGGTGAAGAGTTTGATAAAGCCATCCATGCTTATGAGACTATGCACAGGGAGTGTAAAATCGATCTGTGCGCTTCCATGGGATTTTTGGATGAAGAGCAGCTGCACCGCCTGCATGAAGCAGGGGTAACCAGCTATCATCATAACATTGAAACATCTAAGCGGAATTTTCCCAATATCTGTACCACCCATACTTACGACCAGAAAATTGAGACGTTGAAAAAGGTAAAGGCAGAAGGCATGTGCGCCTGCTCCGGCGGCATTATCGGTATGGGAGAGACCTGGGAGGACCGGTTGGATATGGCAGTCAGCCTGGCAGAACTGGGGATCGACTCCATTCCGATCAATGCGCTGATGCCCATCAAGGGAACCCCGTTGGAACATCTTCCCCGATTGACGGAAGATGAGATTTTGAGGACGATTGCATTTTTCCGTTATATCAATCCGTTAGCTAATATTCGCCTGGCGGCAGGCAGGGCGTTGTTGACTAATGACGGTGAAATTGCATTTCAGTCCGGTGCATCCGCTACGATTACCGGCAATATGCTGACGACTGCAGCCTGTGCCACCATCCGCAGTGACAGACAGATGTTAGCCGGCTTAAACAGAGATGTGACACCGGATTATCGGAGGAGCAAATAAAATGGGACGTGCATTGTTTGTAACAGGAACCGGAACGGATATCGGGAAAACCTATGTGACCGGACTGATTGTCAAAAAATTGGCGGATTGGGGCAAGAATCCGGGTTACTATAAAGCGGCAATGAGTGGAAATGAACATCGGGAGGATGGCAGTCTGATCCCGGGAGATTCCTTATTTGTGCGGCAATGTTCCGGAATCGTGCAGCCGTTGGAAGATATGTGTCCCTATGTTTATGAAAATGCTTATTCCCCTCATCTGGCTTCCCGTATCGAAGGAAATCCTGTGGATATGAATGTAGTAAAACAAGGGTTCTATGCCGTCTGTGATCGATATGATTATGTGACGGTAGAAGGCAGCGGAGGTATTTTGTGTCCGATTCGTTTTGATGCGGAAAAGATTTGGCTGGAGGATATTGTGAAGGAACTAAATCTTTCTTCCGTTGTGATCGCAGATGCAGGCCTGGGAACGATCAACAGTGTGGTGTTGACGGCGGAATATATGAAAGCGAAAAAGATGGATGTCAAAGGAGTGATTTTTAACCATTACCATCGGGGAAATGTCATGGAAGAGGATAATATTCTGATGTGCGAATACATGACCGGACTGCCCACGTTGGCAAGGGTGGAGGACGGCGCTGCAGAGCTGGAGATAGATATTGATGTGCTGACGGCACTTTATGAGTAAAAAGGAGAGAGTAAGATGATCTGGTATCCCTATGAACAGATGAAAACCATGAAAGAAGCATATAAAATCATAGATGCGGAGGGTGTGTATCTGTATACAAAAGATCAGAAACTGATCGATTCCGTATCCTCCTGGTGGTGTATGATCCACGGCTATAAACATCCGGAGCTTACCGCCGCCATCAAAGAACAGGCAGACCATTTTTGTCATGTTATGCTTGGGGGTCTGACTCATGAGCCGGTACAGAAGCTTTCCCGAAAATTGCAGGAGTTTCTTCCCGGTGATCTGGATTATTGTTTCTTTTCCGATTCCGGCAGCGTTGCTGTGGAGGTTGCCTTAAAAATGGCATTGCAGTACAACACCAACATGGGACGGAAACGTCCGATGGTGCTGGCTTTGGAACATGCTTATCACGGTGATACTTTCAAAGCCATGGAGGTCGGAGATGACGAAGATTACCATTTTGCTTTCGATGAGAAAAAAGAAGTTGTCCATATTCCCACGGAGATTCCGGCATTGGAGGAAGCTTTTGAAAAATATCATGATAAGCTGAACTGCTTTATTGTGGAACCTTTGTTGCAGGGAGCCGGCGGGATGAGGATGTATGATATTTCTTTCCTGGAGCGAGCAAGACAGCTGTGTGATCGGTATGATGTATTGCTGATTTTTGACGAGGTTGCTACCGGTTTTGGACGTACCGGGAACCGCTTTGTGGCGGATCTGGTGCTGCCTGATATCCTGGTGCTGGGGAAGGCACTGACCGGAGGTTATATCGGTCATGCGGTTACTGTGGCAAACCATAAGGTTTTTCAGGCTTTTTACAGCGATAATGACAGGCATGCCCTGATGCACGGACCTACTTTTATGGGAAATGCGCTGGCTTGTGCAGTTGCAATGAAGGGAATCGAGATTTTTGAACGGGAAGATTACATGAGCAAAATTAAATGCATTGAAGAAATTTCCCATAGGGAGATGGATGGCTTTTCCGATCCCCGCATCAGAGAAGTGCGTATTATGGGCGGTTGTACTTGTGTTGAGGTTTATGACGGAAAAACACTGGAAGGCTTTCAGCAGTTTGCCTATGAGAGAGGTGTGTTCAGCCGTCCCTTCCTGAAATATATGTATTCCATGGTTCCTTATATAATAGAAGAAAAGGAACTGGTGCAGATTTTTGATACCATGAAGGCATGGTTTGCCGGATAAAGACGTTGTCAAAAGAGTGCGAAAAACAATTCGATTACCGGCATCTGGAAAACGTAGATCGGATAAGTGAGTTTCCCGAGAAAAAGAAAGGTTTTGTCGGCCGGTTCCGGCAGATTCAGAGAGCCTGCCATCAAAAGCACTAATCCGATACCGTATAATGCAATAATCAGAAAATCCCATTTCGAGCGGTGCCCGAAGTTGGTGTAGACAAAAAGGCAGAGAAATAGAATGCTTGCAAAGACGGAGCATGCGCCGGCGATGACGGTATTATGGGGCAGTTTACCGATGAGTGTACGCAAATGTCCGCAGATAAAATAAACGAAAATACCGAATCCGATTCCGGCAATGCCGCGCAAAACGCTGTGATAGGAAAAAATGACGTCAATTTTTCCTATCAGATTAAAATAATATCGGTAAATCAAGAAACTGATCAGGGGGGATAGGATATATCCTCCTGTTTTGCCTGTCAGGGCAAGCAGGAGCACAAAGAAAAGACCGCCCCAGAAAACGGCGGGAACAAACCAGCCGGCGCTGATGAGCACTTCGTTTCCCCAGGGGCTCCATTGCAGCAGGAAAAACTCTGCAATGCAGTTCTTGACTATGATAAAAATATCCGACAGATGATACCGGTGTATCAGAGTCTGCACTCCAAGCATCAGAACCAACGCCAGAAGGTAAAAAGGATACAGGCGTTTCAGTCTGGATAAAGCATAGGAAACCACCGATTTCAAACGCAGCAAAAGGGATTGCCCCTTCTGGTATTTATCATAATAGGAGCCGATAAAATAACCGGATACGAGAAAGAAAAATTCTACACCCAGGTATCCGGCATGAAAATAATCCAATTCTGTCCGAATAAAGAAATGAAAGGCCAAAACGGCCATACAAAAAAAGAAACGCCACAATTCTAAAAGGGTATTCCGCCTGCTCATAAAAACTCCCAGAAAATAAAATTATATAAAAAACATAAAATACGAAAATAATGGAATGATTTTAGTATAAAATTATCCGATAAAATAGTCAATATACTCCCATATTCCCGGCATTCCGTTAAAATCGTGAAAAAAATAACAATTTCTCCTTTTTTTTACTTGCAAAAGGGGAGAAAATTGTATACAATCTCATTGTTTCCGTATATGTCAGTATTTATGACGGAAACAGACAGATGCAATGTCAGTATCTGTCAAAAAATTTCATTATGCATTCAGAAAGGAAGAAAACACGATGAAAAAAAGATGGATGAAATTCTTTTTGGTGTTTGTGTTGATGACACTTACTATTGCACTGTGCGGATGCGCAGGCGACAAGGAGGATAGCACGACTTCTTCTTCCATTACAATCGGTATTCCGCAGGATCTTGACAGTCTTGACCCACATAAAGCCGTGGCGGCAGGAACAAAAGAGATACTCTTCAATATTTACGAAGGCCTGGTAAAACCGGATAGCGAAGGTAATTTAGTCCCTGCCGTTGCAAGCGAAGTGCTTCCCGGTCAAGATGGTAAGACCTACACATTCACACTCCGGGATGGAGTCAAATTCCATGACGGGAGTATTGTTACGGTAGAGGATGTCAAGTATTCGATTGAACGCTGTGCCGATACCGGTAACGGAGATGCTCTGGTACCGGCGTTTTCCAATATTGAGAGTGTGGAAACACCGGATGATTCTACGATCGTAGTTACTTTAAAGGAAGCCGACACAGAATTCTTGGCTTATATGACTGCAGCGATTATTCCGGCATCCAATGAAGATACCGAAGGCAATCCTATCGGAACGGGACCTTACAAATATGTCTCATGGACTCCCCAGGAAGAGGTTGTACTTGTAAAAAATGAGGATTACTGGGGAACACCTGCCAATATTGAAAATGTAACGATCAGGATTATCTCTGACGGAGATGCCATCGTGACCAATCTTAACGGCGGTTCCGTGGATTTCTTTGCAAGATTGTCCTCAGCACAAGCAGCCCAGCTCAGTGATGATTTTGAAGTATATGAAGGTACCATGAATCTGGTTCAGGCATTATATCTGAATAATGCGGTGGAGCCTTTTGACGATCCAAGAGTGCGTCAGGCCCTTTGTTATGCTATCGATCCCCAGGAAATCATGGATCTGACGGCAGACGGAAAAGGAACGGAACTCGGTTCTTCCATGTTTCCGGCTTTTACGAAGTATTATATGGAAGAATTAAACGATACCTATAATCAGGATATGGAAAAAGCGAAGGAGCTTTTGGCGGAAGCGGGTTATCCGGATGGATTTTCTTTTACGATTTCTGTCCCATCCAATTATCAGCCGCATATTGATACGGCACAGGTATTGGTCGAGGAGTTTAAAGCAATCGGCGTGGATGCACAGATCAATCTGATCGAGTGGGATTCCTGGTTAAGTGATGTATATGCGGACCGTAATTTTGAATCTACGGTTGTAGGAGTAGATGCATCATCCCTGACACCCGGTGCATTGTTGTCCAGGTTTGAATCTACGGCATCCAACAACTTCATCAATTATAATAATGCGGATTACGATGCAGCATATGCAAGAGCGATCGCCACAACGGATGATGAAGAAAAAACCGCAGCATATAAAGAATGCGAGACGATTTTAAGCGAAGATGCGGCAAATGTTTATATTCAGGATCTGGCGGAATTTGTGGCAATCAACAAAAAATATGCCGGATATGAATTTTATCCGTTATATGTACAGGATTTATCCAAGCTGTACATTGTAGAAGAATAACGGTTACGGAAAACAAATAAAAAGGAGGAAGGAATTATGAAACAGGTACTGAAAAAACTGGCATCCATGGTCGTGACACTGTTCATTGTTTCCTTCCTCGTTTTTCTTGCGTTTGATGTGATTCCCGGAGATGCGGCAGTCAGCAGGCTGGGAACGCAGGCAACACCGGAGCGTGTGGAGGCGCTTCGGGAGGAAATGGGACTGAACAGGCCGTTTTTGGTACGCTACGGCAGCTGGCTGGCTGATTTTGTGAGAGGAGATATGGGTACCTCCTATAGCTATTCAAAGCCCGTTACCGGAATGGTGGCGGATAAACTGCCCATCACGATTACGATGATTGTAATGGCTTTTCTGCTGATTGTTGCGGTATCGATTCCGCTGGGGATTTACACTGCCAAGCACCGGGGAAGCTTTATTGATAGATTTATTTGTGTTTTTAATCAGATACTTATGGCGATTCCGCCGTTTTTTTCAGGTATTATCATTACCTTTATATGCGGTATTATTCTGAAATGGTTTGTGCCGGGCGGCTTTGTGTCTTACACCAAGAGCTGGGGAAAGTTTCTGGGCTATATGATTTATCCGGCGGTTGCCATTGCGCTTCCCAAGATTGCCATGGCAGTAAAATTGCTTCGTACTTCCATTCTGGAGGAAGCCGGAAAGGATTATGTGAGGACCGCATATAGCAGAGGAAATCGGACAAGCGGTGTTTTGAGGAATCATGTATTGAAAAATGCATTGATTCCCGTCGTAACTTTTCTCGGTATGGCATTATCGGATATGGTTGCGGGGAGTATCATTATCGAACAGGTATTTAATATTCCCGGATTGGGAAGAATCTTACTGACTTCCATTTCCGGCAGGGATTATCCCGTGGTGGAAGCAATCATTATGCTGATCGCCTTTTTGGTCGTTGCGGTCAATTTCCTGGTGGATGTGCTTTACCGGGTTATCGATCCGAGAATGCGGGATAATTAACGGATTCGGCAGTGAGGTAAATGTGCCTGTTCAACAGGCATGATAGAAGGATGCAATGAAAAATAAAAAGAAAAGAAAAAATTTCAATTTCATAGCGGGACTTATACTGGTGGGATTCACACTGATTATGGTGTTGTGGGGACTGATCGGTACGCCCTATGATCCGGATGCTATGGACAATTCCCTGAAATTTGCCTCGGTTTCTGCAAAACATCTGATGGGCTGTGACAATTTCGGCCGGGATATTTTCAGCCGTGTACTGGAAGGTGTGGGAAACACTTTTCTTGTTGCTTTGGGTACAGTCCTGATCGGAACGGTTGCGGGCATTATGTTAGGCGGGTTATGCGGTTATTTCGGCGGCCTTCTGGATGAAATACTGATGCGTTTAAATGATGCCGTATTTGCTTTTCCGAGCATCTTTTTGGCACTGGTCGTAATCTGCCTGATCGGCCCCGGGAAGTATCAGGTGATTGTAGCGTTGGGGATTGCTTTTATCCCAAGTTTTGCGAGGATTGTACGCTCGGAGTTTATGAAGCAGAAAAATATGGACTATGTTCTGAGTGCGAAGATCATGGGAGCGGGCAGCTTTCGGATCATGTTTTTACATATTCTGCCCAATGCCATGCCGGTAATATTATCTTCCGTCATTATCGGTTTTAATAATGCAGTCATAGCGGAAGCGGGGCTGTCTTATCTGGGTATCGGTGTACAGCCGCCGGATGCAAGTCTGGGGGCCATGCTTTCGGAGGCACAGACTTATCTGTACAATGCTCCCTTGATGGCAGTTTTTCCGGGCGCAGTCATGGTCATTATGATTCTGGGTTTTGCGCTGTTGGCGGATGGAATCAAGGAATAAAAAAAGACAACCGGACGTGTTTTATAAATAAGAAAAGGAAGCGGGATATGGAGCCGGAGAATATTTTGGAGATTAATCATTTAAATATTGAGTTTCATGACCACGAACTGCCTGAGACGGTCGTGGAGGATCTGACGATCCGGATCAAAGCGGGCGAAATCCTGGGGATTGTCGGAGAGTCCGGTTCGGGGAAGACCATGACGGCACTGGCGGTGGCAGGGCTGTTGAACCGCAAAGACATGGAAAAAAGCGGAGAAATTTTATTTCACGGGGAAAACCTGTTGTCCTGTGAGAGGAAGAAACTGCGGGAGATCCAGGGAAAAGATATCGCCATGATCTTTCAGGAGCCTATGACTAGTCTGAATCCCGTGAAAAAAATCGGCTGGCAGATGGAAGAAAGCCTGCGGTTGCATACGGATCTGGATAAAGCGGGGCGAAAAAGCAGAGCTTTAAGGCTGATGGAAGAAGTGGAACTGGCACCGGAAGTCTATGAGAAGTATCCCCATGAATTGTCCGGCGGTATGCGCCAACGGGTGATGATAGCGGCGGCCATGATCTGTGATCCGGCACTGCTGATTGCCGATGAGCCGACGACGGCTCTGGATGTCACAATCCAGGAGCAGATCATAGAACTGCTCCTGCGGTTAAACAGAGAAAAGAAAACGGCAATGATGTTTATTTCCCATGACCTGAGTCTGGTAAAGAAGCTTTGTGAAAGAGTTGTCGTGATGGAAGGCGGGAAAATGGTAGAAGAAGGACCTACGGAAGAAATTTTTCACCATCCGCAGAAACCTTATACCAAACAGTTGATCGGGGCAATTCCCAAAATCGAAAGAAAGAATGCACAGACGGAACCGTAAAAGACAAAGGAGTGCGAATGATGCAACAATCCATATTGCGTGCGGAGCATATCAATGCATATTATAAAGATTATAAGAAGATGGGCAGCCGCCGGCAGGTCCTTTTTGATGTCTCTTTTGAAATCGGAAAAGGAGAAGTCCTGGGGCTTGTGGGAGAAAGCGGCAGCGGAAAATCCACGCTGGCCAAAACCATACTGGGCATCCATAAAGATACCGAAGGAACAATAGAAAAGCAGAGCGAAGCGGTTTCCATGGTATTTCAGGATCCGTATGGGTCTTTGAATCCCGCCCGCAGGATCGGCTGGATATTACAGGAACCCCTGCGGATAAAAGGCGGTCTTTCCAAGACGGAGATGGAGAGGCGGGCGAAAGAGATGCTGTGCAGAGTCGGGTTGTCCGAAGACTTTATGGAACGGTATCCAAGACAATTATCGGGAGGGCAGAGGCAGAGAGTCTGTATCGGCGTGGCGCTGATGCAGGAGCCGGCACTTCTCATTGCAGACGAGCCGGTTTCCGCTTTGGATGTGACGATCCAGGCTCAGGTGATCGATCTTATGAAAAAGCTGCAAAAGGAAATGGAATTGTCGATCCTGTTCATTTCCCATGACCTGCGGGTAGTTTATCGGATGTGCGACAGGGTCATGATCATGAAAGAAGGCCGCATTGTGGAGTCCGGCATGCCGGAAGAAGTTTATTTTGCGCCGAAAGCGGAATATACCCGGACACTGCTGAAGGCTGCGGGAATCTGAAACTCCTTTCGGTATGAACTCAGAAGAACTCAAAAAAGAACTCAAAAAATTTCAACAGGCTATAAATCTTCCGCAAAAAGATGACGATATATTTATTGCAAAGAGAAGAACAAACGGCTATAATATAAGAACCGATACGGAAAGGTGGTGAGTATCATGGGCATTGGCAGAATTGGTGGTTTTTATCAAAGTTATCCCATTGAACCGATTAAGAGAGTTGAACTGGATACAGTCAGAGAACAGGACGCGCTTCAAAAGCAGCAGGAAAATGCAGTTCCTCAGAATAGTGTGCCGGATACTCAGACAGCACCGGATAATCGGTCAAGGACAGCGGATTTGGAGAATATTTCTCTGAACTTCAATGCCGGTGATACATATGACTATATCGGAAAAGACAGCAGTCTGGAACTGCTCGATATGGAACAGGTCATTTCCGATATGAAAAAAGACAGCGTGTTGGATCAGTACCGCTATTTTGTGGGATCGGAAGAAGCCGGAAAAGGTTTTTCGGGCGGACTCTCCGGAGACGGAATCGTTGTTATGAAATAATGAATGCAGAACGTTCAAGCCCTGTGGATTTGCTTAAAAACAGATTCGCGGGGCTTTTTTAATTTCTGTTTCTGTGATATGATGGATTGGAAACTTTAAGCAACCTGAAGTAAATGAAAAATGATTAAGAATCAGTTGGAGTAATCTGATATGTTCCAAAGTTTTTATCCGGATCTGTGGGTGGATTCCACTTATGAGATCGACTTTGAAAAGATGCGTGAAAAAGGTATTCGTGCTTTGATATTTGATATTGACAATACGCTGGTTCCTCACGGAGCACCTGCGGATGACAGAGCCGTCGCGCTGTTTAAACGGCTGCATGGGCTGGGATTTTCCATTATGCTTTTGTCCAACAATAAGGAACCCCGGGTCAAAATGTTTTGCGACGCGGTAGAGGGCGCTTCTTATATATATAAGGCGGGCAAACCGGGCAGAAAAGGCTATGAAAGGGCTATGGAGCTGATGCATTCCGACCGGAAGACAACAGTGTTTATCGGGGATCAGCTGTTTACCGATGTCTGGGGCGCAAGACGGTGCGGGATTTACAGCATTCTGGTAAAGCCCATTGATAAAAAAGAAGAAATCCAGATCGTATTCAAACGCTATCTGGAAAAAATCGTACTCTTTTTCTATCAAAGAAAGCGGAGGAAATAAAATGGTACAGATCAACGGAAAAACAAAAACCTGCGGATTGATCGGGTGTCCGGTGGAGCATACATTATCCCCGATCATACATAACACGCTGGCAGAGCGTATGGGGCAAAATCTGGTGTATGTTCCCTTTCATGTGGAAAAGGAACATGTGGGGGAAGCGGTAAAGGGCGCTTACGGACTTTCCATTGCGGGATTGAATGTCACGGTTCCCCATAAAAGTGCGGTCATTCCTTTTTTAAAGGAAATCGATCCGCTTGCGGAAAAGATCGGTGCAGTCAATACGCTTGTGCCCGTAGAAGGCGGGTATAAAGGATACAATACCGATATGACCGGTTTGCAGCGTGCGATGGAGTCGGAAGGCATTCTAATAGAAGGGAGAGAAACCATTCTGTTGGGTGCGGGCGGTGCTGCCAGAGCGGTTGCGTTTTTACTGGTATATAAAGGAGCCGAAAAGGTCTATCTGTTGAACCGTTCATTAGATAAGGCACAGGCCGTGGCGGATGAAGTCAACCGGGCAATGGAGTGTGAAAAGGTGACTGCCATGCCGCTTGATGCATATGGAAAACTTTCCGGCCGGAAATATCTCTGTATCCAGGGAACCAGTGTGGGATTATATCCCCATTGCGATGCGGCGGTCATAGAAGATCCGGCTTTTTATGAGATGGTGGATGTGGCGGTTGATCTGATTTATAAGCCGGAAAAAACAAAGTTTATGCAGCTATGCGAAAGGGCGGGAGCAAAAGCGTATAACGGCCTTAAGATGTTGCTTTATCAGGGAATCATTGCCTACGAACTTTGGAATGATGTACATGTGGATGACCGGTTTGCCGGAGAAATATACGAATTAATGAGGGAAGCGACAAAAATTGAAAAATAATATTATTTTAATCGGCTATATGGGATGTGGAAAAACCACCCTGGGCAAAAAAGTTTCCTTTCGGGAAAAAATTGCCCTTTTGGATACGGATAAGATGATCGAGCAGAAACAGGGGAAAGCGGTATCCGAGATTTTTGATACAGAAGGAGAAACAGCATTTCGTCAGATGGAAACGGACTGCCTGAAAGAAATCAGAGGATATTCCGACCGCTATATTATTTCCGTAGGAGGCGGGCTCCCCTTAAAGGAAGAAAACCGGATGCTTTTAAAGGAACTGGGAACGGTACTTTATCTTCGGGCCAGACCGGACACAATCTATGAGCGTCTGAAAAACGATACTACAAGACCGCTTTTGCGGGGAGATGATCCGGCAGGAAAGATCAGGACTATGATTGAGGTACGGGGACCTGTATACGAAGAGGCGGCCGATGCCGTCATAGATGTGGATGAAAAATCATATGAAGCCATCATCGGAGAAATTTTAGCAGCTGCGGAAGGAAAGAGAAAATGAAGATTTTAGTCATTAACGGCCCCAATATTAATTTCTTGGGGATCAGGGAAAAAGGAATTTACGGTACAACGGATTACAACGGTCTGTTGGAACTGATCGGAAAAAAAGGACAGGAATGCGGATGCGAGATTGAAGTGTTCCAGAGCAACCATGAGGGAGCCATTATCGACCGGATCCAGGATGCCTATTTTGACGGAACGGAAGGGATTGTTATCAATCCCGGTGCGTATACCCATTACAGCTATGCGATCAGGGATGCCCTCGCCAGTGTTACAATGCCAAAAGTTGAGGTACATATTTCGGATATTACCAAGAGAGAAGAGTTTCGCAAACATTCCGTGACAAAGGATGCCTGTGATCTCCAGATCTACGGACACGGGCTTGACGGCTATGCGGAAGCGGTGGATTTCCTGTTGGAACGGCAGAAATAAGAGGGAAAGCGTCAATCTGTAAAAAAATAGTTGAAAAATGCCTCTTTTTATTATAAACTAGTAAAGAATTATAACGTGAAAAATTTTAGGAGGAATAAATCATGATTTCTGCAGGTGATTTCAGAAATGGTATTACCATCGAATTAGATAATAACATCTATCAGATTATTGAGTTCCAGCATGTAAAACCCGGTAAAGGTGCAGCATTTGTCAGAACCAAATTAAAAAATATCAAGAGTGGCGGTGTTGTGGAAAAAACATTCCGTCCGACTGAAAAATGCCCTCAGGCACGTATTGATAGAAAAGATATGCAGTATTTATATGAAGACGGAGATCTGTATAACTTTATGGATAACGAGACTTATGAGCAGATCGCATTAAATAAAGATGAGATCGGCGATGCCATGAAGTTCGTAAAAGAGAACGAAATGGTTAAAATGTGTTCTCACAACGGAAGCGTATTTGCAGTTGAACCGCCGTTATTTGTAGAATTGGAGATTACAGAGACAGAGCCCGGATTTAAAGGTGATACCGCTACGGGTGCAACAAAACCGGCTACCGTTGAGACCGGTGCACAGGTTCTTGTTCCTTTGTTCGTAAATCAGGGAGACAAGATTAAGATCGATACCAGAACAGGTGAATATTTATCCCGTGTTTAATCTGTAATTCGGATGTATATCATAATATCAAAAGCTTTAGGCAATAGATGGAAGTCTATTGCCTTTTCTATTTAAAAACAATTCTGAAAACAAATCTGAAAGCATATCGAAAGGAAGAAAATCTATGATGAAAGAAACCGATTTTTATGAATTTTCAAAACAATTGGAGGAACAGTTATATCAAAAGCTCGGGAGAGATGTGAAAATTGATATTCACGAGACTGTCAAAAATAACGGTGTCGTATATCATGCTGTGGCAGTGTTGGAGAAGGATTGCAACATCTCTCCGAATATCAGGCTGGACGGATATTATCATTCCTATTCGGAGGGTATTGACATCGCAAAGATTGCGGAAGATATTGCGGATATTTATAACAGAAGCAGAAAGGGAAAGATAGATGTATCCTTTTTTACGGATTTCCGTAAGGCAAAACCGAACATTTTATTGAAGGTAGTGGGATATGAAAAAAATAAAGAAAGATTAAAAAATATACCGCATGTCAAGTTTCTGGATCTTGCACTGACTTTTTATTTTAATTTGGAACCGGAGGCGGCTATAGGTGAAAATGCGTCCATTCAAATTGAAAATGAACATTTAAAGATGTGGGATATCGATATGGGGAAACTGTATGATCTGGCAATGGAGAATACACAGCAAAAACTGCCGCCCCGCTGTCAGAATATCTGTGACATCATTGTGGATATTCTGAAGCAGGAAGGAATTGAACCGGGAACGAGCGTTTTGGATGATTTCAGGACAGAAGCGGAAGCACTTCCCATGTATGTAGTGAGCAACCGAAAAAACTATTTTGGCGCGTCGGTTATCTGTTATCCTGATGTGCTGAAGAAAATGGCGCAACGATTACATTCGGATCTGATCATTCTGCCCAGCAGTGTTCATGAAATAATTCTCCTTCCTTCAGACGGAAAAGAAAATGTCCGCGAGTTAAATGATATGATCGCTGATATCAATCTGCATCAGGTGGCAGAGGATGAAGTACTTTCGGATCACCTATACTATTATGATCTGGAAAGGGATGAATTGCGAATGCCGCCGGTCTGTTAGAAAAACTGCGGCTGAAACGGAAAATTTGGAGATTTTGTGAAATAACAGTTACAATCTTGTCAAACTCAGCTTTTTATGCTATGATATACGCGTTGTAATAATTTTGTAATAAATTTGTACCCGTAGTTTAATGGATAAAACAGCTGATTCCGGTTCAGCCGATGGGGGTTCGATTCCTCTCGGGTACATCTGAAGCAAACAAGGAAAGGGTAGAAAAATATGTCAAAAAAACCGACTGAGGGGTTGGCCGGATTGGTAGAAACCATAAAAACAAATGCAAAAGTAAGAAATGGCGTCATAGGCGGCGCACTGGCACTTGTTTTGATTATATTGATAATTATATGTGTATCCTGTTCCAATAAAGGCAATGAGAATGGGGAAATTCCGGATAATGCGGAAGTGTCGGAAGATAATACGTCCGATACCGTATCGGAAGATATCTCTCAGCCTTTGGTGGAAACAACGGATGAAGCAATTTTGCAGTTGATCCAGACCTATTATAAAGCGTTGGAAGTGGGTGATTCCGCAACTGTGGAAACGGTAAAATCCGAAGTTACGGAAGAAGAGAAAATCAGGCTGGAGACAAAGGCACAGGATATTGAATCGATAGACAATATCAAGGTATATACAAGACCCGGTATGACCGAGGGAAGCTATATCGTATATATTTACAGTGAAATGAAGTTTGTGGGGATTGAGACAAAGGCTCCCGGCCTTGCGACAACCTATGTGTCTACCAGAGAAGACGGAAGCTTATATATTGACAGCAGTGTAGACGAAGCGACGATGGAATACGTAAGACAGGTCGGAGCAGAACAGTCTATTAAGGATTATTTCAATCAGGTATCCACAGATTATACCAATGCACTGGAAGCCGATGAGCAGTTGAAAAATTATATCAGCAGCATGAACCAGAAACTGGATGATGCGGTAGCGGCAAGACAGCAGGAAGCAGAACAGACCGCAAATGAAGAACAGCCTGCACAGGAGGCGACAGCCACACCGGTAAATGAGACTGTTGTAACGACAACGAAGGTGAATGTGCGCGCTTCCGACAGTGAGAATGCGGACAGGATCGGACAGGTAGAATCCGGCGCGACATTGACGAGATATGAGACGAGAGAAAACGGATGGAGCAAGATTGATTTTAACGGTCAGGAAGGCTATATAAAATCCGAGTTCCTTCAGGTACAAGGTACCAATGAAACACCTGCGGAGAGTACGGAAACGGATCAATCCAATCAGGAATCTTCTTCGACAGTGACCGGCAAAGTAACCGTAAAGGAAGCCGTACATGTACGTGCTTCGGCATCGACCGGTGGGGATGATCTCGGAACCGCATATCAGGGAGAAACCTATGATCTGATTATGGAACAGGCAGACGGCTGGTGCAAAATCAATTATAAAGGTAAGACGGCCTACATTAAGACAGAATTTGTTGAAATCAACTAAACAGAAATGCTATAATAGAGTTGCTGTATTTATCGTGTGATAGATGCAGCAGCTCTTTTTTAATCAATTTAAGGAGGTACTTTGTATGGCAAAAATAAAAGTGGGAATTTTGGGAGCCGGAAGGATTGCCGCAATCATGGCAGATACGATTTCAAAAATGAAAACGGCGGAGTGTTATGCCGTTGCATCAAGAAGCATGGAGAAAGCGATGGAATTTGCTTCTCTGCATCATGTGACAAAACCTTTCGGTAGCTATGAAGAAATGCTGGCGGACAAGGATTTGGAATTGGTATATATTGCCACACCTCATCCCTTTCATTTTGAGCATGCCAAAATGTGTATTGATGCCGGGAAACCCGTTCTTGTTGAAAAGCCGTTTTGTGTCAACGCAAAAGAAGCCGAGGAACTGCTGGCATATGCAAAGGAAAAGAATGTCTTTATTACAGAGGCTATGTGGATCCGTTATATGCCCATGTATGAGACGATTTTGAAAGTGTTAAAGAGCGGTGCAATCGGAGAGCCCAGAATGATCACGGCAAATCTGGCTTATCCGATGTTGCATAAGGAGCGGCTGCTGAAACCGGAATTGGCCGGAGGAGCGTTGCTGGATGTGGGAATTTATCCCTTAAATTTTGCAGATATGGTCAGTGATGCAGCCGTAAAGGATATTCAGGCGGTTGCGGTTATGACAGCGGATGGCGTGGATGCCCATGACAGCATTACAATCCGCTATACGGACGGCAGTATGGCAGTTTTAAATACTTCCATGCAGACGGTCAGCGACAGAAAAGGAATTATTCAGGGAACGGAAGGGGTTATGATCATTGAGAATATCAATAATTTTGAGACTCTGACGGTTTATGATAAGGACTATAAGAAAAAAGTGTTTAAGAAGGCACCGAAACAGATCAGCGGCTACGAATATGAAGTGGAGGCATGCAGAAAAGCTTTGAAACGACGCAAAAAAGAATGCGATCAGATGCCCCATGAGGTAACATTAAAAATGATGCGGCAGATGGATCTTATTCGCGGGCAGATCGGTCTGGTGTATCCTTTTGAAAAATAAAAGTGTGTTTTTTGGACAATAAGAGTTCGTTTTTTGGTAAAAATAACTAAATTTTTTGACGAAATTTTTTATATGTACGATAAAATTTTTTCTTGTGTACAGAATGTGTAAGTTATATAATTATTTTTGGGTTAAAAACCCGTACTTGCATATTTAAACTAAAGGAGGACATTAAGGATGTCGTACGTAGACGAGGTATACAGCCTGATCGTGGAAAAGAATCCCGCTCAGCCGGAATTTCATCAGGCAGTGAAAGAGGTTTTAGAATCTCTGAGAGTTGTTATTGAGGCAAATGAAGATGAATACAGAAAAGAGGCTCTGTTAGAGAGACTTTGTACTCCCGAAAGAGTTATCATGTTCCGCGTTCCCTGGGTGGATGATAAGGGACAGGTTCAGGTAAACAACGGTTTCCGTGTACAGTTCAACAGTGCTATCGGACCCTATAAAGGAGGACTTAGATTCCATCCTTCCGTAAACTTAGGTATTATCAAATTCTTAGGTTTTGAGCAGATTTTTAAAAACTCCTTAACCGGACTTCCGATCGGCGGCGGTAAAGGTGGTTCCGATTTTGATCCCAAAGGCAAATCCGACAGAGAAGTAATGGCATTCTGCCAGAGCTTTATGACAGAGCTTTACAGACATATCGGTGCTGATACAGACGTTCCTGCCGGTGATATCGGTGTAGGCGGAAGAGAAATCGGATATATGTACGGTCAGTACAAGAGAATTCGTGATACATACGAAGGCGTTTTGACCGGTAAAGGATTATCCTACGGCGGTTCTTTAGCAAGAACAGAAGCTACCGGATATGGTCTGTTATACTTAACAGAAGAAATGTTAAAATGCAACGGCAAGGATATTGCCGGTAAGACAATCGCTGTTTCCGGTGCCGGTAATGTTGCAATCTATGCAATCCAGAAAGCACAGCAGTTAGGCGGTAAGCCTGTTACCTGCTCCGACTCCACAGGCTGGATTTATGATCCCGAAGGAATCGATGTTGCTTTATTAAAAGAAGTAAAAGAAGTAAAACGTGCTCGTTTGACAGAGTATGCTGCTGCAAGACCAAGTGCAGAGTATCATGAGAAAAAGAACGGAGAGCACGGCGTATGGAGTGTGAAATGTGATATCGCACTTCCTTGTGCAACTCAGAATGAGCTTGACCTTGAAGATGCTAAGGCACTCGTTGCCAACGGCTGCTTCGCAGTAGCAGAGGGTGCTAACATGCCTACAACTCTTGAGGCAACAGAATATCTTCAGAAAAACGGCGTATTGTTCTGCCCCGGTAAAGCATCCAACGCAGGCGGTGTTGCAACAAGCGCACTGGAGATGAGCCAGAACTCCGAGAGACTGAGCTGGACCTTTGAAGAGGTTGATGCTAAGTTACAGGGTATTATGGTAAATATATTCCATAACTTGGATGATGCCGCTAAGAAATACGGCAAAGAAGGCGATTATGTAGCAGGTGCTAACATCGCCGGCTTCCTGAAAGTAGCAGATGCTATGACTGCTCAGGGAATCGTTTAATAGCTGAATTTCTAAGATAATATAAGATATTGATAAGTCCTGTAAACCTAGTGTTTATGGGACTTTTCTTTATGTATTGATAAGGCAAAAGAATTGTCAGAATATTCATAAATAGAAGATAATTTACGTTATTTTGAGGT
>JBJEJA010000004.1:0-4238 GCA_051877575.1 Lachnospiraceae bacterium | reverse complement strand
TCCAGTTTCCCCGAAAATTGAAACACCAATTGTATCAGACATGACAGGGCAGATACAATGCAGCAGCTGTTTAAAATACAGCAACTGCTTTCGGATAAATATTCTCCCAGGCACCTGAGTAACGGCACCACCCCAAGCATCAGCATGGCAACCGACACATAAAACAGCACTACAGGCTTATCCGCAAACAGAAAAGGAGTAAATCTCGTGTCAGTCAGTCTCCAGACACCCAGCATAACGGAAAATATTCCCAAAGCCGCAAGACTTTTCCCCCGTTGTTTTCTAAACATGTTATAGCCTGCCACACAGACAAAAACAACACCCACAAAAACGGCCATGATCCCCAAAATAAGCTGTGGCATATCCTGAAACAACCGATTGCGGTAAATGGCAAGCTGGGAACCCATCAGGAATTCCACCTCCCGGTTACGGAAACTCTCGTATACAGGCGTAATTTCCACACGGATTTCTTTGCCGGCATCTTTTCGGTAGAGCGGAATCATGACCCAATTGCTGCCTATCGTCTTGCTGATCCGGTTTTCTCCGGAAGGCCGCAGACTGTAAATATGCTGTCCGTCCAACCAGACATCCGCATACTGGTGCACAATATAAAAAGCAAAATGCGTACCGCTGTCAATTTCCTCCCCAGCGTAAAAGTATATTCTTTTTTTACGCCGATGGGGGCATCTGCATCCTCTATCTCCCGACAGCTATCATCTTCAATCGTCACAAAACCGGCATCCGTTCTGGTATGCCACACTTCTATATCATCCGTCATCCACAACAAAATCAGCAGCACCGCAACTGCCGCACCCGCAGCTACCGACAGCCAAAACGATATTCTTTACAGATTGATTCTTTTGGGAGAACATTGCTTTTTATCCAGTTCCGGCATAAAAACCTCCTTATGTTTTCGCCTTGATTATCCTTTTCGGTGCGCTATACTTATAATAACGTACTTATATCGGCATCCGTATTCTACCGGTTCATATAATACCGTGCATCTGCCCATTTACGAATTAACAAATTTCGTATTGGCATCACTTATTTTCAACAGCCTTCCACAATAGGGACAGACCTCATTCTGACCGGCATTGGATGCACCACAGCCAGGACAATCGCTATATAAAGTCATTGGAGTATAGGATAATTTTTCCGGGTTTGCCTTGAAATATTTATAAGCAGCGTTCTTCTTTTTGGTCCCGCCTAATATAGCAAAATAAAATATCGCGTAAAATAATAAAATAAACACTAATGCAGGTAGTTGCGACCAATAGATCCTAGTCTTTGCCAAATCATCCATAACAGAGTTCCATGCATAATCCAAAGCTTTGGCTAAATCCTGACTTGCCATACCCTTTTGGAAATTGTCCAGAAGGGTATCAAACGTCTCATCCGATAGACATTTCATTGTATCATCACCGCAATACATGTCATATTCCCAATCATAGAAATCATTGGTATTATCCGCGGTAAACAATATAATCATAGCATCTTCATCAAATCCAATACCGTAATAAAGTTCTTCTGAATAAACCTCTAAGCGATCATAATGATCCTTCCATGAAAAATCATCTGTATAAACCGTTACAGGCATACCGGATGCATCATATACATCTTTTAAAAGTGCCAAAACATCCCGTTCTTCCTGATCGGATAGTAGATTGGCAGTATCTTCAATATAAATCCGGTCAGGATCACCTGAAACTTTACATCCAAAACTAACCAATGTAGAACCAAAAGCTGCAAGCATAACCAGCATATGACAGGTTATGAAAATCAACGCAAATATAATCCCCAAATTCCAGGCACTTTTAGTGCCAAACTCTTTACTGCTTGTATAACACGTATGTAATCTGCCGGATCTGTCATAATACGAACGATTATAACAACCCACAAATGGTTTATTTGATGTCCTTGTTCCGGAACCGCCGCTGCGTGAACCACCTGATCTTCTCGAACTACTGCTTCTATGGCTTCCTCCGCTTCTGGAGCCACCACCATGTCTTCCCATTTCAAAATCCTCCTCAATACAGTATCTTTTCGTTCGTTTTCCTGTTAAACACAAATATACGTTGCCCCAAATAATTAATTCCCACAAATAAAACCATTCCGACTAACATAGAGATTTGTTCGATGCTCGAAATCGTCAAATTGCATTCAAAAAGCCTTACTAAAACAAGCCTTGTGGTCGGCTTAGCGATGCCATAAGCCAACAAATAGCAGACACAAATTGTGCCTACAAATTTCGGCACTTCTGCTTTTGATTTTTCCTTTTTCCCAAAAGTAAAATACTTATTTGCAAAATAACTAAATATACTTCCGGATATATAATTTAGTGCGCTTGAAATCCAGTATCCCATTCCGAACACATTGTATGCGACAAACATCACACTCGTTCCGATAATTGTATTAATTCCTCCGACAAGGCAAAACCGTACAAAACTATGCTTCCATATTTTCTTCATCCCGTTTACTTGCGTTAAAACACGCTTCCTCTCCTCGATTATCCCGAAAAACGCAAGACTCAATTACGTATCTGGGGCGTTTTTTTGTTTCCTGATATATTTTCCCAATATACTCACCAATCATTCCCATAGACATCATTAAAATCCCGCCAACAAGCCAGATAGAGATAACCATAGTTGTATAACCGGCAACCGGGCTTCCAACAAAATAGTCAATCAGGCTATACAGAATCATCACAAAAGCAAATCCGGTCATAATTGCGCCGGCACCCAAAATAAGATGCAGCGGTTTTGCAGAAAAAGATGTAATCCCATCCAAAGCCAAATTCATCATTTTGGATAACGTATATTTTGATTTTCCTTTTTCCCTTTCTTTCACATCAAAATGTACAACCGCTGATGGTAATCCCATAAACGGAATTAAGCCTCGCAAAAAGAGCGCCGTCTCCTTGTATCCATCTAATGCCATCAATGCTTTTTGGGAAAGTAAGCGATAATCCGCAGAATTTGCAATAACATTTACGCCCAGGAAGTGCATAAATTTATAAAAAACAGTAGCAGTCCACTTTTTTATCGCTCCATCTGTATTTCTATCATTTCTAACTCCATATACAACATCTGCACCGCGATCATATTCCTCTAAAAATTTCTCCATTGCATTTATATCTTGTTGGAGATCTGCATCTATTGTTATTACTGCATCAGCATAATCCTTTGCAAATAGCATTCCGGCCAGTATTGCACTCTGATGTCCATAGTTTTTTACAAAATTTATACATGCAAATTCCGAATGTTGCTCGCACAGTTCCAATAGCAACTTTTTTGTCGCATCCGTCGAACCATCATTTACAAATAAAATCACACTTTTATTACTTATTCTTTTTTCTGAAATCAATTCCTGTAATTTACATAGTAGCTTCTGCGCTGAATCATCAATTACCTCTTCCTCATTGTAGCACGGAACAACTATATATAACTTTGTATCCTGCATAAACTTACTCTTCTCCCTCCAAACTATATATTTCTATATCTGCATCAGAACAGATCGAATTATGTTGAACGATGCACCATTTTGGGCAGGTCATTCAACAAAAGCACCATGCATTTTGCAAAGTGCTTTCATCACTCTTCATCTATCATAGATGTTAATAATTTAATTTTTTCTTTTGCTTCTTCAATATCATTAGCTTTTCTATTGGCTTCCTTTATTATTTTTTCATACTCTTTTTTTGCCTGTTCTTTATTCATTTTCCGCTGCCTACAGCCAACACAAAGCCTTTTTGCCAAATCAATAATGACACTATGCTGATAACTAATCTTCAACATTCATCCAATCATCCGATAAATCGCCAGTGTCAGTTACATTCCTAAATATAGCAATTTATATTTACTACTATTCGCATTATAGCATAAGATATGTATTCACGCCAACTGCTTTTTCCTGATCATACGGCTCTCCCCACACCATATAAATATTATTATCATGTTTCTCAGATACAATTCCGCCTCAATATAATCATCCGGTTTCCGTTGACGCAATAAAACAGCCGCCTGCTCTTCCTCGTAATCCTTTATTCTTTTATCAGACAACTTCTCCATCTGAATCTTATATTCCATTTACACTTTTCGATCATCCTTATGCCGCTTCCAGAAACTTGTAGTTGCTTTTGGGAATGCATAGTTTGTGGCTGACAGCATTTTCTAAAAATGAGCAACAAAAAAGCAACCGATGTTACTCGATTGCTTCATTTTTGAACCCGCCTCTAATTT
>JBJEJA010000003.1:0-4323 GCA_051877575.1 Lachnospiraceae bacterium | reverse complement strand
TTTTTATAGAATATTTTATTATCAAAGAAGGTGTGATGTGGAATTCTATTTTGGACATCCTGAAGGAAAAGGCATGTCAGGGAGTGGAAGTACGGGTGATCTATGATGATATTGGATGTTTCCTTACACTGCCGAAAAATTATGCCGCACAACTGGAGAATGCAGGCATAAAATGTGCAGTGTTTAATCCATTCCGCCCCATTCTTTCCGCTGTCCAGAATAACCGGGATCACAGGAAGATCGCTGTGATCGATGGAAAGGTGGCTTTTACCGGAGGTATAAACCTGTCAGATGAGTATATCAACACTTACGAAAAACACGGGTACTGGAAGGATGCTGTGATTGAGGTAAAAGGAAAAGCAGCATGGAGTCTGACAGTTATGTTTCTCGAAATGTGGGAATTATGCAGGGAAGAACAGGAAAATGCAGAGCTTTTTTTCCCGGAAAAGGGAACGGAGGAAAAAACAGTATCAGACGGATTTGTACAGCCTTATTCTGATAGTCCGATGGATGACGAAAATGTGGGGGAACACGTATATCTTCAGATTTTGAATAATGCAAAGGATTATGTCTATATCTGTACGCCATACCTGATCGTGGATGACAGCATGGTATCAGCTTTGTGCCTGGCAGCAAAAAGCGGGGTGGATGTGCGGATCATTACCCCGCATATCTGGGACAAGGCCTTAATTCATTTGACCACACGCTCTTATTACAGGGAATTGATCCATGGCGGTGTAAAAATATATGAATATTCGAAAGGATTTATGCATTCCAAAATATTCATTTCCGATGACCATACAGCGACGGTTGGAACAACAAATTTAGATTTCAGAAGCCTTTATCTGCATTTTGAATGTGGCGTGTGGATGTATAACAGCAGGGCGGTGATGCAGATAAAGGAAGATTATCTGGAAACGTTAAAGGAGTGTCATCAAATTACACCAGAGGAGTGTAAGGAAAAACTGCCGGTAAGATTATTTCAGGAGTTTTTGAGAATATTTGCACCTCTGATGTAAAAAGCACCGCTGGCAGCGGTGCTTAACATGATCAGAGTCTGTGTTCTACAGATTTCGCGGATTTAAGAAAGGCCTGTTTACCGGAATCTTCAAGCAGTTCAGTAATGCGGGTAACGGCTTTCAGAAGATCAAAGTTCATTCCTTTATCCATCCAGTCCAGGGTGATGCCAAGAAGGCTGCACTTATAAAACTGGATCAGAAGATTCTTATCTTCAGGAGGAAGAGTGAGTTCTGCGGTAACGGTATCAACGTATTGGGTCACAACGTGAAGCATGATCCGCTCTAATTGGTTTTGAAAAATATCCCGTTGGACAGAGCGGTAAATATGGAGCATGGCTTTTTTTCGTTTTAAAGTATGTTCGACAATCGGGACAAGGCAGTCAATCGGTGAACCAAATTTACTGTAGGTCTGGATAATATGGTCCACATCCAGCTTTATGGTACTTTCCAGAAGTTCAGGAATGTCGTGAAAATGATAATAAAAAGTGTTCCGGTTGATCTGACAGCGCTCCACAATGTCTCTTACGGTAATTTTGTTATAAGGACGTTCTTCCAGTAACTGCCAAAAGGCGTTTATGATGTCAGCTTTTGTATGGTTCATGTAAATCAACTCACATTTTGGAATATTTTAATCGAATAAACTGTTAAAAGATATTCGGTTATAAGCAGGTAACAAAGTGGATTGCAAATATCCACTTAATTAGTATAGCACAAAATACCGGACGATACAACTTTCAGCTTCCTGCTGAAAGTTGAGCCTCCGGCGGATCGCAGAGGCGCGCAGATGAAAACTCCTTCGCAGCGCGCGCCTCGCGTCAAGTACGCCGATGGCTTACTTGAATGGAGCAGGATGATGAAAAGATTTCAAAAGGTACTGAAAGATATTTTTATAATATGGCTCATTTATGTGGCAGTCAGTCTGGTACTTCCACCTTTGTACCACAAACTGCCTGCCAAAGAGATAACAGCTTTCGAAGAACATAAGGGTATGGACGATCCGGAGAGAGTGTTAAGCATTGACAATAATATGGATGCATTGCTGTGGCGGCTGCGGCTGATTGAATCGGCAAAGGAAACGATCGTACTTGCTACCTTTGATTTCCGTGATGATAACAGCGGACAGGACATGATGTCTGTACTTTTCAATGCTGCAGACCGGGGCGTAAAAGTGCGGATACTGGTGGATGGTATAAATGGAACTTTGCGGCTGACTGGAAGAAAGAATTTTCAGGAGCTTGCAGCCCATGATAACGTGGAGGTAAAGCTGTACAATCCTATAACGCTGGTGAAACCGTGGAAGAACAACTACAGGATGCATGATAAATATTTGATTGCTGATGACTTTGCATATATTCTGGGCGGAAGAAACACAGATGATCTTTTTCTTGGAAATTATGTGGACTCGTACAATGAGGACAGGGATATCCTGGTTTATGAAACGGTTCCGGGGAAGGGACATTCCTTTATCCAGCTTCAGGAATATTCAGAAAAAATATGGGATCTTTCCTGCTGTAAAAAATACGGGAAACATGAGGTGACTGACGGGAAATTAAGGGAACATTACCAGGAAGTCAGAGAAAAATATCCGGATGCTTTTCAGGAAACGGATTGGTTAAAAGAAACGATAGCGGCAGAAAGTATTGAACTTTGTACGAATCCTATGGAAGCGGAGAATAAACGGCCCCAGCTCTGGGACAGGATGGCAGAGGAAATGAAAAATGCGGACAACATTCTGATACAGACTCCTTATATAATATGCAGCCGGAAAATGTATCAGGATCTGACGGAGATCTGTTCGGGAAGTGAAAAAACAGAGCTGATGATCAATGCGGTGGAGAGCGGTACGAATCCTTTTGGATGTACGGATTATTTAAATCAGAAGAAAAAAGTGAGACAGACAGGAAGTTATGTTTACGAATATCTTGGAGCGCAGGCATTACATACGAAGACTATACTGGCAGGGGATACGCTTAGCATGGTAGGTTCCTGCAACCTGGATATGAGAAGCGTTTACCTTGATACAGAAATGATGCTGTTCATTGAAAGCAGAGAATTAAACGAATCTCTCCGGGAACAGGTGGAAAACCTGAAGCTGGAAAGCAGACGGGTGTCTCCGGATGGAACGGTCATTGATGGGGAAAATTACCGGAAGGAAGAACAGGGGACAGGAAAAAAGATTTTTTACGAAATACTGCGTATTGTGATCATTCCTTTCCGGCATTTGCTATGACTTGTCGACTATGTGAAGGGAAGCTCTTCACGATGAGTATTGGAGTGTTTTTCAAGATTGAGAAAAAAATACAGCCATAATTGAAGAAAAGAATGGAGGAACAACATGAAAACAGGAGTAGTGGATGTTGGAGGCGGATTGCGAGGCATTTATGCAGCCGGGGTTTTTGACCATTGTCTGGATCATGGGATAAAGTTTGACATCTGCATCGGTGTTTCTGCCGGAAGTGCAAACATTGCATCTTATCTGGCGGGGCAAAAAGGGCGGAACTATCGGTTCTATTCTGAGTATTCATTCCGGAAAGAATATATGAGTTTTCGAAATTTTGTTTTTAAAAAATCTTACATTGACATGGATTATCTATATGGAACATTGAGTAATTCTACAGGAGAAAATCCTTTGGATTACCCGAAAATAATCCGGAATCCATCGAAAATGCTGGTGGTAGCATCGAATGCGGTGACAGGAGAAGCTGCATATTTTAACAAAAATGATTTAAAACAGGATAATTACAGCATTTTGAAAGCATCCTGTTCCATCCCGTTTGCATGCAGACCTTATGAAATAAATGATGTTCCTTATTATGATGGGGCATTAAGCGATCCGGTTCCGGTAGAAAAAGCATTTCAATGCGGCTGCGATAAGGTAGTTGTTATTTTGACAAAGCCGGAAGATTTTATTCGGGATCCCAAGGAGGATGAAAAATTTGCAAGGAGGATTCAAAAAAAGTATCCGAAATCCGCAGAAAATCTCAGGCAAAGGGCAGATCGGTATAACCGGGAAGTTGCATTGGCGAAGCAGTACAGGGATGAGGGCCGTGTTTTAATCATAGCTCCGGATGATACCTGCGGTGTAGATACTTTGACCAGAGATCAGAAAGCTTTGCAGCAATTATATGAGAAGGGCTGCAAAGACGCACGGGTGATACAGGAATTTTTAAGATAAGGAAGGTAAAGAATAAAAACGATGTGGATGGCCTTTTCATTACATTGTTGGAACACTTAATATATATAAGCGACATGGATTAACAGGAGGAATTGTTATGAGCGATAACCATGACATATCATGGCATTC
>JBJEJA010000002.1:0-19894 GCA_051877575.1 Lachnospiraceae bacterium | reverse complement strand
TCCTTAATCTGCTATTCCCTTCTTCACTCTGCTTTCTTTCCATAATTCATCTGCTGCAGTTTTCCAGTGTTCTGCATATTTATCGCATTTCGCGCACAGATGATCCGCCGTTTCCGGGGACTGGAGGTCCGTGGAATGGGCATCCGTTCCTGCCACCATTGCCCTCAGCTTTTCCGGATTTTCCAGCATCGGACACGGGCGCAGCATATTTTCATTAAATGGCTGGTTATCGTGATATGCCATCATCATCGGGGACTGCAGTGCCTCCAGGATCGTTTTTTCCCGGATATTGGAATCGGAATAGTGAATGAATACGCATGGATCAATGTCCCCGTTGGCATTGATATGGAAGTAACGGCGTCCTCCGGCAATGCAGCCGCCCACATATTCCGCATCATTCTGGAAATCCATGGCAAACAGCGGTTTTGTAGCACGGTAATGGCGGATACGGTGATAGGTCTGCGTCCTCTGCTCCGGCGTTGGCATCAGCGCAGGAGATGCGTCATTTCCAACCGGCATATAGTGGAAATACCAGATAAAGTAGGCTCCCAGATCGATCAAACTGTCGAAAAACTCCTCTGATGTGATGGACTCAAAGTTTGCGCTGGTATAACAGGAAGAAATACCATAAAACAGTTTCTTTTCCCGGAGAAGTTTCATCGCTGATGTGGCCTTTTTAAACACACCATCTCCACGGCGAAGATCCGTTGCCGTTTCAAATCCTTCCAGAGAAATTGCCGGGACAAAGTTTCCGACCCGCAGCATTTCATCCGCAAAAGCCTCATCGATCAATGTCCCATTGGTGAAACACAGGAACACACAATCCGAATGCTTCTCACAGATACGGATCAGATCTTTCTTACGTACAAGCGGCTCTCCACCGGTATATATGTACATATAAACGCCCAGTTCCTTGCCCTGACGGATAATGTCATCAATTTCATCAAAAGTCAGGTTCAGCTTATTGCCATATTCCGCAGCCCAGCATCCGGTGCAGTGCAGGTTGCAGGCACTGGTCGGGTCAAGCAGGATCGTCCAGGGAATATTGCAGCCATATTTTTCACGGCATTCATTCTGTTTCGGCCATCCCACCAGTGCAGCATTGATAAAGAAATTTACTGCTGTCGTTTTCATTACATGGGGATCGATATCCTTAATGATATGCCGGACATACCCGTAATAGGGGTGCTCCGGATTCGTTATGGCCTCACGGACCACTTTTCTCTGGGATACAAATTCATTTCCCGCAAATTTATCTGCCCAGTCCATCAGTTTCAGGAGATTCTTCTCCGGGTCCTTATAAAGATAGTTAAAAGCCTGCTCCAAACCGAATTTTTTGATTGTTGTTGATACATCCATGATTAGGTTCCTCCCTTAATTTTATCTTCTTGTTTTGTTATCTGTTGTCCTCACATACCTGTTTTTCTTCCCCGCCAGTATTTTTTTCATTTTCATTCTGGTCTGGGAATCGCTTTGTTACTTTCACCGTTTCCTGAACGGTCAGATGATTCATAATTCCTTCTGCAAGCAGCCCGCATCCTGCGATGATACGACTTGTCTGTCCTCCCTCAAACGGCTTTATGATGATCAGGATGCCGAAAACAGCTGCTATGATGGAAAAAGTCAGTATCCATTTCCATGTTTCCAGTCCAAACACTTTTGCATCCTTTGCAGTCTGGACTTTTAAAACAGCATCCAGCAGGATCAGAAGCCCAAGCCCCGGGGAAAGATACGGACGAATCCGCAAATTACATCCAAGTACAATTCCCCCCAGTACCATCAGGAACAATCCACAGGCCAGATCATACTGAAATGCCAGGTCATACATGTCATCGGACAGATATCCGATGATCTTGACGATACCATAGGCAACTAATATCAGGCCGCCGCAGATACAAAGGGTAAGCGGCGATATGGACGGTATCATCATGCAGACAATTCCGGCAATATAGAAAATGACCGAAATCAGAATATACCCGCCCCTTGCCATACGTACTTTTTTCAATACTCTTCACCTCCATTTCGCTTTTCTTGTCTACATTCTATAAACCATTCCTGTCTTCTTCTATGGGCAAACACCTGTCACATACCTAAAAACTAGGCATCCTTCCCCTGTTTGCCTAACTTTCGTCTGACCTTCTGAAGCATATCCGGGCAGGGATGATTCTCCAGAAGTGGAATAATCAGTATGTAAATGTTCACCAGTAATAGAAGCAGCACTCCTATATGGATCATAAATTTGCAGATTTTAAATACCACATTTATAATTTTTTTCATTTTCTTTACCTACCTTTCTCTGGATCAATTTTATGAACTCAACAAATGGAATCACACAAAATCCAAGTAAAATCGCCAGCATATACTCTCCAAAGCCTACAGAATTGAACTCAAATGCAGACGCCAGGAATGGAACTTCACACACAATCGTTGTCGCAATCAGTGAACCTGCTGCTGCAAAGATGAGTACCTTATTATGCGTCCCAAGCCTGAAAATGCTGTATCGCTGTGACCGCATATTAAAGCTGTGGAAGATTTCTGCCATGGACATAGTAAGGAATGCCATGGTAGTACCATGCGCACTGTCTGTCATGGCGCAGTTTCCAAATTCCATATAGTGTCCACAAAAATAAGATGCCAATACAAGAATCGTGATCAGAATCCCCTGATACAGTACGTCTATCCCCATGCCATCTGCAAAAACACCTGCCTTTGTATCCCTGGGTTTCCGGTGCATAATCCCCGGCTCCCCTTGTTCCATTCCCAATGCCAGTGCCGGAAAGCAGTCTGTCACGAGATTGATCCATAAAAGATGCACCGGTTTTAAAATAGTAAAGCCCATCAGCGTCGCCGTGAAAATCCCAAGCACTTCACTCATGTTGGAACCCAGAAGGAATTGGATCGCCTTACGGATATTGTCATAAATCCTCCGCCCTTCTTCCACAGCACCCACGATCGTGGCAAAGTTATCATCTGCCAGAACCATGTCTGCCACATTTTTCGTGACATCCGTACCTGTAATGCCCATGCCTACGCCGATATCCGCCGCTTTTATAGAAGGCGCATCATTTACACCATCCCCGGTCATGGCAGTAACATAGCCCGCCTTTTTCCAGGTATTTACAATGCGGGTCTTATGCTCCGGCTGTACCCTGGCATACACACTGATATTTTTGAATTCTGATGCAAACTCCTCATCACTCATTTCATTCAGCCTTGCACCTGTCACTGCATAGGTCTTGTCTGAAAGGATCCCAATTTCTTTTGCGATAGCAGCTGCAGTATCTATATGATCCCCCGTGATCATGATAGGATGTATCCCTGCCCCACGACACTCCCCGATTGCTGCCTTTACTTCAGGCCGTACCGGATCAATCATTCCACAAAGCCCGATAAAACAAAGATCCTGCTCCAACTTCCCCGGCTCACAGCTCCCCGGCATTTCTTTCCAGATGCGAGTTGCGCAGGCAAGCACACGCAGCGCCTGATCTGCCATTGTTTTGTTTGCCGCGAGTATCCCCTTCCGATATTCCTCTGTCATTGGTACGGAAATCCCTTCCTTCAGATATCGCGTACATTTCTTTATGATTTCATCCGGAGCACCTTTTGTGTATTGAACATATCCTTCTCTTGCCCTATGTACCGTCGACATCATCTTTCGCTGTGAGTCAAAAGGGGCTTCACCACAGCGGACAAACTCCGCATCCAGATCTGTTTTTTTCAGGCCCAGCTTATCTGCCCAGACAACCAGCGCATTCTCCGTAGGTTCTCCCGTCACAGTCCCGTCTTCATCCATTTCCGAATCACAGCAAAGAGCCATAGCGGAAGCAATTTCTTTTTCCTCTTCCCCAAAGAAATCCACCACTGTCATTTTATTCTGAGTCAGCGTTCCTGTCTTATCTGAGCATATAACCTGTGCACAGCCCAATGTTTCCACCGCAGTCAGCTTTCGAATGATGGCGTTGCGTTTTGACATATTCGTAACGCCGATTGACAGCACGATCGTAACCACCGCCGCCAGCCCTTCCGGGATTGCCGCTACTGCAAGCGATACCGCAATCATAAAGGAGTCTAATACCACTTCAAAATTCAGCCCGCCTGCTTTTAAAAGCTGTACCAGAAACACCACAATGCAGATGCCGAGCACCAGCCATGTCAATATTCTGGAAAGCTGCCCCAGTTTTATCTGAAGTGGTGTCTTTCCTTCCTCTGTCTGTGCCAGAGCATCTGCAATCTTACCCATTTCCGTATCCATGCCAGCATCAGTCACCACCATCTTTCCTCTGCCATAAACCGCGGTACTACCCATATAAACCATATTCTTACGATCTCCTAAAGGAATCTCTTCCGCATCGTCAGACACAATTATCCGTTCAGCCATTTTTTCAACCGGAATGGGTTCACCGGTAAGAGCTGCTTCCTCTACTTTCAAACAAGCACTTTCCAGTACACGTCCATCAGCCGGAATTGCATCCCCGGCTTCCAAAACAACAATATCCCCAGCTACCAGTTCCTCACTATGGATCGTCATCATTTTTCCATCACGCAGAACTTTTGATGTGGCTGCTGCCATCTCCTGAAGCGCCTCAATCGCTTTCTCTGCCTTGCTCTCCTGATATACACCCAGCACGGCATTCACAATCACAACCGTGAGAATGATGATTACATCTGCAAAGCTCTCATCCTGGACGACCGCCATAACACCACTGATTACTGCTGCCGCAAGCAAAATTAGGATCATGGGGTCAGCCAGTTCCTCCAGAAACTTTATAAACAGCGGTTTTACCGATGCATCCTTCAGTCGGTTTTTTCCGTTTGCCTCAAGTCGCTGCTGTGCATCTTCCTGTCTCAGCCCGTTTTCTGAAGTATTCATCTGGCTTAATACAGTTTCTTTATTTTCAAAATAATACTTCATGAAATGCACTCCTTCCCGATATATTTTCACTCCCTCGTTGTGCGTCATTTTAAGTTGTCCTGTTTTATGTCTCAATAGGCATTTTCCCTATTGCTGTCCAGTTTTTAGGCATTTCACCAGTAAGTGCCCAGAAAATACCTTTTTTTAGTCAACTGTTGCACAAATGTCTATTTCTTTTCTAATTTCCAATCGCTATAATTCCCATATCCACCAAAGAAAATTTCTGATTATATCTAGGAGAATACAATGAGAATCACAAATGAAGAGCCTACCCAAAGGCAGCTTACCATAGGTTTTCCATCTGCTTTGCTCTATTATCGCTTTGAAGTCCTTTGGAAAAATTTTTTTGCATCGCTTGGCGTAAAAGTGATCACGAGCCAGCCGACAAATAAAGAAACCCTCTGTCTTGGCAGTGAGTCAGCCATCGATGAAAGCTGTCTGTCTGCCAAAATCTATCTGGGGCACGTCAGAACCCTGATTGGAAAATGCGATTATATCCTCGTTCCACGCATCAGCAACTGGGGCAGACAGCGCTGCATGTGTACACGTTTCGAGTCTTTGTATGATCTGGTATGCAATGTTTTTCGCGATACCGGTCAGAAGTTCCTCAGCTATAATGTTGCTGTTTCCAAAAAACTTACAGAAGAAACAGCCTTCCTGAATCTCGGCCTGGAGTTAGGATTTCCCAGAAAAATGGTCAAAGAAGCGTACAAAACATCCAGAAAAAAAGAGGCCTCCATATGGAAGGCACAAATAAAAGAACAGGAAAACCTGTACAAGAACGACGGTATGAAAATTGTTATCGCCGCGCACAGCTATCTCATAAAAGATGATTATTTTGGAAAACCAGTGATCGACTATCTGAAAAAGCTGGATACGATCCCCATCCGTGCAGATATCACAGACCGGAAAGAAGCATTAAAACAATCTCTAAAAGTCTCTCCCACCCTGAAGTGGGAAATGAGCCGTGAAATTGTCGGCAGTCTCCAGATGCACCGTGAGAAAATAGATGGGATCATCCTGCTCACTGCGTTCCCCTGCGGACCGGATTCCATGGTCAATGAAATCATTACCCGGGAGTTTCGGGATATCCCGATACTGACGCTTGTGTTGGACATCCAGAATGGTATAGCAGGTATCGAAACCCGTCTGGAAAGCTTTGTAGACATACTGAGATTTAAGAAAGGTGGATTGTGATGGATGTAAAGAGAGCGGCATTTCCTATCTTCAGCCACTATAATCTCTGCATCAAATATTTTGTAGAAAAAGCATTAAATGCGGAATATATCATGCAGCCCCCAATGACAAACCGCACCCTGGAATTGGGTGCCCGTTACAGCCCGGACTCTGTATGTACCCCTTTCAAGAGTACCCTCGGAAGTATGATCGATGCCCTGGAAGCAGGAGCCGATACGCTGATCATGCCAATGGGGCTATGCCGCCTTGGATATTATGGTGAGCTGCAGGAAAAAATATTACATGAGCTGGGATATGAATTTGATTTTATCAACTTTTCCGAGTATTCAACAGGCAATCCAAAAGATTACCTAAAGGCCCTCCACAGGATCAATCCGAAAGCTTCCGCAGCCAGAATGACCAGGGTTGGAGCAGAAACTCTCAGGATGCTATCTTGTTTGGATGAGATAGAAGAAGAATACTATAAAAATTGTGGTTTTGAATTGAAACATGGAGATTTTAAAGCAGCATGGAACCAGTTTCTGATCTCAATGGAAACAGCAGAAAACCTTCATGATATTGAAATTTCCTATAAAACTGCAAAAAAAGAATTTGCTTCCATTCCCATAAATAAGCCGGAGCAGCCGCTCCAGGTCGGTGTGGTCGGTGAATACTTTACTGCCGTTGACGCTTTTTCCAACCTGAATCTTGAGCAGAAGATCGCAGATATGGGAGTGGAAGTCCACCGGTGGATGAGCGTGACAAACCGAAATCTCCACTATCACGGTAAAAATTTAAGCGTGGGGATCAAAGACTATTGCAGATATGAAATGGGGCCTACTTCCACAGCAAATATCTGGTGCGCCAAATATTATGCTTCTCATGGGTTTGATGGCATCATCCATGCAAAATCGGCAGGCTGTACCCCAGAGATTGATATCATGCCTGTTTTACAGAATATCAGTTTTGATTACAAAGTACCTATCCTCTACCTGTCATACGATTCCCAGACCAGCGATACCGGACTGGATACCAGGCTTGAGGCGTTCTATGACATGATACATATGAGAAAGAAGGAGATCTAACCATGCAGGAATCATTCCTTGGAATTGATATCGGCTCTATCTCTACGAAAGGAGTCATCATCGACAATCAGAACAATATCCTGGCCAGCGCATATATCTGGACCGAGGGAAATCCTATTGGCGCAGCGAAAAAACTGCTCCGTATTCTGAAAGACCAGTTTGACCCGGAGCATTACTGCATCACAGCCACCGGAACCACCGGAAGTGCCCGCAAGCTGGTAGGCGACATGGTAAATGCTACGATTGTAAAAAACGAAATCACAGCCCATGCGGTGGGCACCACTACCTTTTATCCGGATGTTCGCACCATTTTGGAGATTGGCGGGCAGGATTCCAAGATCATTTTAGTGGAAAACGGTGTCGCAGTAGACTATGCCATGAACACTTTGTGCGCCGCCGGGACAGGAGCATTTTTGTCCAGCCAGTCCAAAAGATTGGGCGTTGAAGTGGAAGATTTCGGCCGAATTGCGCTGCACTCAAAACACCCAACCCAGATTGCGGCCAGATGCACCGTTTTTGCCGAATCGGATCTTGTCCATAAAATCCAAATGGGCCATTCAAAGGAAGATATCATAGCCGGTCTGTGTCAGGCCGTAGCTGCCAATTACCTGAACAACGTTGGAAAAGGAAAAAAGATTCTCTCCCCGGTAGTTTTCCAGGGTGGCGTAAGCAAAAACGTAGGTGTTGTGGAAGCGTTTAAAAAAGCCCTCGGATGTGACATTATCGTGGATAACAATGGACATTTGATGGGGGCTCTGGGAATCGCTATCCTTGCCGGAAAAAGTTCTTTGCGCAAACCTTTTGACTTTTCTGTTGAAGATATGGTTTTTGAAACACGGGAAATCAACTGTGGAAAATGCCCCAATCACTGTGAGATCATCTGTGTTTACAGAAATGGAACACTGATCGATGCATGGGGGAACCGCTGTGACAAAGGAGATTTAAAACAAAAATCACAGACCAAAGTATAAAATTATCATTCTACATATCAGCTGTCAAAGTATTTGACAATAAAATCCCGGAAAATTTGACAGGACTGGTTCAGGTACCTGTCTTTTTTCCATGTCAGTGTAACTTCCCCTGCACACCTCGGCTCGGACACTTCGATACTCTGTTTCTCCAATTCTTTATTATTGCGCAAAAAAAACTGTGGCACAAAAGCAATCCCCAGTCCTTGCTCCACAAAATTCGGGATATTGTATGTATCCGTTGACTCTATCATATAATTGGGAACAATACCTGCACACTCAAAATGCCAATCAATCTGATCCCGAATGGCATATCCCGGCGGTGCCGTGATAAACGCCTCCTGTTCCAGTTCTTTTAGCGTCACTGTCTCTCTGTCAGCCAACCAGTGTCCTTTAGGATAGATGATATTACAGATCTCATGACGCAGTACCTGACTTTCAAAATTCTTGTCTTCGGCAAGCGGCGGAGAACATATAACAAAATCCACCTCGTTGCTCTGCAGCATTTTAATGCTCCGGTATCGCCTCGCAGATGCCTGCTTGAGCTGTATATGAGGATAATATGTGTGGAATCTGCTCAGGATTTCCGGAAGGTACAGGCTGCTGTTGGTCACGATACGCACCTGCATCTCGGATTTTACATATACATCCTGCAGTTCCCGCTTTCCGTCTTCCAACTCCTGCAACCCCTTACAGACCCGTTTATAAAACATTTTTCCGTAGGAATTCAGCCGGATGCTTCTTCCAACATGGTCAAACAACGGTACTCCCAGCTCTTCCTCCAGCTCAGATATCGTCTTACTCAAAAATGGCTGCGTTGTATCCAGTTCCTCTGCAGCTCTGGTTATATGCTCCAGTTCTGCTGCTTTTTTGAAAAAAACCAACTGTTTCATTTCCATTTTCTGTATTTTTATATCCTTTTATGTATTATTTTATATAAAACTATATATTATACATTATCATTTTTTTATGCTATTGTAAATACATACCAAAACACAAGGCGCTCTCTCCAAAGAAATCTGCCTTGCTGTATACCAAAACAGAATATACGATAGAGGAGGCAATATCTATGATTCACAGAATGATGGAAACACGGGATCACTTAAAGCTGTACCTTCAGATTGACTCTGAAGAAAATCCTAAAGCCGTTGTTGTGGTGGTACACGGATTATGTGAACACTGTGGACGGTATGACTATGTTACTTCCCGCCTGAATGACGCCGGATACAGTGTCTATCGGTTCGATCACCGCGGTCACGGTCGTTCCGACGGAAAACCTGTCTATTATGATTCCTGGGACGAGAACAGCAACGATATTTACGACGTTGTACAAATCGCCAAAGCGGAAAATCCCGGAAAAAAGCTGTATGTTCTCGGTCATAGCATGGGCGGCTATGGAACTGCCTGCTTCGCGACACGCTTTCCCAAAGAAGCGGACGGCTTTATCCTCTCAGGTGCTCTTACCCGGTACAATACCCAGTGCGCCGGTCCTCTCCCCCTCGAAGCACCTGCGGATATGTATGTTCCCAATGCCTTGGGTGACGGCGTATGCAGCGATCCAACCGTCACAAAAGCCTATGCAGAAGATCCCCTGGTTGCAAAGCAGATGTCTATCGGCCTGTTAAACTCCATGTATGCAGGTGTCGCTTACCTCAAAGAACATGCGCAGGATTTCATCGCTCCGGTCCTGATCCTACATGGCTGCAACGATGGGATCGTCAGCCCAAAAGACTCTATGGAACTGTTCCAGGAAATTGGATCCACAGATAAATCCCTGCGCATTTACGCTCATCTCTTCCATGAGATCTTCAACGAACCTGTAAAGAGCCAAATCCTGGATGATGTCACCCTGTGGCTGGATCAACGGGTATAAACGATGAGGAGCGGTGTTCAAAACTCCGGATTCACAGCAGTAAAGTCCGATAAAAAACTATTCGCCATCAATAGAAGCGGAGGCCCGCACGGGGTCTCCACTTCTATGATATTATATACGATTTTCTCCAGGCAATTTTCACGCAATGCTTCCCTTTCTTTTGGAGCACCCACAAGCACACTACGCCGCCATCCACTTTCAGTGCGCTTAAATCTATGCCGGAATCCGTCTTCATAACCTGAAGGACATTATTGATCTGATAGCGCACAGAGTTCAACGTCGCACGTATGATATGGTTCTTAATGCCCCCTCTGGTCAGTTCTATGATTGTTCCCCTGGCATACTGATCCCAATAAGGCGCACCCAGCCCGGTAAAGGCAGGTACCACATAACATCCTCCTGTATCCTTAACTTTTTTTGCCATATATTCGGAGTCCATTGCAGAATCAATGAAGCGTAGTTCATCCCTCAACCACTGGATTGCCGCCCCAGCTATGAAGATAGATCCCTCCAGGACATAATTCACTTTCCATCTAATCCCCAGGCGATCGTTGTCACTAGGCCATTCTTAGAATAGACCGGTGTCTCACCTATATTCATCAAAAGATAGCCGCCGGTTCCATAAATACACTTCGGCTCTCCTTCGTCAAAACAACTCTACCCAAAGTGGCTGATCTAATCCCAGAGAATGAATTAAAGGAAGAAAATATCATTTCCAAAACCTTTGATTTGCGGGTTGGGAAAGCTGTTGCGAATATGCTTATTAGCACTTATCAAGATTTTTGCTATTTCTGTTTTCAATTAACAATTCTTATTTGTCTGAGAGAAATTCTTTAGAGTACCCTATATCCCTCTTCAATAAGTAAATATACATATTCCCACAGATCATCAGTGTTTATAAAACACTCTTTCGTATATCCTACTTCAGGATGAAAAGATAAACATTTTTTTGCATATGATACCCATAGATATTCTTTCTTTTTCTCACCAATAATTAATTTCCCATTTTTCATTTTAACTCAAGGTGTTCTCTGACGTACATCACATTTTGTATAGCTGCTGTTCGGCCTTAACATCCGCAGGATATTCTCAACGGAAGATAAGGAAATATAAATCAGATATTTCGCCATTATTTGCTGACTTTTTGTTCCCTACCATTACCATAGTTTTGAATCAATTGAATAGGTAGTTTTTTCAATCAAAGCTCCGTTTCTCTTACTGAGAAACGGAGCAATACTGAACAAGCTCTTAGCCTAACAAAAAAGAGAGCGCCACAAGTTTTCATCGCACAATTCTGCAACGCTCCTTTTTTTCTTAATGTACCTTTATTCCTGAATGGAAAAAACTTTTCTGTTCTGTATCATATAAGTAACGAGTGAAACGACCGTCAGCACCAGAGACAGGACAATACACAACATCTCAAGCATATTGAAAATTCCACCTAAATCCAGAATCAGTAAAATAATCATGAGCATCTGTGCCACAGTTTTGAATTTCCCCCAGTAATTTGCTGCAATGATGATTCCCCGTTCTGCTGCAATAAGACGGAATCCACTGATAATAAACTCCCTGGCTATGAAAATGATGACGATCCATGCCTGCAATTTATCAAGCTCCACCATGCAAATCAGTGCAGAGCACACGAGGAGTTTGTCCGCCAGGGGATCCATAAATTTACCAAAATTAGTGATAAGATTATTCTTCCTTGCCAGATATCCGTCAAGCCAGTCTGTGATGCTGGCCAAGATAAAAATCCCAGCAGAGATATACTGGTTTGCATCACCTCCCCATTCCGTCAACAGAAATACCACCAGCAATGGAACAAGCATCATTCTTCCAACTGTCAATTTATTCGGTGTATTCATTAACCAACTCTCCTATTAAATCGTATACCAGAACCCTGATCACCAACACTTTGCGGCATGAAAAGTTATCTTGTCTGTACAAAAATATAACTATCCATCTAGGAATACCCTATCATAAATGCGTTCCACATTTGTACTCTCACCGTTTGGGATTTATCTTTTGTTTTTTATACACAACAGATTTTTACTTTATCTCTTCCGGATAAAGCAACGTTTATCCGGAAGAACTCTGCACACGCGCAAAACTTGTCCATACTACTGATAAGCCATGCTTCCCTGCTCTTAGGTAGTGGACCAAGCGGAAACATATGGGAAAGAATCGCTTGGCATTCTTTTTCATGCAGTTCAAAATGCTCCTGACTGGTTTTTGCTGCTACCTTCGGGTGATAAAAAGCCTGCAATTTCCCCTTAGGCAGTTTCTCTTTAAAATCATATAAGCAAAAATCATGTAAAAGACCTGCGCGAGCTGCGATTTTCTCATCCATTCCCAACTTTTTAGCCATTCTCCATGAGAGATAGGAAACATTAAGGCTGTGCATAAAACGTGTTGTCTTGTGATGCTGCCTGAAATTTGTCAGCTTACAGAATTCGTCATCGTCCAAAATGTTCTGAACAATATCCAGAAACTCTGAACTGATATTCTCCGACACAGTTATCTCCATTGGAATCACACCCTTTCATCATACTGAATCATATAACCGTCATGTTACAATAATAGTATAACAAATATAACAATTAAATTCAAAGGATATTTTCTTTTCATCAATATGACTGTCTGTTCAAAAGTAATTTCAATGGGTAAGAAACCGGAAATTTTTCAATTCAACCATACAATATTCTCCTGTTTCTTTATCTGTGTTAGTATCTTATTTCTTTGTTTACTGTACCTTTTCTGCTCGTAACCACTTACGTATTTCATCATTTAAAGGCCGAAATACGCCTTTTGGACTGACCTCATCCAATAAATCTATCATCTTTAAAACCTGGGCATCCGTTAACGTAGGGTTCCGTGTAATATTCCTGAGTCTTGCTTTTACAATCTGAAGCCGAATATCGTCCGCGGAAGCGCGGTCTTCAATCATCAGCCTGACCTGTCCACTAGAATGTGCTGTTTGAATAAAATCACGATTTAACAGATCATAGGAAAGTACACCTGTCTTATCTGTATACAGGTCAACAATTCGCTGATACTCCTGGCTTTCAACAATAACCTCTATCTCTTTCAGCTCTTCTGATTCTCCTGTAGGTTCTTCAATCTCAATTACGATTTCCTGTGTGATACGGACGGCATTCCTTTTTTTATATGGCATACCTGAAGTCAGTGCAATAGCCTCATGAAATGCCTCTAATGGATATATTTCCATAGAGGTATTTGCACTGAGTATCGCCTCACCAGATGTTTTACTGATGGACGCGATACCTGGTTGTTCCACCTCGTATCTCAAAATTGTAATACCAGATCCGCCCGAAAATAATTTTTGACGATAAGCAATTGCCGGAATTACTGTAAGTTGTACTGTGCTTGTTCTAATCATATCAACCCCGCCTTTCTTTATTTTATTTATGTTTTTTTATGTTTTATTTTGGTTACATGATATTCTTTCAACAATTAATCGCAGCCATCATACTTTTTCCAAAATT
This sequence comes from Lachnospiraceae bacterium, assembly GCA_051877575.1. Lineage (GTDB taxonomy): Bacteria > Bacillota > Clostridia > Lachnospirales > Lachnospiraceae > UBA2882. The sequence goes on along the minus strand of JBJEJA010000002.1, from coordinate 6,374 downwards.
CTTTAACAGATGCTTCATATCGTTCTTTCTCCAGAAAATAGCTCATTCCATGATCGGCTCCCGGAACAACCAACAGGTGTTTTTGAGAACAACATGCCTGATAATTCTCGTATGTCATTTCCACAGGAACAAAATGATCTTCCGTTCCATGTATCAGCATGACAGGGACCGAAGATTTTTTTAGTGCTTCCACGGTAGAACATTCCTCTGTCCCCATCTGAAACTTCTTTTTAAAAAGTGCGTCTGCCACTGCTCCCCGGATACCATATGTAAGATGCAGATTTTTATTTGCTACGTGTTTCCAAATGTCGTGAACAGAAGTAAATCCACAATCACTTATAATACCGTGAATATTTTCCGGAAGCCCCAATTCAGCAGCCATCAGAACAGTAGTTGCACCCATGGATACTCCTCCAAGGTAAACCGGTACTGTTGTTCCGCAACGCTCCGTAACCCACTTGATCCAATCTAGACAGTCGTAACGTTCCAGAAGTCCAAAACTGATGTACTCGCCGCCGCTGCCGTTCTGACCCCGTTGTTCCGCATATAGCACGCTGCAATCGTTCCGTTCCCAAAAATCAGAAATCATCCCAAAATCCCTGTACCATGCAGAACGCCATCCATGCATTGCAATAATAGCCCTCTTTGCATTCTGGCAAGGTATCCAATGTCCGATTAGTGTTGTCCCATCGCTCGCCGTAATTTCTATTTTTTCATTTTGTTTTGCTGCTAACTTCTCTGCCGTATCATTTACTTCTCGGATAAACGCATTTTCTTTCATAGAACCCGATATCCTTGTTTCTGCCAACTGCGCCGCCTTTGGTTCCTCCCGGTCAAGTGCGATCTTTACCAGATATCTCGTTGTAAAAAATGAAACAGCGGATGCAGCGGAAGCGGCAACTGCAGCAATGCCTGACCATCTAACCGTTCTTTTCATTGTGTCCTTCATAATAATCTCCCTCTCCATACTATTATTTTATTTATACATTTTCACTTAAGATCGAATGCTGTACGATCAGGAATACGAAAACGCTGAGCACAAACGGCAGGAAAAATGTTGAAACACGGTAAAGAATCATCCCTGATGAGACCTGTGCTGCTTCCATACATGAGGAAAAAATAGCTAAAAACGCAAATTCTGTGGCCCCCATTCCTGATACATTGGGAAGTGAATTTGCCAGCAGCATCATCAATGCAGACAACAGCTGCATTTTCCAGAAAGTTACGCCAGAAACTCCCATTTGGTAAAAGCAGATCGCTGGTATCGTATACAGAATAAAAAACTTTACTGCATTTAAAACAATCATTTTCCATATGGCAGTTTTATCGTGCGTGATTCTTTTTACTTCCTGATGGAGTGATTTTAATTGGCTTCCCCATTCCTCTTTTCTTCTGTTCCATTTTTCGCTCTGCGGCAGCTGATCAATCCCCCATAGTACAAATTCCAGTATTTTTTCCTGTGTACACACAAGTAACAAAGCGATGATTACTACAATACAGAGAAAGTATCCCCAAATGACATGAGGCACGATATCTAGTTCCTTGATATAACTCCATCCCCCCTGCAAAAGCATCATAATTTCTGCATAGACAAGAATGCAGCCTTTATGAAATACATATTTTAAAGCCAATATTCCAACTCCCCTGCCAGCTGACAAACCACACCGATACAGATAATAGCTCTGCATCGGAACACCGCCTACTGAAAAGGACACGTTGCCGAAAATACCAAGATAAGTCACTTTTATCGAAGACCAGAAGGAAAACTCCGGCACTTGTTCTTTTACCAGCAGATAGCAGATGACCGCCTCCAATAACTGATAAAAAATTCCCATCCCAACCAGCAAAAGTAGGACAGTCCAGGAAATCGCTTTTATATTTTCACAAATTTCCTGATAATAATCCCTAAAAATCCAAAATATCAGAAATACCAACAGGATAAATGTCCCTAGACTGATGCCTGTTTTTTTCCATTTTTTGTTTTCCATAATTCTCCCTATATCTTACAATCAGGAACAACATTTGAAGATTTTTCAAACGAAATGCTGGTTGCAATTCAACAATGCCATAGATCAGATAAACATGCAGGATTTTTTTGCAAATCCGGTTTATATGACTGCTTCTTTTTTGTATCCAGCTGTCGGCTGTTTTTTCAATCAATATCCTCCCTTTTTACATGCTACTGCAGCACTTCGGAAAAGACCACTTCACATAGAGCGGCTTGCCCTGCATACAGATAATGGGCACGCAAAATTTTACGCTGTATCAGCCATGAATCAACCGCTTCCCAAACAGAAAAACATCCTGCAATACTTAAGAACTCCATAAACACAGGATTTGTTAAGATTAGCTCCAGTGCAAAATAAATTGCAAGAAGAAAAACACCAAACAATCCTAATCCTACTGCTTTAAACATATTAATCCGCAAATCTTCTTTTTTGTCATGAAGTACATACATATAATGTTTTTGAAGAGTGGAACGTATTTCTTCTTGTGTCTGTTCTGTTGGTATCTCTCCACAAAAACAAAGTCTGATAGGGTATTTTAAAGGTATAGTGTACAGTTTTTTGTCGATCAAATCATATATTTCCGAGCTTAGCTCTTGTTGTTTCCCCTTTGTCAGTGGATTAAAATATGTTTCACCATTCAAATACAGTTCAATCTGCGCTTTTCCATCCGGACATAAGTACTCCGCAGTAATCTGTCCTTCCATCGATTTGTTTTGTTCAAATACCCTGATTTTAGATAAAAGATAGTTTTTTCCCATGGAATTTCCTCTCTAAGCAGCCTGCAATTATTTGATCTCTATATAATCCACATCAATGTAATCCTTTTTTTCTGGAACGATCTTCCGGATACTGTTTGCTGTATGCAAAACAAAATACAGATTTTGAATACTATCCACAATCATAGAAATCCCGATCCATATCATCAGCGCTTTGCTTCCTTCAAATGGATGCAAAACCAAAAGAAAACCAAGTACCAGGCTTATAACAGAAACCAGAAGTGTCAGCCACCACATGCGGATGCCGGTGCGCTTTGCATAAAATGCTGTCTCCAAATGAAAGATACTATCGGCTATAACCTGGATACCAAACATGACAGGAAGCAAAATCATTACATTGTATGGACGTACAAATAAAAGTACTGCTATGAGGATATCAATGATGCCAAGGAACATTGCATATCGGTAAACAAATCTCCACGTTTCCCTCTGGGTATAACAAACAATCCTTGTGATTCCTATCACCAACAGGGCAGCTCCCAGTACATAGCACAACGCCACTGCTGAAAAATAAGGCCAGATAACGAGGCACAGACCAAACAGAAGTATGGCAGTTGAAACAATGACCAGTGCCCATTTTATTTTTTTCATAATTTTCATCTCCGATTCCCTCTCTTTCTCACTACAGGAATGTTTAACAATTGTATTTTCATACTCATATATTCCCAGTAAAACAGATAGTTTATATAAAAGGGATTATTTCTCTGTTTCTGGAAGCTTATGTAGAATGCAGTATTTGCACTTTCTGCTGACATTCCGATCCCAAAATCAAATGTAATTCAAATACATTCACTGCATACACACCCCTGAAACCTCTCTACATCAACAACTCCTGTTTTCATCGTTTCCACTCTACTGCCTTTTCAGAAACATAACTCCAAGTGTATTCGGTCCACAGTGACAGGCAACCGTACAGGCAGTCGGTGCTTCCATCACAGTATCAAAACGCCCATCCTCTGCAATCGCCTTTCTCGCCGCTTCCATAGCTGCCGGTTCTACTGCAGGATTAGGCAGAAGCACAAGATCTTCACATACATCCCGGCAGTTTTCCAACAACTCTTTCGTGAAATGATAGATGACTTTCGGGTAATCCCCTCTGTATTTTTTCACAATTTTCATCTGCCCGTCTTTTACTGTTATACATGGCTTTATCTTCAGACGATTTGCACCAAAAGCCAGTATCGCCGAACAGCGTCCACCTTTCTTCATATAATCAAGGCTGTCAAGGACAAAGCTGGCTTCCACCCTGGGCACGACACGTTCCAGATAGCTGCACAGTTCCTCTACGTCCATCCGGCTTTTCGCCATCTTTGATGCCTCAAGAACTACAAATCCCTGTCCACTAGACAGATTACAAGAATCAATCACAAATACATTAGGAAATTCTTCCGCAGCAATCCTTGCATTCTGGTAACAACTGGAAAAACCAGATCCTATTGTTATGACGATTAGTGCGTCGTAATCCGGACTGTATCTTTCAAAACATGCAGTAAATTCAGCGATGTTAACTGCAGCGGTCGTGCATATATCACCACCGGAATTTACATGCTGGAAAATGTCAGCCGGTGTGATCTCTATCATATCCAAATAGCTTCTATCACCTCTGGAAATATGAAGCGGCAATACCTCAATATCATATTTCTGTAATAACTCTTTTGGTAAATCACAAGCGGTATCGGTAATAATTTTTATGTTCATGAGCTTATTTAATCCTCCTCTCTCTACTCAAATTAATAATTTTTCGATTCTTGCATCTAATAATAAATATCCTGTATATCTTCATCAATCTCAGAAAGGCTTTCGGCATCTCTCCTAAGAGCTGCTACAGTAGACCTGGAAGTTCACCTTCTGCTTTACATTCATACTGCTTCCTGGTTTTCACAATAATACTTCAATATAACATACACTCCTTTCAGATCTGCCCTATTATGTCTTTGATATATTATAAATTCTGCGTTATACTGCCTCAATGGGCATTCCCCCCACCTTTGCCCAGTTTTTGTGCAACTGCAGGCCTAATGTCCATTTTGTTTTTATTGTTTTTGTTTTTCGGAAAGTATAGTTCTAATATCAAGAACTTTTTACATATAGTCCGAAAAGGAAATGAGGAAGTACCATGAAAAAAACAACCGCAGAAGCGGTATCTGATTCTTTCGCCATCGGCATTCCAAACGCATGCTACACAATCGGTACCAAGTTCTCTAGAAACACCTTTTTACAAATCTGCGCATAAAAGTGATCGTGACGGATTTGATGTTGAAACAATTCCCCATTTGTCCCATTAATATTTTCCTAATAATGCAAATCTGTATATTTTCCCAAAACAATACTGGCAAGCAATGCTTGTGGCTATCCAAATAGCCACAAACCGCTTGTTGGGGCAGTCTCACCTTCCGGTTCGGTCCGCACTAAACGGTCCTCACCGGAAACCAGCGCCCCAATCCCCTTTGAACGCATGATTTTCATCATGCGGCTGCGCGTTCTGTGAACGCTTTTTAAACACGACCGACTTAACGCTGGTCGTGTTCTTTTTCTTTTTCAATTTCCTTTTTCTCAATACCCAGCACCTGATCAACATTTGCCTTTACTGTAAGCAACTGCTGCATTTCTCCACGGGCCTTCTTATATTCTCCATAGGCTTTTTTCTTCTTTTCCAATATCTGTGCATACTCCGCCTGCAGACTTTTGACAGTAGGAAGCTTCTTTACGCCCAGTTCATCAAAAGCATTCTTTGCTGCTTTATGAAGCAGGATATCCGCTTCATGCTCCGCCAGAAATTTTTTAGAATAACCTGCTTTTCGGTAGGCAACATAAACATCCCGGGTTTTAGAATAATTGATGATATGAGTCCGTAAAACTGCGATCTCCGCCAATCTCTTCTCTGCTTCTTTTATCTGATCAGATAATTTATTGTAGCGTTCAACCACTGCTGCTGTTTTATCAGCCAAAGCTGCATACTCCAGTAAATTATGCTCTGTCAAATAATTCATTGTCTGTGCCATCTGTTTGAGATTGAATGTTTTCGCCCACCGTACATACCCACCGCCTTTTCCTTCCTGAAGCTTTTTCTGGATATCTACCAGCAAATTCACTTTTTCTGCTTCCTGTGATGGGATACTTTTCCTGCATGGTGTATGTGTTTTTTTACCGGACAGTACTTCCAACAGAACATCCTTTTTATACTCATCACCCAGAGTGTCCAGACGTATAAAACGTTTCTGCCCTTTTCCCCGAAAAGAAAGATTTTTTCCAGATTTTATTTCATACCCCGCTTCCTGAAGCAGCTTCAGGAAAGTATCCCAATCAGCTGGTTTCTGAGATAACACCTGGTCGATGGTCATACGCAGCAGCTCCCGATAAGATGGTTTCGCACGGTCTCCCAACCATTTATCGTAACTTTTTCCATAATTCTTCGGGTTCTCAACAATTGAGTAACCATTCTCAATGCAAATCGTATCATTTAATCTTCGAACTGCTCTTGTGCTGCCCCAAAAATTCCGGAATTTCCGATCACACTCCAAATTGACAGCATTCCAGATGATATGGTTGTGTATATGTTTCTTGTCAATGTGTGTACACACAACATAAG
>JBJEJA010000001.1:0-23844 GCA_051877575.1 Lachnospiraceae bacterium | reverse complement strand
TGGAAGCTCGTCGGGCTCATAACCCGAAGGTCACAGGTTCAAATCCTGTCCCCGCTACTCAAGTGTTTACATAGCACTAGCCCAGATAGCTCAGTCGGTAGAGCAGAGGACTGAAAATCCTCGTGTCACTGGTTCGATTCCGGTTCTGGGCACTTTTTATGGGCCACTAGCTCAGGTGGTAGAGCACTTGACTTTTAATCAAGTTGTCCGGGGTTCGAGTCCCCGGTGGCTCACGAGAGAAAAGGTCGGAAAACCTGATAAACAGGGTTCCGATCTTTTATTTTTTTATATAAATTTAAGAATATTTAAGATATATAAATTTGATATTTTGTAAGAAACTGTTATAATATCTATATCTTGATAATAAAAAACAGCAATTTCTAATCTTTTTTGACATTTTATTGGTGTGAACAGCATAATTTGTATGAAAGACGATGCTATCATGGGAAAATCAAAAATTTGAAAGGGGACGATGATATGAAAAGATTTAGAAACATGTTTTTTGCAATGGTATTGATACTTTCCATGTTTGTTTTACAGGGGTGTTCTTATTCGGAACTGACGACACCGGTGACAAGTCATGCGGTAACATATGATGAAAGCAATACGTTTGCGTTTCATGTTGAACTGAGTGCAGATTTAACCCAGGGATATAAATGGTATGTATATGCTACAAGCGAGATTGATGAAGCGGATCAAAAGGTACATAAAGGGTTGTTAAACGATACATATACTACTAAGTATAAGTATATTGTACGGAATGCAGGTGAGTTTGATTTCTATTTGATTTTAGTAAAGGACGGCAATCTGGAAACTGCAAGGATTTTCCCCTATGAAATGACGGTATCGGAAACGGGCGGAATCACTTTTGAGGAAATGTCTGCCTATAATCTGAACACTGATACCAAGCTGATGAAAACATTAAGTAAAACATTAGTTATTACAACAGACTGAGAATAAGAAGATAAAAAGGGATAAAAGAGCGTTGCATTTTGTGCAGCGCTCTTTTTGGTTTCTTTGATAATATTTTTATTATATTCAGAAAGAATTGTTTAGAGAGTGTTCAGAATATTTTGTTTTTAATGAAAACTATTTAGCAGGAGATTTTTTTATGCTATAATAAACCTGTCTATGTGTATGAAGATGTATGGATTGGGAGATTCGGGTTTTATGAGGGATCGGAGAAAAATTCACAGGATATTACGTAAATATGGAGAGGATATCTTAAGCTCGGAATCTTTTCGGCAAAGCAGAAAATATGTACAACACGGAACGTTTTCCGTGTGGAGGCACAGTCTGAATGTGGCTGAAACGAGTTTGCAGTTGAGCAGAGCTCTGCCTTTTGATTTTTCTGAGAAGGAACTGGTAAGAGGTGCGTTGCTTCATGATTATTTTCAATATGACTGGCATGAAAAAAGAGTAGGAATGAGAGAGATTTGGGAATTTTACAAAATGCACGGGTTTACGCACCCTGCAATAGCTGCAGAAAATGCCGAAAGAGATTTTCATATCGGAAAACTGGAAAATGAAATTATACGCAAGCATATGTGGCCTTTGACAGTGAAACCGCCAAGATGCCGGGAAGCATGGGTTGTGACCATGGCGGATAAGTATTGTTCTATGATGGAAACCCTTCATCTGATGAAAGGGGATTTGTGTGGATAAATTAGAAAGTGCTTTAAAAGAGCTGGAAAACAGCGATATGTACCCATTTCATATGCCCGGACACAAACGTAAGCAGGTAACAAATCAGTTAAAAGAAGTATATGCATGGGATATTACAGAAATAGACGGTTTTGATAATCTGCACCATCCGGAGGGGATTATCAAAGAGGAACAGGAATTTGCAGCGGAGTTGTTTGGCGCAGAGGAATCTTTTTTTCTGATCAACGGAAGCAGCAGTGGAGTGCTCAGTGCAATCGCCACGGTGGCTTCTGACTATAAAAGCAGGATATTGATGGGTAGAAATGCACATAAATCGGCATATAATGCTTTGTATCTGACAAATACAAAAGCGGATTATTTATATCCGGAGTGCATACGGGGGCTTTCCTTTGCGGGACCCATTACTGCGAAAAGCGTTGAAGAGGCATTGAAAAAAAACGATTCCTATGACGGAATATATCTGACCTCACCGACTTATGAAGGCGTACTGAGTGATATAAAAGCTATTTGCGAAATTGCCCATGAAAAAGGGATTCCGGTTATTGTGGATGAAGCACACGGTGCACATCTTGGGATCTGGGGCGGAGATGGGTATTTCCCGTCGGATGCCGTTGCCCATGGCGCAGATATTGTGATACAGAGTCTGCATAAAACATTGCCGTCCATGACACAGACAGCGATTTTGCATGTACAGGGGAAGTTGATCGACAGGCAGAAGTTGAAAATGCATCTGGGTATGTTTCAATCCAGCAGCCCGTCTTATATTCTGATGGAGAGCATCATTTCCTGTCTGCATTATTGTAAAAAAAATAAGAAGCGGCTTGCGGAAGAATATAAAAACAATTTAGAACGGTTCTATCGGGTGGGAGAAAAACTATCCCATGTTAAAATATGGAACGTAAATGAGATAAACCGCGTATTTGAGGGCAGAATAGATATTGAGACCGATCCCGGAAAAATCGTGATCGGGACTGTCGACAGCGGGTTAACCGGAAAACAGTTGTATGACATTTTGAGAGAAAAATATTACTTGCAGATGGAAATGGCGGCAGGAGATTATGTGATTGCAATGACGAGCGTAATGGACTCGGAGAAAGGTTTCGAAAGGCTGGCAGAAGCACTAAGGGAAATAGACGCACAGGCAGCTGTGGAGAGGAAAGAGACCATGATGCCCGGAGAGCCGGACGGAAAACCGGAAGTCGTGTATACCATCGGAGAAGCAATCAGAGCGCCTGGAGAAGCGGTTGTGCTGGAGGAGAGTAAAGGAAGGATCAGTCAGGAATTTGTTTATCTGTACCCGCCGGGGATTCCGTTGATTGTGCCCGGGGAGAAGATGACAGAAGGACTGCCGGCATATATAAAGCAGTCGGCAGAGCTGGGGCTGTCTGTCCGGGGACTCAGAGATAATGAACAAAAGACAATCTTCTGTATAAAGTAAAACAGAAGTTTAAATGTATGAACAGTAAATGTTCAATTATGAAGGAAAATATAAATAATGACAGGACAGAAAGGGAAAGACATGAGAAAAACAAAAATTATTTGTACGATTGGACCGGCTTCGGAGAGTGAGGAAAAATTGAGAGAACTGATGCTTGCAGGAATGAATGTTGCCAGATTCAATTTTTCACATGGCACGCATGAAGAGCAGAAAAAGAAACTGACCAGTGTATTAAAGGTGAGTAATGAATTGGGATTACCGGTTGCTACACTGCTGGATACAAAAGGACCGGAAATCCGGTTGAGAGATTTTGAAAACGGAAGGGCTGAACTTTGTGCCGGACAGGCATTTTCACTGACAACCGAAGAAGTCATGGGGACGAAGGATCGTGCTGCTATTACCTATAAAAATCTTAAAAATGATGTAAAGCCCGGTATGACGATCCTGATTGACGACGGTAAGATTGAAATGACGATTGAAAAGATTAGCGGAGAGGATATTATCTGCCGTGTCGTGAATGGCGGAGTGGTATCCAATCATAAAGGGATTAATGTACCCGGAGCGATTTTGTCCATGCCTTATATCAGTGATGTGGATTATGAGGATATTAAATTTTGTGCACAGATGGGATACGATTTTCTGGCCGCATCTTTTGCAAGGACAAAAGAGGATATTTTAGAAGTCCGCAAGATTTTGGACGAAAACAACAGCAAAGCCAAAATCATTGCGAAAATTGAAAATATGCAGGGAATTGAAAATCTGGATGAGATTCTTGAAGTGTCCGATGGTATTATGGTTGCCAGAGGAGATATGGGTGTCGAAATCCCGTTGGAGGAAGTGCCCGTTATTCAGAAGGATATGATCAAAAAGGCGGTATCAAAAGGAAAACATGTTATTACGGCAACCCAGATGTTGGAATCCATGATCAGTAATCCCAGACCGACCAGGGCTGAGACTGCGGATGTGGCAAATGCCATTTATGACGGTACCACTGCCATTATGCTTTCCGGGGAGACCGCGGCAGGGAAATATCCGGTAGAAGCTGTTACGACAATGGCAAAGATTGCAGAGAGAGCCGAGCGGGATATTGATTACGGCAGCAGGATGAAGAAAAATGATTCTGCTCAGAAGGCAGACATTACAACGGCTATTTCTCATGCAACCTGCACGACCGCCATGGATTTGAAAGCGGCAGCAATTATTACGGTTACCATGTCAGGTTTTACTGCGGGAATGATTTCCAGATATAAACCCGGTTGCCCCATTATCGGATGCAGTGTTAATCCGAGAGTGTGCCGTCAGTTAAATCTTTCCTGGGGTGTGGCTCCTTTGCTAATCAAAAAGGAAGAAACAGCCGATGATTTATTTGAAGAGGCATCCCGGGCTGCGGAAAAGGCAGGGTTGGTTAAAAAAGGTGATGTGGTTGTGCTGACGGCGGGCGTACCGTTGGGAACAGCGGGAACAACCAATATGATTCGCGTTATTGAAATTTAGAAAAGCGGAGAGGGGCAGACAGGCTCCGACAGGAATATGGGCAAGATTTTTTATCTTATGGGGAAAAGTTCATCAGGAAAAGATACGATTTATAAAGAACTACTGAAAAGAGAGAATCTGCAGTTAAAGAAAATCGTGTTGTATACGACAAGACCTGTCCGTGCCGGGGAGAAGGATGGCGTACAGTACCATTTTGTGGATGAAGAAGCCGTAAAGGCGTTTGAATCGGCAGGCAGGATCATTGAGATGAGGGAATACCATACTTTTTACGGACTGTGGAAGTATTTTACGGTAGACGATGGTCAGATTGATCTTTCTACAGATGATTATCTGATCATCGGCACTATTGAATCCTATGTCAAAACAAAGGAGTATTTTGGTAAAGAGAATGTTGTTCCGGTTATGATAGAGCTGGATGACGGCGTCCGTTTACAACGGGCATTGGATAGGGAAAGAAGTGAAGAAAATCCCAGATATGAGGAGATGTGCCGGAGATTTCTTGCAGATGCAGAAGATTTCGGCGAAGAGAAGAAAAAAGCGGCGGGCATCGACAGAGAATTTTATAATGACGATTTAAAGCGTTGTCTGGATGAAATTGAGTCATACATTCTTTCCTTATAGGAGAATTTCTTTTGAGAAATGAGGTGTGTGCATGGATATAAAGGTAAATCAGGCGGCAGCTGTAACACAGGTTCAGCAGCCGGAAACCAACCAGGTATCCGATGGTACATTTAAATTTATACTGGCCAGCAGCATCGAGGAGCAGGATTTGCAGACTTATCTGACTTCCATGATGGAGGAAATCACCAGGCAGGGAGACCGCCTTTCCAAGAAGATGGATGTGCGGGATATGAAACGCTACAGGGGACTGATCAAAGATTTCATGAATGAGGTCGTAAATCGCAGCCACAAATTCTCCAGAGAAAATTTTCTGGATAAAAAAGGTCGCCACAGAGTGTATGGGATTATCCGCCAGGTAGACGATACATTGGATGAACTGGCAAAAGAATTGATGAAGGATGAAAAAGATCACTTGGCCATATTAAGTAAAATTGGGGAAATCAGAGGGCTTCTTTTGGATATTTTTACTTAGATATTTTAGAATAAGGGAAACCATGTTATAATAAAAACCAAGGATAAAAACAGGGAATGAACGGAAAGAAGGTGGCAAAATGGCAACATTTCAAGATGTGATCGGGCAGGAGCAGATTGTGGAACATTTGAGGACTGCCATAAAAACACAGAAAGTATCCCATGCATATATTCTGCAGGGAGAGAGAAGTGCAGGAAAAGAGTTTATTGCAAAGGTTTTTGCAGCTGCGTTGCAGTGTGAGAAGCAGAACGGAGATCCCTGCGGAGAGTGCCGTTCCTGTAAACAGGCCGAAAACGGCAATCAGCCGGATATTATCCGTGTCATCCATGAAAAACCCAATACCATCGGCGTTGAGGATATCAGAAAGATCACGGGAGATATTGCCATTAAGCCGTACAGCAGTTCCAGAAAGGTTTACATTGTAAACGAGGCGGAGAAGATGACGGTGCAGGCGCAGAATGCATTGCTGAAGACTTTGGAAGAACCGCCGGAATATGCGGTCATTCTGTTGTTGACCACAAATGTGGATACATTGCTACCGACAATCCAAAGCCGTTGCGTGCTGTTGACCATGAAGCCGGTCAGGGATGAACTGGTCAAAAACTATTTGATGAAGGAACTGAAGGTTCCCGAATATAAAGCAGATGTATGCGTGGCTTTTGCAAGAGGGAATGTGGGGAAGGCGAAGGCACTGGCATCCAGTGAAGAATTTGACAATATTAAGTCAGATGCGGTAACCTTATTAAAGTATATCCATGATATGGAAATCAGTGAGATTGTTGCGGCAATTAAAAAAATTGCCGAGTACAAATTTGACATCAATGATTATCTGGATATTTTATCGGTTTGGTATCGGGATGTGTTATTGTTTAAGGCTACGAATGATGTCAATCATCTGATTTTCAGGGATGAGATCCAATATATCAAGAAAACGGCAGATCAGAGTGCCTATGAGGGCATCGAAGAGATTTTGGATGCGCTGGAAAAAGCAAAAGCCAGATTGAAAGCAAATGTCAATTTTGATTTGACCATGGAACTTCTGCTGTTGACCATAAAGGAGAATTAGAATGCGAAAAATTATAGGAATCCGCTTCCGTACGGCAGGAAAAGTATATTATTTTGATCCGCTGCAATTTGAGATCAAAAAGGGCGATCATGTCATCGTAGAGACGGCAAGAGGCATCGAGTACGGGACGGCAGTCAGTGATATCAGGGAGATTGAAGAGGAGAAAATCAACCAGCCTTTAAAACCTGTAATCAGGATTGCGACGGAAAGAGACGATAAGCAGCAGGCAGACAATAAAGTAAAGGAAAAAGAAGCATTTCAGATTTGTCTGGAAAAAATCAAAAAGCACAATCTGGAAATGAAACTGATCGATACGGAATATACTTTTGATAACAACAAGATTCTGTTTTATTTTACAGCTGACGGAAGAATTGATTTCCGGGAACTGGTAAAGGACCTGGCGTCTGTTTTTAAGACAAGGATTGAGCTGCGCCAGATTGGTGTCAGGGATGAAACAAAAGTATTGGGCGGTATGGGTATTTGCGGAAGAGCACTCTGCTGTCATACGTTTCTTTCTGAATTTGCACCGGTTTCCATTAAAATGGCAAAAGAGCAGAATCTGTCTTTGAATCCGACCAAGATTTCCGGCGTGTGCGGCAGATTGATGTGCTGCCTGAAAAACGAAGAAGAGACTTATGAAGAATTGAACAGAAGGCTGCCCAATGTGGGCGATTATGTAACCACAGATGACGGCTACAAAGGGGAAGTACACAGTGTTAATGTGCTGCGGCAACTGGTAAAGGTAGTTGTTGATACCGGAGACGAAAAGGATATTATGGAATACCATGTTGATCAGCTTCGTTTTAAACGCCGCCACCGCAAAGATAAAGTAGATGTCAATGATGCGGAATTGAAAGAACTGGAGAAGCTGGAAAAACAGGAAGGAAAATCAAAGCTGGATGACAATTAATCTGAAAGAGGGAGAACGGCTGGATGACCTGGGAAGAAAAGGTTATCGGATCATTCAAAATCCGGCAGCCTTTTGTTTTGGGATCGATGCGGTTCTTTTGACCGGATTTGCAAAGATAAAAGCAGGAAGCCGGGTGCTGGATCTGGGAACGGGAACCGGGATTATTCCCATTCTGTTGGAAGCAAAAACCGAGGCAGAGCATCTGACCGGACTGGAGATACAGGCAGAAAGTGCCGATATGGCAAAGCGTAGCGTCGCATTGAACGGTCTGGAGGAAAAGATCTCCATTGTGACGGGGGATATCAGGGAAGCATCCCGAATATTCGGAAAGGGAACTTTTGATGTCGTCACCTGTAATCCGCCCTATATGATCGGAGAACATGGTCTGACCGGAGAAAATGACAGAAAGACCATAGCCAGACATGAGGTACTATGTACTTTTGAGGACGTTGCAAGGGAAGCGGCAGCCGTATTAAAACCGGGAGGAACTTTTTTTCTGGTACACAGGCCGTTCCGGCTGGTGGAGTTGTTCGGGATTATGACGAAATATCGGTTGGAACCCAAAAGAATGAAACTGGTACATCCTTTTGTGGACAAAGAACCTAATATGGTTTTGATTGAGGCAAAAAAAGGAGGAAACTCCAGAATTACCGTCGAAAGCCCTCTGATTGTCTACAGGGAACCCGGGATTTATACGGACGAGATTTACGACATTTATAAACCGGCACAGTATGATGACAGAAAGCATCAGGAAGACATATGAGCGGAACTCTTTATTTATGTGCAACTCCCATTGGGAATCTGGGAGATATGACGCCGAGAGTCAGGGAGACTCTGGAACAGGTGGATTTAATTGCTGCCGAGGATACAAGAAACAGTATTAAGTTATTAAATCATTTCGGGATCAAGACTCCTATGACCAGTTATCATGAATATAATAAAGTAGACAAGGCAAAAACCCTGATCGGAAAGCTACTTCAGGGAGAAGATATCGCTTTGATTACCGATGCCGGAACACCGGCAATCTCCGACCCGGGAGAAGTGCTGGTGGCAATGTGTCAGGAAGCGGGTATTCATGTGACCAGCCTTCCGGGACCGGCAGCCTGTATTACCGCACTGACCCTCTCGGGGCTTTCCACAAGACGGTTTTGCTTTGAAGGATTTCTGCCTGCCGAAAAAAAAGATAAAAAAATGGTGTTAGAGGATTTACAAAATGAGTCCAGAACCATTATTATATATGAAGCACCACATCATTTGAGGGATACTTTAGCGGAGTTATATGACGCGCTGGGAGAGCGCAGGATAACCCTGTGCAGGGAATTGACCAAGAAATTTGAAGAGATTTTCCCCACAACTTTGGAAAAAGCCATAAAATATTATGAAAAAGATGCTCCCAGAGGCGAATATGTACTTGTCATAGAAGGCAAAAGCCTTTATGATAGAAAAAAAGAACAACAGAAAGATTGGCAGTCAATATCTGTGGAAGATCACATGAAGGTCTATGAGGAACAGGGAGTAGACCGCAAGGATGCCATGAAGCAAGTGGCAAAAGATAGAGGAATTTCCAAAAGAGATGTGTACAATTATCTGTTAAAAACTGTTGACAAAGAGGATAACAGATAATATACTTTGAATGTCAAACTATTTCTGTCAATAAAAAGGAGAAGAAAACAATGTTAGAAAGAGTAAAAGAAATTATCGAAGAACAGTTAAATTTAGATGGAGTTGAGATTACAGAAGATTCTTCTTTTAAAGATGATTTAGGAGCTGACTCCTTAGACTTGTTCGAATTGGTCATGGCTTTTGAAGAGGAGTACGGAATCGAAATTCCTTCCGAAGATTTAGAGCAGATTACAACTGTAGGTGCTGTTATTGAATACATGAAGAGCAAAGGCGTAGAGGCATAATAGCGGATTTGCGAGACAATTGAGGAGGTCCGAAACCAGCGGATCTCCTTTTTTCAGAAAGCAATATTTTGAATATCAAAGTATTAGAAACGGGAGAGGATAGAAAATGGGAAAAATAGCATTTATGTTCCCGGGACAGGGATCGCAGTATGTTGGAATGGGGAAAGAGTTTTATGATGCTCTTCCTCTTTGTAAGGAAATTTTTGAAAAGGCATCCGAAGCCAGCGGATTGGATGTGGTTTCTCTCTGCTTTGAAGAAAACGAGCGGATCAATATAACGGAATATACGCAGATCGCAATGGTGGCGGTTGAAGTAGCAATGTTGAAAGCGTTGGAAGAAAAGGGGATGAAACCGGATGTAACAGCAGGCTTAAGTCTGGGCGAATATGGCGCACTGGTAGCAAGCGGCGTGCTGACGGCAGAAGATGCTTTCGCATTGGTTCGTAAAAGAGGCATCTATATGCAGGAGGCGGTTCCGACAGGGGGAGCGATGACGGCAGTGCTGGGTCTTGATACAGAAAAAATCGAAGAGGCTTGTGAGAGTACGGACGGGATTGTTTCCATTGCAAATTATAATTGCCCCGGGCAGACGGTTATTACCGGCGAAGCTGCAGCAGTAGAGGCAGCGGCTGCAAAGTGCAGTGAGGCAGGTGCAAAAAGATGTGTACCGCTTAAAGTCAGCGGACCTTTCCATTCGGCGATGCTGACAGGTGCAGGCGAAAAGCTGGGGGAAGAGTTGAAGCATGTGGAAATCCATCCGATTGCAATTCCGTATATTGCCAATGTCACAGCGGATTATGTGACAAATGTGGAAGATGTAAAACCTCTGTTGGAAAAACAGGTGTCCTCTTCCGTGAAATGGCAGCAGACCATAGAGAAAATGATTGCAGACGGCGTGGATACTTTTGTGGAGATCGGACCGGGAAAAACGCTGACAGGTTTTATGCGTAAGATCAATCGGGATATGAAGGTTTATAATGTTGAGAAATTGGAAGATCTGGATAAAGTTGCAGAAGCATTGGCATAAATAACAGAAATAAAAGGAGAAGGATATGTTAGAAGGAAAAGTAGCACTGGTAACCGGCGCAAGCCGCGGTATCGGAAGAGAGATCGCTTTGACGTTGGCATCCTACGGAGCGGACGTGATCGTTAATTACAACGGTTCTGAAGAGAAAGCAAATGAAGTCGTGGCACAGATCAGGGAAATGGGACGGAAGGCAGAGGCTGTGCAGTGTTCCGTTGCAGATTTTGATGCCTGCGGAGAAATGATTCAGAAAGCACTTGAAGAATTTGGGAAGATTGATATTCTGGTAAATAATGCAGGGATTACAAAGGATAATCTGTTAATGAGAATGACGCCGGAGGATTTTGCGGCTGTTATCGATACCAATTTAAAGGGGACATACAATACGATTAAGCATATGTACCGCCCGTTTTTGAAACAGAAGTCCGGTGCCATTATCAATATGGCTTCCGTAACGGGTATTTTGGGAAATGCAGGTCAGGCAAATTATGCGGCTTCCAAGGCGGGAGTTATTGGATTAACCAAGAGTATGGCAAGGGAACTGGCAAGCAGAAATATCACGGTAAATGCGGTAGCACCGGGATTTATTGCGACGGATATGACAGATGCCATGACAGATGCGGCAAAGGAAGCAACTTTGCAGCAGATACCTTTAAGGAGAGTGGGGACACCGAAAGATATTGCCGAAACGGTTGCGTTTCTGGCAAGCTCCAAGGCTTCTTACATAACAGGTCAGGTAATTTCCGTAGACGGCGGAATGGCAATGTAAATTGAGAAAGGCGGAAAAATTCATGAGTAGAAGAGTAGTAGTAACCGGGATGGGAGCCATTACCCCTATCGGATTAAGTGTGGACGAATTCTGGGCATCCATTAAGGAAGGAAAAAAGGGATTCGGAATCATCAGCAAGTTTGACGCTTCCGAATATAAGTGTCATGTGGCTGCAGAAGTAAAAGGCTTTGAGGGTAAAAACTATATGGACTTTAAAGCTGCAAAGCGTATGGAGCTGTTCTGCCAGTATGCGGTAGCGGCAGCAAAGGAAGCCATTGCTGATGCGAAACTGGATATGGAGAAGGAAGATCCATATATGGCAGGTGTTTCTATCGGCTCCGGTATCGGTTCTTTGCAGACGGTGGAAAGAGAATATGAGAAGATTTTAACGAAGGGACCCAGCCGTAGTAACCCGCTGATGGTTCCTATGATGATCAGCAATATGGCGGCAGGAAATGTTTCCATTCAGTTTGGCTTAAAGGGAAAAAGCATCAACTGTGTAACAGCATGTGCAACCGGAACAAATTCCATCGGCGAGGCATATCGTACCATTCAGTACGGGGACGCAGATGTTATGGTTGCCGGCGGTACGGAAAGCTGTATTACATATGTAGGTGTGGCCGGTTTTGGGGCATTAACCGCATTGACAAGTTCCGATGACCCGGAAAGATGCTGTATGCCTTTTGATAAGGACAGAAGCGGCTTTGTTATGGGCGAAGGTGCAGCGGTCGTTGTATTGGAAGAATTGGAACATGCCAAAAAGCGTGGAGCAAAAATTTACGGCGAAGTCGTAGGGTACGGTTGTTCCTCGGATGCTTATCATATCACTTCCCCCGTAGAAGACGGTTCGGGTGCGGCAAGAGCCATGACCAATGCCGTAAAGGATGCGGGATTGCAGCCGGAAGATATTATGTATATCAATGCACACGGCACCAGTACACATCACAATGACCTGTTTGAAACAAGAGCGATTAAACTGACGTTTGGTGAGCATGCAAAGAAAATGAAGATCAATTCCACCAAGTCCATGATCGGACACTTGCTGGGAGCCGCAGGTGCCATCGAATTTATTACCTGTGTCAAAGAGCTTGAGGAAGGATATCTGCATCAGACAGTTGGGCTGGAAAACCCCGATGAAGGATGCGATCTGGATTATTGTATGGAACCCGTAACGGGAGACTTTACTTATGCACTCTCCAATTCATTGGGATTTGGCGGTCACAACGCAACGATCATTGTGAAAAAGTATGACGAATAAGTAATGGAAAATGTAATGTTAAGAAAAGAGGATGGAAATGTCAGTATTAACAACAAAGGAAATTTTGGATATTCTGCCCCACAGACAGCCGTTTATGCTGGTGGACACCATAGAGGAGCTGGAGCCGGGCACCCGTGCGGTAGGGAAAAAATGCGTGACTTATAATGAGCCTTTTTTTGCGGGTCATTTTCCGGGAGAGCCGGTTATGCCGGGTGTGCTGATCATAGAAGCACTGGCGCAGGTTGGTGCGGTAGCAATTTTAAGCATGCCGGAAAATAAAGGGAAACTGGTATTCTTTGGCGGGATCAAAGAAGCGCGTTTTAAAGGGAAAGTGCTTCCCGGGGATGTGCTGATGATGGAAACGGAAATCATCAAAATGAAGGGACCTATCGGAGTCGGAAGCGCAAAGGCTTATGTGGACGGAAAAGTGGTCGCACAGGCAGAACTGACCTTTGCCATAGGAGCAGCTAAGGAAGGCTAGGAAATCATTATGGAAATCAAGGCGCTAAAAATAGGGGATTTGACGGCAACTGTTCCCGTAGTGCAGGGAGGTATGGGTGTCGGCATCAGCTTATCCGGTCTGGCCGGAGCAGTGGCAGCCAACGGAGGCATCGGTATTATTTCTACGGCACAGATCGGGTACCGGGAAGCCGATTGGGATCAGCATCCCATAGAGGCCAATCTGAGAGCAATTGGTCAGGAAATCTCCAAAGCCAGAGAAATTGCGGACGGGAATGGTCTGATCGGTGTCAATATCATGGTTGCCACCAAAGAGTATGAGAAATATGTAAAGGCAGCCGTGGAAGCACAGGCTGACCTGATCATTTCGGGAGCCGGGCTGCCGGTGGATCTGCCTCGTATGGTAACAGGCAGCAGAACGAAAATCCTTCCCATTGTTTCCAGTCTGAAATCTGCTCAGGTTATCTGCAGATATTGGGAGAAAAAATATCATCGTTATCCGGACGGAATCGTAATCGAAGGACCTTTGGCAGGCGGTCATTTGGGATTTTCGACAGAACAGTTGCAAGACATTGACGGATTGGACTATGATAAAGTCATTAAGGAAATCATTCAGTATGTAAAGAGCTATGAGGAAAAAGCAGGCAGAGAAATTCCTGTGATCGTGGCAGGCGGCATCTATGACAGAGAGGATATGGAACATGCTCTGGAACTGGGAGCTGCCGGTGTGCAGGTGGCAACCAGGTTTGTGACGACTTATGAGTGCGATGCTGCGGACGCTTATAAACAGGCCTATATTGATGCAAAAAAAGAAGATATCGTGATTGTAAAAAGTCCTGTAGGAATGCCGGGGCGCGCCATCTTGAATCCATTTATGAAGAAAGCAATAGAAGGGAAGATACCTCACGGGAAATGCCATCTTTGTATCTCTACCTGTCATCCTGCGGAAACACCGTACTGCATTACCGAAAGTCTGGTAAATGCGGCGATGGGAAAGGTAGATCAGGCACTGCTGTTTTGCGGGGCAAATGCCTATCGAGCCCAAAAGCTGGAACATGTAAAAGATATTATGGAAGAATTTGGAGTAAAAAGGAAATAGTACATTATGACGATCAGAGTTATGGGAACGGGAAGTTATCTTCCCGAGAATATTGTGACCAATGACGATTTGGCGAAGATTATGGATACTTCCGATGAATGGATATCCAGCAGGACCGGAATCCGAATGCGTCATCTGGTAAAAGAAGAGACAACGGCACAGATGTCTGCCGAGGCAGCAAAACGTGCTTTGGATGAGGCCGGGATGAAGGCGGAAGAACTGGATATGGTGATTGTGGGAACTTTATCCGGAGATTATGTGACACCATCTACCGCCTGCGAAGTGCAGAGTATGATCGGAGCGGAAAATGCGGTGGCATTTGATATCAATGCCGCATGTTCCGGTTTTATGTTTGCCATGAACACGGCATATGCCTATATCAACAGCGGTATTTACAAGAATGCTTTGGTAATCGGTGCAGAAACATTGAGCAAGCTCATGGACTGGAATGACAGAAGTACCTGTGTACTGTTTGGAGACGGGGCGGGGGCAGCGGTTGTAAAAGCCGATGAAACCGGGCTCATAAAATTTACGCAGGGTGCTGACGGCGCTAAGGGAATGGTTCTGTCATGCAAAAACCGGCAGAACAATAATCCGTTGGTGCAGACCACGACGGAGCCGGATTATGTATATATGGACGGACAGGAAGTATATAAATTTGCAGTAAGTACAGTGCCTGCCAGCATTCGGGAAGTGTTGGATGAAGCAGGGCTGGATGTTTCAGACATCAAATACTTCCTGCTGCATCAGGCCAATATCCGTATTATCCAGTCCGTGGCAAAGAGACTGAAGGTGGATTTGGATAAATTCCCCACAACCCTGGAGCATTGCGGAAATATTTCTGCAGGAAGCGTACCGATTTTGTTGGATGAGGTCAACAAAAAAGGAATGCTGCAGCGCGGCGACAAGATTGTCCTTGCGGGCTTTGGAGCAGGACTTACCTGGAGTGCCAGCGTGATGGAATGGTAAAATGAAAAGAGGCTGTTATATTAATGAAGAATATAACAACCTCTTTTTTTATTATATAGCGTTATGTATTATTGATTTGCCAGCGCACAAAGCTCTGCCAGCATCTTCGGAAGATCTTCTGCCATATTTTCATCGGAGAACTGGCAGGTACCGACTTTTTTATGACCGCCGCCGCCGTATTTCAGCATCAGGCTTCCTACATTGACATCACTGGTGCGATTTAAGATGCTGTAGCCTACTGCTGCAGAACAGCCGGCGCCGCCTTTACCGTTGACAATCCATGCGGAAATATTCTGTTCCGGATACATGCTGTAGATCATAAAGCGGTTTCCGGTATAGATCGGATCCACACCTCTTAAATCCGTGATGATTACGTTGCCGTCTACCTTTGTATAAGTCTGAACCATTTCTTTAAACTTCTCGGTCTGTTCGTTGTATACTTCAATACGTTCTTTGATATCAGGAAGAGAAAGAATTTCGTCTGTGGTCATGGTACGACAGGCATCAATCAATTTCTCCATCAACTGATAGTTGGAAATTGTGAAATTGCGGAAACGTCCGAGACCGGTACGGGGATCCATCAAAAAGCCGATTAGGATCCATCCCTGAGGATTTTGGATTTCATCAATGGTAAGATTGCCGGAGTCAACTTTGTCAACAGCTTCCATCATATCGTCAAACTGAGGAAATCTTTCTTTTCCGCCGTAATATTCATAAATGATTCTTGCACAGGAAGGGGTAATGCGGCTTTCGCCTTTATATTTTCCTTCCAGAGCCAGTCTCTCGTGCTCGCTGGAGTGATGGTCGAACCAAAGCCCGCAACCCTCTACGAAAGGAACATTGGCAAGACAGTCATCCTCCGTTACTTCAACCAGGCCATCCTGCAGATCCTTGGGATGTGCAAACTTCCAATTGTCAATAATACCTGCTTCTTTTAATAATGCACCACATGCAAGCCCGTCAAAATCTGAACGTGTTATTAATCTCATAATGAAACTCCCTCTCAAATACTATTAATTGCCCAAATGCAGAAAAACCTGCATCAAACCCTAATTAAATACATTATAGACAATTTTTGCAAGATTTTCAATGCTCAAAAAAGCATATTCCGTTGTCCTTTTCATAAAATATAAAAAAATCATGGCAGAGACAGAAAATTGCTGAACTATATTTGGATTTTTATGATCATTGTGGGTATTATTTATGGGTCCGTTACGGGACAGATGGCCGAGATATCAAACGGGGTAATCGATTCTTCCAAAGAAGCTGTGCAGTTGTGCATCACCATGCTGGGTGTGGTAGCGTTATGGACCGGAATGATGGAAATCGCAAAGGATTCCGGTCTGGTGGACAGCCTGACAAGGGGGTTAAGGCCGATTTTGCGCTTCCTGTTTCCGCGTATTCCGAAAGAGCATCCGGCGATGTCCTATATTTCCGTTAATTTTATCGCAAATATTCTGGGGCTGGGCTGGGCTGCAACTCCGGCCGGATTAAAAGCAATGGAAGCTTTGACACAGTTGGAAAAGGAACGGGGCAATCCGGAATATATGGAAGACGACGGGAGGGAGAATAAAAAGAGGGGAAAAGAAAGCGAAAAAGCAGAGAATAAAAAAATGACAAGAGGAAGAACCGCCAGCAATGAAATGTGTATTTTTCTGATTTTAAATATTTCTTCCCTGCAGTTGATTCCTGTTAATATGATTGCCTACCGCAGTCAGTACGGCAGTGTCAATCCGGCAGTCATTATTGCACCTGCAATCATAGCCACCTTCATCAGTACGCTGGCAGCAATCATATATTGTAAAATAAAGGATCGAAAACACAATTAATACTTGCATATACGAACATATGTTTGTATAATATAAATATGAATACTATCATAAAAGATCTAACACTACAGGAAAAATTACAGATTTTAGCGGACGCTGCCAAGTATGATGTGGCATGTACGTCCAGCGGGGTGGACCGGAAAGGAAAAGAAGGGTTCCTCGGCAATGCCAGGGCATGCGGCATCTGCCACAGCTTTGCTTCCGACGGACGGTGTATTTCTCTTTTAAAAATTTTGATGACCAATCACTGTATTTATGATTGTAAATACTGCATCAACCGTTGTTCCAACGATGTGGTCAGGACAACTTTTACGCCGGAAGAGATTTGCACCCTGACGGTGGAATTTTATAAGCGCAATTATATCGAGGGGCTTTTCCTAAGCTCGGGCGTGATCAACAGCCCGGCTTATACCAT
Source organism: Lachnospiraceae bacterium (assembly GCA_051877575.1). GTDB lineage: Bacteria > Bacillota > Clostridia > Lachnospirales > Lachnospiraceae > UBA2882. The sequence continues at coordinate 6,449 of JBJEJA010000001.1, read as the reverse complement.
GGAAAAGATCTGCGAAGCACTGCGCCTTTTGCGTACCAAATACCGGTTTAACGGATACATTCATGTGAAGGCGATTCCGGGAGCGCCGGACGAGCTCCTGGCAGCAGCGGGTTATCTGGCTGACAGGATCAGCATCAATTTGGAACTGCCTACGGCGGAAAGTCTTTCGCTTCTTGCACCCAATAAAAATTTTCAGACCATATTAAACCCCATGGGAAAGGTCAGCAGTACGATTGCCGCCCACAGACAGGCGATCGGCAAGGATGCCCGCATGGAACGCAGTATGTCCAACCGTTATCTGGAGAAGAGCATCTTTCGTGAAGGGCAGATCAGTCAAAAAAGCGAGGGTAATCCTGTGCAGGATACAGATGCCCCCAATGCACCGCTTACCTATATGGGACAGGAAGCTCTCAGCAAAACGGTAGGAGATTTAAAACGTTCCTTTGCACCTGCGGGACAGAGCACGCAGATGATCATCGGGGCAAGCGGAGAGTCGGACTACAATCTGATACAGACAACACAGAAACTGTATCAGGCATATGACTTAAAAAGAGTATTTTATTCCGCTTATGTACCGATCAATGAAGACAGTCATCTTCCGGCTTTGGGAACACCGCCGCCTCTTTTAAGGGAGCATCGTCTGTATCAGGCAGACTGGTTGTTGCGTTTTTACGGTTTTGAAGCGGATGAACTGCTCTCCGAAGACCGTCCCAATTTTAATGAACAACTGGATCCCAAATGCGATTGGGCACTGCGGCATCTGGAGCTGTTTCCGGTGGAGATACAGACTGCGCCCTATGATATGGTCTTGCGGATTCCGGGTATCGGACCCAAATCTGCGGGACGAATCATGAAGGCAAGGCGTTTTGGAAGCCTAAGCTTTGAAAATCTGAAAAAAATGGGCGTTGTGTTGAAAAGAGCGCATTATTTTATTACCTGTAACGGAAAAATGATGTATCATATTCCCATAGAGGAGCAATACATCACCAGACAGCTTACAGCGACCAATCAAAAAGAAAACTGGCAGATCGCGAACCAAAGCGGATGCCGGCAGATGTCGCTGTTTGATGATTTCGGAATGGGGTGATGGGATGACGGTTTTTACATGCAGGGATGATTTTGAGAGCATGATGACCTGCATTTATGATGCATGGGCGAGCAAAAAGGGACATGACAATGTGAAGCTTTTGAGAGAGCCAATCATTCAGCCTGATTTATTCAGCGAGTATATTCATGTAGATGCAGATATGGAAAAGGTAGAAAAGGTGGTCCGCTCCATTCAAAAGAAAATCTCCTATGAGGCCTATATGCAGGTATTCTATGCGGCTTTATCCCGTGAGGAGGATGCACTCGATACCATTTATCGGTTTTTGATTATGGGATTTGCCTATGGCGGAAAGGTCATGTCCATGCTCACTTCTCCGCCGGTGATCCGCATGATGGAGCTAAGGCGGAATGTTGGAAACGAGGCCCACTATTTCCGGGAGTTTGCCCGGTTTACTTCCATCGGAAGCAGTGTGTATGTATGCCATATCGAACCCAAAAACAATGTGCTTTTATATGTGGCCGGTCATTTTCAGGACCGGATGCCCTCTGAGCACTGGATCATTATGGACGACAATCGGAAAACTGCGGCGATCCATCCGGTAAATGAAGATTTTTATATCCGCTATCTGACGGAAGAAGAGTCCGAAAGCCTGATGAAAACAGAGCAGATTGAGGATGAATTTACCGGATTGTGGAGGACGTTTTTTGATACCATAGGGATTAAACAGAGAGAAAATCCGTCCTGCCAGAGAAATCTGTTTCCGATCTGGATGAGAAAACATGCGGTTGAGTTCCGAAAAGATTCTTGATTTACAAAAAGGAGAAAAGAAAAAGTGAAAAAACGCATATTATCGGCATTGATACTTTTAGCTGTACTTTTTATGGTTTTGTATATTGCCTTATCGGGGAAAAAGGATAAAGAAGCAAATTCGGAGCTGACAAAAGTCATGGAACGGGTTACGGAAGAATATCTGGGGACAGATCAGGTTCAAAAATATGAAGATGTCAGTGTTGTTGAAATGGATCCGGAATATGGAGACCGCCTGCTTCTGATGGCAGAGAGCAAAGTAGAAGAAAAAGAAGTGCAGATTTACGGCATCATCAGTCAGGAGTACGGACAGAACGGAATCGTTATAGATGTAAGGGAAAATGGTAAAAGTCACTTAAACTATTTTGAATGGAGCTGGAATCCACATCATTATGAACCATGGATACAAGTGGGGGATTATGATCTGGATGGAAAGGATGAATTTGCATTTTATGCTGATGGTGGTACAGGTACCGGATTTCATTGGGAGCGCCTGATGATTTTTGAAATGTCTGATACAGGAATTGTAAAACCTTATGAATTAGACAGGGATACATATGAGGAAGAGGTGGCAAAGCTTGTGGAGGAACAGGTAAATGAGGATACACTCACAGTAGATATTTTGGAAAGAGGTACAGAAAATGTGTTGATATCCGGAATGTCTTATGACATAGGTGATCATCCTCAGTATAAAGGAATGTCCTATGCAGATTATATGCATATCACGCCGGATGGGAGAACCGGAGCAGCTTTATATATAGTAGCGACACCCGGAGTTATGACGGTTGATATTGCGACACCTCAATATACCGCAGGGGAAATGGAAAATCTGGTTTTTGAGGTAGAATATCATGCTTCCGAAAATGGGGAAGAGAGTTATTTTACGTTAGCCAACCCCGGGGTTATATCTGAATAATGAATTGTTATATACAGGAAAAAGAGGTATAACCTGCCCCGGAAAAACATAAATTATAGCAATGATAATTTCCGGGAAAAGTTATGAGCGTACTTGCCAATATATCCAATATCATCATACCGGTATTAATTTTTTATATTGTGGCCTATGGAATGGCAGCTAAGACCCAGGTATATGAATCTTTTATCAGAGGAGCAAAAGAAGGTTTGAAGACGGTAGTGGAAATAACGCCGACTCTGATTGGGTTGATGATGGCTGTAGGCGTTCTGCGTGCTTCCGGTTTTTTGGAATTTTTGGGCAGGTTGTTGGGAAAAGTAACAGATCCTTTAGGTTTCCCAGGAGAATTGGTCCCGCTGACATTGGTTAAAATGTTTTCTTCTTCGGCGGCAACGGGGCTTGTATTGGATATTTTTAAAAGCTATGGAACGGATTCCCTTATGGGAATGATGACTTCGCTGATGATGAGTTCTACGGAGACCATTTTCTATACCATGTCCGTTTACTATATGGTAGCGAAGGTAAATAAGACAAAATTTACTTTGCCGGGTGCACTGATTGCGACTCTGGCAGGGACAATCGCAAGTGTCATATTGGCCGGAATGATTGTCTGAGGCTGTCACATAAAAGAAGCACTATTTTTTTCGCTCTTCTTCCAGCATACTGTCGATATAGCCTCTGTCCCATAATAATATTTTTAATTTCTTTGCGGCTTCCACGGCGGGAGCCGTAAAATATTGGTTGGTCATAACGGCACCGACCATGCGATCGTAATAATCTCTGCCCGCATATGCCTCCTGAATGGCTTTGACACCGACCGGTTCGGTGTATCGCTTGCATTGAATGGCGTAAGTGACGCCTTCTTTTTGAGCAAGAATATCAATGCCGTAATCCCCGCTGGCTTTGGTCATTTCGACTTCGTCAAATCCATGGCGGGACAAAAGTGCGGCGCAGAATTTTTCAAAGTCCACACCTTCCATTTCGTCCATTTCAGTTCTTTTCAGACGTCGGCTGCAATATTTGCTAATAAAAAAAGACAAGACTATGATCAAAATGAATAAAACGCAAAAAGCGATTATATAATGGATTTCCATAAAACCTCCACAACAATAAACAAAAGAAATTATAACATGGAAAGGCAATGCAAACAAGCGGACAACTCTTTACTTTTTCGCCTCTAAAATCTATAATTGAACTATTATGGAACATTTAATTTTTTCGCTGAACGCGACGATACCGGTCTTTCTGACGATGGTTCTCGGCTATTTATTCAAACAATGCAGGCTGATGGATGACTCTTTTGTAAAGACCTTAAATAAATTTAATTTTCAGGTAACATTGCCGGTCATGCTTTTTGAGGATCTGGCGGGAGCTGATTTTACCGCCGTCTGGGATACGAAATATGTACTGTTCTGTTTTGGCGTGACGCTTTTTGGCATTGTTGTCATCTGGGGGCTCAGTACACTTTTTCTAAAAGAAAAAGATATCGTAGGAGAGTTTACGCAAGGCTGTTACCGTAGCAGTGCGGCGGTCCTGGGGCTGGCATTTATACAGAATATTTACGGAACATCCCAGATGGCACCCCTTATGATCATCGGAACAGTGCCCTTATATAATGTAATGGCTGTTGTTATTCTTTCTTTTACCGGACCGGGTGAGCACCGTCTGAATAGAGAAAGCCTGAAAAAATCCATTGTCGGAATTGCAAAAAATCCCATTATCATCAGTATTGTATTGGGAATTCTGACCTCTCTTGCGCGGGTTGATTTTCCGTTTATCATCGATAAGACCATACATAACTTTGCGGTCATGGCATCTCCGCTGGCACTTGTAGGGCTGGGTGCGGGATTTGAAGGGAGAAAAGCAATCAAAAAAATCCGCCCGACAGTTATTTGTACGGTTACGAAATTGTTTATCCTGCCGGCCTTGTTTTTGCCGGTGGCATTGTGGATGGGATTTACAGGAGAAAAACTGGTGGCGATCTTAGTCATGCTGGGTTCGGCTACGACGCCAAGCTGTTATATTATGGCAAAGAATATGGGACATGAAGGGACACTGACCTCCAGCACCGTGGTTGCTACAACCTTCTTCAGTTCCATCAGCCTGACCTTATGGCTGTTTGTGTTGAAATATCTGGGAGCAATCTAACGAAAATCAGCGCAATCCCCTGGAGGATTGAAACCAAAGAACAGGAGATAAATCATGTATAAAGATGATATCAGGATTAGAAGAGTGATTGTACATATTATGGATTCCACTGTGGGAATGCCCGTACTATCCGATGCGGAGATTGAATTCGGCTCGGATCTGGCAGATTTTTTAAAGGAGCATATTTATAAAATTGTTTCCGGAGACGATTGTAAAATCTGTCAGTTTTATAAAGAAGAATCCGAAGTCTACAAAATGCTGATACAATATGATGAGGACTATTTTGTGGATATCAGCAAGGATATGGCAAACTTCCTTTATCAGATCATGAACAGCAATATTGATATTCCGCCGGCAGATCTGATGGTAGTGCGGTTTGATGAAAGAGACAACAAATATCTGGCATTGCTGAAAATGAATTATAAAGAATTTTATACCCACAAAACCCAGGCAAAAGAAGACGGAAACGAAAACCAGATTATCAAATATAAATCCATCCTGCCTACGGAAAGCCAGAGACTTCAGGAAGCAGCGATCATTAATCTTTCCGACTTAAGTGTTTATGCCATTGAGAAGAAATATGATATAAACGGGGAAAAGACCAATTACTTTACCTATCTTTTCTTAAAATGCTCCAGCAGGCTTTCGCCCAAGTCCAAATTATCTATTGTTACGAGAGCGGTAGAAAGCGTGCAGAACGGCTATTATGATGAAACAAAACAGTATGAAGCCAATATGAAGGCGAAAAACATCATTCATCAGGAACTGGAAGAAAACGGAAGCTTTACGGTAGAAACCATAGCAGATAAGATCTTTGAGGAAAAACCTGAATTAAAGCAGGAATTTCAGGAAAAAATGGAAAAATACGATATGGTTCATGAGGAAATCAAGCCGCAGAATGAAAAAACCGTAAAGAAATATGAAACCCAGGTGTTGAAAACAGATTCCGGCATTGAAATCAAAATACCTATGAAGGAATATAATGATCCTTCCAGCGTGGAATTTATTACAGAAGCGGACGGCAGTGTGTCGGTGCTGATTAAAAATATCGGTTGCCTGACAGCCAAAATCTAGGAAGTAAGAGGAGTAGAACAGTGGACATTAAAGATACTCTGAACCGTTTGTTTGTGGAGCTATTCAGGGATATTAACAATATTGAAGAGCAGCAGATCAAGACGGGAGAATTCAGCAATTTAACATTGAATGATATGCATGTGATCAATGCAATCGGTACCGGAAAGGCAAAAAACATGTCCTCTGTTGCAAAAGCATTGAATGTCACCATGGGAACCCTTACCATTGCCGTAAATGGTCTGGTCAAAAAGGGCTTTGTGGATCGTGTCAGATCCGAGGAAGACCGGCGAGTTGTACTGGTCTCCCTGACTGCAAAGGGGAAAAAGGCTTATGCCCGGCATGAAAAATTCCATGCCGATATGATAAATGCCATTGTAGAACAAATTTCTCCTCAGGAGCAGGAAATTCTTGCTAAGAGCTTGGAGAATTTGAATGGATATTTTCTGGGATTAAAATAAT